>JBAZEU010000001.1:0-194951 GCA_041653755.1 Minisyncoccota bacterium
CAAACCAATCTTCTTAAAAACGCTTATTAGGGCAGAAACCACCAGGAACCCCTCCGAAGGGTTATTTACTTCAAGGGGATTAAAATAAAGGGCTTCTTCGCCATTCTGGGGGTTGAGGTAGATAAGGTCTTTAGCCCTGTCAGGCGGTAGGTTTTCAAGAATTCTGCCGACCAAATCTCCATGCGGGTCCAAAAGCGCCAGGCCTTCGCTGCTCACCAGATCGGAGATAACCATATTGGAAATAAGGGTTGATTTCCCAACCCCTGTTTTGCCTACGATATACATGTGATACCTTCTATCCCGCCTTTTGATTCCGAACTTCCTTTTTTCGTTCCGAAAGTTGGTTTCGGCCAAGATGGTTATCTTTTCTTCGTCTTTTTTCTCCATTCTTCAACCTTACCGTCATTCTTATCCACAAAAAAGACGGGCGAACTTGTCTTTTTAGACATATTTTCCCGTCTTGTTGTAATCCTTTTTTATCGGCTTAATGGAATCAGAAACTTAAAAATCCGATAAGGGGGTGATTATGCGATTAAAGGTAGAAATGCTGACGGATTGGGAAGATTTGGGAAGAACTTTTAAGAAAGGAAGAACTCTCCGCGTCAGAGAACCTGAACTTGAAAGCGAATTTTACACCACCGGCTACTACTTGGTTCCCAAGATGTATTGCCGGGTGATTAACGCGCCGTTCAAGCGGCGAAAGGAGGCAAGTGATTAAGTTGACGGGAAATGTGAGCCGGAAAGTCCCGATTCCGGGGACTGAGTTCTCATCCCAGTCATTTGGGGCAGGGATGGAAGTGGAAGTCGGGAACAATGCTTCTTCCGAAGAAATCAGAAGCAAGTTCAAGGATATGTACCAAATCCTTGAGACCTCAGTCAAGGAGCAGATTGTTTCCAATGGGGTGCATGTTTCCGAAGAAAAAAAGAATCCTTCGGAAAAAGACCCCATTACGCCTAACCAAAAGAAACTGATTGAGAAACTGGTCAAAGAACAGGGAATCTTCGGAAAGGAAAGAATAAGGCTCCTGGGTGTCAAGACCAAGGAAGAAGCCAAGGTAGTTATCAAAAACCTTCTTTCCAATGGTCCGGGGAGGCACGGTGAAGAATAACCCCCTGGGTTATGTCACGACATCCATGATTCAGGCCTATGACTGCCCCAGAAAGTATTACTACGAATACGTGGAGGGCTGGAAGCCAATCCGGCCCTCTGCAAATCTGGTCTTCGGCAGCATCTTTCACGAAAGCATTGCCGAAGAATTCTTAAACGGCCGAACAGCCAAAGATGCTTTCCTGGAAAAATGGGAGAAGGTCGGAGAGTTAGTATATTCCCGTTCAGACAACCACGAGTCTTTTAAGAAAACAGGCCTTCTGTTAATTGAGAAGGTGGCAAAGACCGAACCATTTCACAGAGTTATCGCGGTGGAAAAGGCCTATCAAGCTGAACTGCCGGACGGAACCATCTTCAAAGGAAAGGCGGACCTCATTTATGACGATGGGGAAGGAGACGTTCTTCTGGACTGGAAAACAACCGGAGGTTATTTTCTGGACAGCCGGCCTGACCTTGATGACCAGTTAACCGCCTACAGCATGCTTTCCGGTATTACCAAAGTGGCTTACGGAGTCCTTCTAAAGAAGAAAGAACCGGAAGTAAACTTTTTTTTCGCCGTCAGGAACGAATCGGACTATCTTGATTATCAGGTAAAGGTAATTAAGACGGTGGCTGATATAGAAGCAGGATTTTTTTACCGGAAGCCGTCTCTCTACTGCGGTTTCTGTAATTTTTGCTTTCTGTGTAGGGGCCAGATGGACAAGGCAAAGGAAGAACTTCGTCAATTGCCGGTGGAAGACAGATACAAAAAGTTGGAGTGCAAACAGGTGTGTTTGCTTTGAAAGGAGAAAAAGCCGATGTACAGTCCGAAGATTGAGCCGGAACAGGTGGGAAAGCTGTACCTCCTGCGGGAATCCTTAGCTCAGGAAGGTGTCAAAAAACCCATAACAACCCTGGTTAAAGAAGCGATTGAGGAATATCTGGATAAGAGAAGAGAGGAGAACAATTCAGAGTAAGGATTACTACGAGCCAATGGCAAATACTGCATTGGCTCTTTTTCTTTTGGAAAGCTACCTGATTTGAAGTTTCAAAAGTATCTGAAAAATGCTATAATCCAAAGTACGAGTACCTCAAGATAATTTTTTAGGAAATTCGGTGCGAAACACAAAAAATAGGGTATTTCGATTGGAAATTTGGTAAAATAGAAAACTATGTATGATAATGTCGTAGCCCAAGAAATTTCTCGGAAATATAGGCAAACGCCGTTGGTAAATTTTGCCGGTGTCAGCCAATATACAAAGCTCCAAGATTTGAACTTAAACTGGAGAGAAAGAGATTTACCGGAACGAGCAAGAACAAAACATGTTCACAGATTACACCCGTACATGGGGAAGTTTATTCCACAGCTCGTGGAAATCTTTTTGCGAAAATATCAACCCCGCTTGGTTTACGACCCGTTTTGCGGTTCTGGTACAACATTGGTAGAAGCGAACGCCCTCGGCATCGATTCAATTGGCACCGATATTTCCGCTTTTAACATATTGCTTTCAAAAGTAAAAACCGACGAATACAATTTTCCTTTACTGGAAAAGGAATTATACGAAATCTTAAGAAGGTTCTGCGAATACAAAAACAAATTTTCAAAAAATAAAGGAGTTGATAAATTATTTCAAACAAAAAACGAATACATAAAAACTTGGTTTGCGCCTAACACCCAAAAAGAATTACTTTGTTATTTGAAACTCATCAAAGATTATACCTATCAAGATTTGTTAAGAATAATCTTGTCACGGTCCGCTCGGTCCGCCCGTTTGGTTACTCACTTTGACTTAGATTTTCCCAAAAAACCGCAAATCACCCCGTATCAATGCTATAAACACGGGCGAATATGCAAGCCGACCGAAGAGGCATACAAATTCCTAAATCGTTATACAATAGATACTCTTCGACGAATAAAGGAATTTTCGCGAATAAGAACAAAGGCGAAAGTCGTTCTTAGTAACGATGATTCTCGATCCCTCAATCTTCCCAAAGGAATCGACATGGTTTTCACCTCTCCGCCTTATCTTGGTTTAATTGATTACCATGAACAGCATAAATATGCTTACGAACTTCTTGGATTGAAAAACAACGAGACGCGTGAAATTGGAGCGGCGAAAAACGGCCATTCAGATAAAGCAAAACAAGATTATATTAAAGGTATAAACGATGTCTTATTGCATACGCGTGATTATATGGCTAAAGACGGATTGGCAATCATTGTCGTAAACGATAAATTTGGTTTGTACAAGCCTGAAGCTACAGGGTTTAAGGCAATCGGCCGAGTCGAAAGACATGTCAATCGTCGAACCGGCAGAAGAAAGGGCGCATTTTACGAGAGCATCCTAATTTGGAAAAAAATATGACAAAAGAACAAGAAATGAAGGAAGCCATCCAATCTGTCGTTAAGCTGATGATGAATAGGGTTATGCAAAAAGTTTTAGTGGAGGATCCGTTCATAAAAGAAGAACATAAAGCTAAAAAACCGCTGTATGCCGCTTTAGTTCCAGATGAAATATTTAAAGGGGCGCATTTCGAAAGACGCTTTGTCACTCCTTTCGGTGGTGTCTGGGAGAAACTCGCTATTGTGGCTGCAAACAAAGGTCTTGGATATGGAGTAAAGGAGCATAGTATTACAGGAACGGTAAATTCTGAACGGTTAAGAAGAATACAAGAAATTTTAAATAATTTGGAACATTCAGAAAAGGGAAAGAAAAAGATTAGACCGAATTGGGATAGCGAACTCAAATATATCATGGAAGGTAAAAGCGAGAAAGTTATGCCAACTACCGTTATTTGCGATGTGTACGCCGAAGATAGAAAAAATGACAAAAAATATGCCTTTGAGTTAAAAGCTCCGCTACCAAATAGTGATCAAACGAAAGTAAGTAAAGAAAAAATTCTCAAGCTATACAGCATGGAACCAAGACAAATTGATGAGGCTTATTATGCCTTACCATACAACCCTTTCGGAAAAAGAGAAAACTATTCCTGGAGTTTTCCTGCAAGATGGTTTGATATGAAAAATGACAAAGCGGTGTTAATTGGAAATGAATTCTGGGAAAAAATCGGAGGGCTTGGGACATATAAAGCTTTTATTGATGCAATAAATGAAATAGGCAAGGAATATAAGGACCGAATTTACAGAGAATTTTTGGGTATTGAACCACCGTCTGATATAGATGCGGATAAGTTGTAATTTAATATGTATGGAACCTTTTAAACTACCGGCTCTTGAATCTCTTGCGAAAATCGTCGGTGATCGTTATTCAGGAACAGGAATATCGGAATTTTTTCGTAAAGCAGGTTTTCCTGACGTTGTTCATGACGGTGGTACAAAATGGCGATTTGTGTACGCTTCCCTTGAAAATCTACAGAATCGGGCTTATGGCCCTATTAACGTGGTAAAAGTAATTCAACAGTTGTGCGATCCTCAGGAGTATTTTTCAACACCAGATCAACATACGGAAATCTGTGACCAAGTCAATCAGATTCTCGGGTTTTATGGATTGCTGGTTGGCGAAGATGGTCGAGTGAGAAAACTTGATGAAAAAGTTACATCGCTTTCAAAGCCTATACCGGAGAATGCAAAAATATTTGATAGCCGTCAGTTTCACTCCACAATTATTTGCCACGCCCGCAAATTATTCGTCGAAGGTAATTATTTTCACGCCATTTTTGAGTGTTGTAAAGTATATGATAAAGAAGTGCAAAACAAGTCCCAGATGTCTGGCTATGGATCAAGGCTAATGGAGGAAGCTCTTTCTCTTTCGGGGTCACTTAAACTAAATACTCAACGAACCAGAACAGAAGTTAATGAGCAAGAAGGTGTTATGCATCTTTCGGTTGGTTTGATGAGGGCTATTAGAAATCCTCAAGCTCATGAACCTGCTCTTGATTGGCCAATCAATCGAGAAGAGGCGTTGGATTTACTTTCTTTTTTGAATTTCCTATTTCGAAAATTTGATAAGGTAACATACTTTAAACAATAAATTTATGAGTACTCCATATCCAAAAGGTTCGGAATGGCGAAAATGGGATTTACATGTCCACACACCTTCGTCTGCTTTAGCTCATACCTTGGGTAGCGATTGGGATGGATATGTCAACCAACTTATTGATGCTATAAAAAAACACCAGATAGCCGCGATTGCTACCGCTGATTATTTTACAATTGAGGGATACAAAAAGCTGCTTGAATATTACAGTAAAGACACATGTACGCTCTCCGCAAATAGCAAAAGCGTTCAATGTTATTTGATCCCTGGCATAGAATTACGACTCAACATCTTCAACAGCGAAGAAGAATCTATAAACTTACATATATTCTTTGATCCAGAATGTTGTTCGAGCGAATTCATTACCCAAAATTTCCTTGAAGCATTAAACATCGTTTATAGGGGATCGGAAGTATTGCTGAAACAACAGAACCTTTTGGCAATTGGAAAGAGCATTGCCGATAATACACCGGCAGATTTTGGCCAGAGTTTTGGCGCATGCAGCGAAGCCACAAAAGATGAATATATTAGAAAAGCACTTGGAGCAATAACCTTAAACTATACCAATATCGATGACGCACTTAAAGGTATTGATAAAATATTTGAAAAACAAAATCTCCCACCAAAAGCTTATTTAATCGCAGTCGTTGGTAAGGGACACGGTGGTATCAGATCGCTTAAATGGTTTGAAGACAATAAAAGTTTCTCTCGCGCTGGACTTATCAGAGAACATTTGACCTACCAAACAGATGCCATTTTTTCGAATGATCAGAACGATAGGAATTTCTACCTTGGCAGACGGGAAGATGCTCCCGCAACGGAGATTCAAAATAGGTTTGATAATCTCAAGCCGTGCATTTGGGGTTCTGATAGTCACTCTCTTGATAAATTACTTCATCCATCTAATGGCAATACATTGGATTATACGTGGATCAAGGCGGAGATTTCCTTTGAGGGATTTAAGCAAATTACTTACGAACCAGAGCTGAGGGTAAGGGTTCAGCAAGATAATCCAGTTGAAGAAGAAGCTTATGCAAAGATCGAAAAACTGGAATTAGATTTCCCGGATGATCTGAAAATCAAAGACAAAGAATCCGAAGAGGCGATATCCTTTTGTATTCAAGGCAAACAGGAGGTAAACTTTTCATCAAATTTGACATGTATTATTGGTGGGAGAGGATCGGGTAAAAGTACCTTGGTTCATATCCTTTATAACCTTGTTCCAAAAAGAGACGCTGACCGACTTTCTAAAGTCAGTTCCCCTTTGTTCAATTTACAACTTGGGTCGAAAGATGAGCTAGGAAAAATTCGTTCCCAAACTAAATCTAACATACCATCGAGCACAGAATTTTTCTTACAAAATGAGGTTGAAAAATTCGCAAAAGATGTTAGTGAAATGTCTATCCTAATCAAGACTCGCCTTTACGGTTTATCTGCCATTGATGATGGACAAAAAAATCTTCAAGAAATTGAAAGTGAGTGGCAAGATACTGCCATAGGAATGGAGGAATTGATTTCCGCCTATGATGAAATCACAAGGATTGATCAACAAATAGTTTTGGTCGTTAAGCAAAAAGATACATTAAAAAAACAGACCGATGTTATCAGCTCAAAAGATTATAAAAAACTCCAGAAAGAAATTGAAGAAATAGCTAATGCCATCAGTGCTTTTGATACCTACGAAAAAGAATACAGACGATTGTCGCTTGAGATATTGACGCTTATAAAAAGCATCGCCAGGCTCGATTGGACTAAATATGAAGGCCAGTCTATTTTGGTTTCCCTATCCGCCGAACTTGATAAAAAGAAAGCCGAGATTCAAACATTTTTTGAAGAAACAAACAAAAAATATGTTACCGCAGATTACGCAACTAAATTAGGCGATAAAAAAACGCAACTAAAAAACTTCTTGAAAGAAAAGGGCCTTTCTCCGGAAAATATTGGAGAAATAGCCACCGCTACGCAGCAAATTGCTGAGTTGGATGAACAAATAAAGATTCTGAGGCAGGAAAGAATACCACACCAAGAAATCTATGACAGTAAAGAAGGGACACTTCAAACATATAGAGAGGCGTACGCTTCTTACAAAGGAGTGTTCGAATCAGTAGCGAATAAGCTTCAATCAAATTTAAGTAATCTTAAATTTGACGGCGAAGAGACAAACATTTCTTTTCAATTTAAGACTAATGATCAATTACTAAAAGACGGAGTTGCTGATTTTATTAAAAGCCATAACACTTCAAGAATTAATTTAAGAGCCGATAACATTCAAAATGTTTTATTTGGGAATAATGATGTACCCTTTTCAGCTATAGTCTCTGATCAATTAAAGATAGTGGCGGCCGTAAATAGTTCAGAGGTGGCCGATGCCCACACTCAAATTATTAGGGATCTAATAGGCGACCCAACTTTTGTTGAAAAACTTTACTTGCGGATGCAACGATACCACTTTGACATCGAAAACGTCCAAGTGCAAACAAAACTTGGCGAGAAATTTTTACAAAACACGTCGTTTGGCGAGAGATGTGGAATCGTAATTGCTATTGTTCTTGTTGCCGGAACAAATCCTATAGTAATTGACCAACCAGAGGATAATCTGGACGGGAAATATATTTCGAAAGTTCTTGTTCCTTTAATCCGTACTCAAAAACATAAACGCCAAATTGTACTTGTTACAAGAGATGCAAATATTGTAATTGGTGGCGATTCAGAACTGATATTAATTCTTGATAAAGAAAACCATGGTTCAGTATTACTGCCTGCAACTATCGAGAATAAAGTTATTCGATCCAAATATATTTGGATTCTAGACGGTGGCGAAAGAGCATTCAAAGCTCGTGAAGCAAAATACTGTATTCACAAAGCAGCATAAATTTTTTCTGCTAAACAACCATCCGCAAGAAAATTTTTGAATTAATCACCACTAAAAACCAAACAGTATTTCTCCCAATGCCCCTTAATCCCAATAGTTATTAACACCCCCCTTGTTTTTCCTGCCAGATATCTTAGAATTAGATTAAATGAATTTTTCTAAATCACGCAAAGGTTTCACCCTCATAGAACTTCTAATCGTGATAGGTATCGTAGCAGTTCTAGCCGTCGTCGTCTTAACAGTTCTCAATCCAGTGGAATTCCTCAAAAAAAGCAGGGACTCTAGGCGTATGGTAGACCTCCAGACCTTGGATAAAGCCCTAAGGTTAGCTGATTTTGACAATATCTCCATGGGAACAGCCAATGTGGTATATGTTTCCATCCCTGATGACACAGCAGCCACCTCAACCTGTCCTACCCTATCCTTACCAGCTTTACCAGGAGGCTGGACTTATCAATGCTCTAATACTACTAACTACCGAAAAGCTGACGGTACTGGCTGGGTACCTGTTAACTTCACCTCTCTTACCACAGTTCCCAATCCTTTAACCTTACTACCAGTTGATCCCACCAACAGTACTTCCACCAATCTCTACTATTCATATGTCTCTGGTAGTTGGGAACTTACTGCCTTATTTGAAACCACTGGTTACCAAACCAAATACGCAGCCAGCGACAATGGCACTTCCACTGTCCTATTTGAAGTGGGCAACCATCTTAAGATTACCCCTAATGCGGTAGCTTCAAGGACTAATACCGGAGGAGGGGGAGGCGGAAGTTCCTACACCTTAACCTTTAATACCAGTCCTACTTATTCAGGTTCGGTTACCTTTGACGGTTCTTCCTACGCCAATGGCGATACTGCTTCCAAATCTTCAGGTTCTTACAATATTTCTGGCACCCCTGGTTCAGGCCGATCCTTTTCCTACTGGTCTCCTACAGGGATGACTGTCACTGACACCAGTACCTTAAGCACTTCTGCCACTGTCTCAGGCGCTGGCAGTTTATCCATGATTCAGGTTCCTGACTCATACACCAAATTACTCCTACATATGGATGGGACGAATGGGTCAACTAGTTTCCCTGATAGTTCTACCGCGGCCCATACGGTTACAGCTAATGGAACCGCCCAAGTAACTACTGCCCAACAAAAATTTGGGACAGGATCGGTTCAATGTAATGGAAGTGGTAATTATCTTACTTCTGCTGATAGTGATGATTGGTATTTTGGTACCAATGATTTTACAGTTGATTTTTGGGCAAGAAATACAGGCGGAACTAATGTGTATTTAGTTAATCAATGGCACATTAACAGCGGTGGTGTAAGTATGAGTTGGGCTATTCTTTGGAATAGTAGCAACGGAGTGCTTATTTTACTTAGAGATCATCCTGGAGCTTGGAATGATTTTAATCAATACAATACTAGTGGGATAACTATGTCTAGTAATACTTGGTACCATATAGCATTAGTAAGATACAACAACTATGTAGATATTTATGTTAACGGTACGTCTTACTTACACCAGGCTTATTCTCTTTCTCTCCAAAACAGTGACATGAATTTGGGTATTTGTGATTATATGGGAGCCCAAGGATTTACTGGGCAAATAGATGAAGTTCGTATTTCTAAAGGTATAGCTCGTTGGACTTCAAACTTTACTCCGCCAACAGCGCCGTATTAAAGTAAAGATTAATCAGGTATCAATCTGCGGCTTATATTATATTTTTATAATGTCTCAAAACTGGCAATATTTATTTAAAATTGCATACACCAAAGCACAAGAAAGCACTAATCCGTCTACCCAGAACGGAGCTATCCTGATTGACGATAATGGGAACATTGTTCTTTCTGCAATCAATAGTTTCCCTGATGGAGTAATAGAAACACAAGAACGGCGAAAGAAACTCTTACGTTATAAATTCAGTGTACACGCAGAACGAAACGTACTTTACCAAGCCGCACTTCTTGGAATAAAGACAAAAGGGCTTACTATGGTATGTCCGTGGGCGGCATGCAGTGATTGCGCCCAGGCCATAATTCAAACAGGCATCAGAAGATTGGTAACTCATAAACAAGCTCTTGATAGATCTGATACATGGCAAGAGGACATAGAGCTTGCTTTTATAATGCTTCGCGAAGCCGGAGTTGAAATTATTATTTTCGACGGAAAGATAGGAGTAGGTAAAATTTTGCGAAGTGGAGAAGTTTGGGAACCATAAAAGACGGTAATATTAAGAAATAATTAGACCCGAACAGATCTAACATCGCAGTCAGCGGAGTTTTCAAGGGTAAGTAGTGTAAATATGTCTTCCCGCACATTTTCTCCTATCTTAATTTTTATTTCACAAACAGCGAAAATGGATCATAAGAAAAGGTTGGAAAAATATTTTTACGGTTCGTGGAAGTTTTTACTCTTTATTATATTTATCGATGTTCTTCAGGTAAAAAGTTCTAACATCGTCCACGAGCCTGCACCAACGATGACTTTTTAACTCTAATTCACAATTCAGCTAGTAAATACAACAAAATTTTAGGTTCTAATCTTTTATCAAATTATAGCAAAAAGGTAAGCACCCCAGAGAGGACTGGAACCATTCCCAAAAAGTTCGAATCCTAGGCACACCGCCAAACGCAGGGAAGCGTGTTCTTTGAAAAGTCTAAAAAATGTTTAGTTTAAAGACTGAAAGAATGTTAAGATAAAAATATATGATTTCAGGGATTACAGACAACAAGGCAATTCATGAATTGCGAGATGAGCTTAGAGATTTAAATAAAAATCTAAAAAAGGCGAACAAAGAGAATAAAAGGTTAACCATACTCGTAATTATTATTGCTCTAGTTCAGTTTACGACTTCCTTATTCCAATTTCTGGTAGGCATAATATCTCTATCTCCTAGCGAAATTTGGTTGGGAATAATCCTAGAGGTACTTTTATTCTTGTTTATTTATAAAATAATCAAGGAATCGAGTTTATTTTTGAAGGAAGATAAGCAAAAAAGGAAAAATTAAAGAAATTTCTTTGATTTTGAAAATCAAAAATTATTGTCGGTGAGTTTGGCTGGTGATGATATCATAAATGATACATTGATATTTCCGCACTAAATTGTTATTCTGTGAATGATTACGTTTTGCCGTTAGGCGATAACTTTTTCCCTATGTCTTATATTGACGAAATTATTAAAAATATACCAAATGGCCTTTACTACCTAGCGGTAGGTTGGGTTGTTTGGCAAGTAGCAAGGTTTTATTTTATAAGATTCCGAGATTTAGAGAAAAAATCGGATGATATATCTGGTATTAGTAAAAAAATCGACGATAAGCTTGAACCTACTCTTATAAAAATAAACTCAACCCTTGATAGAATAAGTCGATACATCATTACGAAAGATTCTCTCGATCCAGCTTTTTTCAGCACTAATAGTCCGGTTGAGTTGAATGCTTTAGCGAATGAACTTTTGGAGAAAAGTGGTGGTACGGCGTTTGTAGATAACACTCTTGATTTTCTAGTTTCGAAGATTGAAGAACGAAATCCAAAAAGTATATTGGATATTCAACAATTAGCAGTATCTGTGATTTTCGACCTTGTGGATACCGAAGCATTTAGCAAAATCAAAGACTTTGTTTACCAAAATCCAAAGTATAAAAGTCAAGACGTGGACATACCCGTGATCATCAATATTATCGCTTTACACCTAAGGAACAAATATTTCGAGAAACACCCCGAACTCGAAAGTTCTAACCAACAATAAATTTTATGTCTTACTTCGTTCGACCAACAACAAATCAGGGCATTCACGATAAAGCCGTTAAAGATATTGCACGGAAGCGGTTTGACGGCGTGAAATATGATGTTTATACAAACCCCGGCGGTGAGAAAAATGCTTATGTTGGATCGAAAACAAATCCGATCCATCCAGATATTCTTGTTTTAGAAAAGGGCTATGGACTTAGAACCGCGATTGCTATAGGAGAAATCGAAACATCAGATTCTATTACTGATAACGAAGCAGATCAGTGGAAAGAGTATGCGGCAACAAAAATACCTTTTTATTTGTATATCCCCGCCGGGAATGCTAGCAAGGCAACGGATATTCTAAAGAAAAAAGGGATAAAAATTTCTGGCTTAAGAACATACAAATATGATTCGTTAGGAGAATTAATTGTTTCTAATATCTTTTAATATCGCCGCCAAAAAATTCGTCAGCCAGCGGAGTTCTCGAAGATAAGGGGCGTAGACTTATAAGTTCTACCCCTTTATTTTAATAATCATTAATTTGTATAACTAAAATGTTAAGCACTGAAAAAGTAAAAGAATTGCTAAAAGACCAAGCTATATCTGATGAGGAAGCCGAAGAGATTAGGAATGGTTTCCGCGACCTGATCGAGATTATCTTTGAGAAGTGGATGGTTGATACAGGAAGAAGGAAGAGGCCAGATCAGAATTCGCTTACCTAAAAAACGTATTTTCCCCTCCCTGAACCAGTCTTGACGAAAGGCTGGTTTTTTGTTATCGTCCAACCAGATTTTTGATAATTAAAACTTCTTTTATAGGGTAAATTTGTCCCTGAGAAATTCCTCTCGGGACCAGATAAAACCCTATGAAAGGGAAAGGAGGGGTTATGGAAGCAAAAGATAGGATTATTGTTGCATTGGATGTGGACAGTCTGGAAAAGGCGAAGCCACTCGTAAAAAGTCTTGCTCCGCACGTCGGATGTTTCAAGGCTGGTTTAGAGCTGCTTATGGCCGCTGGCGCTCCGAAGATTGTCGAGTTCATTCATTCGCTCGGTGGCGATGTCTTTCTCGACGGCAAGTTCAATGATATCCCAAATACGGTCGGCAATTCAGCCAAAGTAGTCGCTGGGTTAGGAGTCGAGGCGTTTAATGTTCATGCCTCGGCTGGCATTGAAGCAATGATGGCCGCTGTCGCCAACAAAGGGGAATCGATAGTTCTTGCCGTGACGGTACTCACTTCGTTAGAGGAAAACAATGTTTATTTAATCTTCGGCGCACCGAGCAAAGCTAAGGTTTTGCAATTGGCGCGTGATGCGAAGATCGCCGGCTGTGACGGTATTATCTGTTCGCCACAAGAGTTAGAATTTCTCGGGAAACAAAAAGGCATCGAGGGTTTGATGAAAGTCACCCCGGGCGTTCGTCCAGAATGGGCCGCGGTAGGAGATCAAAAGAGAGTTATGACACCGGCAGAAGCTATTAAGGCCGGAGCAAACTACTTAGTTATTGGTCGACCAATAACTAAACCACCCGCGGAAATTGGCACGCCTATTGACGCAGCCAAGGCGATTGCAAAAGAAATTCAGGACGCGTTCGTTGATATGGAAATGAAGCAACAGTTTAAAGGTTAACGAAAAGAAACAAAACTATGAAAGGAGGTGAAAGACATGAAAGGACCAGCAAAAAGAGCAAGCGAGTTAGTTTCAATCGCCAGGTTCGATCATTTGCTAACACTAAAGAGATGTGGCGGATATTATGAATGCCCCATTAGCCCAGAAGGCAAACTTTTGGGTCCTCTGGTTGGTTATGCGGGTAAGTACGAGGCGCCTGACAAAACCAAAAAACAGTGGGTTGGTATGATATATGCCAATTTTGCCAAAGCAGAAGAATATCCACACGTTTTGTATTGGTTCGCTCAGCAGATGATTAAGCCAAAGAAAATAGGAGCGGCAATTCTCGGCTTAACTGATGTTTTCTGCGGTGCTCCATTGGGCGGTTACGACTTTGCCAAGATGCTTGGTTTGGTTCTAGATCGTCGAGCAATCAAGGCTGAGAAAAAAGTAACTGCATTTGCGACAGCCGACATGCGCGAACAATCCACCATGACATTTGCTCGCCACGAAATAAAACCGGGAGACAGAGTCACAATAGTGGAGGACGTGTGTAATAACTTTTCAACAACCGATCAGCTTATCCAGTTGATCGAACAGGCGGGCGGTTCAGTAACGGCTATTACTTGTTTACTAAATCGTTCTTTGACCGTTGATTCAATCTACACCCCTCCACGTAAAATAGTGTCCTTGCCGGTCATAAGTCTCGTCCGTTTACCGATCGCTGAGTTTAAACAAGAAGATTCTGCGGTCGCTGACGACATTGTCCGAGGCAACGTAGTTTTAAAGCCAAAGGATGAATGGGGACGATTGATGGCAGCGATGGATAAGGAAGAAAAGCAATAAAAAAACAAAGGGTTTAAGCGGCACCCGTCGAAAGACAAAGCCGCTTTTTCATTTCAAGATTTTTTATATTTTTAATATGTTTCATAGTAGTAATTTATCTTTCCGCGCATTTTCTCCCATCTTGATTTCCTTTTCATAAACAACGAAAATGAATATATAAATATTAAAAAGGTTCCGATTCTTCCACAGATGTACCAGATAGAATATCTTTTAACTTCTGCCATCTCTTTAGTTCTTGTATTAGTCGGTTCCAGTTGAATCTTAAGAAGTGCACAAGTAGGTTAAAATAGCGTGTGGAAGCATATTTACCAGTCTTGACTACAAAAAACCGCTTAAAAAGCGGTTTTTTTATTGTTTTTCTCCCCAAAAAGAACCTTTCGAGTAGGTAAAACTTGTCTTTAAAGACACATTCTCCTGTCTTGATTTTCCCTAAGGATTAATATTGATCATTCCAAAATCGTCAAAAAGGCGGTTTTGCTGGTATAATATCAATATGGTTTCTTCTACAAAAGAAAAAATTAGTGCTTATCTTGAAGTATCCCCAAAACAATTAGAGAAACTTGGGGTTTTTGATGCCATAATAGGCATTGATAGCAATCTTTTTATAGATCCCCACCTCCTCAACAAAATTAAAGTTTTAGAGTTCAAAGAATCACGGAAAAAACTTGAAAAATATTTTTCTGAAATAATTACGCTTTTACAATCATCGCAACAGAAAGGTGACAGAGCTTGGCGTGAAGCTCAACGCAGACTTATTTTTCATGAGACTCGTGGAGTTTCAATTGGCTACGGAGTTAAAAGTAGCGATGGACGAGCTATTGGTATTGGTTTAGGCAGTAAACTCATAGAAACTGCTGACGAAATTATAAAAATGGGGATAAAAGACCCAGCTATTTTTGAATTAATAGGATTGTTTGAAGAAAAATTTGGTGCCGATAGGCTAAGCGACATGACCATTTCAATCCTTAGTGAAAGTTTTTTGGAGTATACAGAAAGAGTTACAAAAACATTGGCAATAAAGAAAGCTGCTATTTTTCAAACGCCAAGTCGAAAATACCTTCTGCCTATACACCCAAGCGGTAACGAACCGATTATTTTCCTCCCAACTTCTCTGTTAAGAGATTTGCCTGTGGCATTTACTTGGGACGATATAAATTACGTTGTTTCAGTGAACCAAGAACTGCGGCAAAGATTGAATACTTTAATTGGCAGGGTTTGGTCAAGAAGAATGAAGTTATTGAAAAGAGATTTGCGAAGCCTTATTTTCAGTAATCCAGATAACATCAAAATGCTTGTTGAGGCATACAAGAAAAATACGGCTGGAGCCTATGATATAAAAAATGACCCAAGTGGATATTTGGTTTGGTATGAAATTGGAAAACATTTTGCGGAGACAAATAGACTCAAGATAGATAATAGATTACCGAAAACGTTGGCTGAAGTGGAGAAGGTAGTTGAGGCGATAATAGAGCAGTTTAAGAAAAATATCGAAGTTAATGGTTTAAACGAACACCTTTATGTAAACGGAAAAGTGCGACCAGAACGTTTTAGCCAAAGACTTTTTTTCAGTGTTGCTGACACATATTGCGCTGCTAATAACGTTGATTTGAGTCGTGAACCAAATGCTGGAAGCGGACCAGTAGATTTCAAAGCAAGTGGAGGATACACGGCTAGAACCCTTGTAGAAATTAAGCTTTCTTCAAATAAAAGCCTTATAAGTGGATATATGAAACAAATAGAAGCTTACAAAAAGAGTGAAAGCACAGAAAGTTGTTTTTATGTAGTTATCAAAGTGACAAGATCAGAAAGCAATATAAAACGTCTTCTCGGAATAAGAGATGCTCTACTCTCACAGAAAAAAGATTGTCCAGAAATTATTGTTATTGACGGGACAATGCAACCTTCAGCGAGTAGAAGATAGTGCTCTTCATAACCCTATTTCCCAACGAGCATAAATAAAGTACTTTTTAGTATAAATCATCATTCATTGACAAACCTAGCGATTTTTGTTATTGTTCGCTTAGTATTTTAATAATCTACAGTCTTTCTTTTATAGGGTAAATTTGTCCTTGAGTTGAGATTTCCTCAACCTCGAGGCCAGATAAAACCTTATAAAGGGAGGAAGAAATGAATGGATGGTTTATTTTTTGGGCTGTTGTTGTTACGTTTTTCGCTTTGTGCATGAGCTTTCTTCTCGGTTTTAATCTGCGGCCTGAAAAGCAGAATGTTGATTTGGCAAAGATTTTAGCTATGCTCATGGTTGTCGGAGCTTTAGCGCTTCCATTGCTTTGGAGGTATGTCAACGCCGGAGATCTGCTCGAGGCAGGAGCTTTAAAAGCCAATGCGGTGTACG
The DNA here is from genome assembly GCA_041653755.1 of Minisyncoccota bacterium. GTDB lineage: Bacteria > Patescibacteriota > Minisyncoccia > UBA6257 > UBA9933 > JBAZEU01. Next base: position 16,496 of record JBAZEU010000001.1, read on the forward strand.
AACTTCGCGGCCAAGTTGATACGGGGAGAGGAACAACTGCTGCTATTTTGGTAGATATGGCAGGGCATATTAAAGCCTGTAAGCTTAAAAGTCCTATCCTTGCCCCGCCTAAGTTTCTCAGGACTCACGTCTTACCAAACGGAGCAATGGAGCTCCAGCCAATTAGCCCTTGAAAACCATCTTTTCATCATTGTATCGAAGACCCCACCACAGCAATTGTGATGGGATCTTTATTTTTCAGACTATATTTATAGTAAGGAGTGTAAACTTATCTTCCCGCACAAATTTTCCCATCTTGCTTTCTTTCTCACAAACAGCGAAAATGAATCATAAGAAAAGGCTGGAGAAATATTTTTAAAGGCTTCGTGGAAGTTTCTATTCTTTATCATACTTATCGATGTTTTTCAGATAAAAAGTTCTAACGTCGTCCACGAGCCTGCACTATGACTAAAATTACAAAATATATTCATTCAGCGGTTCTAATAGAACATAAAAATAAAAGGATTTTGATTGACCCGGGGTGCTATTGCTATAGCGAAAATTTTTCCGCAAACGATTGGGGCAAGGTTGATATTTTATTGATTACTCATTCGCACAAAGACCATTTCGTGATAGAGGCAGTAGGAACAATAAGACAAAATAATCCTAATCTTGTTATATTCTCTACCAAGGCAATAGAAGAGGTCTTATCTAAAGAAAATATTGATTGTGAGGTTTTGAACCCTGACGAGGAAAAATTAGTGGATGGCATTAAAATAAAAGGCGTAAAGCAAGCCCACGGAGATTTACCATCAGGTGATCCAAGACCGGATGTGATTGGTTTTTTAATTGATGATAAGTTTTATCATCCAGGCGATACAATCTACATGGAAGAAAAGCCAAAGACAGAAGTTCTATTTGTTCCGTTTAATGGGATTGTTACGATGGATATAAAAGAAGCTGCAAAGTTTTCTAAGGAAATAAATCCTAAAATAATAATTCCAATTCATTATAATAGTCCAAAGTTTCCGGTTGATGTAAACGACTTCGTAAAAGAAATGGAGGGTTACAATGTTAAGGTTCTCAAAAATGGAGAGAGTATTGAGATAGAATAAGCTTATTTTAATTCTTTTCTTCGTCTCCCATGAAATGCTTGGTGGACTTCTCTTAACTCTTGGTTGGTTAAATGAGTGTAAATTTGAGTTGTAGAAACATTCTGATGGCCTAAGATTTCTTGGACTGAGCGCAAGTCCGCGCCGCCGATTAAAAGATCAGTAGCAAAAGCATGGCGAATAGTATGCGGGTGAATATTGGTAGTAATGCCGGCTTTTATCGCATAGTGCTCCACTAATCTTTCAATAGTTCTAGGAATAATACGGCCGATGATTTTCGGTTCTTTCGCTTTGGTTAAGCTTATAAACATTGTCTCTTCGGTGTCATTTCTTTTATCTAAATAATTTTTTATCGCTTTTCTTGCTCTGTCCGAAAGGAAAACTAATCTTATTTTACCTCCTTTTCCGCGCACCGAAACCTCTCCTCTTTCTAGATCGAGATAACGATCCAAAGCGCATAATTCGGAAACTCGTAAGCCGGTTGAAAATAAAACCTCTAAAATTGCTTTATCGCGCAAAGATTTTAAGTCGTTTCCTGACGGAGCAGAGAGCAATCGTTCCAAATCCTTATATTCCAATATTTTAATTTGTCGTTCTGGGATTTTGGGGAGCTCGATATTATCTGAAGCCAGAACATCGTAATTATTTTTTGCTAAGTATTTTAGAAAATTCCTGATAGCGATTATGTAATATGATTGGGTATTTTTTTGAAGAGGTTCATTTTGTTGGGCGCCTTGTTGTTTACTTAAAAATAGTCGAAAATCGCGGACTTTGTCTTGAGTAATATCTTTTTCGGTTTTTATTTTTGAGAAGCTAAAAAATGCTTTAAGATAGCGCTCATAGTTTTTTTGCGTCTTCGGCGAGCGGTTTTTCTCAATTTCCAGATAGGCCAGGTAATCTTTTAAAAGTTGGTTTATGTCAGCCATTAGGGTAAGTATAGAGCATTCAGGGAAGTGTCGCAAAATCTCTCGAATTTGCTTTTTAGAAATATTTGGGCTATAATAGATTCAAATGTTAACACCAAGAAAAAAATCAAAAGTCATTAAAGAGCACCAGATTCACGAGAAGGACACTGGTTCAGCTGAAGTGCAGGTAGGCCTTTTAACTAAACAAATTGAAGAATTAGTAAGCCATCTAAAAAAGCACTCAAAAGACAACCACTCTCGACGTGGCCTTTTAAAAATGGTTGGCCGAAGAAAAAAGTTTTTAAGTTATATTCAAAAAGCCGATCCTAAGAGGTACCAGAAAGTGGTTAAAAAGTTAGGGTTGAAAGAATAAAAAAATGCGATATAAGGATCAGAGGGTTGGAATTTTCATTGATGTTCAGAATTTGTATCATTCTGCCAAACATCTCTACTCCAGCCGTGTTAATTACAAAGAACTTTTAAGATTTTTATTAGCCGGAAGAAATCCGATCAGGATTATTGGCTACGTCGTTAAAAGCGAAGGAATTGGAGGCGATAATCGGCCTGACGCATCGAAAAGCGAAAAACTTTTCTTCGATGCTTTGGAAAAAGCCGGTGTTGAGTTAAGAAGTAAAGATTTACAAATTTATCCTGGCGGACTTAAAAAAGCTGATTGGGACGTTGGGTTGGCAGTCGACGCTATCAGAATGGCGTCGGCTTTAGATGTAGTCATTTTAGTAACTGGCGATGGCGATTTCGTTCCATTGGTTGAGTATTTGAAATGGGGCTTGGGCAGACAAGTTGAAATTGCCGGTTTTTCAAGAAGCGCTTCTGCCAAGCTAAAAGATTCAGCTGATTTGTTTCTAAACATCGAGGAGATCCCAAAGATTTTAATCAGAAAATAATTCAATAATGAATTTAGATAGAAAACAATTTGAAACCGAAGTGGCCGGGCAGAAGGTCATTTTTGAAGTTTCCAAAATCGGCGAGCAAGCCAGTGCGGCAGTTTTGGGTAAATATGGAGAAACAGTGGTGTTAGCGACAGTGGTTATGGATAAAAAAGATAGGGAAGCAAACTATATGCCGTTAACGGTTGATTATGAAGAGAAGTTTTACGCGGCTGGGAAAATTTTAGGCAGTCGTTTTGTCAGGCGGGAAGGAAAGCCGTCGGAAGAAGGCATTCTTTCAGCGCGTTTAATCGATAGGACTATTCGTCCCCTTTTTGACCAGAGGATAAGAAGAGGAATCCAGGTGATAGCTACGGTTCTCTCTTATGACGAAGAAAACGATCCTGATTTTATTGCTTTGATGTCTGCTTCTTTGGCTTTAGCAATTTCTGACGTGCCTTGGAATGGTCCGGTTGGCGGAGTGAGAATAGCTTTGTCAAAAGACGGAAAGATTATTCTGAACCCGACCAATCTACAGATGGTTGACGCAAGATTCAAAACAATTGTTTCTGGGCCAAAAGGCAAAATTAATATGATCGAGTTAGAAGGCGGTCAGATACAAGAAAAAGAAGTTATTGAAGCGTTTAAGCTAGCGACAAGCGAAATAGATAAGCTTGTTGATTTTCAAAACGAAATCGTAAAACAAATTGGTAAGAATAAAACCGTTGTTCCTTTGGCTGAACCAGAAGCAGAGCTTAAAACCGAAGTTCAAAAATATCTTTCAGATAAACTAGAAGCGGTAGTTTATGTAAAAGAAAAAACTGATCGCCAATCAAATCTTTTTGATTTAACAAAAGAATTAAAAGATTATTTAACAGAAAAAGGTTTCGCCAATTTAACTTTGGTGGATAATTTAATTGATGAAGCGATAGAAAATTTAGTTCGTAAAAATGTTTTAGAGTCAGAGAGACGACCAGACCTTAGAAAGCTTGATGAGTTAAGACCGCTTTACGCTGAAGTTTCTTTATTAAAGCGGTTGCACGGTTCAGCAATTTTCGTTCGGGGCAATACGCAATCATTAGCAGTAACAACATTGGCGGCGCCTGGCTCTGAACAGTTAATTGAAACAATGGAAACATCTACCAAGCGAAGATTTTTGCTCCATTATAACTTCCCTCCGTTTTCAGTAGGAGAAACCGGTCCGTTAAGGGGACCGGGTCGCAGAGATATCGGTCATGGCGCTTTAGCGGAAAAAGCCGTACGTAATCTTCTTCCCTCACAAGACGAATTTCCTTATACAATCAGGGTGGTTTCTGAGATTCTTTCTTCAAATGGTTCTTCTTCGATGGCCACGGTTTGCGCCACTTCTTTATCTTTGATGGATGCCGGAGTGCCGATTAAAAATCCGGCAGCCGGTATTGCTATGGGTTTGGTAACAGACGGCAAGAATCATAAAGTTCTTACCGATATTCAAGGCCCGGAAGATCATTTCGGTGATATGGATTGTAAGGTAGCCGGCACCCAAGAAGGAATAACGGCTATGCAAATGGATACGAAAGTTGAAGGACTTGGCATAGACGTTTTAGAAAAAGTTTTGATTCAAGCCAAAAAAGCGCGATTGGAAATTTTAGATGTTATAACTAAAACCTTAGATAAGCCACGAGCAGAAATTTCTACTTATGCTCCGACGGTTTTGGCTCATACGATTTTGCCGGAACAAATCAGAGATGTGATTGGTCCGGGCGGCCGAGTGATTAACGGCATTATGGAATCAACAGGCGCTACTACTATTGATGTTGAACAAACCGGGAAAGTTTTCGTCGCTGCGTCTTCAAAAGAAAAAGCTGAAGCCGCGATGAATCAAATTAAAGGAATTACTCATAAATATCAAATTGGTGAAATTATTGATGGGGAAGTTATAAAGATTTTGGACTTTGGCGCTATTGTCGGCTTCAACGGGAAAGATGGTCTTCTTCATATTTCAGAAATGAAAGACGGTTTTGTCAAAAAAACCGAGGACGTTGTAAAGCTCGGCGATAAGCTTAGGGTGAAAATTATCAAAGTTGACGACGATGGTCGGCTTGGATTAACATTGAAAAACGTAGAGTAAAAATGATTGATTTAAAAGCGTTAAATCGTTTAATAGAGCAGATTGCGGAAGAAAAAGGCCTTGAAAAAGAAAAGGTTTTAGGCGCGATTGAAGATGCGATTGCGGCTGCTTATAAAAAAGAGTACGGCGAAAGAGGCGCTTGGGTTAAGTGCGTTTTGAGTTTGAAAACTGGCGAGATGGAATTTTACAGATCGAAAACCGTGGTTGATGAAACAACGGTTAGAATAGCGGAAGAAGGAGAAGAGGAAAAAGAAGACAAGAAAGATGGAGAAGATGTTTTACCGAGATACAACCCCGAAAGACATATTTTTTTGAAAGAAGCGAAAGAAACAAAGAAAGACGCGCAATTAGGCGAGGAGATTTTATTTCCCCTAGAAGAGCATCAGGATTTTGGACGTATTGCCGCCCAAGTTGCCAAGCAGGTAATTTTACAAAAATTCAGAGAAGCGGAAAAATCTTCGATTATTGAAGAGTTTAAAAAGAAAGAAGGCGAAATTGTCAGCGGTATTATCCAAAGAATCGAACACGGTAATATTTACATTAATCTTGGCCGAACAACCGGAGTAATGTTTTTCAATGAAACTATCCCGGGCGAATATTACAAAATTGGCGATAGGAAAAGGTTCTACCTGCTAGCGGTTCAGGAAGAAACCAAGAGGATGCCGGGGTTGGTTCTTTCCCGAATGCATCCGCATTTTATTAATAAGCTTTTTGAAATGGAAGTGCCGGAAATTCACGACGGTGTTGTGGAAATTAAAGGCGTTAGTCGTGAGGCCGGCAGTAGAACTAAAATTGCTGTTGCTTCGACTGTTGATGGCGTTGATCCAGTAGGGAGCTGTATTGGCCAGAAAGGCATCAGGGTAATGACGATTACCGATGAGCTTGGTCAGGAGAAAATTGACGTTATCCCCTGGTCAGATGATGCGGCAAAGTTTGTCGGGTCAAGTTTATCGCCAGCCAAAGTTAGATCGGTTGAAATTTTACCGCGTCGGGAGGCGTTGGTTTATGTGCCTGATGATCAATTATCTTTAGCAATCGGCAAAGGCGGTCAGAATGTACGTTTAGCCGCCAAATTGACTGGTTGGAAGATTGACGTCAGATCTCAATCAAACCCAGAAGAAGTTTTAGAGTGCGGCGTAGCCGGAGTGGTTGAAGAGAAAGAAGAACCGGTGATAGAATCAGAGGAAGTCAAAGAGGTTAAGCCGGAAGGAACAGAAAAGCCAGTGAAAAAACCAAGAGCCGTGCCTTCCGGCAGGCAGGCTAAAAAAACCAAAAAAGAAGAAAAAACAGAAGAATAAAATTAATGAATTTAATTCCAACAGTAATTGAAAAATCTTTTGACGGCGAAAGGGCCTATGATATTTATTCTCGTCTTTTAAAAGACAGGATAATCTTTTTGAGCGGGCCGATCACTGATGCGACGGCAAATACCGTTATTGCTCAGCTTTTATTTTTAGAGCAAGAGGATCCTAAGAAAGATGTAAAACTTTATGTTAACAGCCCTGGCGGTTCAGTAACTGCTGGTTTGGCGATCTATGACACGATGCAGCATATAAAATGCGATGTAGCGACTATTTGCGTCGGCATGGCTGCGTCAATGGGAGCGGTGCTTTTAGGAGCTGGTGCGAAAGGAAAGAGATCTGCTTTGCCGAACTCTGAAATTTTGCTTCATCAATTAATGGGCGGAGTTGAAGGTCAGGCAATCGAAGTGGAAATAGCCGCAAAGCATATCATCAAAATAAAAGAACGACTAAATCAAATCATAGCCAAGCATACTAATCAGCCGTTAGAAAAAATAGGAAGAGACACCGACCGTGATTTCTGGCTGACTGCCGATGAAGCCAAGGATTATGGTTTAATAGATCAAATTATAAAGACGAAGAAGTAGTTTCAGAACACTGCATTACTCTTCGGAAACACGTTTCGTTTGACACGAAGCGCGTTTTTTGTTTATATTAAAATCTGGATAGTTCGTTGAAAAACCAATAAATTTTTGTAATTAACCAAAGGGGGTCAAAATGTCAATTTATGAAATGCAGTTGGTCTTGAGATGCACAGATGTGAGATTGAGGAGTGGTTTAAGAATGTTCGCGAAGGAAAAGTTAATGGTAGTGGATGGTATAGGATTGTTTGTTCGTTATGACGACGAGAAACGGCTTACTCCGGCTATTATTAGAAGCCACTTAATCGGCGGAGAAACTACATATTGTTATGTAGAAGCTGATTCGCCTGACAAAGCAATAAATAAATTTTATGCAGAATGGGAAGGCGCTAAGATTGGGGGTGAAACTCCAGGATCAAAAGCGCTAAGAATTGACAGCGCAGAAGAGATCGTTGAGCTCCCGTTTTGCAGCAGACAGCGTAAGAATAAGAAAGGAGAATTTATTTGTGGTGATCCTCTCAAAGATGGTCAAGGCGAGTTTGGAATGTGTATCATTGAAGGCTACGATGCTCCGGATGACTGCGTAATAGCCGTTTTCCATGATAAATTGTACAAGGCTCATGAGAAAGGAATTGTGAAGGTAGAAACCGTGAAAGGTTTCCGGTTCGTCAGGGCCAATCAGTTTGTTTGATCTTTTTGTTGAAACCCAAAGCGGTTTATCTCGAAACGAGGTAAACCGCTTTTATATTTCTTTACTTAGAATTTTTATATCAACAATCCTAGTTTCTTTTTGACTTCTTCTAACTTTTTCTCGGATTTTTCACGGGCTTTTTCGGCGCCATCTTTTGCTACCGCAAGAATTTTTGGCTTCAAAACATTTGATTTCTTGTCTTGAAATTCCCGCAAGTTTTTAACAAGCAATTCGGCCAACGCGGTTTTAAATTCAACATAGGTTTTACCTTTGAATTTCTCTTCGATTTCTTTAGTTGTTAATCCGGAAAATCCTTCGTAAATTAGCATCAAATTAGAAATTGCTGGTTTATTTTTTTCGTCAAAAATGACTTCTTTTCCGGAGTCGGTTACGGCTCTTCTTATTTTTTCTTGTATTTCTTCTTCGGAATCCTCTAAAAATAGGCAGCCGTTTGGATCTGACTTTGACATTTTTTTCTCTGGGTCAATTAAACTCATCAGCCGTGGGGTTTTTGTAAGTAACGGTTTCGGCTCTACGAAAACCTCTCCAAATTTTTTATTAAATTTTCTGGTTAAAGTTCTGGTAAATTCTAGGTGCTGGAGCTGGTCTTCGCCAACCGGCACAAATCCAGCGTCATAAAGGATAATATCAGCCGCCATTAAGACCGGGTAACTAAAAAGTCCGGCATTAATATTCGTTTGCTGCCTTTGCGATTTATCTTTGAATTGGGTCATTCTTTGGAGTTCGCCTAAGGGCGTAATGGTATCTAAAACCCAAGTCAATTCGGTGCAAGCCGGAGCTTGCGACTGGATAAAAATGGTTGATTTTTCCGGATCAATTCCAGCTGCCAAGAAATCAGAAACAACGCTTAAAGTTTCTTCGATTTTGGCTTCGGGATTGAAATTTTCCGTTAAAGAATGCAGGTCAGCGACGAAAAAATAACAATCGTATTTATCCGAGTTTTGAAGCTCGACAAAATTCTTCAGAGCTCCCAAATAGTTTCCTATATGTAATTTTCCGCTCGGCTGAACGCCAGAGATTAAGATCGGTTTTGCCATGTTTTTAGACCTCGATTACCACCGGTATTATTACCGGCCGCCTCTTGGTCTTAGTATACAAAAATTGGCCGATTTGTTCACGAATCAATGACTTTAAATAATCAGCTTCGATTGGTTGATAATGAGGGATTCTCATTACGGTGTGTTTGATTTTGTTCCTTAGGTCTTCGATGAAATCCTTATTTTCTTTTAAGTAAATAAATCCGCGAGAAATGATATCAGGATTTTTAAGTAAGCTGCCGTTTTGTCTGTTAAGAGTGATAATAATGACTACCATTCCTTCTTGGGATAGCGAACGTCTATCGCGCATAACGACTTCTTCAACGTCCCCTACGCCGAGTCCGTCAACCATAACGTAATAGGCGGGGACTGTTTCTTTGGAGATATGGAATGCGTCTTTGGTGAGTTTAATTATTTCCCCGTTATCAGCTAAGATGCAATTTTTTTGCGGGATTCCAACCTCTGTCGCTAGTTCCGCGCTCTTATATCGCATAAAGTAATAGCCGTGCGTTGGCATGAAAAACTTTGGTTTTATAAGCCGCATTACTTCTTTCAGCTCTTCTTGCGGTGCATGACCAGAAGAATGGAAATCAACTACTGCTGATTGATGGATGATTGCTCCTTGACGAGCCAAATTATCTTTTAATGTTTGGATTGCTCTTTCATTACCTGGAATAACAGAGGCGGAAAAAACAACTGTGTCGCTCGGCTTTATTTTTATAAATCTATGTTCAGCGTTACTGATTTTCATTAAGCTGGCGTTTGGTTCTCCTTGGGCACCGGTACATAAAATCAAAAGTTGCTCATCTCTATATTTGTGGATGTCTTGAATCGGAATTGTTGATTGTTTTTTTATTTTTAGATATCCAAGATTTTGTGCGATGGTGACATTGTTTTTCATCGAAGTGCCGCTAATCGCCACGTATCTTTTTTGTCTTTCAGCAATCTTAATAATCTCTGCAATTCTTCCTAATAAAGATGCGAACATTGCGATAATAATTCTTCCTTTCGCTTTTTTCATCATGTCTTCAATGTTTTTCTCGACTACTCTTTCTGAGACGGTATATCCAGGAATTTCGGCGCTGGTGCTATCAAGAGAAAGAGTGTGAATTCCCATCTCGCCAACTTTTTTAAACATTTCTAATCCTCTAAAATTATCGTTTTCGTCTCGGTCGATTTTAAAATCAACAATATGGCAGAAATTGCCAATCGGGGTTTTTAACACCATTCCAAAGGTGTCTGGGACATTGTGTTCTATGGGGAAAAGTTGCACTTCGAAATATCTTGAGATTTGTATCTTATCTTCTGGCTTTACAACTTCTATCTTTAGTTTTGGCGCGTTAGGTACTTCTTCCTGTCTTTTTTCGATAATGGCTTTGGTGAGAGCTGTTGTATAGATAGTTGGATTGCCTAATTTTTCGATTATATAAGGAAGAGCGCCGATATGGTCGTAATGAGCATGGGTAAGAAAGAGCGCTTGGATGTTTTCTTTTTTCGATTCTAATGAGGATACATTTGGGATAATGAAATCAATTCCTGGTGTATCTTCTTCGGGAAATTGAAGCCCGGCGTCAATAAGCACAATTTCATCTTTGTACTCTAGATACATCATATTGCGGCCGACCTCTTCAAGACCGCCAAGAGGAACGACTTTCAAAGAGTCGCCTTGCGGTTCCACTGTTTTGTGTTGTCTTTTTGGTTTAATCATATTTGTTAGTGGGCAGGGCGGGAGTTGAACCCGCAAGGGCGGGGCCCGCTCCGCACCCGCTTCCCCTCTGTGCCCCCGAGAGGATTTGAACCTCTAAGAGATTGCTCTCACTGACTCCTGAAGCCAGCGCGTCTGCCATTTTCGCCACGGGGGCGCAACGTTTATCGATTTTCTACTTAGTTTAAAAATTCGAATTTTTCAGGGTTGTTTGTGAATTCTTGATAAATTGGTTTTTTAAATCGCAGTTGTGAAGGCGAATTTTTCGGCAATTTATTAATGTTCAATTTTCCAACGGTTTTATAATGAGGGTTTTTAATATTGCCATTGGAAAGAACATAATACCCGGCGCCATACTTGTTTTTCAAAATAGAATAATCGGATTGAACCTGATTAGAAAAAAGATCAGCAACAATTAAAGTTTGTTTGGAGGGATTAATGATTAAATGATTATAGAAAGCAGGAATGATTATTTTAAAAGGAGGTTTTATCCTTTCAAGATATATTTTTTCGGCAGATGCTCCGGGCTCTTGGAGCAAGACTAACGCTTCTCCGCTTAGCACCTCATAGATTTCCGGGGTTTTGTGGCAATGGCCGATGGTTTTGTTGAATTCTTTTTTGAATTGATACGGGAAAATAGTGGTTATATCGTATCGAAGATGATTATTTTCAAATAAATCTTTGTCTTTTTTTAAGCAAACGCCGCGGTACATTACATAGGCGTTTTTCGAAGCGAGAGATTTGTTCGTTTTCCCTCCATAGAGATACGATTCCAGTTCCTTGATTTTTCTGCCAGCAATAGAGGAAAGAGCGATTTCTTTGGTTAAAATAAGTTTACCATCTTTAAATTTAATTGGCAAACTGCTGGATTTTTCGAGATCGATTGTCATATCTTTTTAAATTATTTGAAGACCCTTATTGTTTTTAAATACCATTTGTCAACGTTATCAAAACGGGCATTTGGCACGGGGATATTTTGTTCTTCGAACCCTTTCAGGTTTTTGCTGGCGATATAGAGATAATTCGGGGAGAGAAGAAAAATAGCTGGTTGATCGTTGGAAATTATTGTCTGGAAGTTTTTCCAGTCAATGAGCCGGGATTGAACGTCAAAGTTTTGCCTGATTTTTTCTATTAGGGCGTCTACTGATTTATTTTCGTAGAGAGATAAATTAAGGCCCGGATAAAATCTTTCCGAAGAGTGCCAGAAAGAAAACGGGTCTGGGTTTCTTCCAAAGATATTGCCGAAAAGTATCATTTGATAATCCCGAGTTTTAACCGCGTCTTCTAATGAAGGCAATTTGATTAGGTTAATTTTAACCCCGATTTTCTGCCAGTTTTCGATTAAAAGATTGGCAGTGCCGGCGAATAAAGGATTTTCTGGAGCTATTAGATTAAGTTCTAAAAGAGTTTTATTCTTCCCACTGGTTTTTTCTCTAATGCCATCACTATTTAATTTCCAGCCATCTTTTTCTAAAATTTCATTAGCTTTATCTAAAGAGAAAAAATTCTGGTCGATCAGATTCGGGTTAAATCCTTCCATGGTCGGCGTAAGCGGTCCAACAACTTCTGTCGCCATGCCGCCAAATACTTTGTCAATAATAGTTTTCCGGTCGGTCGCATAATTTAAAGCGATTCTTACATTAGAATTTTTCAACGCTCCGTTGGCGTTTTGGTTAAGGAAAATCGCATAGTATTTAGGAAGATTAACTCTAAAGGTTTGATGGGGCACAGAAATTTCATTTAAAGTCGTTGAAGATATGCCAGCCAACCCGTTGATTAAGCCGGAATTGAAAGCATCTTTGGCTTTTTCTTCGTCAGCATAAAAATTCAAATTGAAATTTTTCAGATATGGTTTTTTTACCGCGTATTTGTTTTGAGTCAAGTGATAGGAAACAATAAATCCGTCCTTTTGTTTTTTATAAGATACATATTTGAACGGTCCGGAGCCAACCGGTTCCAGATTATAATTTGATAGTTTCAGATTAGTAGCTGGGATATCTGCGAATACGTGTTTTGGAATTGGCCTTAATTCTTGCAAGGTGCTTTCAAAGAAAGAATAAGGCACGGGGAGAGTTAAGGTTAGCTCTCTTTCGCTCACTCTTTGGGCAGTTATGCCGCTGAAAGCGCTATAGAGTAAAGACTGGGTGCCTAGTCCTTGGATAGTGTCAATTGTGAAAATTACGTCGTCGCTGGTTAACGGTTGGCCATCGCTCCAGTGGAGGTTGTCTTTTAACCGAATTCTTATTACTTTCCCGTCATCTTCGAATTTGTAACTATCGGATAAGCTCAAGACATCTTCAAAAAGCAATTCGGTTAAATCCCGGTCAGCGTCAGAATTAGCCAAGACAGGATTAATGAAAATCGGCTGGCTGGTTAATCCTTCGGTAAATTCCCCGCCTTCGATCGGCAAGGCAACGGTTTTTTCCTGAATGAAATTAGCGAAAAGAATAATGGCGCTAATCAAAAAAAGCGCCAGCGCCACGATGAAAAAAATGCGCTCTTTTCTGGAAAAAGATTGGAATATTTTCTTAAGCTTTAAAAACAAGGTTTAGAATAGCTAAGACGATAAAAACAGCGACCAGGACTATGGTGGAGTAGAAAATTACGCGTTCCAACCCTCGTCTGGTCTGATAGAATTCTCCGCCATGACCGCCGAAAATTCCGGATACGCCACCGCCCCTTTCCTGGAGAAGGATTAACACTATCAAAACAATAGAAATAATTAGCTGGATGTTTATTAGCATTTTGTTCTTTTAGGCCTCGTTCCTAAGCACGGATTTGGCGAAAAAGGTGATTATCGTATTAACAAAGCTTACAATTAAAGTGGCAAAAAGTAAAGCTTTCAATGAAGAAATTACGATGTATGCCGGGAAAAGATAGGCGAGGAGCCACAAAAGGGCAGCGTTGACTATAATGATCCCAAGCCCAAAAGTCAGAAAAATGACGGGCGACAAGACAATTTTTAATATCGGCCTGATGAATATGTTAATTAACATTAAAACAGCCGACACTATGAGTAAGGCCTTTATGCTATTGGAAACGCTGAAACCGGCCACAAAATGCTTGGCTAATAGTAGTCCTGTTAAGCTCGACACGAAAAGAATGATGACGTGGTTGACGAACTTCATAATTGCATTGATTGTATCAAATATTGAGGTATTTTACCAGATTTTGGCCGGTCATCTCTTCGGCTTTCTTAACTTCTAAGAGTTCCAAGACGGTCGGCGCTATGTCTGATAGAACGCCGATAACGTTTTTTATCTCTTTCTCGGCTTGGAGCGGATCTTTTTGACGCTGAAGATTTTTCGCTATTAAATAGAAAGGCACCGGATTATTGTTGTGCTTGGTTTCGATTTGGCCGGTCATTGGATCAAACATTTTTTCAATATTACCGTGGTCAGAAGTCAACATTAAAACCGCATCGTGCCCCAAAACAGTTGTAATGACTTTCTCAAGCATCTGGTCGATGATTTCCACTACCTTTTTAGTCGCTTCATAATTGCCGGTGTGGGCGATAATGTCAGAGTTGGCATAATTAACCAAGATGAAATCAAAGGCCTTTTCTTCTATCGCTTGGATAAGACGGTTAGTAATTTCATTGGCTCTCATTTCCGGATGATCGTCCGGTTTTAGATCCATTCGTGATGGGATAAGAATTCTGAATTCATTCTCAAATGGTTTCTCAACTAGTCCGTTGAAAAAATAGGTGATATGGGCATATTTTTCGGTTTCGGCCAGACGCAATTGAATCTTTCCGTTATCAGCCAAAATTTTTCCCAAAGGATTTTTCTCTTCTTCCGGCGGGAAAGCAACATTCACCTTGAAATCGTCGCGATAACTTATCATCGTAGCGATATAAAGGTTTTCGAATTTTTTTACCGGGAACTCTTTGAAATCTTTATTTATGAACGTTTCAACCATTTGACGCATTCTGTCCTCGCGGAAATTAAAGAAAATAACACTGTCGTTATCTTTAATCCCAGCATCGGGTTTCAGAAACATTGGTTCAACGTATTCATCATTAAGTTTTTTATGCGTTTTTTTGATACTCTCTTCGTAATTTTCAACCGAGGGAGAATCACCGACTAAAACTTTATAAGTTTTTTCGGTTCTGTCCCAATGCTTTGCCCGGTCCATTGCCCAATATCGTCCGGCTAAACTGGCGACGTTTTTTACTTCTTCACCAAGGCCCTTAATAAGTTCTAAAGATGAATAAGGTGGGCTGTCACGGCCGTCAGTAAAAAGATGAAGATTATATTTAACGCCTTCCTGTTTGGCGAATTTTATCAAAGCCATAAGATGTTCGGTGCTGGAATGAACATAAGTGGAAGGCGCGCTTAAAAGACCAACAATGTTTACAGAAGAATTATTTTTTTTGGCGTTTTCAAAAGCGCCTTTTAGGGCTTTATTTTCAAAAAAACTTCCATCGCGGATTGATAAAGCGATTCTTGGATAATTCTGATAAATTACCCGGCCTGCTCCCAAAGTAAGGTGACCGACTTCACTGTTGCCCTCTTCGTTCCAAGGTAGACCAACAGCAATACCAGAGGCCTGAAGCAGTCCGCAAGGGTAATTATATTTTAGAGAATTAAAAACTTTTGGTTTGGCAGTATAGATAGGATTCGATTCGTTCATCTCTCCTTCTCCCCAGCCATCCAAAATCATTAAAACAACAGTTTTGCGCATATGTTTATTTTAACAGACAATTTCTTGAGTACCAATAAATAAAAACCACCGTTAGATCAAAGACCTAACGGTGGGGTGTTGCGAGGAGAAATGAATCCAGTTATTTAATCTTTTCGTTTTACTATTTTTACTATTTCCCCTCGGACAGGATCAAAATAGACAGTCTCTTTTTTCTTTGCGTTTAGAGATCCTAGATTATGTAGATATCTTCTGCGGCGTCGAAGTTCCCAGAGAAAGATAAACGATTTTAGATTGTCTATCCACGGTGTGAACATACACAGAAGAATATATATCAGAAAGCCGATGCAAACAATTTGCAAAACCATAAACCTCCTTGATTGTTAAATAGCGAGTCCTTATCACGTCATTGTGATCAAGGGTTAATGCGATATTCTATATATTAGCACATCGTTACTAAAGTGTCAAGATAGTCCTCTGCCATCGCATTGACTTTTTAAAACGCCGGGCATATACTAAAAGGCGTAAACTTAATATTAATTATTTCCCATTCCCTAACGAATTCGGAAAGTACTCGTTAAAGTTTAATGAAAAATTTTAGAATAACTATTGGAAAAGATTCTGAATCAGGACTATACGATGGAGGGCTCTAACCTTTCCAGCGGTTTTTAATTTTTCTTTCAATAACTTTGCGATTACTCCTTTAGAAGTTAGAGGAAAATTTTTGCTATGAACGCTTTAAATTCGCTTTTTGGCGTGTCTCTATTAATTTTAGGCAGTATTGTCGGCTATTTTTTACGACAAACAATTGTGTCCAAGCGAACCAAGTCGCTTGAGCAAGTTATTAAAAAACAGCTCGAAGAATCAAAAGCCAAAGTCGCTGATATTGTTTTAAAAGCCCAAGAGAAAGCCGCTGATTTGTTGGAAAAATCGACCATCGAAGAGAAAGAAAGGAAAACCCAGCTTTTAAAACTGGAAGAAAGATTGCTAAGAAGAGAAGAAATTTTAGATCAAGAATCAGCTGGATTAAAAACCAAAGACCAGCAAAATCAGCAAACTGCCAAAGAATTAGAAGAAACGAAAGTTGAAATCAGTAGTCTAAGAAATGAAGCAATCATCCAATTAGAAAAAGTCAGTGGATTTTCAAAAGACGAAGCCAGAGAAGTTTTGTTGAAAGATGTTCGGGAACAATACCAAAAAGAATTGTCTCAATCGCTTGAAAAGCTGGAGAAAGACAAGAAAGAAGTGTTAGAAAAAAAGTCGTTGGAAATTATGACTACGGCTATTCAACGTTTAAGCCGTTCTCATGTGGCCAATGTTACTACGACAAACTTTGATTTAAAGAGTGAGGATTTGAAAGGAAAAATTATTGGTCGGGAAGGAAGAAACATTAGGACACTAGAACGATTAACAGGCGTTGAATTAATTATTGATGAAACACCGGATAGCTTGGTTATCTCCTCTTTCGACCCGGTTAGACGTGAAATTGCCCGGTTGACCTTAGAAAAATTAATAGCTGACGGAAGAATTCAACCAGCTAAAATCGAAGAAAAGGTTGAAGAAGCCAAGCAGGAAATAAATAAGAGAACCATCGAGGAAGGAGAAAAAGCTGCTTCTGAATTAGGAATCTATAACTTACCGAAAGAACTTGTTCAGCTTTTAGGCCGTCTTTATTTCCGCTTCAGTTTCGGCCAGAATGTTTTGCTTCATTCAATAGAAACAGCACATTTATCTTCAATGATTGCTTCAGAATTGGGGATTAAGGTAGAGGTGGCCAAAAAAGCAGGCTTACTTCACGATATTGGGAAATCGATTGACTACGAAGTAGAAGGCAGTCATGTTGAACTAGGCAGAAAGATTCTTAAAAAATACGGCATTGAAGAAGATGTGATTAAAGCGATGGAGTCCCATCACGAGGATTATCCATTTGCTACTTCGGAATCGTTTGTGGTAGCAGCGGCTGACGCTATTTCAGCTGCCAGACCGGGTGCCAGAAGAGACAGCTTGGAAAATTACATCAAGCGCTTAGAAGAGCTTGAGAAAGTGGCTGTTGCTTTTAAAGGCGTGAAAAACGCTTATGCTATTTCTGCCGGCCGAGAACTGCGAGTTTTCATTGAGCCGGAGAAAGTTGATGACTTTGGCGCTCTACAATTAGCCAGAGAAATTGCTTTAAAAATAGAGTCAGAGTTAAAATACCCCGGTGAGATAAAAGTTACGGTTATCAGGGAAACCAGAGCGGTTGAATACGCAAAATAAGGGATACTTGACGAAGCTTGATTTAGTTAGATAAAATCTGTATTATTTGGGCAGCAGAATAACAAAGGTCGAGAAAGACAAAATTTTACAAATTTTTTAAATCATATGAACAAAGTAGGATTAACCGAAGCTGTAATGAAAGTCGCCGAGATCGAAGTTAAGAAACAGGCAATAGCCGCTGTTGACGCGGTTTTCGATACAATCGCTTCAACTTTAGGCCGTGGCGAAGAAGTAGCAATTGCTGGTTTTGGAACTTTTAAGGTTGCCAAGAGAGCAGCCAGACAGGGAATTAACCCACGAACTGGCGAAAGAATTCAGATCGCCGCTTCCATCAAGCCAAAATTTAGAGCAGGTAAAGCGCTAAAAGAGGCAGTTAAATAAGTACTTAATTTAGAAACAAAAAATCCCCGATCGGGGATTTTTTGTTTGGGGTTGTTTGTCTGAAAACTATTTTATATAATATTTTAAGCAGGACATTTAAAAGTTTTTTACAGGGTTTTTCGAGTGGTTGGGTTAACAATAAGGAGGAATGATGTTGCAACAAATTAAGCAAATAATTATCAGGGAGTTTTCAGAATACATTTATTGTTGTAAAATGCGTGGATTTTGGCAATCACTTGCAACGTTGCTTGGGTTTCTTATTGTCGTCGTTATGATTTATCTAATTTGTTGGTACGTCAATCGGAGAGTAAGTAATCGGCCGATAAGTTGGCTAAAGCAACAACGCCGAGATTAAAAATCTGCGGTCGACAAAACGGGGAGGGCACATGCAGTTGCCCTCCCTTTTCCATTTATAAAGTAATTATTTTTTACAGTTTTTTTACGACTGCACTCATTTCTATGAATGCTTCGTAGGCGGATTTTATTTTTGTAAAGCCGTCTTCCAAGAGCAGTTGAAGTTGGGAGGCATCAACTTGACCCTCGTTTATTTCGACATCTATGGTCGAACTCGCATTTGCCGTTGAGGTAGCTATCTCTTCGGTTGTCGTGGCCGGAGTAGATGTGGCTGAGAAATAGTCGTCAATGATTGTTTTTGCTTTTTCAAACGATTGGTTGGCGTCTCCAAGATTTTGTCTGGATTTATCCAAAAGCAGGTTCAGTTGAGTTATTTGGTCAACGCCCAAGTTTCCTAACTTTTCAACGTCTTTTTGGACTTTATTTAATCGGTCATTAGCAGTATCTAGCATCGCTCTCTGTTGGACTAAAAGGGAAAAGTTGATAATTATTTGAGCTTGAAGATTATAAGTATTTTCTCTCCAATTTTTATATTCGACAGCCAAGGTTTTTAAAGAAGCAACACTCTTTGCCTTAGAGATTTTTTCGCTGACTTCCTTATTATAAGCATCAAACCCAGAAAGTATTTCTGACAGTTTAGTCTTTTCTTGAGCATATTCTGAGTTTCCGTCTAGTTGCAGATCATCCAAACTCTTATTTAGGTTTTGAATTTCTGCATTAGAAAGTTCCATAACCTTATGGAAAGATTGCTGGCGGTTGGTGAAATCTTTTGATGGGGTAGCGGCTAAAACAAAAAAAGGGCTTATAGCCAAAGAAAAACAAATAGCTGTGACAAGTTGTAGCTTAAATCTTTGTTTCATCTAAAAGCGTTATAGCGGGCAGTACGCCCGATATATTCATTATTTTACTAAATCGTTTAGGAGTTGATCAATTGTTTCAACAGAAGAAGAGACAGTAGATGTGGTATTGGCAATAGAGTTGTTTTTAGAGATGCTTTCCAGAGTACTCTTGGTAATTTCTTGAGACATCTGATGATATTTTATTTCATTCAAATTGATGTTGATAGATTGGTTTATTTGGTCAGCTTCGGCAGAAATATTTTTGTCATTTAAGCCGGGCAAGAATAAAGGGGAAATGACAGTGTTTAAATACAAGGCGCTGATGAAAATCACAAGCACTAACGCGCTAGCCAAAACAACGCCGCTGGAAAGTCGAAAGCCAGTAAGCGTTTTTTGCCAGACAGACGTTGCTTCGATAGGACTAATTCTCGGAGAATTTACAATTAAAGAAAGCGACTTTAAAGAATAGTCGTTGCCTGGCTTAATTGTTTTTAGATTTTTTAGTTTTCCTTCAATATTTTCCATCATTTTTCCAAAATGTTTCTTAAGCTTTTTAAAGCGCGATGTTGGATGATTCTTACGGCTGTTGGCGTTTTTTTAAGAGCCAAAGCGATCTCCTGCGGCGATAATTCTTCGATATAGCGCATAATAATCACGTCTTGCTGGTCTGGATTCAATTGCCTGATAGCGGTTCTTATTTTTTTAACTTCTTCATCTAAATCAATCTTATCTTCAACTTTTTTGTCTTCGCTGGCTATCTCTGGAACTTCTTCTATATCAAGTTCAATCTTTTGCGTTCGGTAAACATCAATCACTTGATTGCGGGCGATTCGGTAAAGCCAACTCGATAAAGGCAGTTTTTGATAAGTAAATCTTTCTATGCTTTGCCAGGCCTTTAGAAATACCTGGTGAGTGAGGTCTTCGGCCTCTTCTCTTTTGCTTAGCTTGATATAAATAAATCGGTAAATCTGGGGCTGATAGTGGCTGTAAAGCAGGCCAAATGCCTTCTCGTCGCCATGGATTGCCTTCTCTATTATATTTTGTTCATTATCTAACATAGAAAACGAAAATGGGCGTATTTAGTTTCATCGTGAGCGGGATACCGGAATCGAACCGGCGTCTTGACCTTGGAAGGGTCGTATACTGCCACTGTACTAATCCCGCGCCAAAATTTAATCTTATCATTTTTGCCTTGCCTTTTTCAATGAGATTGGTTTAGAATATGAAGATGATGTCTAAACCCGGCTTTAGATTGCCTAAGAAATTTCGAGCCATTCTTATTTTTATAGTTATTATTTTGGTTGCCTATCTTTTGATCAGAATGATTCCGACCGGCGCACAAAAAGTGCCGAAAGAATTTTTGGAAGCGAGGGCTAATGCTTCCCCAATTGCTCAAGATATAGTAAATAATTCTAACGACTTGACTAAATCTCTTGATCAAGTTGCTCAGTTTGATTCGGAAAAGAAATATACCGAAGCTATTAATTTTTTAACTAAAGAAATTGATCGCAACAAAGACATTAATCAGAAAGCTATCAAGCTTTCAGAAGAGTTAGGGAAGATGGCAACGGCCGTTCCGAATATTTCTCCAGCCAGCGCAAGCCAGTTAGCGCTCCAAGCGATTAGTTCAGAGACCACCCTGATTAGTCGTTTGATCGTTTATAATGGTTATCTTGGCCAACTTTTGGAAGAGTTGCGATTAAAGTTTCTTGGTCAGAAAACGGATGGTCAAACAATCAAGGATCTTATAGGTAAAATTAATGACGAGGTGAAAAATATCAACGCGCTTAACGTTCAATTCAATTCTTCGATGGACAAACTGGACGGAGGAAAGTAGTTCGGGCTCATAGTATAGTGGTAATACACCGCATTCGCATTGCGGAAACGCGAGTCCGATTCTCGCTGAGTCCACATCTAGTTATCCACAATGGACGGCTTCACAGGGCCGTTTTTTTGGTATAATAAAGGAAAGGAAGTAAAGGTCGAAAATTTAAGCATTTAACACTATTATTTAAGTAAATATAAAATATGTTAGCTCAAAGTTGGACAGAAATCATGGTTAGCTCATTCCAGAATGTCTGGATAAACGTAATTAGTTACTTGCCTACTTTTATCGGCGCTTTGATAGTTTTGTTGGTTGGTTTGGCTATTGCTTCTCTTTTGGGGAAACTCATCGAGAAGCTTTTTAAGGCCATTAAGATTGATGAATTTTTCCAGAAAATCGGTTTGACTAGATATGCCGAAAAAGGAGGTTTTCAACTTAAGGTTGCTTGGTTTTTGGGACGGCTAGTTTATTGGTTTTTTGTCATTGTCATTGTTTTGGCATTAGCTGATAAATTAGGATTTGTCGCTCTTTCCAGTTTCTTGCACGACATTCTCTTGTATGTTCCAAATATCATTGTTGCAATCTTGATATTGTTGGCTGTAATCGTTGTCGCTAATTTTCTTCGTTCAATCGTTAAGAAAACAGTTCAGACCACTAAATTTGGCGGCGCTGGATTTTTAGCAACTCTCACTTGGTGGGTAGTTGTTTTGTTCGGTGTTGCGGCCGCGTTGATTCAGCTTCAGATCGCAGTAACAATTGTTAATACAATTGTCATTGCTGTGATTGCTTCATTCGCATTGGCCTGTGGTTTGGCTTTCGGTCTTGGCGGGAAAGACGAAGCAGCCAGAATGTTGGAGAAATTCAGAAAACATGTAGAAGAGTAGAATTCAGGAAATCAAAAAAACAATCCGCCCGAGGGCGGATTGTTTTTTGTTAAATAGTGTTTAATAATAGAACGTAGAATGAATTTCAAAAACCTGAAAAAAATTGATTCAAGTCTATATGATCTGCTGTTTTCTGAAATAAAAAGACAGCAGGATACGATTAATTTAATTCCTTCGGAGAACATTGCTTCGGAAGCGCTTTTAGAAGTTTTAGGTTCGCCTTTAACTAACAAATATTCCGAGGGATGTCCGGGAGCCCGATATTATCCGGGCAATTTTTATTATGACGAAATTGAAAAATTGGCTCAAAATAGGGCTTTGAAGGCGTTTAAATTAAGCTCTAAAAATTGGTCAGTTAATGTCCAGCCCTATTCTGGTTCACCGGCCAATTTAGCAATATACGCGGCTCTATTAAAGCCAGGCGACACGATTATGGGGATGAGTTTGTCAGCTGGCGGACATTTAACTCACGGTCATAAAGCAAATTTTTCCAGCCAGTTATATAAATCAGTTCAATACAGCGTTAATCCAGAAACTGGTTTAATCGACTATAAACAGCTTGAAAAATTAGCAAAAAAATATAGGCCAAAAATTATTATTTCCGGCGCCACGGCTTATCCGAGGAAAATAGATTTCAAAAAGATTGGCGGGATTGCTAAAAAAATTGGCGCTTATCATCTGGCCGATATTTCTCATATATCCGGCTTAGTCGTTGCAGGATTACACTCCACTCCGTTTCCATGTAGCGATGTTGTGATGACAACTACTCACAAAACATTAAGAGGCCCAAGAGGAGCAGTAATTTTTTCAAGAAAAAATATCTCCGAGAAAATCGATAAAGCGGTTTTTCCGGGAATGCAGGGCGGACCGCACAATAATGTAATCGCCGCTATTGCTCTAACTTTTTCCGAAGCCATAAAACCAAGTTTCAAGAATTATCAAAAACAAGTTATTAAAAATAATAAAGCTTTATCAAATACTTTGCAGAGTTTTGGTTTTAAGTTAATGAGCAACGGCACTGACAATCATTTACTATTGATTGACCTAAAAAATTTGAAGATTGACGGTTATGCAGCTGAACAGAAATTGGAGAAAGCAGGGATTATTGCTAATCGTAATACGGTAGTTGGCGATAAAAATCCAAGAAGACCTAGCGGTTTACGCTTAGGCACTCCTTTTGTTACTAGCCGAGGCATGAAAGAGAAAGAGATGAAAAAGATTGCTGAACTTATCTGCAGAGTTTTAATCAAGAAAGAAAACCCGTTGAGTATTAAAAAAGAGGTTCTAATTTTGTGTAAAAAATTCTATAAATATTAGTGTAAGTTGCTATCTTTCGCGGCCGCGAGAGATAGCAACAGGACGAAAACAACAAAAAAGTTTGTGCTTTTTATCTTTTAGTTTTAAGCTTAAACGATTATGATTATTGATGGTAGAAAAATTGCGGAGGATATTATAGTGAAGCTTCGCTTTGATATATCAAGCAAGCTTGCTATTAATGGGCTTAAGATTCAGCTGAAACCCGATAAGATTTTTGCGGCTATTTTGGTGGGTGAAAATCCGCAATCTATAAGCTTTTTAAAGCAAAAAGAAAAAATTGCCAAAGAATTAGGAATTGATTTCAGGATTTACAAATTTCCTGAAAACATAACGAGCGATGAGCTGAGAAAAGAAGTTGGGAAGATTTCTCAATTGAGTAAAGTAGGTGGTGTTATCGTTCAACTCCCGTTGCTGGGGCAAATCAACAGTCAATATGTTTTAAATGCTATCCTTCGAGAGAAAGATATTGATGTTTTAGGGGAGAGAGCATTAGGTGCTTTTTACGCCGGTAGAAATCCAGTTTTACCGCCATCGGTGGCAACAGTTGATGCTGTAATTCAGAATTTAGAAGTAAAAATTAAGAATTGTCGCGTCGCTGTTGTCGGAGCAGGATTTTTAATCGGAAAGCCGATTGCGACGTGGTTGGCGGGCAAAGTAAAAGAACTTTATATTTTAGATATCGGCAGCGATTTATCGATTTTGAAACAAGTTGATTTGGTAATCTCTGGGGTTGGCAAAGTAGGTTTAATAAAATCAGAAATGTTGAAAGAAAACGCCATTGTTATTGATTTCGGATATTCAATAGATGAGAGTGGGAAGATTAAAGGTGATTTCGATATTAATGATCCAAGATCCAAGATCCAAGATCCATGCGTCTACACTCCTACTCCGGGCGGCACTGGCCCGATTTTAGTTGCTAAGATTTTCGAAAATTTTTATACTCTCAATAATGAACAATAAAAATAAAAAGATTATTCGTGGTTTCAAAAAGGCCTTTGACGGTTTTAGAGAAACCATAATAAAAGAAACAAGCTTTAAGATAATGCTTGTGATAGCTGTGTTGGTGGTGTGGGCAGCATTTTATCTCAATACCGGCAGAGAGGAAAAAGCTCTTTTATTTTTTGTGATTTTTATCGTTTTGATTCTTGAATTGATAAACTCAGCGGTTGAAAGAATAATGGATTATCTTGACACAAACCATGACGAAAGAATAAGAGTTATTAAAGATTTGATGGCGGCGATTGTTCTATTGGCAAGTATAGGAGCGATAATAGTTGGTCTTTTAATCTTCTGGCCGTATTTTTTTAGATAAAATTATTTTTTGACAGACGACAGAAAAAATTATAGTATTGCTATCAAGATTTTGATAGCTTTTTAAAAATTGGGAGGCAAAAATGGCGAATGATGGGTCTCAAAAGAGAATAGAAGGGCCAATTAAGTTTCTTATAAATAGCATTTTATGCGATAGGCAAGGGAATGTTTCGGCCGATAACGTTAAGCTTGCAACTCAATTGAGAGAGCACGGCGATATCGCAGTAGATCTTATTCTACGCGAGCTTTATCTTTGTAAACGAAGTAATGCATTGAAACAGCATATAATTCCAAATGCCTGCCCAGCATTTCATTTGATCGGCGTCGTTTGCATCCTTGCAGATTCGCGGCATGCCAATCAAACCGCTCAGATGTTGTTGTGGTGGGAAACGTCCAGGGACCGAAGTATCGTAAGCAGCATACTAAAAACAATAGAGAAAATCGGGGACGGGACGACAATCCCCATATTAGAGAAATATCTTGCGAACCTTGAAATGACAATAAAGCCAAGCCAATCTGTTATAGCAGAAGTCAAACGAGTAATTGCATCTTGCCAAGAGCGTGGATAAGCAAACAAAAAAGCCGTAGGATTAGAAATTAATCTTACGGCTTTTTAAATTTTAATAGAATTTATTCTTTTTTGTCGTTGACCTCGATTATTTTCTTTTCCATTTCGTGCTGAAGTTTTTTATTGGCGCTTAATCCTTCTTTAGCTCCTTCTAAGCCAACGCCTAATTTTTCTCCGTTAAAACTGTAAGTGTTTCCGTTTTTCGTGATGACGCCCGAAATAATTCCGGTGTTTACTAAATCGCCGATGTAAGAGATTCCGTCGCCGTAGATAATATCGAATTCCGCTGTTCTGAATGGTGATGAAACTTTATTTTTTGCTACCTTAGCTTTTACGCGGTGGCCGATAATTTGTTCTCCTTTTTTTATTTTTGCCGAGGCGCGGATATCGATTCTAACCGATGAATAAAATTTTAATGCTCTTCCGCCAGGAGTGGTTTCCGGGTTGCCGAACATAATTCCGATTTTCATACGAAGTTGGTTAATAAAGATAACCAAAGTATTTGATTTGGCAGTGATAGCAGTTAGTTTTCGCAAGGCCTGGCTCATCATTCTGGCTTGAAGTCCGATGAATTGCGCTCCCATTTCTCCTTCAATTTCCGCTCGTGGAGTTAAAGCCGCGACAGAGTCGACAACAACTACATCGATTACTCCAGAGCGAACTAAGCTTTCTAAAATATTTAATGCTTCCTCTCCGCTGTCCGGTTGGGAAAGTATAAGTTCGTCGGTTTTCACTCCGATTCTTTTTGCGTAATCGACATCCAAAGAATGTTCGGCATCGATATAAGCGGCTTTCCCGCCGGCTTTTTGCGCCTGGCTGACAACAGTCATCGCGAGGGTGCTTTTACCTCCTCCTTCAGGACCGAAAATTTCAACAATTCTTCCTTTTGGAAGACCGCCCACGCCTAAAGCTAAATCCAAAGAAAATGAACCGGTGGAAATTGTCGGTACATCCATTTTTTTGACATCGCCTAGTTTCATAACAGATCCTTCTCCGTACTTTTCTTGCAAAGATTCTAAAAGCTTATCGATGTCTTTTGATTTTTCTTCTTTTTGTTTATTCATTTTACGGTTGATAGTCAACTAATCTGGTAATTTTTATTTCTTTGCCCAAGAATTTTTTCGCCGTGAATATAATATTATTAGGACCTTGCTGAAGAGTGATATCTTTTTCGAACCAGCCGGTTTGGTCCGCTACGACTTCCGTGTTGTCAATTATTAATTTATCTTTTGGATCAATGCGGCCGGACACTTTAATCGTTGGTTCTTTTACGATTATTTCCGATACGGCGGGATTAATAATTTCAAGCTTCGGCGAACCGAAAATATTATTCCATTGGAAGCTTAAATAAATTATAACAATAATCAGAATGATTACGAACAAAAATAGTTTCTTGCTTTGCTTGACTGGCAGGGCATAACGGTTAGGGGAAAGCTTGTCGTTCTGGCCGGAAGCTTTCAATGGCGATTCGTTTTTAAATGATTGCCACAATTCTTCGCCATCAAGCCGTAAGACCTTTGCAATTTTCAAGAGATACCCTCTGGTATAAGGCGCGGACGGTAAATTTTTAAAGTCGCCGTCAATTAACGCTTCCAAATAACGCTTTGGGATATCGGTTGACTCCGATAATTTTTCTAAGGTGATCCCCTTAGATTCCATTAATTCTTTTAAGGTTTCGCTCAAGGTAGCCATATTGTTTTATTCTTCTTCGATTGGGAAATCTTCTTTTTTAAGATTGTTTATTTTTTCGAAATAGACATCTCGGGGTTTTGCGCCGCTGCCGGGGCCGATTAATCCTTTGGCTTGCAAAATATCCAAAAGACGGGCTGCCCTGGCATAACCAACTTTCAGATGACGTTGTAGCAATGATGCCGATGCCTTTTTTGCTTCATAAATAATTTCAATCGCTTCATCCAAAAGTTCGTCGTCTTCTCCACCATTAGCGTCAAAATCGCTTAAAAAATTTTCAACCTGATCCGGCTCAAAATCAATGCTTTCGCTGCCATTCGTTACGATGTCATTATTCTCTCTGATAAAGTCAGTGACTTTTTGAGCTTCTTCTTCGCTGACATAAGCGCCTTGAATTCTTTTTGGTTTTGAAAATTCTGAGGATATGAAAAGCATATCGCCGCCGCCCAATAATTTTTCTGCACCGGAAGTGTCTAATATTGTTCTGGAATCAACTTGGCTTGGCACTTGAAGAGCGACTCTGGCAGTAATGTTGGCTTTGATAAGACCAGTGACAACTTCAACTGATGGCCTTTGAGTTGAAAGGACTAAGTGGATACCAGTGGCACGTGCCATTTGAGCAAGTCGAACAATTGAACTTTCAACCTCGCGTCCGTAAGTAGTCATCAAGTCAGCCAATTCATCGATTACGATGACTAAAAATGGAAGGGCTTCTTCGGGTTTCTTTTTGTTAAAACTTTGAACGTCTCTGGAACCGGAGGCCTGAAGCAAATCATATCTTCTATCCATTTCAGAAAGAGCCCAGCGAAAAACGCCGACTGATTTTTTGAGATCGGTTATCGGCGGCGTTAAAAGATGAGGAATATTTTCGTAGATCGAAAGTTCCACTCTTTTCGGGTCGATTAAAAGCAGTTTTAATGTTTCGGGAGAATTTTTGTAAATTAAAGAAATCAAAAGAGAATGAATGCAAATACTTTTTCCGGAACCGGTTGAACCAGCGACTAAAAGATGAGGCATCTTTTCAATATCAGAAAAAATTATTTCACCGGATACATCCCGGCCAAGGGGGAAGGACAACAGGCCGGATTTTGAAAATTCCGGATAAGCCATAAGCGAACCAAGCCGAACAATCGCCGCCGCTTTATTGGGCACTTCAATGCCGACTAAAGATTTTCCCGGAATCGGAGCTTCAATCCTTATTGGATGAGCGGCTAGAGATAATGCTAAATCCTGATTTAAAGCAGTAATTCTTGAAAGCTTTATTCCTTCAGCCGGTTTTAAAGTGTAGCGGGTTACTTTGGGGCCGATATTTATTTCACCCATTTCTACCGGAATGCCGAAACTTTCCAAAGTTCTTTTTATGATATTGGCGTTGGCTCGCAAGTCGCCGGATGTCGGTTTTTCAACCGAAGAACGCAAGAGTGAAAATGGAGGAGCGGTATATCCTTTTATCTTCATTGATTTTGATTTGAGGGGAATTAAAGGTTTGACGTTCTTTTTATCTTGTTCGGGTTTAATCGGCGCCGATTGCTCTTCTTCAAGGCCTTGCGGGATTTTTAATTCTTTCACATTTAATTCGGAGAAGTCCTCTTCTAACTTTTCTTTCCTGCGGAATTTTATCGGGACATTAAAAACAGCGATGAGAGATGATAAAAAGATCGCCACAATAATTATTATCGCGAAAGGTTTTCCGAATGGATGTTCCAGCCAGCCCAAAATTTTTCCAAGCCAGCCGCCATTTTTTAAAGTTATATCTATTAAGCCAAGACCGGCTAATATGAAAATTCCGGCACCGATAAAAGGTATTTTTATGGTGGTTACGGAATGAGAAGCGAAAAAAACAATCGCCAGCAATAGTAAGATTAAAGGCAAAAGAAAATATCCTTTACCGAAGAACTTTTCAAAAATACTGTAAATAAAATTACCGGCTGGTCCGGCACTTTTAAATCCTGCAAAAATAAAAAGAAGCATCAAGGCGACGCAGGCGATTCCCCAAAGAGTTTGTTTTGTTTCTGGATGAAGACCCAAAGAATTGTGGTTCACGGCAATTTCCTTTCTACCGTTCCCATTTTTTCTTCCATTGTTTCTATTATTTTTTCCGTTATTTTTCCGAGCCATTCATCTATTCTAATTAAAATATATATAAAATTCAATAAAAATTGTAGATTTGACTGTTTTCTAAAAACGCTTAAAATAGAGG
Organism: Minisyncoccota bacterium; assembly: GCA_041653755.1. Lineage (GTDB taxonomy): Bacteria > Patescibacteriota > Minisyncoccia > UBA6257 > UBA9933 > JBAZEU01. The sequence continues at coordinate 45,093 of JBAZEU010000001.1, forward strand.
AGATAATGAAACATTTTATAGTATCGGGGACTAAAAAGTTCCCGATAATATATAACATGTCAAAATGTCATATTTTATAGGCGCGCAAGGCAAACAATTTGCTCCGACTGAAGTGGCCAAAGAAATTATTTCTTTTATGGAAGCCGATAATAAAAGGAGTTACCGTATTGTTGTCGGTACGGATTCTTTGCTTTTGGCGGACAAGACAGCCGATTTTGTGACAGCCGTAGTAGTTCATCGAGTTGGCAATGGCGGCAAGTATTTTTGGAAACGGCAATCATTTAAAAACTTCTATACTTTAAGAGACAGGATTTTGAAAGAAGTTATTCTTTCGATTGATTTAGCTAAAGAGGTTTTGTTGGATTTGAAGAATCTTAAAGCGCCTGATTTCAATTTTGAAATTCACGTTGATATTGGCACCAACGGTCCAACTAATGAAATGATGCAAGAAGTTATCGGTATGATTCGCGCTTACAATTTTGAAGTGAAAACAAAACCTGATAGTTATGCCGCGTCAAAAGTCGCAGACCGGCACGTATAGATACAATCTATAATTAAGAATGCAGAATTAAGAATGAAGAACTATGAACAATAAAAAATTAATAACAATTATCTTTAGCGTTTTATTGGTAGGTATTTTATTTGGTGCTGCAGGTTCCGTTAAAGCCAATGTTTTTGGCGATATATATAATAAGTACTTGAAGCCGGTTTTTAATTTTGAGAAAACCGCTTCGCCGACAACTACTCCTCAAACATCACAGGAAATTTACTCTCCGACAAATGATTATGAGCAAGCAGTCATAAAAGCGGTTGAAAACGCTTCGCCGGCCGTGGTTTCCATAATTATCTCTAAGTATGTGCCGGTGATTGAGCAATGTCCTTATAACCCTTTTTCTGATTTGCCGCCTGAATTTCGGCAACTGCTTGGCGGCGACCAACAATTTTACACTGAATGCCAAAAAGGTACCCAGCTTCAGGAAGTCGGCGGCGGCAGCGGTTTTATCGTATCTAGTGACGGAGTAATTGTCACTAATAAGCACGTTGTTGCTGACAAAAACGCTTCTTATACGGTTTTAACCAATGACGGTAAAAAATATGACGCTAAGGTTTTATTCAGAAATCCAAATTTGGATTTGGCAATTGTTAAAATTAGCGCCACTGGTTTAAAAACGATACCATTAGGGACATCAACTGGCTTAAGATTAGGCCAAACAACAATCGCTATCGGTAATGCTTTAGGCGAATTCAGAAATACTGTTTCGGTGGGTGTTGTCTCCGGCTTAGCGAGAAGCATAACGGCTTCCAGCGGCGGCCAGTCGAACGAAAAATTAGAGAATTTAATCCAAACAGACGCGGCGATTAACGCTGGTAATTCCGGCGGGCCATTGCTTAATTTGAAAGGCGAAGTAATCGGCATTGATGTGGCAATGGTTTCAGGCGCGCAAAATATCGGGTTTGCCGTGCCAATAGATCAAGTCAAGCAATCAATCGAATCAGTATTAACAAATAACAACAAATAACTTGCCTCAATTTAATCGTTTCACAATTAAAGCGCAGGAAGCATTAGCCAAAGCTCAAGAAATTGCGAGCTCATATAATCATGGGGAGCTTTCAGCCACCCATCTTTTAGCCGCTCTTATTTCTGACGGCCAATCAATCGTTACGCCGCTTTTAGTTAAATCGGGAATTGATGTTTCGAAACTTGATTCTGCGACTAAAGAGATTTTAGAAAAACAGCCGAAAGTTTTTGCCACGGCCAATGTTTCTCAACTATACCTTTCTCAGGAAGTGATGAAGGTTTTAGATGATGCTTCAAAAATTGCATCTCAATTGAAAGATGAATTCATTTCTTGTGAACATTTGGTGTTGGCAATTTTGAATACGCCGTCAACAGCCCAGAAATTATTGGAAGAATTCGGTTTAAACAGAGAGACGGCATTGAGAACATTATCTTTATTAAGAGGCTCGATGAGAGTGACCGATGAAACGCCGGAAACAAAAATTCAAATTTTAGAAAAATACGCCATTAATTTGACCGAACAAGCCAAGCAAGGGAAGTTGGATCCTGTTATTGGCCGTGAGGACGAGCTTCGCAGAATTATTCAGGTTCTTTCCCGCCGGACAAAAAACAATCCGGTATTAATTGGTGAACCGGGCGTTGGCAAGACCGCCGTTGTTGAAGGGTTGGCTCAAAGAATAGTGTCCGGACAAGTGCCTGAAATTTTGAAAGGAAAAGAAATAGTGATGCTTGATTTAGGAGCTTTAATCGCCGGCACAAAATTCAGGGGTGAATTCGAGGATCGTCTGAAAGCGTTTATTAAAGAAATTCAGAATTCAGCCGGCCGGATTATTCTTTTTATTGATGAAATTCATATGATCGTTGGCGCCGGTGCGGCCGAAGGGGCGATTGACGCTTCCAATCTTTTAAAGCCACCATTGGCCAGAGGAGAATTAAGAGCGATTGGCGCCACTACTACCAGAGAATATCAGCGTTATATCGAAAAAGACGCGGCCCTTGAAAGAAGATTCCAGCCGGTTGTCGTTGAAGAGCCGGCTATCGAAGACAGCATTAATATTTTGCGCGGTCTGAAAGAAAAATATGAACTCCATCATGGCGTTAAAATTTCCGATGAAGCGATGGTTGCGGCGGTTAATCTTTCGGTGCGCTACATTACCGATAGGTTTTTGCCGGACAAAGCGATTGATTTAATTGATGAAGCGATGGCTGCCAGAAAAATTGAAGCGGAAAGCACGCCTGCTGGGATTGAAAAACTTCAAAAAGAAATCAGAAGCTTGGAGATTGAAAAATCAGCTTTAACAAGCGAAAAAAAGGAAAAGAATAAAAAACGGCTGAAAGCAATTGAAAAAGATTTAACTAAAATAAAAAAAGAAGAATCAGGCCTTCTTGCTGAATGGCGCGCTGAAAAAGGCGGATTGGAAAATTTGAATCAGCTTAGACAAAAAATAGAAAATCTTAAAAAAGAAGCTCAAGTAGCCGAAAGAGAAGCTGACTTAGATAAAGTTGCGAAAATTACTTACGGAGAATTGCCGCAAATGGAGAAGGATTATAACCTTTTAGAAAAGAAATATTTTTCCCAGAAAAAAGAAAGCAGGTTTGTTAAAGAAATAATTGATGAGGAAGATATCGCCGCCGTAGTTTCTCGTTGGACTGGCATTCCGGTTTCCAGAATGCTTGAATCGGAAAAAGAAAAATTCAGGAAGATTGAAGAAACCTTAAGGCATAGGGTGGTTGGCCAGGAAGAGGGTATAAAGGCCTTAGCTGACACTCTGCGGAGGGCCAGGGCGGGTTTATCCGATAAAGACAGGCCCCTTGGCTCATTTATGTTTCTGGGGCCTACTGGGGTGGGTAAAACCGAGTTAGCCAGGGCATTGGCAGAGTTTATGTTTAATGATGAAAAGTCGATAATCCGAGTTGATATGAGTGAATATATGGAACGTCATTCAACAGCCCGACTTATTGGTTCTCCGCCCGGGTACGTAGGATATGAAGAAGGGGGACAGTTGACAGAAGCAGTCAGACATCGGCCTTACAGCTTAATTCTTTTTGATGAAATCGAGAAAGCTAACCCGGAAGTTTTTAATATCCTGCTTCAGGTTTTGGATAATGGCCGGCTGACTGACGGCAAAGGCAAAGTAGTCAATTTTAGAAATTCCATTATTATTTTGACTTCCAATGTTGGCAGCGAATATTTCAGAGAAATTTCTAAGATCGGTTTCGAGGTTGATAGCGAGAAGAAATATGAAGATCAGACCAAAACTTTTGAAGATCAGGTGTCGGAAACCCTGAAGAAAACTTTCAGGCCGGAGTTTCTCAACCGTTTGGACGAAATAATTATTTTTAATCCTTTGCGAAAGCCGGAAATCGAGAAAATCGTTGATCTCCAGCTTGAACTATTAAAGGAAAAGCTGAAAGAAAAAAATATTGTCGTTTCGGTTGATAATTCAGTGAAAAATTATATTATTGAAAATGGTTTCAGTCCTGATTACGGCGCCAGGCCGATTAAGCGCTTAATCCAAAAAACGATTCTCGATGAATTGGCTGATCGTCTCATTAAGGGTGAATTAAAAAATGCTAAAAAGGTTAAAATTAGCTTCAAAAATTCCGCCATATCCGTTAATAGCTAAGACGCTTTTAATTTTTCTGCTTTTGATTTTGGCGAATTTCCATCAATCAAGTTTTTGGGCCATTTCCGCTTTTATTTTTTTTGCGGTACTTTTTTATTTTTGGCCTTTGCTCAATTCATCGGATTGGCTGGGATATTTTTTGATTTTTTTGACGGGTTCTTTAATAACAATACTCTCTTTAGATTTTTCAGTGATAGCCCTGATCGCCATTTTAGGATTAACTATCATCTTTTTTCTATTAATCGGTTCAAAGAATTTAAATTTAAGCGGTCCTCAATCAATTTTTTTGTTGAGAAGTTTTTTGTTCCTTTTGATTTTTTTCATGTTTTTTTCGGTAAACAAGGCAGAATTGTTTTGGCTGAAATATCTGGCTTTGATCGCGGCAATCTTCATCATATTCTTTGGATTGCTTAAAAATTACCCCAAGAAAAAACTCTATACCGTCGCCTTAACGTTTTTATTGGTGCAAATAGTTTGGGCGATAGGATTATTGCCTATTGGCTTTATCAATCAGACGGCTCTGACTTTGGTTTTCATCCTGATTGTCGAGGAGTTGATCGTTTGCCATTTTAGCGGCGCATTTAATTATCAAAATATCGTGAAGAATGTTATGATTGTCGTTGTTTTAATGGTTTTAATTTTGGCTTTGTCAAAATGGACAATCTAAAAATATCTAAAATTTTTCTAAAAATTTCTCAAGGATTTTTATACTTAACGCTTTTGACGCCAGTTTTGATATCACGTAATTTATTCTTCCCTTTCGTTTCTGGAAAGATAATTTTTTTCAAGATAATAGTTGAGCTTGCATTGTTGTTTTATCTGTTGGCGTTCCTGTCTAACCCCAAAAACGAAACGTTTGAATTTAAAAAGTTATTCAAGAACCCCATCTTTATCAGCGTTTGCGTTTTTACCTTATTGTTTTTCGCTTCAAGTTTTTGGGGGATAAACGCTAAATTTAGCTTATTCTCGAATTACGAAAGAGGAGAGGGCGGTTTTCAGATGCTTCATTATCTTATTTTCTTTTTCTTGTTGGTGTCTTTATTTAAAACGAAAAAGGATTGGAAGAATCTTTTTATCGCCTCGATTCTTGTCTCGCTGGTAGTCTGTTCCTATGCATTAGGCCAGCTTGGAGTAGCAAAATGTCTTGATAGGGCCGGCAGCAATCAAACGGCTATTCAGGCCTGTCAGACCGGAACTTTTTTGTCGGCGAGCAGCCAAGTTTCCGGGACACTTGGTAATTCTTCTTATCTGGCAGTTTATATTTTATTCACTTTATTCTTTATCGGTTATCTAATTCTTGGAGAGAAGAGAAAATGGTTAAAAATAATTTTAGGGATTGTGGCGATTTTTGAATTTTTGATTTTACTTCAAACTCAAACCCGCGGAGTATTATTCGGCTTGGTTATAGCTACTATCATATGGTGCTTAGCTGCTGCTATTTTCTACCTTTTCAAAAACCGTAGTAAGAAAAGTTTGCTATTCGTTTTAGCTGTCCTCGGGCTATTAGCGGTTTTTATGCTTATTCTTTCTTTGATTGCCGTAAGCCATCCATCTTCTGTTGCTAGCCGGTTCATAAAAGTTTTTAGCCCATCTTATTTACTTAATTCATTAAAAGACCGTTTCTGGGCCTGGGGATCAGCTACGGCTTCTATTATGGAAAGGCCTTTTGGCTGGGGAGCTGAAAATTTCCCGCAGGCATTCGATAAATACTATAATCCTAAGCTTTTTGGCATTGAAAGTTGGTTTGACCGGGCGCACAATGTTTACCTGGATTATGCCTTAGTCGGCGGGATTCCTCTCTTGATTGCTTTTTTGTCGATCTTTTACTTTTTCTACCAACGAATATTTAAGAGGTTTAAAGTCATATCGGAAGGAGTAGTCTTACAGTACGGCAATGAGAATTTAATTATTTTGTCTTCGGTATTTATTTTGATAACAACTTATTTAATTCAGGGGTTTGTTCTATTCGACGTAATTTCAACTTACATAGTTTTATTTTTATCCTTGGCGTTTTTTGTAAATTATTTTGATAAGCCGGAAGAAGAAAGAAAAAATTCAACCGTTGTTCCTTGGTGGGGGAAGGGAGTTGTCTCTATTTTAATAATCTCGATATTCTTTGGTATTTATTGGCTAGGATTTTTGCCTTATCAGCGTTCCAGGATTTTGATTAACGCTATCCAAAAATCTCAAGCTGAATTCGTGGATGCGATTCGAACCCAAAAAAGCGATTTCAGCGAAACTTTTACTAAAATCAATTCTTATTTCGATCCGGCGCTAAATCATAAAGCGTTGGTCGGCGGCAATGAAACTATGATTGCTTTTTGTCAGTCGAATGAAAGCTTCTTAAATTATATTTTGCAGCAAAATACTTCGCCGACAAAAAATTCTTTTATTTCTTTGGTAAGCTATTTAGATCAAGAATCTGATAAAAAAGAAAAAGCAAACGAATTAATCGGAACAAGGCCATTATTATATATAGGTTGGGTTGATTTTGCCGTTGGACGTGCTAGCGGTGAAACTTCATATTATCAAAAAGCAGCCGGATATTTCGATAAAGGATTGAAAGAATCGCCGACCAGGATGGAATTCATTTATGTTAATCTTGAAGTTGCTTTGACTCAAAAAGATCAAAATACCGCCAAGTTAATGCTCAAAAAGGCTTTTGGTTTGAGGCCAGACCTTCAGGAAACGAACAAGTATTACAAAGGAGCTTACGAAGCAGAGTTTGGGACAAAGTTTGATGCCAATATCGTCGACTAAAAAGTGAAACAAACCTAAAAACCCATCGTTTTATATGTATATAGGCAGAAAGACAGTCCCCGTCATCTCTTGCAAATCAGCGCAAAATCTTTTAAAATAAAAAATAATGGTTCAGAGTGAGGCTGAACTAAAAAATAATCGATTTCCAATAATTTTTTGGTTATTGGTTTTACCTGCCTGCCGGTAGGCAGGAGTTGTAAGTTAGTTTATGCCTCGCTCAAAAAGCGAGTTTTTTATTTGTTTTGTCTCCGCCAACGGCGGAGGAACAAAACAAGAATCCGCCTAAGTTTTTCGAAAATTTTGGCGGATCTTAACCCAAATGAAATCATGGTCCGAAAGGATCCTTGTTAATTATTAATGGTCGATCAAGGATAAAGAATTAGATCGATAAAATTAAAATAAGGATTTTGTTAAATCCCGATTTATCAGGACTTAAAGAAATCCGATCACAATAATAAAAATGAAATTAGGAATAAAAGTTTTTGCTGTAGTTTCAGCATTAACAATGATCGCTCCTATTGCATTTGGTGCAACAACTGCTGAATTGCAAGCTCAAATCACAGCCCTTTTGGCTCAGATTCAAGCTTTACAAACTCAGTTATCTGCACAGGGTGGGCAAGTATCTTCAGCTACCACTTTTACCAGTAGCCTCACTATTGGTTCACAGGGAACTCAAGTTACTGCTTTGCAAAATCTTTTGATTTCCGCAAATAAAGGAACAAAAGCTCAAGCATTAGCCGCCGTTGGTGCAACAGGATACTTTGGTTCAATAACCAAAGCCGCTTTAGCCGAATATCAAGCCGCTGCGAATATTTCACCAGCAGTTGGATATTTTGGCCCAATCACAATGGCCTATGTTAATTCATTGGCCTCAACAGGCACAGGAACTGGAACCGGAACAGGAACCGGAACAGGAACAACAGCAGCAGAAGGTTCATATACGGTAGCTTTGGCTGCCTCACCAGCGAATCAGGTTAATGCTGCATCAGGAGTTAACGTTCCAGTTTACGGAATTGAAGTCAGAGCCACTGGTTCTGATATCAAAATCGACAGATTGGATCTTCAGTTAGCAGTTACAAACACTGCAACAGCAGCTATTCAAAATCCAGCTTCGTTTATAACGAAGATTTCTATTTTGGATGGCTCAACAGTGTTGTCATCCCAGGTAATTAGCTCTGCTAATATCTATCAGGATGCCGCTCTTGCTTATTGGACTCGATTAACAGGTCTTAACTTCGTGGTTTCAAAGGATACTGCAAAAACTTTGACAGTAGCTATTGATACTGCGGGCGCAGTTGATCAGGGTAGAACAATTGTTGTTAACGTTTATGGTGCCAATGGTATCAGAGGCGTTGACGGAATAGGATTAAATACCTATGCCGCTTTAGCAACAACCAGAACACACACCTTTGTAACAGGAGGTGCCTCTGTTTTGACAGTTACCGCTGACCCAAATACCGTGTTAACAAACAACCATGTTGTTGATGGTACTACTGGAGCCACAGAGGTTACAGTAATGTCTTTCAACGCCAAAGCAACTGTTGACAATGCAGTGATCAGAACCATTAACTTGGTTCAGTCATATTCATCAGCAACAGCTCCATCAGCAGTTAAAATCTATGATGGTAGCACTTTGGTAGGTTCAGGAGTTGCTTCCGGTCTTGCCGCTGCAAACGCAACCGGTTCAACAGCCTTTACTAACTTGGCAATTTCCGTTCCGAAAGACACAACCAAAACACTTACAGTAAAGATCGACTATCCAGCTACATACGGCGCAACAGGCGGTGAAAACGCCACAGTCGGTGTCTGGAGAGCTGATGTTACTGCAAATGGAATTTGGTATCAGAGAGCAGATGGCGTAATAGCCGCTGCAACAATGTCTGGTGCTACAGTTTGGGGAAATACCCAATACACATTCCGCAGAGCTCCAAGCATCACCTTGGTTAGCGCTTCTGCCTCAAAGGTTGGCGGTGGCACAACAGCTTCAAGCAACCTTATAACAACAATGGTTTTGAAGTTGAAAGCCCAAGGAGGAACTTTAGTTGCTCCAGATGGGATAGTAGCTTCAGCCGGAGCCAGCACAACCGTTGCAATTCTTAAAGCTTCAACAGGAGGCGAATTAGAAGCTGCATCTGGTACAAGTGCTTTTGCTGTTACGTTGAGCCCGAATAAGGCAACTTATGCTGACGGAGAAGAGGTCACAATGACAATTTCAGGAAATACTGCATATGAAGGTCCTACGACCAATGTCAGAACACCTGAATTCCTTCGCATGAGATTGGCTGATTTTTGGTGGAGAGTTGGAGACACTGATGCTCAAGTACAAAATTGGGGCATTACAGACTTCGTAACACCATACGTTAGCTTGCCGTAATATCAGTTACGATTGTTATGAAAAACCAAAAAAGCCCTTTCGGGCTTTTTTGGTTTCAGAAGTTTTGACTTTAAAACTTTCAGCGTTTAAAATTATTAGGTATGCCATTGATAAAAATTTCCGAAAGAATATTAAAGACGATTTTATTTTTAGTAATTTTCGCCACTCCTTTAATTTTTGCTAATTCATTGTATATGCCTTATGTTGCCGGCAAGGCGTATTTTTTCCGTTTGCTGATAGAACTCGCCTTGATCCCGTGGACAGTTCTTCTTTTCAAAAAACCAGAAAGCCGGCCGAACTTTAAAAATCTTTTGGTAATCGCTCTTCTGGCGATGGTGGTAGTTATGATAATTACCGCCTTCACCGGTGTTGATGTCCGCCGTTCTTTTTTCTCGAACAACGAACGTTCTGACGGAATAATCCAATATATCCACTGGATTTTATATTTCTTGATGGCAATTTCCGTTTTTAAAACAAAAAAGGATTGGCAGATAGCTTTATCGCTTTTTAGCTCGACAGCGCTAATAAATTGCATCTATGCGTTTGCGCACCGTACAAGTCAGTCGCAGCTTTTTGGGTTATTCGGTAATTCATCTTATTTAAGCGGCTTTCTAATTTTTGCGATAGGTTTCTGCTTTTTATTTTTAACGAATTCTTTAAAGCTTTTTGCCAAAAAAATACCCGTTGCTTTTGTTCTTTTAGTTGCCGGTTTGATATTAGTTTTTTCTATTGCATTGGTTCAAGCTCAAACCCGCGGCGCTTATCTTGGTATATTTCTAGGTTTTATTCTTCTCGTGATTTTGGCTAATTTTTCTTTTTGGAAAAAATCTTTGCCTGACCGGCAGGCAGAAAAGAAAACAATCATTATTCTCGATGTGATTCTTTTTGTTGCGTTAATTTTCTTAGGACTAATTTTTATTTTTCAAAATTCCCAATTTGTGAAAAGTCATCCAATTATTAACCGGGTTGCCAACGTTGCTCATACTACTTCTGTCCAAGATCGTTTATCTGAATGGAACACGGCTATTAAAGGATTTAAGGACAAGCCGATTTTGGGCTGGGGCCCGGAAAACTTCGATGTGGTGACTAACAAGTACTACAATTATCGCGTAGGTTTGTATGAGCCATGGTTCGACAGACCGCATAATCAGGCGTTTCAGTATTTAGCCGAAGGGGGAATAATTCTATTTGCCGCTTATCTTTTTCTTGTGGCAATGGTTCTCCGTTCAATCTTTAAGATTTACAGAAAAGAAAAAGTTCTCGGTTCTTTCTTTCTGGCTATCTATGTTGCTTATATTATTCAAAGCTTGATTTTGTTTGATGCTCTGCCGATGTTCTTGGGTCTATTTACTCTTCTTGCGCTCGTTTATTTCTTTTCTGAATCGTCACCCGCAATAAATGTTTCTTCTGGCTTGACGCGTCCTAAAAATAATTCCGTATTTTTCACCGGGATAGTAATTTTAACAATTCTAATTTTAGTTCTTATCAGATATACCGTTTTTATCCCTTTTACCGGCAACAAATTAATCATTAAAGCCTACGAAGATATTGGCTACGGAGAATACGAGAAATTAAATGTAGATTTCGATAAATTATTTTCGATTAGATCGCCGTATGTTTACGTCGATGCGAGAAGAGCAATTGGCTGGGAATTCCTAAAGAATGTTTTAGACAATCCAGAAATTACTGACGCGAACCGCGCGGCAATAACAGCTTCTTATCAGAAAATTGCTCCGGAGCTGGAAAATTGGATGAAGTATCGGCCAGTCGATCCACAGGTCTATTATGTTCTCGGCGCTTCTTACCGGCTTGGTTTCCAAAAATTAAACCAACAAGATGCATTGCCGAAAGCCGAAGTAGCACTTAAAAAATCCTTGAATTATTCAGCTAACAGAATTGAGTATATAGATGAACTTGGGCAAGTTCTTGTCTTAGAGAATAAGATAGAAGAATTCAACGAGTTAATGAAGAAATTCGTTTCTGGTGTAGATATTAACGATCCATATCGTTATTTATCTTTAGGCCATGCTTATTTCATCCAGGGCAATTATACTTTGGCGATGGACGAATATACGAAAGCAAAAGATCTTGGTCAGAAGTTCTGGCAAAGCGATAGAGATTATTACCGATACATACAAACAGCGGAACAGTTACAGGATTGGCCTAAGATTATTGAGATGACCCAAGAGTATTTGAAAAATCGCGGAGAAGACGTGAATAATATATTTAATCTGGCGGTTGCGCAGCTTTATGCAGGAGACATAGAAAACGCAAGGATAAATTTCAATAAAGCGGTTCAGCTGAATCCTGATTTTGAACAGTATAGATCTTCTTTCCAGTAAAAAGTTCTTATTGTTTTAAAAATCCTTCAATCTCTTCGCGGTTAAAACCAACAATGATATGGTCGTTTATGTCGATTACCGGCACGTTTATTTTCCCGGTTTTTTGGATCATTTCTTCTCGGGCTTTCTCGTCAACCGTAACGTCAAATTCTTCATAATCCAATCCTTGTTCAGTAAAAAAATCTTTTGCCATTTGGCAATAAGGACAAGCTGGAGTTGAATAAATTTTGATTTTTACCATTTTATTTGTTTCCTGTTTTGGTTATTTTTCGAGAGAAGGAAAAAACAATTAAAATTATGCCTATTATTACCGCATTCCACGTGGCAATATTATATTGAAAAAATCCTAAGAGCCAGGGTGAAACAACAAGCCAGATGCCTACTATTAAAATTGGCGTAAAAAATTTTGTCATATGAGTATATTGTATCGAATTTTATTTGATATATCAAAATCCTTAGAGACCTCTTGCTTTCTTTTTTTGCGTATTGGATAATTAATTAAATGTCTAAACTAGCAAAAGGTATTGCTGTTATTGGAGTGCTCAGTATGTTAGCTCCAACTGTTTTTGGTGTTTCGGTTAGTGACTTACAAGGTCAACTTGATGCTCTTTTAGTCCAACTTCACTCCTTACAGGCTCAATTAAGCGCGCTAAATACTTCTAATGTCTTCAATTTTAGCGTCAACCTAACTTTTGGTTCAGTCGGGAGTCAGGTTTCTGCTCTTCAGAACTTTTTGGTGTCACAGAATGTTGGCCTGGCAGCTCTGGCTCTGGCTCGTCATGGAACAACCCAGAATTTTGGCAGTTTAACTAAAGCAGCCCTCATTGAATACCAGCAGTCAGCTGGCATTTCTCCAGCTATTGGATATTTTGGTCCCATTACCAGAAATTACATTAACTCTTTGAGGAATAACACCGACAACACGAATAACACGACTACCAATACTTCTGGTTTATCTTTTTCAACTTCAACAACTTCAAACGAATTAATTGGTTTAGTTCCAGTTGTTTCTACTAATTCAGCTATCAACGTATATGACACTTCAGCTATTTTAAGGGGAGAAACAGATTCTTCTGCTGGTCTGGTTGGTTTTGATTACGGTCTGACCTCCAGCTACGGTTCAGAGACCACTTCTACCGGCAATGGAATGTTTTCTTCGTATCTTTCTGGCTTATCAGGCAATACCACCTATCATTTCAGAGCCAAAGCTAAGAATTCAGCTGGCTGGGGGTATGGAGGTGATCAAACCTTAACTACTGCCACGGTCTTAAATTATTCAGTCCCGCAAGGAGACAATAGTGTGGTTATTTCTATCCCTACTTTAACCACAGATGCAGCTACAGCTTTAGCAGCGACCACTGCTACCTTAAATGGAACTATTACTGATGAAGGAGGAGCTTCTTCTACGATAACTGGTTTTGATTACGGTCTGACAAATGCGTACGGCACTGAAGCCACTTCCACCTATGCCGGAGGAGCAGCTGCGTTCTCAAAAGATATTACGAGTTTAGCCAGCAATACCACCTACCATTTCAGATCTAAGGCTAAAAATTCTGCTGGTTGGGGTTATGGAGCGGATGCAATATTAACTACCGCCTTAGCTCCTCCAACTGTGACCACTAACGCTGCCACCAGCGTAGCTACTTCTACCGCTACCTTCAATGGTTCTATCACTTCTGAAGGAGATGCTTCTTCCACTATTACTGGTTTTGATTACGGGTTAACAGACAGTTACGGTTCAGAAGCTACTTCTACTTACGCAGCTGGAGTAGGAGCATTTAACAAAGCTATCACTGGTTTAACTTCTGGCGCTACTTATCATCTTAGAGCCAAATCCTACAATGCAGGAGGTTGGGGTTATGGGAGTGATGGAACGTTAACGACAGCAGATCAATACGCCAAACTTCTACTGCATATGGACGGGGTTAATGAGTCTACTAGTTTCCCTGATTCTTCGTTTTATAATCATACGATGACGGCTCAAGGTGGCGTCCAAGTAGATACCAGCAATTACAAATTCCCGACTGGCGGATGCAATTTTGTATCCGATGGAAATTATCTTTCTTCGGCTACTAGCGAAGATTGGCATTTTAGTACAGGTGATTTTACAATTGACTTCTGGGTGAAATTTAATTCGTTGGGTACGGAGAAAGCATTAGTTGTCATATTTGATGCGAATCTTCCTGCTCCAGTTACCTTGAATGTTGTCAGGACATCAGATAATAAATTAGCGGCTGCTATGAGTACTCCGAATCACGGGCCAGTAACCACTAATGCTGTATTTACTCAAACTGGAGTTTGGTATCATGTGGCTATTGAAAAAAGTGGAGGATCCACAAACCCTTTATTCTTTATCAATGGAGTGCAGCAAACAATTACTAGCAGCGCTTGGGGAGATGCTTTGTGGCCTGCAGATCTTCCGTGGAAAACTACCTTATATGTTGGTTATTCTCCTTGGCATGGCAGCGGGATAGACGGATATATCGATGAGCTTAGAATCAGTAAAGGCATCGCTCGTTGGACTTCCAATTTTACCCCGCCAACAACTCCGTACTAAAGATTTGAATTGTCAAAACTAAAAACCCCCGATTTTGTCGGGGGCTTTTAGTTTTATCTTCGGAAAGATCCTCGATCTTGTCTAAAAGATCTTACTCTTTCTCGATGACAATCGCGGCACAAGAGTTTGTCCAATTTAGTTGGATCTGGCTCGAATGGAAGCTCTGTAATATCGCCTCCACACTTTGCACATTTCCAGCTGCCCTGGTACATTTTTCTCTCAAAACCGCCTTGGTTATTATCGAAAGCCATTTTGTCGTATTTTAATTAATGATTCGTCCCTTTTAAATTAGCTTGAGACAAAATGGCATAATAGACATTTTTCCACTTTGCTTTGCTACTTTCTATTAGTATATCAGTTATTCAAAAATTTATCAATAGAGGTTTTGAAAGCGTCATACGGTTGTTCGCCAACAATTGTTTCGGTGTTTATAAAGAAAGTTGGTGTTCCTTCCACTTTTGCTATTTGAGCATCATCAGACCATTGTTGGACTTTGTCTAAATATTTTCCCGCGGTATAGCAATCAGAGAATTTATTTTCGTCTAGCCCTAACTCCTTGGCGATTTTTTTCGTTGAGGGCAAAACATCATCTACGGTTTTAACGTTATCGGTTAGTTCCTGGGTATGCTCGAAAAGATAATCGGAAAATTCCCAGTATTTGTTTTGTTCGCCAGCACAAAAAGTCGCTTGAGCCAATTCAGCCGGCAAAGAACGTAAGATAAATTTTACTTTTCCGGTATCAATGTAATCTTTTTTCAGTTGAGGAAAGGTTGTCTCGTAGAAACTTATACAATGACTGCAAAAATAACTTGAGTATTCGACGATAGTTACGGGCGCATCTTTACTCCCCAAGAAATTTTCACCGGTTACGTCTACATTTCTTGCGTCAAGAACGCTGGCTGTTTGATTCTGGTTGTTCGGATTATTAATTTTTTTCAGATTGATTGTGTAATAAAAAATAGAACCGGAGATTAATACTGCGGCGGCTAAAATACTTATGATTAATAATTTTTGATTTTTCATGTGATATATTCTATGCTTCTAAAATATCAATGTCAATCTTAGCCAAAGTAAAACATCTTCTTTTCAGAAATAGGACGGTTGGTCAGACCATTGCTAAGAACACTTTTTGGCTAACTTTCGGAGAAATAACAGGCCGGATTTTAAGAACGGGCGTTGTTATTTATGCCGCCAGGGTTTTGGGTGCCGAGGGTTGGGGAGTGTTTTCTTATGCGATGAGCTTAGCTGCTCTTTTTACAATTTTTTCTGACGTTGGATTAAGCGCGGTTTTAATTCGTGAAGGAGCGAAAAATCCCGAAACCAGAGAAAAATATTTTGTTACGACTCTTGTGATAAAGTTATTTCTGATAGTTTTTAGTTTCATTGTTGTTATGCTTGGCGCTCCGCACTTTACAAAAATACCGCTTTCAACCAATCTTTTGCTTTTTATAGCCCTTCTTTTATCATTTGATTCTCTAAGGGGCTTTGGCGTTTCGCTTTTTAGGGCGGTAGAAAAAATGGAAATGGAGGCTTTTTCTAATATTCTCACACAGGGTGTGATTTTAATTGCTGGGATTTTAATACTTATTTTTTCTCCTTCTCCAGAACATTTAGCTATTACTTACGCAATAGGCAGTGCAGCGGGGTTGCTATTGACGGTTATTTCTATCTGGCCCTATTTTAAGAAATTTTGGCAACATTTTGATAAAAATTTACTTAAGCCGATTTTTAAGGCTGCTTGGCCTTTTGGTGTAGCTGGTCTTATGGGCGCGGTTATGATAAACACCGATACGATTATTATTGGCTGGCTTAAAACAGCGGCAGATGTCGGGTATTATTCGGCTGCTCAGAAACCAATACTTTTGTTATATATGCTTCCTTCATTGATTGCTGGCGGATTTTTCCCGGTTTTGGCAAAACTTGCGAATAAAGACAATGAAAGATTTAGGTACACTCTGGAAAGAGGATTAGCTTTTGTCTTTCTTTTGGCCATACCTTTTACAGTTGGAATTATTTTAACTTCTGGTCAGATAATTCATCTTCTTTTCGGAAACGCATATTTTAATTTACCAACCATATTAACGCTTCAGTTTTTAGCCATAACATTGATTACTAATTTCCCAATGAATTTATTGGTTAATTCTGTTTTTGCGTATGATAGACAAAAAGATTTAATTATTTTTTGGACAATTGGAGCGATTGGCAACGCTGTTTTCGATTTGCTTTTGATTCCGATTTGGGGAATCGCCGGCGCAGCATTAGCCACGGTTATTATGCAGGCTATTAGTAATGGTTTAATTTGGTGGAAGATGAAAAAAATCAATAATTTTTCGGTTTTAAAATATTTTCCGAAAATTATTATTGCGACAATCGTAATGACGATCGTCGTCATTCTTTCGAACCGTTTGAACATGCCGATTTTGGTGACTGTACCCGTTGCGGCTATTATCTATCTTTTAACTTTAGTGCTTCTTAAAGAAAAGATGATTCTTCAAATGAAGACCTTGCTTAAAACATGATTACTATTATCGATTACAAAACAGGGAATATCGGGTCGATACTTAACATGCTTAAAAAAATTGGTGTAGAGGCCAATATTTCTTCCGACATTAAAGATATTAAAAAATCTGACAAATTGATTCTTCCTGGCGTCGGTGCGTTTAACACCGGTATGGAGAATCTTCAACAGCTGGGCTTAATCTCGCTTCTTAACGACGAAGTTATAAATCATAAAAAACCGATTTTAGGGCTTTGTCTCGGGATGCAATTACTCGCTCGAAAAAGCGAAGAGGGAAATCTTTTTGGTTTGTCATGGCTTGATGCCGAAGTGGTAAAATTCAAATTTGATGATAAAAATTTAAAAATTCCTCATATGGGCTGGAATACGATAATTCCAAAGAGACAATCATCGCTTTTAACAGGTCTAGATTCAGATTATAGATTTTATTTTGTCCACTCATATCATTTCGAATGCAGAGATTCAAAAGATATACTTGCCAATACTTTTTATGGCTATGAATTTCCGTCAATCGTTCAAAAAGGGAATATTTATGGAGTTCAATTCCATCCTGAAAAAAGCCATAAATTCGGCATGAAATTATTAAAAAATTTTGCGGAGTTTTGCTAATATGCTTAAAACACGAGTAATTCCTTGTCTTTTGTTGCAAAACGATATTTTAGTAAAAACGATCGGTTTCAAAAATCCGAAGTATATCGGCGATCCGATAAACGCTATTAGAATATTTAACGAGAAAGAAGTTGATGAACTGGTTCTTTTGGATGTAACCGCTACAATCGAAAATAAAAAACTGCCGATAAAAATCCTTGAAAAAATTGCTGCTGAATGTTTTATGCCTCTTGCTTATGGCGGTGGAATAAAAACCATCGAAGAAATCAAGCAGCTTTTTAATTTAGGGATTGAAAAAGTCGTAATAAACAGTTGCGCTGCGGAAAATCCGGCGTTTATAAAACAGGCGGCTGAAAATTTCGGAAGTCAAAGCATAGTTGTTTCAATTGATGCGCGAAAAAATGAATTGGGTGCATATGAAGTAATCGCCAGCAGCGGCACTAAGTCGACAGGGAAGAATCCTGTTGATTTTGCGATGGAGATGGCTATGATTGGGGCAGGGGAAATTTTTCTAAATTCCATTGATAAAGACGGCGCAATGACTGGTTATGACGTTGAATTAATAGAAAAAGTTGCAAAAGCCGTAAATATTCCGGTCATCGCTTCAGGCGGAGCCGGAAAAATCGAAGATTTCAAGACGGCAGTTGACGCCGGCGCTTCGGCCGTCGCCGCAGCAAGTATGTTCGTATTCTACGGAAAGAACCGCGCCGTTTTAATAAGCTATCCGACCCAAGAAGAATTAAAAAAAGTTTTGAGCTAAAATTAAACTATGAGAAGAAAATATCAAATTTGTGCGCGTTGCATAATGGATACGACCGATCCGGAAATTACCTTCGATGAAGATGGCATTTGTAATCATTGTCGGAAATATGATGAACGGGCAAAGAACGAACTTTATTACAATATGCCTGATAGCAAAGAAAGGTTGGGACGATTAGTCCAAAAAATAAAAAAAGACGGTGAAGGCAAAGAATATGATTGTATCATCGGCGTAAGCGGCGGGAGAGATAGCACGACAGTCGCTCATATAATAAAAAAATTGGGGTTGAGACCGCTTGCCGTCCATGTTGATAATGGCTGGGACGCGGAATTGGCCGTGTCTAATATCGAGAAAACCTTGAAAAACTTAGAAATTGAACTATACACTCGTGTTCTTGATTGGGAAGAATTTAAAGATTTGCAAATTTCATTCTTGAAGGCCTCAGTCGCAAATTGCGAAATACCGACTGATCACGCCATAGTAGCAACGCTTTACCGGATGGCTGCTCAAAAAAAGATAAAATATATTTTAAGCGGCGGTAATCTCGTCACCGAGGGCATCATACCGGAAAGTTGGGGTTATGATGCAAAAGATTTAAAACACATAAAAGCCATTCATAAGAAATTTGGAAAGACGTCGCTTAAAAACTTTCCGACTCTTAGTTTTTTGGATTGGTTTAATTATGTTATCTTAAGGGGCATAAAATTCATCCCGATTTTGAATTACGTCAAATATGACAAAAAAGAATCGCGTCAAATATTAGAAAAAGAAATTGGCTGGAGGGATTATGGAATTAAACATGGTGAATCAATCTACACTCGATTTTTCCAGAATTATATTCTTTTCAGAAAATTCCACTTTGACAAAAGACGAGCTCATTTATCTACGCTTGTTTGCTCAGGTCAGATGACCAGAGATGAAGCGCTTAAGGAAATAAATATCCCGCCGTATCAGACGGAAAAAGAGATGAGGGAAGACAAAGAATATGTCACAAAAAAGTTAGGGGTTACCGAAAAAGAATTCGACGGAATAATGGCTTTACCGGTCAAAACATATAAAGATTATCCGAATAATCATTTTCTTTTCAACGAACTCAACTTTATCGTTAAATTAATCAAACGAATGGCCACTCGTAATTACTAAGATGAAATTATGCTTTCTGATAAATATTAACGACAATCATTGTAGGAAATGGGTGAATTATTTTGCCGAAAAAGGCCACGAAATTCATGTGATTTCAGAATCGTCGGATTATATAAACGAGATCAAAAAACCAAATATTAAAATACATTTGCTTAAAAGTTATCGCGTTAAAGCTTTAAGCATAATTTTGAATATATCTGCTGCCAGAAGATTAATAAAGGAGATAAATCCTGATATTCTACATGCGCTTTATGCCGGTGTAAGCGGTATGCTCGGGTCTTTAAGTGATTTTCATCCTTTCCTACTAACTACTTTCGGATCAGATATTCTTATTAATTCGAAAGCAAAGTTATTAAAACCTTCCATAAAGTTCATGTTAAATAAGGCCGATTTGATAACTTGTAATGGGCAAATGCTTTTCGATGAATTATTAAAGCTTGGAATAAAAACTCAAAAAATAAGATATATTTATTGGGGGACTGATACTAAAAAATTTAGCCCTGGACCAAGGAAAAAAGAGATTAGAGAAGAACTTCATGTATTTGATTCCCCCATGATAATAAGCTTAAGGAACTTTGAACCCGTATATGACATTGAAACTTTAATCAAAGCCGTACCAATCGTTTTACAGTCTAGCCCCGATGTAAAATTTGTAATAGCTGGAGACGGTTCTTTGAAAAATAAACTTGTTGATATGGCAAAAGACTTGGGTGTTATCGGAAATATCAGATTTGTCGGTTGGCTTCAATACGAAAAACTTCCAGATTATTTAAGGTCTGCTGATGTCTATGTTTCTACCTCTTTGTCAGATGGCGATTTAGCGCAAAGCACCCAGCAAGCGATGGCATGCAATGTGCCGATAGTAACTAACGATTTAATAGTTAATACAAACAGAATAAATGACGGGGAAAACGGTTTTATCTTTCCGACAAAAGATTATCGTCTTTTAGCGGAAAAAATTATAATATTATTGAAAAATAATGATCTTAGGGTTAAAATGGGTGAGGCTGGAAGAAGGACAATTGATGAAAATCTTAATTATTATAAAAATATGGAAGAAGCAGAAAATCTCTATAACGAATTGAATAGAAATAAAGATGTATAAAATAAATGAAAATATATTAGTTACTGGAGCAGGCGGTTTCATCGGCTTACACTTGTCCGAACAATTAGTCAAAAACGGTCACACCGTTTTTGGTTTGGCGCATTCTAAAATTGATAAGAATCTCAAGAATTTATCAGATGACAAAAGTTTTCATTTGATTAAAGGAGACGTCTGCGATTTTGATTTTATAAACAAGACATTAAAAGAAAATAAGATAAAGACAATTTTCCATTTAGCCGCCTTGTTGCCGGGGGTAGCTGATCTTGATAATCCATTCCCAGTATTTAATGTTAATACTAACGGAACCTTAAATCTTTTGAGTGCTGCTTATAAAAATAACGTTGAAAGGTTTATTTATGCCTCGACGATGAGCGTTTATACAGAAATGCCGGAAAATTTACCAGTTACTGAAAATCAACCGACGGTGCCATCGACCATTTACGGCATAAGCAAATTAACTGGCGAGCTCTTATGTGGCGCTTATTCCGGGAAAATGGGGATAACAATTTTGCGTTACGGTGGAGCCTATGGCAAGAACCAGCATGAGACCAACGCTGTTTATAGGTTTATTGCTCAAGCGTTAAAGAATGAGCCAATTACTATTTATGGTAGTGGTAAACAATCGACTGACTTTGTATATATAGATGATGTCGTTAACGGTTCCATATTGGCTGCAGAAAATAATATACAGGTCATTTATAACATCGGTTCGGGCGAAGAAACGAGTATAAAAGAACTGGCGGAGAAGATCATTAAAATTACGGAATCTAAATCAAAAATAATTTTCGTCGATAAAGAAACCGACAGACCTTTCAGGTTTTTTCTGGATGTTAAAAAAGCGAAAGAAAAATTAGGATATTCTCCTCTTAGCCTAGAAAAGGGGTTAACCAAATATATTTCAATATTTAACAAATAAAAAATATGACAAAAAAAATTAAATTAGCGTTGTTTTCTTTTTTCAAATCAACTTATAATGTTCTTAAAAAGACCCCGCTTAGAAAAATTCCGGGCATGCTTAATTTATCCAATGTTTTTTTCCGAGCGTTTTGGCCGATCGGGAACATCATCGATGTTCAGGGGATTAAAATGTATATAAACGTCAACGATCCTAATCGGGCGCTTCGAGAAACATTTCAGGGATATGGCATGAATCTTATTCACGAAGAAACAACGACAAAGCTTTTTAAGGATGTTGTACGTCCGGGAAATGTAGTAATTGATCTTGGTGCCAATATCGGGTATTTTACACTTCTTGCCGCCAAATTGGTCGGCGAAACTGGCAAGGTTTTTTCGTTTGAGCCGGAACCGTCAAATTTTTACTATCTCCAAAAAAATATTAAGATCAATGATTTTAATAATGCCGTTGCTTTTCAAAAAGCGGTTTCAAACAAAAATGGCGAGACCTCTTTATTCGTTTGCACTTATGATTCCGGACACCATACGATAAATCAATCCGGCGGCATTGAAGCATATAGGCACGGGAGAAGCGGGAGAACTAAAAAAATTTCCATTGAAACTGTGGCATTGGATGATTTCTTTGAAGGAAAAATAGACAGGGTTGATATTTTGAAAATAGACGTTGAGGGCGCTGAAGCCATAGCTATAGAGGGCATGGAAAAAATTCTTATGAATAACCGAAATATAAAAATTTTTCTGGAGTTTTTTCCGCTGCTGATAAATGAAATGGGAAATTCTCCGAAAAAACTGATTAACGATCTGATTAACAAGTATCAATTTAGCATTTTTGTCATCGGCCACGATTACGATATGGAGAATTCTCAATCGTTATTGAATAGAATCAACAACTATGAGGAACTTGCGACGCTTATTAAAAATAAAGCGGATCACGTCAATCTCTATCTTATGCGCGAAACGAAATCAATTTAAACATGAAAAAAGTTTTAGTTATCGGATATTTCCGGCCATATTTCCCTTTCGGTAGCGCACGTGTCCCTATGCTTGCTAAATCGTTGTCAAAGTTTGGTTGGCATCCTATTATTCTTACCCCTTTTTTGAAACAGCCCCCAGCTGATAATCGTTTTCAAATTCTCCAAACGCCATATCCCGGAGATGTTTTTATGTTTTGGAGAAAATTTATTGGGCATTTTTTGACTGTCAAAGAAAAAGAAAGTTTTACTCAAACAATAAAAAGTAAGTTTAATGTCAAGACAAAAGAATCGTTTTTCGATAAATTGGTAACATGGTATCAGGAAATTTTTGCTTATCCGAGCACAGAAAAAAAATGGTTTAAAGCTGCTCTGGCAACTGCCGAAAATTTTTTACTTACACAAAAAGTAGATGCAATTATCAGCGTATGGCCGATTGAAAGTCATCTTATTGCCGAAAAACTCAAAGAAAAATATATGATTCCTTGGATCGCTGATTTTCCAGATTTATGGTCGGGAAACTCTGATTACCGCTTCGGT
The DNA here is from genome assembly GCA_041653755.1 of Minisyncoccota bacterium. GTDB lineage: Bacteria > Patescibacteriota > Minisyncoccia > UBA6257 > UBA9933 > JBAZEU01. Next base: position 67,833 of record JBAZEU010000001.1, read on the forward strand.
AAAATAAGAAAATGGTTCGATACGCGCCTTGAAAAAAAAGTTATTTACTCCGCCGATAAAATAATTACTGTTTCTCCGCCGCTTACAAAACAGTTAACAAATTTGCATCATAAACCCGTCTCTATTATTTTGCATGGGTTTGATCCAGAAATTATCAATAATCCGCCGGCTACTTTGACAAAAAGTTTCACAATAAATTATTTTGGGACGTTATACGCCGGGAAACGTGATCCTAAAAATTTATTTATAGCAATTAAAGAACTTATTAAGCGTGGTTTGATTGACCCTGAAAAAATTGAAATAAACTTTTATGGTCCAACACAATCATGGCTTCAATCAGAGATAACATCAAATAACTTAGTATCTATTGCGCATCAGCGTGGACCAGTTTCCAGAGAAGAATCTATCAAGCTTCAAAAAGAGTCACAAGTTTTATTTTTTATAGGTTGGGGTGATAAAACCTATAAAGACGAAGGGAATTTTACCGGAAAAATCTTTGAATATTTTGCGGCACGTCGACCTATCCTTATGATAGGGGGGCCAGAAAACGAATTGATCAAGAAGCTAGTCGAAAAAACAGGCGCTGGAATTTCTGCGATTGAAGTTGAAGCAATAAAAACTGTGATACTCAAATTTTATTATGATTATAAGCAAACTGGAAGCGTCTGTTATGACGGGGATATTAAATTAGTAGATGAATTCAGTTATGAGGTAAGCGCTAAGAAAATAGTCGGGTTACTAGATGAGTTACAAGTTTAATTTGTGGACTATTGTTCCGATAATTCTTTCTGATGCTCCTCCATCATCGTACGGAATATGCTTGATAGCGGAAGGAGTTACGTTTGTTGCCCAATTAAGCGCTGCCATAAGATTGGTACGATTTTTGAAATCAACCAATCTATTCGCACCACAGTCGATTGTACTTAAGTGCTCCGTGCTTTCTCTGAATGTTAAGATTGGGGTTTTAAGATAGGCCGCTTCTGCTTGAATGCCGCCAGAATCTGTCATTACCATTTTGCTCTCTAATATTAATTTAATCAGATCGAAATAAGCTAACGGTGGTATGATTTTCAAACCTTTTATTTTATTAAAACGTTTTGATAATCCCATTTTTTTAATGTTTTGTTGGGTTCGAGGATGAACAGGGAAAACAATTGGAATCTTTTTAGTGACAAATGCTAAAGCTTTAGCAATACTAAGTAAACCCTTTTTTGAGTCAACATTTATTGGGCGATGCATTGTTATAACGGCAAATCTTTTTGGCGTTAAAGACAATTGATCAATAATCGTAGATTGTTTAATTTGGGGCAAGAAGATTTTCAAGTTGTCTATCATTGTATTCCCAACAACAAAAATTTTATTCTTTGGCAGATTTTCTTTCATCAGATTTATCACACCTGCTTTTTCGGTAACAAATAGAAAGTCGGAAATATGGTCGGTCAAAATACGATTAATTTCTTCTGGCATTGAAATGTCGAAACTCCTTAAGCCCGCCTCAACATGTGCAATCTTAATTCCAATTTTTGACGCTGTAAGTGCAACAGCTAGAGTAGAGTTAACATCTCCGACCGTTAACACTAAATCAGGTTTTTCTTTCAATAAAATTTTTTCAAAACCCAGCATGGTTTGCGCAGTTTGTACCGCATGAGAACCATGGCCGATACCTAAATTATAGTCGGGCGTAGGAATGCCCAATGACTTTAAGAAAATGCCTGACATTTCATAATCGTAATGTTGGCCTGTGTGGACAAGAACCGGTTTTATATTTGCATAATGCTTGTAAGCACGATAAAGCGGCGCTATTTTCATAAAATTAGGTCGTGCACCAACAACATTAATAATTTTTATCGAACGCTGATGAGTTTTCATTATATTTTAGGATTCATTGCTAACAACATTTTATAATTATTACACAGAAAATAATGAAAAGCTATTGCCAGATAACCGAAATAATGTTCATTTTATTGATTGAAAATTGTCACTTAATATGACTTTGGTATGATAATATTGGCATAAAGTATTGAAAAACGAGAGAAATTATTATATGTTGGTTTTTGGGCGTTGAAGAAATAATAAGACCATAATATGGCGAATACATTGCTTCAAAACATAAAAAATAAAAAGGCAACAGTTGCTGTTGTCGGTTTAGGATATGTCGGGATACCTACAATTTTGGCTCTGGTTGACGCTGGAATAAAAGTTATCGGTATAGATGTTAACAAAGAGAGAATCAAGCAGCTGAAAGCCGGAAGAAGTTTTATAAAGGAAATTTCTGATGAAAAAATAAAAAACTCTTTGAAAAGATTCACTCCGACAACAAAGTGGGGTGAAATTTCAAAAGCTAGGGTAATTTTGATCGCTGTTCCAACCCCTTTAGACAAAAACAAAGCTCCTGACACTTCTTTTATCAAATTAGCTTCTGAAAATATTGCTAAATACCTTAAAAGAGATTCTCTCGTTGTTTTAGAAAGCACTACTTATCCTGGGACAACCGAAGAAATCGTTTTGCCAATTTTGGAAAAATCAGGATTAAAGTCAAAAAAAGATTTTTATTTGGCTTTCGCTCCAGAAAGGGTTGATCCGGGAAATAAAAAATATACGCTATCAGACATTCCAAAAGTTATCGGAGGAATAGAAAAAAAATCAACAGAGGTTGCAGCTGCTTTTTATTCAACTTTCCTCAGGTCTGTTCATAAGGTTTCTTCGGCTCGCACGGCTGAAATGACAAAGCTTTTAGAAAACATTTTTCGCCTGGTAAATATTTCTCTTGTGAACGAACTAAAAATGATTTCTTCGAAAATGGATATTGATTTTTGGGAAGTTATAGAGGCGGCCAAAACTAAACCTTACGGGTTTATGCCTTTTTACCCCGGTCCGGGAGTTGGTGGGCATTGTATCCCTTTAGATCCCTTTTATCTTTCATGGAAAGCGCGTGAATATGACTTTTTTACCAGGTTTATTGATTTGGCCGGGGAAATAAATGATTTGATGCCGCATAATGTAATTACTACCATAAATTGGATGTTGAATAAGAACAAGAAATCGATTAAAGGTTCTAAAATTTTAATTCTTGGCGTTGCTTACAAGAAAGATATTGATGATCCGCGAGAATCAGCTGCTATGCCGATTATCTTAGATCTATTAAGAAAGGGGGCGAGAGTGTTCTATAATGATCCTCACATTGCCAAGATTAATATAAAGGGGAAGGTTTTTAAATCATCTCCTCTTACAAAATCATTGGTAAAAAGCGCTGATTGTGTAGTTATATTAACGGACCATTCTGTTTATGACTACAGAATGATAGAAAAAAATGCTAAACTGATAGTTGATACCAGACACGCAATAAAGAAAAAAAGTCCTAAAATATTTAGCTAAATTAAAAAGTGAAATTTAACTATAAATTATAAAATGAAATTTTCAATAATAGGTACTGGTTTTATAATGCCTCGCCACGCGGAAGCCATTGATTCTATCGGCGGTAAAATTATTGATGTTGTAAATGAATATCAGGGGCAGGACGCATGGAGAGAAATGATAAAAAGCACTGAAGCAGATTATATTGTGATTTTAACTCCGAACGATTTGCATATTCCTATGGCCATAGAAGCAGCAAAGGCTGGCAAAATAGTATTATGCGAGAAACCGCTCGGAATTAATACTAAACAAATAGAAGGGGTTATCGATCAACAAAATATATTTACTGTATTACAGTTAAGATATCATCCGTTAGTAAATAAATTAAAAGAAGAATTGAAGACAACTAATGAAATTGAAATGGATATATCTGTTCATCGGGACGAAAAATATTACAAGGGTTGGAAAGGTCAAAGCGAACGATCGGGCGGGGTACTCCTTAATTTAGGCGTACACTACTTCGACTTATTATTATATTTATTCGGAGAGGCAAAGGAGGTAAAAATTTTAAGATTAGACGAGAAAACCGGGGAAGGCACAATAAAAGGAGAAAACTATTTTTGTAAATTTAGGGTTTCGACCGACGCGAAAAGGGATGAGCAAAGAAGAGTATTTAAGGTAAATGGCGAGAATACAAATTTTTCTTCCAAAGATAATCTTTCGTACGAAAATTTGCATAGAATGGTATATTGTGATTTAATAAAAGGGATAGGGATTACGCCGGCCGAAGCAATAAAATCTATTCGGCTAGTCGAACGATTGAAAGGAGGAAATGAATTATGAACCTTGCTGTGAAGATCGGGGAAGGAACAAAGATATATCAGTCAGAACTGAGTAATATCAGGGAGTGCGAGATTGGAGAGGATTGTGTCATTCACTCTAACGTTTGGATCGGGGATGGTGTAAAGATCGGGAATCGGGTTAAGATTCAAGCTTTCACTTTTATCCCGGAAGGCGTAACCATTGAAGATGATGTGTTTATCGGGCCCAGGGTGACATTCACCAACGATGCAAAGCTGATGATCAGGGGAAGAAAGTTCTGGGAGAAAACACTCGTCAAGAAAGGCGTCAAGCTTGGGGCTTCAGTAACGATTTTAGCCGGAGTAACGATTGGTGAAAATGCATTGATTGGAGCTGGTACTGTGATTACTAAAGATGTCCCAGCTAACGAAATATGGGTAGGAGCTAAAGCAAGTTTTTTAAAAAAAGTTGATCAATCTTAAAGCTATAAAGGTTTGGCGGAACCTAAAAAACCGCCTTTTTCTTTATCATGAGGAAAGGGATTTTTGGTGAAAATAGGATAAGTCTTCAATATAAAAAGATAAAGGATCAGATTAACAAAGCCATTTTTAAAACAATAAAGAGTGGCAGTTTTATTTTAGGAGAAGAGGTTAAAAAACTTGAAGAAAAAATAGCTGGTTTAACAGGAACAAAATATGCTATCGGAGTAAATTCTGGGACAGATGCTTTGTTTTTATCTTTGAAAGCATTTGGCATAAAAAAAGGCGATGAAGTTATCACAACCCCTTTTTCTTTTATCGCTACTGCGGAAGCAATAGCAAACACCGGCGCAAAACCAGTTTTTGTTGATATTGATCCAAAAACTTTTAATATCAATGTTTTAAAGATCAAAGAGGCTATTACAAAGAGAACGAAAGCTATTATCCCAGTTCACCTTTATGGCCAAATGGCCGGTATGAAAGAAATTCTAAAAATTGCCAAAAAACATAAACTTTTTGTCGTTGAAGATGCGGCTCAAGCAATTGGTGCGAAACAAAAAATAAACGGTAAGTGGAAAATGGCTGGTGGAGTTGGTCACATCGGTTGTTTTAGTTTTTTCCCGACTAAAAATTTGGGTGCTTTTGGTGATGGTGGAATAATAACCACTAATGATAAAAATTTAGCTGAAAAAATAAAATTATTAAGAAATCATGGCGCTACCAAAAAATATTACCATGAAGTTTTAGGAATCTCTTCGCGTCTTGATGAATTGCAAGCAGCTATAATTTTGGCAAAATTTCCTTGTTTGAAAGCATGGAATATTCGAAGGAATAATATCGCTAAGTTTTATAACAAAAGTTTGAAAGGGATAGACGGCATAACAGTCCCAGAAACTCAAGAAGATAATTATCATATTTATCATCAATATACGATTCGTACTAAGCACAGAGACGCGCTAAAAAACTTTTTGGAGAAAAACGGCGTGCCAACCGCTATCCACTATCCTATCCCTTTTAATCTTCAGCCGGTTTTTAACTATCTCGGCTACAAAAAGGGTTTTTTCTTGGAGGCAGAGAAAGCGGCTAAAGAAGTGCTTTCACTTCCAATTTACCCAGAATTAAATTCTAATGAACAAAATCAAGTCGTAGAAAAAATAAAACAGTATTTTAAAATAAATGGATAAAAATAGCTTCCCGAAAGTCACCATTGTAATTCCTTGCCGGAACGAAGAAAGATTTATCAGAAAATGTCTGGATTCTTTGATAGGACAGGATTACCCGAAAGATAAATTAGAAATTTTTGTTTTGAATGGGATGAGCACTGACAAGACAAAGCAAATCGTTGAAAAATATAGTGAAAAGTATTCTTTTATAAAAGCCTTTGATAACCCGAATAAAACTTCTTCTTATGCTTTAAATATCGGCCTCAAACATTCTACCGGAGAACTATTCATGCATATGGGAGCGCATGCTACTTATCAAAATGATCATATCTCAAAATCGGTAAGATATTTGATTGAGTATGACGCTGACAATGTCGGGGGGATTCTTCGAACTCTTCCTTCGGCAAATACCTTAATGGCAAAAGCTATCACCTTAGTTCTTTCTAACAAGTTTGGGACCGGGAACGCTTTCTTTAGGATCGGATCTGATAAACCAATCTGGGTGGATACGGTTTTTGGCGGTTGCTATAAAAAAGAAATGCTTGTGAGGGTTGGGGGATATAACGAAAAATTAGCTAGAAGTCAGGACATGGAGATGAACATGCGCCTGAAAAAAATCAGAGCGAAAACACTTTTAGTCCCGGATATTGTCAGTTGTTATTATCCAAAGCCAACTTTCAACTCATTTTTCAAACATAATATTTCAGATGGTATTTGGGCGGTTTATCCGATTAAATTCGGTGTAGCTGTTTTTAACGTAAGGCATTTAGCTCCGCTGGCATTTATTCTAATACTTGTCATCACCGCGATTTTGGGGGGATTCTTTAAGATATTCTTATGGTTTTTCGTTTTGGAATTGATTATTTATTTTGGGATGTCTCTATTATTTTCTGCTAAAATAGCTGCTAAAGAAAAAAGATTAGCTTTAATTCCGTTTTTAGTAGCTGGTTTTTTCGCTAGACATTTTGGATATGGTATAGGATCGTTCGTTGGGCTAATAAAATTAATTTTTTAGCATGGAGGAAAGAAAAAAAATAGAAATAGAACATTACGATGAGCTTGCCAAAGAATGGTACCAGCAGCATAAATCCGATAAAAATTGGCAAGCTGATATTGAGGAGTATGATGTTAATCTGTTTTTAAGCTACCAATATTTCCGAAAGTTAGTAGAAAGAAACATTAAGCCGGGGATGAGAGTGCTTGATTATGGGTGTGGCCACGGAATGCATACAATTCTTCCCGCTAAATTAGGCGCCGAGGTCTATGGTATTGATGTTTCCGAAGAATCTTTAAAAATTGCCCGGCAAAGAGCAGAAAAAGAAAACGTTTCAGACAAAATGAAATTTTTAAATATGGACGGCGAAAATATGAGTTTTGAAAATAATTTCTTTGACGTGATTATTGACGGAGGAACATTTTCTTCGATAGACATAAACAGGGCTTTTCCTGAAATAAAAAGGGTTTTAAGGCCTGGCGGATTTCTTATAGGTATTGAGACATTTGGCCATAACCCATTGGCCAATCTTAAACGTTGGTTCAACAAGAAAAATGGTTTTCGAACAGAATGGGCTGCTAGTCATATTTTTAAAAATAAAGATTTAAAAAACGTAAAAAACTATTTTAAAATTGTAGAAGTAAAATTCTTTCATTTTTTTTCAATATTTATTTTTCCTTTCAGAAAATTACCTGGCGGGAAACAGATATTTAAGATAATAGATAAAATTGATTTTGCGATTTTTATAAAAATTCCCTTAATTAAAAAGATGGCATTTAAAATAGTTTTTATTTTTCAAAAGAATGATTAAACGTTTATTCGACATAATTCTTTCCGGATTGGGGCTTTTGGTTTTGTCCCTGCCTTTTCTCGTTTTTGCTTTGATTATTAAAATCACTGCGCCCGGCCCGGTTTTTTACCGCGGCGAAAGAACTGGACTTCACGGAAAAATGTTCAAAATATTTAAGTTTAGAAGCATGATTGTTGACGCGGAAAAAACCGGTGTTGCTTCGACGTCGAAAGAGGATAATCGGGTGACAAAAATCGGCAAGTTTATGAGAAAAACCAAAATCGATGAACTTCCCCAGCTTATCAATGTTTTTAAGGGCGATATGAGTTTTGTCGGTCCAAGACCGGAAGTGAAGAAATTCACCGATCTTTATACCGAGGAAGAAAAAGTTTTATTGAATATCAGGCCGGGGATTACTGATTATGCCTCTTTGTGGGATATTAATGAAGCAGAGGTTTTAGCGGGAAGCTCTGACCCGGATAAAGATTATCTTGAGAAAATCCGCCCGGAAAAAGTTCGGCTGCAACTAAAATATTACAAGGAAATGTCCCTTTGGACCGATATGAAAATCATTTTTCTGACGATAAAAAATGTGATAATGTGATATTAAGGAAATAATATGAACAATTCTATCGATTACAAAAAACTCGCCCATGATACAAGAAAAACCGTTTTGCGTTTGGTTTATCAGGGCCAAAGTTCTCATATCGGCTCCAATTTTTCTTGCATAGACATACTTACTGTTCTTTATAATATCGCTAATATAGATAAGGATTTGAAAGAAGATCGGGACAGAATAATGATTTCTAAGGGCTGGGTTGCCGCGACTGTTTACGCTCTTTTAGCCGAAAAAGGAATTATTCCGAAAGAAGACTTAGAAACGTATTATAAAGACGGAAGCAAATATATCGGTCTTTTGGAGCCAACTGTTCGGGGGATAGAAGCGGCTGGTGGTTCAATGGGTTTTGGCATGCCTTTTGGAGTTGGATTCGCCATCGCAAAAAAGATAAAAAAAGAGATAGGAAAAGTTTTTGTTTTGATGGGTGACGGAGAAGTAGCGATAGGTACTACATGGGAATCCGCTTTAATAGCGGCTCAAAATAAACTAGATAATTTGTATGTAATTATTGATGCGAATAATTTGCAGGCAATGGGGACAGTCGAAGAAGTTTTAAATATTGAACCGCTTAAAAACAAATGGGAATCGTTCGGTTGGGAAATTCGGGAAATTGACGGGCATAATTTTGAACAAATAGAAAAAGCGCTTGCTTCTGCGCCGCTTCAATCAGGGAAGCCGGTGATTATTATCGCCAGAACAATCAAGGGTAAAGGAGTAAGTTTTATGGAAGGAAATAATTTGTATCATTATAAAATGTTATCTGACGACGAATATCAAAGAGCATTAAAAGAGTTAGAAATAAATGGGTGAAATAATAAGACAACTTGATACAAGAAGAGTTTTTCTAAATACTCTTATAGAACTTGCCGAGAAAGACGACAAAATCGTTTTGATTATTCCGGATGTCGGATTTAATTATATCGAGGATTTCCAGAAAAAATTCCCGGATAGATTTTTTAACTTCGGAGTGACAGAGCAAAGCACGATGATTATTGCCGCGGGTCTCGCTCTTGCCGGATTTAAGCCCTATGTTTACTCAATGATAAACTTTGTTGTTTTTCGTCCGTACGAAATGGTTAGAAACGCAATTTGTCTTCACAACGCCAACGTAAAGCTTGTCGGAGTGAAAGGCAGCGAGAAATACAAATTTTTAGGTTTCAGTCATAACATGATAGTTGAGGATGAAGACATAAAGGCCTTATCAAATTTCCCGAACATAAAATCTTACATTGTCACAGACCCCGAAAAAGTTAAAGACCTTATTATAGAAACACACAATGATAGTTCGCCTTGTTACATACGGCTTTGATGGACGGGCAATATCGTAAAAGCGACTAAGAACTTTTATGAAAATAATAAAAATTTCTACTCGAAAAGTAGCGCCCGGTAACCCAAGGAATGATCGTGGCAGAAGAACTTGGGAGTGGGATCAAAAAGACAATAAACAGATAGTTTTTTCTTTCAGGAGAAAAGGCGAACACTTCGGCAACCATTTTCATAAAGGAAAAGATCCTTCCAAAAATCCAGAAAGATTTCTTTTACTTCAGGGAACCTTTGTGTTTGATTTTGTTTATAAAAACGGCAAAAAGCAAAAATTAGTTTTAAGCCCTAAAAAGGGACCTATCGAATTAATTTTGCCTGCCTATGTTTTCCACAAAATTTTTGCTAAAACCGATTGCTATCACATTGAATACCGAACAACTTATTTTAATCCGAAGAAACCGGATACTTACACCACTGAATTTTTTCCTGTAAAAATTAAATAAAAAATAAACAATACATTGATTTTTTTAAAAATCAATGTATGCTAAAAATATACTATGAAATACAAAGTAAATTTTATTAATTCAAGTTATCGCCGATACTACAAAGCTCATAAAAAAGAGATATTAAAGGCGGTTGATAAATGTTTTTCTTTGGGCAATTTTGTTTTGAGGAAAGACGTGTTGGAGTTTGAAGGAAAACTGGCAAAGTTTGTGGGGACAAAGTACGCTGTCGGAGTTAATTCAGGGACAGACGCCTTAAAACTTTCCTATAAGTCATTGGGTTGTGGGCATGGAGATGAGGTTATAACTGTTGGTCATACTTTTATCGCGTCAATTGAGGAAATAGTCCATTTGGGTGCAAAACCTGTTTTAATTGATGTCGGAGAAGATGGACTAATGGATGTTTCTCAAATTGAAAAAGCGATCACCAAAAAAACCGTCGGGATTGTGCCGGTTCATTTGTCCGGAAAAGTGTGTGATATGGATGAAATTATGAAGATAGCCAAAAAATATAAGTTATGGGTTGTGGAAGACGCTTGTCAGTCCCTGGGAGCGTACTGGGGCAACAAAAAGTCGGGGAGTATAGGAGACACGGGCTGTTTTAGTTTTATATCTCCCAAGACCTTAGGTGGCGCCGGAGATGCAGGCGGAATAGTTACTAATGATCGAAAATTATATGAGAAGTTGTTGTTAATGAGAAACCATTGGAATATTACTCAAGGAGCATTGCATGGAGTTCAGCCCAAAGCGCCCAAGATTATGGAGTGGGGATATAACAGCCGGCTTGATAATATTCAAGCAGCGATTTTAAATATAAAAATTAAATATTATCCGGCAATGCTTAGGAGAAGAAGGGCAATAGGGATGATGTACAATAAAGGACTGAAAAATTTGCCCTGCATTTTGCCAATTCAGCAGCCAAAACAAATTTATCAAGAATATATTATCAAAGTAAAAGATATGTGGAAATTTAAAAAATATATGGACGAGCAAGGAGTAGAACTTCTGATTAGGGATACGATTCCGAACCATAAATTAAAAGGATTGGGGATGGAACATTTTAATCTGCCGGTTACCGAAAAAATAGCAACAGAATCTGTAAGATTGCCAACTTATCCGGAATTGACTGACGAAGACGTTAAATTCGTAATCAAATCAATTAAAGATTTTTATTCGAAATAAATGCTTAAAGATTTTTTAGTAGCTAAGAAAAAACCTATTTTATTGATCGCCGACATTATTTTAGTTGGCGCGGCCTTACTTTTAGCTTTTGTTTTGCGATTTGATGGCGTCATCCCGCAAGAATATTACACTCGTCTCCCAGCGTTTATTTTGTTAATAGTAGTTCTTAATATTTATTTCATCTGGCGTCAGGGATTATACACTTTAAATTTAGAATTTATCGGGCTGAGAGAAATACTCCAACTTTTAAAAGCCGTTACTTTTGCCAATTTTATTTTTGCTTTAGCGGTTTTGTCTAGTCGAGAAACTCTGACCTTATTTTCCGGTTTTCCAAGATCAATAATCTTAATTAATTATCTTTTAGATTTGCTTTTTATAAGTTCTTTGAGGGTCTCTCGGCGTGCCCTTCAAGAATTTGCTGAAAAGAAGTTCTTCGAAAACGGCGAAGAAACCTTGGTCGTTGGTGCTTCCACTGAAGGAGAACAAATCTTAAGAAATCTTCTGCAAAATAAAAACGACCTATATTACCCCGTTGGCATTATTGATCATCGTTTTGATAAGCAAAAAACGTCAATTCATGGGATTCCGGTTTTGGGTGGCGTTGAAGACATTCCGAAGTTTATAAAAAGTTATAACGTAAAGCATGTAATTATTGCTTTGAAAGCGGTTGAGTCAGATGTTATTCGTAAGGCAACTAATCTTTCTAGGGAAGCTGGAATAAAAGACATAAGAATTATTCCTGATACTTATGAAATAATCTCTGGCCAATTAAAACTTACTGACATCAGAGAGATTCAGGTTGAGGATCTTTTGGGCAGAGAACCAGCGAAAATCGATACGACCTTAATCAACAAGTTTATTAAAAACAAAGTAGTTTTGATAACAGGCGCAGCCGGCTCAATTGGCTCTGAAATTTGTCGCCAAGTTGCAGGATTCGAACCGAAAGAATTAGCTATTTTAGATATTAACGAAAGCGGTATTTTTGACATGAATACCGAACTTGAAACTTCTTTCCCTAAGTTGAAATTAAAATTAATCGTGGCAAATATCGTTGATAAAGATACGATTAATTCTTTGATGGCAGAAATAAAACCGGATGTTGTTTTCCACGCTGCAGCATATAAGCATGTTCCTTTGATGGAGGATTATCCCGGTGAAGCGGTGAAAACAAATATTTTTGGGACCTTAAATGTTGCCGAAGCGGCTGTTAAAAATAATGTTAAGAAATTCGTCTTAATTTCAACCGATAAAGCTATAAGACCGAATTCGGTAATGGGTAAGAGTAAGCGAATCACTGAATTAGTTGGTCAGGATTTGAATAAAGAAAATAAAACTAAATTTGTTGCTGTTCGATTTGGAAATGTCTTAGCGTCTCGGGGGAGTGTTATCCCTCGTTTCAAGGAGCAGATTAGAAAAAGGGTACCGGTTACGGTAACTCATCCCGACATGACAAGATATTTTATGACGATTCCTGAGGCAGCTCTTTTAGTCACTGAAGCCGGTGCGGTTGGAGAAGGTGGAGAGATATTTATGCTTGATATGGGGAAGCCGGTAAAAATTCTTGATTTAGCTAAAGAAACTATTCGATTGGCTGGATTGGAGCCGGATGTTGACGTTCCCATAGTTTTTACCGGAGTCAGGCCCGGAGAAAAAATATTTGAAGAGATATTTTCCGAAGAAGAAAAAAGAGTTGGTACCACTCAATGGGACAAAATTTTTGTTACTAAAACAGAAAAGCCAATCGACGATAAAGTTATTAAAAAAATCTTAAACGACCTCACGAAAGCTTTAAAACAAAAAGAACCTTCTTTTGCGAGAAAAGTTTTGGATAAATTCTTTTTAGGCGCCTCTAAAAAATCAGGTTCCCCTAAAGATTCTAAGTAAATCTTTTCGAACGTCTCTAGCTTTTATAAAAATCTTTTCTGCTATCTCTCGCGGCCGCGAGAGATAGCAAGTAAGTCAAACCTTCACAGGGAAGATAAATTCTATGACTAAAAATAACAAACGAAGAAAAAAGATATTCAAAAGAGAGTTTATTCTTGAAAAGTTAGATAAATTAGGAGTAATAACATTTGAAAAAGCTTTAACTATCGCATGGCAAGTATATTCATTCGGCACCAAAATGAGTTTACCATACGCGCAATCATACAAAGCGTTGAAGAATTTAAAGCAAACAGAAAATGCTTTTTTAGAAGATTTTAAGACTAGAAAATCTTTTTCTTCTTTCGTTTCGAAAATGGAGAAAGACGGACTAATCTTAAGAGAAGGAAGGGACAAACTAAGGATAACACATCGAGGGAGAATATTTACGAAGAAAAAATTAAAAATTCCACCATGGTCCAAGACCTATAAAATTAAAAACATGGATAACGAAAAAGCACTTTTAGCTTCGAATGAAAATTTCGAAAGCATAAAAAATATTGACGAAAACGGGGTTGAATATTGGCATGCTCGTAAGTTGATGCCTGTTTTGGGATATGAGAATTGGCAGAAAGCTGAAGAAGTCATAGCAAGAGCAGCCAGGGCATGTGTTAATAGCGGTCAGGACGTTGACAACCATTTTAACCGAACGGTTAAAATGGTTGAGATAGGATCAAGCAGCGTAAGGGAAGTTAGAGATTACAAGCTTGATAGATATGCTTGTTATTTAATAGCCCAAAATGGAGATCCAAGCAAAAAAGAAATAGCAGTGGCCCAAACCTATTTTGCTATACAAACAAGGAGGCAAGAGGTTTTTGAGCAGTTATCAGACGCAGAAAAGAGACTTTTTATCCGTAACGAAGTTTCAGACTCTAATAAAAAGCTTTTTAAGACAGCAAGACGAGCTGGCGTGACTAAATTTGGATTGTTTAATGATGCTGGTTATAAAGGGCTTTATGGCATGCCATTGTCTGATGTTGAGAAAAGCAAAGGGATTAAGAAAGGAGAATTATTAGACAGAGCTAGTTCAACAGAATTAGCAGCTAACTTATTTCGTATTACTCAAACAGACGAGAAGATAATAAAAGAAAGAGTATATGGAGAACGAGAGGCTGCTCAAACTCATTTTATGGTTGGTGGGAAGGTTAGGCAAACTATCAAAGATATCGGGGGAATTCTTCCAGAGCAATTACCCGTAGAAAAAAATATTAAGCAAATCAAAACAAAAATTAGACAGTTGAAGAAAATCGAGAAAAAGAGGATAAAGGGTTCTGGGGAGGAAGTTAAATAAAATAATAGTATAAACAAGGCAATCAAGATACTATAAAAAAATCGTCAATAAGACGGTTTTTTATTAGAACAAAAGAATGTTGTAGATATGATAGCGAACTAATATTGACGAAATAAATTATTTGTTGTAGATTAACGATAGTCAAAAACTATAGTTTTGTTTTACAACTAAAAAAGGAGGAACAAGATGGGTTTCAATATGAGATGTAAGAAATGTAAGAAGAAATGTTATGGTTGGGCAACAACAAAAAACTGCGAGGAATGCGGTGGCGAACTTGAAGAAGTGAAAGAAGAAAAGTCGAGTGAAAGAAAATAGCTTTTCTTTTAAAACCCAACAAAGGGGGCAATATGGGGATATATATGCTCATAGTTGTGGCCTCGCTGTTCTTGTTGATGAAGATTTTGAATAAAAGAAAGCAGGATCGGGAGTTCAAAAGAGAAGTGGAAAAGATTCGGAAAGAACTTGAAGCTCTTGGTTTCAAACCGAACAGGTATGGATACTATGAAATTTTCTGGGGGTAGACGTACGGCCATCGTGCTTGATGCTCGAGACAAAAAATAAACCGCCTAGTAGCTTTATGCGAACGGCGGTTTTTTTGCTTGTTTAAAACAGGGATTAATATCTTTGTTTGTAGGCAAGGTTTAATTAGCATAAATTTTATTCTTGACGAATTGAGCAATTTTTGCTATAGTTCGGTTAGCAATTTAATAATCCTAGAGAATTTCTCTCTGGGTTTAAACATGGAGGTAATTAATGGCAAAGGGGAAAAGCTTTTTGCAGTGGTTGGAAGAAGGGATGAGAGCAATCACTCCTGATAAGTTCGTGGAGCCGGCCAAAGAAATCCCTAAGGGGGCTAAAGTGGTCGGAGAAATGAACGAGGATCTGAAAAGGATGTGCAGTTTTTTGGGCCTTCAGACTGATTTGATAGAAAAGCGCCTTGAACAAGCAGGAAAAGCTTTCCGGGAAAAACTCGAAAAAGCAGAAAAAGAGAAAAAACCTTTCGGCATGAAAGAAATTGAAGAAACGTTTTCGAAAGAGTTCCCGGCATCAGAAATGACAGAGATGAAAGTAAAGCTCAATACGTTGAAAGAAGTTTTTTTCGCCTCCCTAAAAGCAGAATTTGACCTTTGGGAAGAGGAAATCGTGGGGGTGAGTAAAGGATTTAAGGTTTATACCGCCGAGAAAGAAGGTTGTAACTGTCCTTTCGGAGGTATTATTATTGCAGAGATTCATAGAGGGGGAGAAAGCTCCGGGAAAAAGGATCCTATGGCGAATTAAATTCGTAAGTCATACGACGGGAGAAGCATATACACTTATATGTTTCTCCCGTTTTTTGTTAGAATAAAAATATGGAAGATAAAATTAGAATCATAAAACTTTGTAGCGCTTGTCTTTTGGGAATAAAGTGCAGATATGACGGAAAAAGCAGAAAGAACAAGAAAGTATTAAAACTCTTGAAGGGGGATATCTTAATTCCTGTTTGCCCAGAGCAACTTGGCGGTTTATCAACCCCAAGAGAAGGAGCAGAGTTGAAAAAAGGTAAGGTTCTAACAAAATCTGGCAAAGACATTACTAAGACTTATTTTAAGGGTGCGAAAGAAACACTAAAAATCGCAAAACTTCTCGGGGTCAAAAATGCTGTTCTAAAACAAAGAAGCCCTTCTTGCGGATCAGGCCAGGTTAAATTATTAAATGGTTCAGTCGTAAAAACAGACGGGGTTACAACAGCTTTGTTGAAGAAAAACGGAATAAAAGTAATTTCTGAAGAAGACCTATAATCATTTAAGGTTTTTGTTAGAATAAAGATATATGGGAGACATAGTAAAAATATTTATAGTGGCTGGGGTAGTTATCGAGAAAAACGGTAAGTTTTTGCTCGTTCAAGAAAGAAAACAGGATTGTTATGGGCGATGGAATCTTCCTGCTGGGAAAGTAGAAGAAGGTTTTTCAATCGAAGAAACGGCCGTTAAAGAGACAAAAGAAGAAACTGGTCTTGATGTTGAGCTGTTGGAGGAAATAGCTATTTTCCATGAATCTTCAGAAAGACCGGTTCAACATGCTTTTAAGGCTAAAATAATTGGTGGAGAACTTAATTTTCGGAAGGAAGAATTGCTTGACGCGAAATGGTTTTCGATAGAAGAGCTAGGATTTATGAAAGACAAGTTGAGAGGAGATTGGGTGTTGGCTTCAATTAAGAAATCGTTATCTTAAACAGGCCTTAATGATCGTAATTCTCCACAATATTCGTAGTTTATATAATGTCGGTTCTATATTTAGAACTGCGGATGCGGTTGGGGTTGAGAAAATTTATTTATGCGGATATACGCCGTCGCCAAAAGATAAATTCGGGAAATATATTCCGCAACTTTCAAAAGTAGCTTTAGGCGCGGAAAAAAGTGTGCCCTGGGAATCGGCGAGAAATACAGCTGTAGTTATTAAAAAACTCAAAAAGGACGGCTACAAGATTTTTGCGGTTGAACAGTCAAAAAAATCGGTTCCGTACTATAAACCTAAAACTAAAGGACTAAAATTGAAAAACATTGCGTTAATTGTAGGAAATGAGGTAAAAGGTATATCGCCTTCAATTTTAAAATTAGCTGATAAAATATTGGAAATTCCGATGGCGGGGAGCAAGGAGTCGCTTAATGTTTCAGTAGCTTTTGGCATAGTTGCTTTTGGGTTAAAATATTCATAAAATTAAAACATGATAAAAATTGCTATCAATGGTTTTGGGAGGATTGGCCGATTATTATTTCGGCAGATTTGCGATGATGAACGGCTGGAGATAGTCGCTATAAACGATTTAGGCGATTTGGCCAATTTAGCTTATTTATTAAAATACGATACGGTTTATCGGGGTTTTCCGGGTGAAATAAAAACAGCCCAAAAAGGTGGGAAGAATTATTTAGTTGTAGACGATAAAGAGATTTTGGTTTTACAGGAAAAAGACCCGACAAAACTGCCGTGGAAGGAGTTAGGCGTTGATATTGTTGTTGAAGCCACCGGCGTTTTTGAATCATTTGAAAAAGCAAAAGTTCATTTGGATGCCGGAGCCAAAAGAGTTGTTTTAACTGCGCCGGCAAAAGATGCAGAAGGCACTGATGGCGGAAGGACGGTTTTAATCGGGATAAATGATGGAGAAATAACATCAACAGTTTTGACTTCAAACGGTTCCTGTACCACCAATGCCGTTGCGCCGGTTATCGAAGTTTTAAAAGAAAATCCAGGAATCGAGAAAGCGGTTTTGAATACAGTGCACGCTCTAACTAATACTCAAACAATCGTAGACAGCCCAGTGAAAGGGAATGATTTCAGACGTGGAAGGGCAGGAGCTCACAATATGGTCCCGTCGACAACCGGTGCGGCAAAGACAGTTGGAAAAGTTATTAAAGAAGTTGATGGAAAATTCGACGGCATCGCGATTCGAGTGCCAATTGTCTGTGGATCGATCGCTGATATTACTTTTATTTCAGAAAAGAAAACATCAGTTGAAGAAATCAACGAAATTTTTAGGAAAGCCGCGAAATCTGAAAAATGGCAGGGAATTTTACAGGTCTCCGAAGACCCGATTGTTTCATCGGACGTAATCGGCATTGACGCGGCTAGTTTAGTTGATCTGCCTTTCACAAAAGTAGTTGACGGAAATTTAGTAAAAGTTTTGGCGTGGTATGACAACGAGTGGGGATATGTTACGACCTTGGTCAATCATATTTTGAAGGCAGGAGAGAGTTTATAGATTTTTGGTTCTATCTTGGAAACAGTGAAATCAATATTAGCTTCATTTACAATATAATTACAACCGAAAAGGAGGACAAAAGATGAGACCTGGATTTTGGGGGGAGTTAAGGACTCTCAGGGATGGATTACGGATGGATAAGGAATATCTTGAAGCTGCACCTCTTGGTCCGCAGCAAAAGAGAAATCTCCAAAGAAGTATTGCGAAACAACGAGAACGGATAAGAAAGATGGAAAAAGAATTTCGCGAAAGCAAGAAAGAGAAAGCAAAAAAGGGCTCTGGAAATTAGAGCCCTTTTTTAATTCTTGCAGGTTGATATAATGAAAACATATGGATTCAAAAGAGCTCGCCAAAAAATTAGATCATACGAATATTAAGCCGGAAGCTACCGAGGCGGATATTAGAGAAAGCTGCGCAGAAGCGAAACAATATGGTTTCCGTGGAGTTTGCGTTAATCCGGAATGGACTAAGGTCGCTTCGGAAGAGTTAAAAGGAACGGGCGTAAAAACCGTTGTTCTTATTGATCCGCCGATGGGGCAGTCGTCGAAAGAAGAGAGAATTGCTGTGGCTAAAAAAGCGAAAAAAGACGGAGCAGATGATTTGGATATTGTGATGAATGTGGTTGATTTGAAATACGAAAGATACGACAAAGTTTTAGATGATTTAAAAGCGATTTGTGTTTTGGGCGATACAAAAGTAATTATTGGTTCGGGATATTTAATCGACGAAGAGGTTGTTAAGGCCTCGGCTCTTGCGAAACAAGCCGGAGCGATTTGCGTAAAAACAGCGACATTCAAAGATCCTTTGGAAGAAAGGGAAATCGATGAAAAAGTCAGGCATTTGAAATTAATGCGAGAGGCCGCGCCCGGACTTTTAATTAAGGCATCAGGAAATATAAAAAATTTGGCAGAAGTTCAGAAAGCATTAGCAGCCGGAGCGGATATTATAGGAACGAGCTCGTCGGTGGGGATAATAAAAGAGTTAGAACTTAGAAAATAAAAATTTCATGTACGACATCATAACAATCGGTAGTGCGGCCAAAGACATGTTCTTGCGGGGGATTGATTTTGTAAACTGTAAATCAGGTGATTTTAAGACCGGCAAAGGAATTTGTTTGGGATCGGCGTCTAAAAATAATGTTTCGCAGGCAGATTTATTAAATGGTGGTTCGGCGGTGAATACGGCTATTACTTTTTCAAGGCAAGGGTTAAAAACCGGAGCGATTTTCAGAGTCGGCGATGATTTATTCGGGGAAGACATAAAAAACTTTCTTAAAAAAGAAAGAGTTGGTGAAAAGCTTTGCCAAATAGACCTGCCTTCCGGCAGGCAGGATAAGAAAAATTCTACTGCTTTTTCGGTAGTTTTTTTGGATAAAAATGGCGAAAGAACGATTTTAGATTATAAAGGCGTTGGCAAAAATATAAGCGAAAAAGAAATCTCTTGGTCAAAAATTAAAACCAAATGGCTTTATGTTGGGACTCTCGGCGGCAATAAACAACTTTTAGAAAAGATTTTTTCCTTTGCGAAAGCGAATAAAATTAAGTTAGCCGGAAATCCGAGCTTGGCTGATTTGAAAGTGCTAAAAGCCAGTCCGAAATTATTGAAGAATTATGATGTTTTTATATTAAACCAAGAAGAAGCGTCTTATTTAACTGGCATTGGCTATGGAAAGGAAAAAGAAGTTTTTAAAAAACTGGACAAATTAGTTGATGGAATCGTAGTGATGACAAAAGGCGTGAAAGGCGTTTCGATTTCAGATGGAAAAACTCTGTGGCAAGCCAAGGCCTTTCCGCAGAAGGCATTTGATAGAACTGGCGCCGGGGATGCTTTCGGGTCAGGGTTTGTTGCGGGCTTAGCGCAAGCTAAAAACATAGAATATTGTATTCGTTTAGCAATGGCCAATGCCACCGGAGTAGTGGAGAAACTTGGAGGGAATGCCGGAGCCCTGACAAAAAATGAATTCATAAAATCAAAGCGTTTTAAGAAAATAAATCTTACAAAGATCACTTTATGACCGAAACAGCGATTGAAAAGATTGCTAAAATTTTAAGAGCTGATAAGCATATTATCGAGGCCTTGGAGAAAAAACTTTCGCAGACGACCGGCAAAACCGGGGTTTTTGAAAAAATCCTTAATGAAAACGAACAAGCCATTGATAAGGCCTGTTTAATTTTAGGGTTGAAAAGAGAGTCCAAAGCCAAAGAAGTTTATGATTCTTTGATTTCAAAAATTGAAGCAGATGATAATTTGCTTTTTGAGGGTCTCAAGAGGCCATCAATGGAGACATTCGAAGGATGTAATCATATTCTCGAAATCGCTAAAAAGCTAGTTGGTTCTAAAAAGGGATTTTTCTTGAAAATAGAAAAAGCCAAAGAGATTTTAGAGCAAAATCCGCCAAAAAATATCCTTAAATTCTTTGGCTGCTTAACTGTTAAGGAATTATTGGAAAAAGAAAATATTTTGGAAGTTTTTTGCGCTTTAAGGTTCATTGAAGACGCGGATTGGCTGAAAGACATTTTTTTAAACAAATACCAGGAGTTAAAACCAACGGATTTTGAAGAGAGGGAAATACAGACTTTAACTATTAGCTCGAAAGTTGCCGTTGCTGCCGCTGAATTCATCCAGAAGAAATATCATAATATCAGCCACCTAAAAGAACTGGGAATTATTTTTATTTTACCGGTTTCTTTAAATGTTTCAGGAGAGTTAATTAGAGATTTCAGTTTAATCCTCCATTATTTTTACGAAATCGCATTTTATAGCGGACTTTTTAAAGAATTATCTAAGAATGAAAAAGAATTTTCTTCCGGTTTAGTTTCTTTATTGAGGGGCGAAGGAACGGAAAAAATGTCAGAAGTTGGAGGGGACAATAGATGGCTAATTATCCAGAGGTATTTAGCCAAAGACGATGAAAACGATTGGCGGTTATTTACGCCCCATATTAATCCTGAAGCGCTTCACTGGGAAAAAGCGGAGAAAAGCTTGGTTAAAGCCGGGGCAATGCTTGACAGTTTTTCAGGCGAACTTTCGTTCTGGGACAATTTAAGCTGGGTTGGGGATTATTTCAAAAGCGAAACAGGAGTCGATATTTTGGTGAGCTTTAACATTGTCGACACGGCCATGTCTTTGGTAAAGGAAAAGGAACTGATAAAATATCTATATCATCATCAGGAGGCACTTTGGAACAAGATATTTATTGAGTATTTTGGTGAAGAAAAACTAGAAGAATCGTTAAAAGAAAATATTATTAAGGGATACTTCAATCTTTAATTAAGAATGCAGAATTAAGAATTATGAAGTCATTATTAGAAACAATTTTAGAAGCCAAGAAAGATAAAAAAGCCATTGGGCATTTTAATGTTTCTAATTTAGAAACGATTAAAGCGATTATCGGGGCGGCTCAAAGAGAAAACGTTCCGGTTATCATTGGAGTGTCTGAAGGGGAAAGAAGTTTCATCGGTTTAAGACAGGTGGCGGCTTTGATAAAGAACTATAGAGAAGAATTGTCTTTTCCGATTTTTTTAAATGCCGATCATACTCATTCTTTGATCAAAGCTAAGCAGGCGATTGAAGCCGGTTTTGATGCCATAACCTTTGATCTTAGCGGTTTGCCATTAGAAGAAAATATTAAGCAAACCAAAGAAATAGTTGCTTATAAAAAATCCATCAACTCAGAAGTTTTAATTGAAGGGGAAACAAATCCTATTTGGGGAAAGTCAGAAGTTTTATCGGAAGTGCCCAAGGAGGTGGCGGAAGCGGTTAGAGAAATAAATATGACTAAGCCTGAATTGGCTAAACAGTTCGTCAAAGAAACTGGCGTTGATTTGCTTGCTCCGGCAACAGGGAATATCCACGGAGTGGTTAAAGACGGGAAGTCAGACGTTATAATAAAACCCAAGATAGATATTGAAAGAATAAAAGAAATTTCTAAAGTGGTGGATGTGCCGTTGGTGCTGCATGGCGGTTCCGGCATACCGGAAGAGGACTTAAAACAGGCGATTGAAGCAGGAGTTTCAATAATTCATATCAATACGGAGCTTCGTCTCACTTGGCGGAATTCGCTGGAAGAAAAACTAAAAAAGTACCCCAATGAAATTATTCCATACAAAATAATGCCGGAAGTAATTTTCGACATTGAAAATTTGGTGGAGAAAAAATTGCGAATTTTTAACGGAAAATAAACTTATCCAGTAATGGTTTTAATATCGTCTTCAAATCCAGCGGCACGATTCACGGCAGCTTGACCATAATCCCACAGGTGATAACTCCATCTGCTGCCAGCATAATATTTAGCGGCTGCTTTTCTTTCAGCTGAAGTTGTTTGCTGATCTGCGCCTAAATCTTTCAGGTAAAGAGCCGAAGCGACAAACGCATCAGCATTATTCCAAGGATTAGCTGGGTTGTGTCCAGTAACTTTGGCAACCCTATCCTTATAAGCGTTCCAGGTCGAGGGGATAAATTGAGCCGGGCCCATTGCTCCGCCATAAACACCGTCAGAATTTGCGCAGGAAACTTTTACCGAGTCAGGAGAGATATTCAACTCCGCAAGAATTTTTAAGAACACAGGGATATCTCTGGTCGGATGCATTGCCGTTTGGTAATTACATTGGCCGACATTTTTTCCCAGAGCTGATTCTCCTTGGAGGATAGACAATAGAAAAGCGGCTCTTACGCCCGTAGCGTCTTCGGCCATCTTCGCAATTTTATAAGCATCGCCGAAAGACATCTCTCCGCCGCCCAATAATTTAAAGATTCTGCTTCTTATTTCAGCAGCAGTTTGTTTTGTCTGCGCCAAAAGTTGTTGATATTTTGATTCCTGGCCTTTGGTTTCTGTGAGGAGGGTAGTTTTCTGTTGTTGGGTTTGTTTAATGTTTTGTTTCTGGGATTCTTGATAGGCCTTTAATGCCTGAACATCTGATTTTTCTAAAGATAATTGTGTCTTTTGTTCAACGAGTTTTTGATGAAGGTCGGTTATTTTTTGAACAGCTGCCGCTACGCTATCTTTTATAGTCAAAAGGTTATTGGTTTCTGAAAAGAAATCAGAGAGATTTGGGTTTTTTAGGATAACAGTCATTAACCCTTCATTATCGTTCTCATAAACAAGCTGCAGGGTTTGTTCCAGAGCATTTTTTTGAACATCCAAATCGCTTTCAGTTGATGAAATTTGAACTGTTGTGTCAGAAATTTCCCGATCCAGCTTCTGGAGATTAAGAGTTACGGCTTTAATCTGAAGGTTTAATTGTTTTATGCTCGCTTCAAGGCGTTTTATTTCGCTTGATAGAGTACTTCCTTTTTGTTTATAAGAATTTACCAATGCTTGTTGTTGGTCCATCTGCACTTGTAATGTTTGAAGCTGACTTTCTAATGCTTGTCTTTCCTGGTCTGTAGCTTGGTTTGCTTGAGCCAAAGAACTGCTGCTCGGAGCTTTGGCCAGTCCGAAAATTAAGGCAATTGCAGCAAAAGAAATAACCGCTATCTTGGTTATTTTTTTCAACGGCAAATAAATCGTTTTTGAGCTGGAGAGGTTAACGAGATTTAAAAGATTCCTCCCCGAGAGCAGTTTTTTCCCTTTTACATCGCTTAAAAAGGAAGGTTTCATATATGAGAGTTTTTTTATTTAACTGGTTTAGCTGGCTCGTCGGCCCCTTCTTCTGTTTTTTCTTTTTCTGCCTGTGCGCGTTTAGCTTCAGCTTCGGTAACGATTTCGTCTACTTTCGGTTCTTCAACAACTACCTCTTCTTCTTTAGCTTTTTCAGTAATGGTAGCCACAACTGTTTGAGGATCAACCAAAACTTTTACATCTTTAGGGATAGAAAGATCACCGACGTGAATATTTTTCCCAATGTCGTCGAGGGATGATAAATCAACCTTAATAGAGTGGGGGAGATTGGCAGGCAAAGCTTCCACTTTTATTTCGTGCATCGCCTTTACCAAAACGCCATCTTTTTCTTTGATAGCCGGTGCTTCGCCAACGAAGTCCAAAGGCGTAGCCACGATAATTTTTTCAGTCATTTTAACTTGGTAGAAATCAACGTGGATGATTTCATCGGTTAAAGCATTTTTTTGGATGTCGTGAACGAGAACTGGGATTTTTTTATCATCAACTACAAGGTTAATGATTTCGTTTTCCCCGGCTACTTTAAAAACATCTGAGAACTCTTTTTTAGGCAAGCCGAGGTGAATATTTTTTACGTTATGGCCGTAAAGTTCAGCCGGAATAACACCGGTTTCTCTAAGTTGGCTGACTGCTTTTCCTAATATTTCTCTTTTTTGCGCAATAATTTCAGTATTCATATTATGTATTGTATCAGATTTTTAATGATTCGTAAAATTTACTGATTTATTTTTTGGAATGCTTTGATTATCGGTTCTAAATCTCCTTCTAAAATTTTCTCGATATTATGAAATTTCTTTCCGATTCGATGATCGGTAACACGGTCATCGGGGAAATTGTAAGTCCTGATTTTTTCCGATCGTTCGCCCAGACCTATTTGATCCCGGCGGAGCTTACCAAGCTTTATTTGCTCCTCAATTCGTATGTTCTCATAGATTTTAGAACGCAAGATGCCCATTGCTGTTTCACGGTTGGCATGCTGGGACCGGCCAGCTTGAGATGCCACTACTGTACCAGTCGGCTTATGAACAATTCTTACTCCTGTTTCTACCTTATTTACGTTTTGGCCGCCAGGACCCGAAGACCTAAAGAAGGAAAGTTCTAAGTCGTTGGGGTTTATTTGAATTTCTTTTTGTTCTACTTCGGGGAGGATAGCGACTGAAGCGGTCGAAGTATGAACTCGGCCGGCTTTTTCGGTTTTAGGTATCCTTTGGATGCGGTGGACACCAGTTTCGTTTTTTAATAAATCGTAAATCTTTTCGTTCGGATTTTCAGAATTCGCGATTTCCGCCACAACGCTTTTATAACCGCTTAAAGATGTCTGATTAAAATCTATAATAGTAAATTGCCAACCCTTATTTAGAGAAAACCTTTGGTACATTCTTAAAAGATCGGCAGCAAAAATAGCGGCTTCGTCTCCGCCTACTCCCGCTCGAATTTCTAATATAACTTTATCCATGATTTTTTTAACAAAAATAGCGTTCAGGTTAAAAAGATAAAATGATTTTTATCCTTTTGGAAAACCCAAACGCTTTACTATTTTGATTTCTTCTTTCGGATTTTTTTAGCGGTTTTCGGCTTCGCTTTTGCTTTCCTGGATTTAAATCTTTCAGCTCTGCCGGCAGTATCGAGCAAAACATTTTTTCCGGTGTAGAACGGATGGCAGGCGTAACAAATTTCCACCTGAATTTCCGGCTTGGTTGAACCAACAGTGAAGGTATTGCCGCAAGCGCAGCTAACCTTGGCTTTTGGATGGTATTCTGGATGAATGTCTTTTTTCATACTTTCAAAGCTTATCACTAATTTTTTTTCTTGACAAGGGTTTTCAGTTAGATATAATGGAAGCTTGAGTTGAACTTTGATAATAGAATAACAACCAGATCCTTCTGGTTGTACAAAATAGCAATCAGAATTTTTCTGGTTGCCCCAAATTAGGATTTAAAAGTTTTTAGTCAAAGGCGTAGAGATTTTTGTTACGGTTTCTAACTGTGACAAAATTTTCTGCGTCTTAACGACAAAGAAATTTTTAATAATGAGAGTTTGATCCTAGCTCAGGATGAACGCTGGCGGCGTGGATAAGGCATGCAAGTCAAGGGGGTCGTCGCAAGACGACAACCGGCGAACGAGTTAGTAATACCTTAGTACATACCTCAGAGTCGGGCATAGTCCGTCGAAAGGCGGAGTAATTCCCGATTGTCCCTGAAGACGCAAGTCTGAAGGGTAAAGTCGCAAGACGCTTTGAGATTGGCTTAGGTCCTATCAGCTAGTTGGTGAGGTAATGGCTCACCAAGGCGATGACGGGTAGGGGGGCTGAGAGGCTGTTCCCCAACGACGGAACTGTGACACGGTCCGTACTCCTACGGGAGGCAGCAGTCGAGAATATTCGACAATGGACGAAAGTCTGATCGAGCGACGCCGCGTGCAGGAAGAAGGCCTTCGGGTCGTAAACTGCTTTTTTATGGGATGAAGTTATTGACAGTACCATAAGAATAAGAGGTTGCTAACTCTGTGCCAGCAGCAGCGGTAATACAGAGACCTCAAGCGTTATCCGGATTTATTGGGCGTAAAGTGCGCGTAGGGGGTTCGATGCGTCTTTTGTAAAATTTCACCGCTCAACGGTGAACTCGCAAGAGATACGATTGAACTAGAGGGAGTCAGAGGTCATTTAGAACGCACGGTGTAGGGGTGAAATCCGTTGATATCGTGCGGAATACCAAAGGCGAAGGCAAATGACTGGGGCTTTTCTGACCCTGAGGCGCGAAAGCGTGGGGAGCAAAAAGGATTAGATACCCTTGTAGTCCACGCCCTAAACTTTGTTCACTTGCTATCTGGAGTATCGACCCTCTGGGTGGCGAAGCTAACGCATTAAGTGAACCGCCTGGGAAGTACGGCCGCAAGGCTAAAACTCAAAGGAATAGACGGAGACTCGCACAAGCGGTGGAACATGAGGTTTAATTCGACGATACACGAGGAACCTTACCAGGGCTTGAAATTCTAATAGAAATCCGCTGGAAACAGCGGCCCTCCGCAAGGACTGTTAGGACAGGTGCTGCATGGTTGTCGTCAGCTCGTGCTTTGAAGTGTTCCCTTAAGTGGGGTAACGAGCGCAACCCCCGTCTCGAGTTATATTTGTCTCGAGAGACTGCCCAGTTTTTCTGGGAGGAAGGTGGGGATGACGTCAAATCCGCATGGCCCTCTGATGCCCTGGGCCACACTCATGTTACAATGGTCAGAACAAAGGGTTGCCAAATCGAAAGATGGAGCTAATCCCATCAAATCTGATCTTAGTTCGGATTGAAGGCTGCAACTTGCCTTCATGAAGCTGGAATCGCTAGTAATCGTGGATCAGCTATGCCACGGTGAATACGTTCTCGAGTCTTGTACTCACCGCCCGTCACGCCAAGCGAGCCGGGAGTAGAGGAAACCCACCTATGGTGGGTGAATCTAAACTCGGTGAGAGGGGCGAAGTCGTAACAAGGCACGTGTAGCGGAAGCTGTGCGTGAAACAATTAAATAAAATTTTTTGTTCGATGTCCGATGAAAATCGGAAAAAAGCATTGGTCGAGGAGCTTTAAGTTTCGACTGTTGGGGTAACTAGAAAAGTTCTGAATGAATTAGGACTTATGTGTTCGATTGTGTAAAGTATTAAAGTTTTGTACAATGATACTTATGGAAGTTTCTCGCAAAATTTTATTAGTTGAGGACGATACCTTTTTGTCTTCGTTGTTAAAGAATCGTCTTCAGAAGGAGAATTTAGAAGTAGTTCTGGCCAAAGATGGCGAGGAAGCTTTGCTGTTGTTAAAAGATTCCAAACCAGAGCTTATTCTTTTAGATTTGATTCTTCCGAAAAAGTCAGGGTTCGAAGTTATGGAAGATCTTAAGTCTAATCCTTCTCTACAGGGTCAAGATATCCCCGTTATTATAATTTCTAATCTTGGCCAGGAAGCGGATATTAAAAAAAGCGAAGAGTTGGGCGCGGTAGAGTATTTTATTAAAGCAAAAACTTCTTTAGACGATTTAGTAAAAAAGATTAAGGATTTCTTAAAGGTAAAATAACTGGGTTATCCCCATTTTTCTTCTTGCTACGCTTTTTATCTAAAGGTATCGCTCGCTGGACTTCTAATTTTACTCCGCCAACAGCGCCGTATTAAAGATTCTTCAAATTGTTGTATAATAAACACCAATGAAAATCGGTGGTTTTCAAAAATTTTCTTTGATTGATTATCCGAAAAAATCCTCGGCTATTATTTTTACTCAAGGATGCAGTTTTCGTTGCGATTATTGTCATAATCCAGAATTGTTAAATCCATTACTTTTCCAAGATTTAATTCCGGAAGAAGAAATTTTGGAATTTCTTGAAAAAAGAAAAGATAAATTGGATGCGGTGGTAGTAAGCGGCGGAGAACCATTTGTCCAGCCGGATTTGGAAAGTTTTTTGAAAAAAATAAAAGCGCTTGGCTACTTAATAAAGCTTGATACCAACGGCAGTTTCCCAGATAGGTTGGAAAAAGTGATTGAAGAAAAATTAGTTGATTATATCGCGATGGACATTAAAGGACCGTTCGAAAAATATCACCAAATCAGCAATTCAAAAATTGATTTAGGAAAAATTAAAAAAAGTATTAAGTTAATAACGAATTCCGGTATTGATTACGAATTTAGAACTACTATTGTAAGGTCGCAACTTTCAGAAAATGATTTTGTAAAAATAGGGGAGATGATAAAAGGAGCAAAATTGTATGCTCTCCAAAAATTTATTCCTACAAAAACCTTGAACCCGGAATTTTTAAAGGAAGTTTCGTATTCTGATGAAGAGCTTGAAAAGACTAGGCAGAATCTGATAGAATTATTTGGTAT
Organism: Minisyncoccota bacterium; assembly: GCA_041653755.1. Classification (GTDB taxonomy): domain Bacteria; phylum Patescibacteriota; class Minisyncoccia; order UBA6257; family UBA9933; genus JBAZEU01. The sequence continues at coordinate 96,399 of JBAZEU010000001.1, forward strand.
TAACTGTATTATTCGTTAGAGATGAACCGAACAAAATTAACCTATTTATTAATTTTTATCGTTCTTCTAGCTGCGGTTGCGGCGTTTTTTGTTTATCCTAATGATTCTTTGAGCAAATTCAGGCCTTGGCGTTTAGGATTGGACTTGGTTGGTGGCACGCGTCTGGTTTACGAAATTGATATGAGCCATGTTAAGGATGCAGATAAGGGCGTAGTTCTATCTGGGCTTCGCGATGTTATTGAAAGAAGGGTAAATCTTTTTGGAGTAAGCGAACCGCAGGTCACAACCGCAAAAAGCACTGACCATTACCGTTTGACAGTTGAACTAGCCGGGATTAAAGATGTGAACAGCGCTATTCAAGACGTTGGCGCGACCCCGTTATTGGATTTTCGGGAAGTTATTCTTAACGGTGATGATCTGTCAAAAGCAACTTTTACACCGACTGAATTAACTGGTCGTTATATTAAAAACGCTCAAGTAGAGTTTGATTCGACTACTCAAGAGCCTGGTGTTTCAATTCAGTTTGATACTGAAGGAGCAAAGATTTTTGAACAATTAACCGCGAAGAATGTCGGTAAACCATTAGCGATATTCTTGGATAATGTTCCTATCGAAATACCGATGGTTAAAGAAAAAATCAGCGGTGGACAAGCTAGGATTACCGGTAAATTTACGGTGGCAGACGCTACCAAACTTGTAGAAAGATTTAATGCTGGCGCTTTGGCCGCTCCGATTACTTTAATCAGTCAGGAAACTGTTGGCGCCAGTTTGGGGAACGAATCATTGATTAATACTTTGAAGGCGGGTTTGTTGGGCACAATTTTGGTTTTAATTTTTATGGGTTTTTATTATCGTCGATTGGGGCTTGGCTGGTTTTCGGGCATAGCGCTTTTAATTTATATTCCGTTAACTTTGGCGATATACAAACTTTTAGGCACTACAATGACTTTGGCTGGCATCGGCGGTTTTATTCTTTCAATCGGTATGGCGGTTGATGCTAATGTTTTGATTTTTGAAGGCGTAAAAGAAGCCACTAAAAGGGGAGTGGGTTACGGAGCGGCTATTGAAGAAGGTTTCAGAAGGGCCTGGTCGCCAATTAGAGATTCCAATATAAGTACGATGATTACTTGCATTATTTTGTATTACGCGACCACCGGATTCGTTAAAGGATTCGCCTTAACGCTTTTAATCGGTGTTTTGGTCAGCATGTTTTCCGCCATCGTAATCACAAGAACAATGTTAAGGATATTTATTAAGCATATCAAAACTTAATTTTGATATATCAAGCAAGCTTGCTATAAATAATGTATGAATTTTAATATTATCGGCAAAAAAAATATATTTCTTATTTTCTCCGGCGTTATCATTCTCTTGAGCTTGGTTTCTCTCTTTGTTTTCGGTTTAAAACCGGGTATTGATTTTGCCGGAGGCACTCAATGGCAGATAAAAATTGACAATTCAAGCGTGAACGAAAATACAGTCAAGGATTTTCTATCCTCTAAATTAAATCTCAAAAATTTCGTTGTTTACCCAACCATAGGCAACAGCAGTTTTTTGATAACCCTAGAAAGTATTTCCGAAGCCGATCATCAAAATTATTTAACCGCATTTAAAGACAATTTTGGCAATGTTGAAGAATCAAGTTTTGAAAGCGTCGGGCCAATCGTTGGACAAGAATTGGCGCGTAAAGCGATTTGGGCGGTTATTCTGGCTATTCTTGGAATTTGTTTCTATATCATTTTTGCTTTCAGGAAAACTTCGTATTTAGTTCCTTCTTTTAAATATGGTTTTGTTGTGTTGGCATGTCTTCTTCATGACGTAATTGTTCCGTTGGGCTTTCTGGTTTATTTAGGGCATTTTCAGGGAGTCGATTTCAATATTACTTTTGTCGTGGCGTTGCTGACAATTATGGGTTATTCGGTTCATGACACGATTGTGGTTTTCGACAGAGTCAGATCGAACCTATTGGTTTCCCGCGGTAAGGTGGATTTTCCAAAATTGGTTAATGAAAGCGTTAATCAGGTGATGGCAAGATCAATTAATACTTCGGTTACGGTTTTATTCACTTTATTGGCATTATTCTTTATCGGTCCACTTTCTTTGAAATATTTCTCGCTGGTTTTAACTGTCGGTATAATTTTCGGAACTTATTCTTCTATTTTTGTAGCTGCTCCTCTATTGGTGCTTTGGCAGAAAAGATCAAACTAGGATATAACTTAAGAAGGTAATTTGTAGTTGACAAGCCAATTGAAAACTGATAAACTACTAATAATGATTAAGCCATTGAAAGAAATAATCAGCGGTTTGTTAAAGGACTTAAGCCCTCGTCAAAGAGAAATTATTGAGGGTCGTTTTGGTTTGAAAGGGCATAAAACTACCTTGGCGGCTTTAGGCAATAAACATGGATTAACCCGTGAAAGAGTCAGGCAGATAGAAAAAGATGCTCTTGGTTTGGTGCGTAAACAAATCTCACAGGAAAAAGAATTAGAAAAGATTTCTCGAGCAGTCAATTCTTTTATAAAAAACCTTGGAGGAGTTCGCCGAGAAGATATTTTTGTTACCGACTTCAGGGGATTGGTGAACGATAACAATGTTACCGCCGATCAAATCAGCTTTTTATTTGAAGCGTTAGGAACTCCTGAATATCACATGGAAGATAATAACTTCTATGGTTTTTGGTATTCGGATAAGCCAACCCTAAAGAAAGCAACCGGCCTTTCTGGCAAGTTTGAAACTATGATTGCTAAAAAGAAGGAGGATTTAATTACTAAAAGAAATTTGAACCTATTCATTGAGAAAATTACCAAGCCGTTAAAAATCAGCGACTTTGTTTTTTCCAATTATCTTTCTATTTCTAAAAAATTCGATGTTAATCCTTACGGCGACTTCGGCTTGATTTCTTGGGAAGAAATTTTGCCGAAAACCATCAGAGCCAAGGCCTATTTAGTTGCCAAAAAATCCGGCCAGCCGCTCCACTTTAAAAAAATCGCCGAATTGATCAACGATATGAATTTCGATAAGAGAAAAGCTCATTATCAGACAGTTCACAATGAATTAATTAAAGATCCTCGATTTGTTTTGGTTGGTAGGGGAATGTATGGTTTGACTGAATTTGGCTACGAGCATGGCACCGCAAAAGATGTTATTGCAAGCACTTTGAAGAAATATGGCCCATTAACCTCCAAAAAAATCATTGATTTGGTCTGCAAGCAGCGGCTTTTGAAAGAAAACACAATTACAATCAATTTGAATAATAAACGATATTTCCGTAAACTAAAGGATGGCCGTTTTCATTTAGTAGAAAAGGCCTAAACCTACTATGTTTTTTACAGAAAATTTACTTACGCTCCTTTTCGGGGTTATTGTTAAAATACTTTCTTTAACGTGGTGGTTCGTTTTGCCCATTGTTCTTTTCTATTTTTTCTGGAAAAGTTGGCTGGTCTTTATTAAATGGAAGTATGTTCAAAAATTCACATGGGCAACATTGGAAATCAAGATTCCTAAGGAGGTTTTGAAAACCCCAAAAGCGATGGAGCAAATTTTTTCCCAAATTTACGGTGGAATCTATTCTTACGGTTTCAAGCCCATAGAAAAATATTGGGATGGAAAAGTGGAAAAATGGCTGTCATTTGAGATAGTCGGACGAGCAGGCAGTATCAATTTTTTTATCTATACTCCGTCGGGTTCTAAGAATTTAGTGAAATCTTCTATCTACAGCCAATATCCGGATGCTGAAGTTAGCGAGGTAGAGGATTATATGGAAGAATTTCCAGAAATTTTACCGAACCAAACATATGATTTGTGGGGCGCGGAGTTTAAATTAGCTAAAGATGCTCCCTACCCGATTAGAGTTTATTCTTATTTTGAAGAAAATCAGGAAGAAAAGAGGATTGATCCTCTGTCTGCTGTTTTTGAGGCCATGTCTCAGCTTCAAGCTGGTGAAACGATTGTTTTACAATTTTTAGTTGCTCCGACCGGAAAAAGCACGGATGATGGCTGGATTAAAGAGGGTCAAGAAATTATTGAAAAAATTGCCGATAAAGCAAAAGCGAAAAAAGGTACTCCTAACGCCGCAGCAGAATTTTTAAGAAATTTCGTTGTGGCGCCAGCTGAATTGCCTGTGTGGGGCGGAGTGAAGTCAGAAAGTAAGGATAGTTTCCCAAAGTTTCTCCGTCCAGACGAGCAGGAAGTAATAAAAGCGGTTTCCAATAAAATGTCCAAAACAGCTTTTCGGTCAGTTATCCGTTTTGTTTTTATTGATAGGAAAGATAGTTTTTCTCCGGCTAACATCGCAGCGGTAACAGGAGCTTTCAATCAGTTTAGCACTGAAAATCTGAACACATTTAAACTTACCAGAAAAACTTCGGTTTCTAATTCGTTTTTGATGAGAATTTTCCCCGATTGGAAAAAGAAGAAGATTTTTATCAAAAAAAGAGAGATATATAAGGATTGCCGAGAAAGAAATATATCGGATGATTTTAATATGGAGAAATTATCTTTGCTTAATGTCGAAGAGCTGGCTACTGTTTATCACTATCCGATTACCGCAACTGCTTTTGAAGCGCCGACTCTTAAAAGGGTGGGAGCGAAAACCGGCGGTCCGCCGTCAGAATTGCCGATTGAATAAGAACCTTAGGCGAGTGTTTAATATTGTGGTAAAATTTACTTATGGATGAAATTACTTTTTTTGCGGAAACCACTTTCCGCGGTGAAAATAAAAAATTTGGAATAAAAACCGACGATCGTCGCAGGCATACATATATTATCGGAAAGACCGGTACGGGGAAAACCACTCTGTTAGAGAACATGGTTGTTTCCGATATTTTGGCCGGCCGAGGGGTAGGAGTGGTTGATCCGCACGGCGAGTTTGCCGAAAATATTTTAGATTTTGTTCCGGAAAACCGAATAGACGACGTTATTTATTTTAATCCTGCCGACATTAATCACCCAATACCTTTTAATCCTTTAGAAAAAGTTGATTTAGAATTTCGCCATTTGGTTGCGTCCGGGATGATGGGAGTTTTCAAGAAAATCTGGCCTGATGTCTGGTCAGCTCGTATGGAATATATTTTAAATAATTCTTTATTGGCGCTATTGGAATATCCCGGTTCTACTTTATTAAGCATCATGCGGATTTTATCCGATAAAAGCTACCGCCAGAAAGTGGTTAGTAATTTGCAAGACCCTGTAGTTAAATCATTTTGGACAAACGAATTTGCCCGTTATACCCAGCGGTTAGAAACGGAAGCTGTGGCAGCCATTCAGAACAAAGTTGGTCAATTTGTTTCTAACCCTTTAATCAGAAATATTGTCGGTCAGACGAGTTCGGCCATTGATATGAGAAAAGTGATGGATGAAGGAAAGATATTAATTATTAATTTGTCGAAAGGAAAAGTCGGCGAAGACAATTCGGCCCTTCTAGGAGCTATGATGATCACGAAGCTTCAATTGGCGGCAATGTCACGAACCGACATCGCAGCGGAAAAAAGAAGAGATTTTTATCTTTATGTCGACGAGTTCCAAAATTTTTCCACAGAATCATTCGCCACTATTTTATCCGAAGCGAGAAAATACAAACTTGATTTGATTTTGGCCCATCAATACCTTGAGCAGCTTGATGAGAAAGTAAGATCAGCGGTTTTCGGGAATGTTGGCACAATAGTCTGTTTTAGGATTGGCGCCGAAGACGCTGAAATGTTTGAGAAAGAATTTTCTCCAGAATTTATGGCTAATGACTTAGTCAATTTAACCAAGTATAATATTTATATTAAATTAATGATTGATGGTGTGGCTTCGAGAGCTTTCTCCGCTAAAACCTTGTCGCCATACGTGCAGCCCAACCAATCATTTAAAGATGTTATTATAGAAAATTCTCGCAGCCGTTTTGGTACACCCAGAGAAAAAGTTGAAGAAAGGATTAATATTGAATTACAGTCCACTTCGGAAATTATGGATGAAAGAATCAGCCGGCGCGACGAACAATCTCTTAATCGGGTTTTAACAAGCGAACCGCAAAACACGGCAAGATTTGCAAGAACGGAAAACAAGCCTGTTTTTAAACCTAAAAAAGAGGTTAATATTGAAGAATTAAAGGGCGCGCTTGAACAATCGCTTGATAAGATAACTGAAGAGGGGAAAACAGGGCAAAATCAACCGCCACAGAATTAACTAAATTAATGCTTTCTTACACCGATTTAACAAAAGGAGTTCTATTTATCATGGATGATGAACCATGGGAGGTTTTGGAGGTTCATTTTTTGCGTATGCAGCAAAGAAAGGCGGTAGTTCAGACCAAGATTAAGAACCTGATAAATGGCAAGGTTTTGGATAGGAATTTCCAGCCTTCCGATTCGTTTGAAGAAGCTGAAATCGAAAGAATGAAGGCGAGATTTTTGTATGAGAACCGTGATGTCTTTTGGTTCGATGAAGTCGGAAATCCGAAAAATCGTTTTTCTTTTTCAAGAAATGATTTGGGCGATAAGGCCGACTTCTTGAAGCCGAATATAGAGATTTCGGCAGTTCAATTTAATGAAAAATTTATAGGCGTTGAATTACCGGTAAAAATCGATTACAAGGTTATCGAGACGCCTCCGAGTATTCGTGGAAATACTGTGTCCGGGGGGACCAAGGTAGCGGTCATTGAAAGCGGCGCGAAAATTAATGTCCCGTTGTTTGTTGAAGAAGGGGATATTATCAGAGTAAACACGCAAACAGAAACTTACGAAAAGCGGGTGGATAAGGAATAATGCGGTTATACGATATTTTTTTCTTCGCCGCTGTATTTTTTCTCATCGGTATTTTTCTAGCCAGTTTCGGCTTGAGTTTTTCTATTATTGTTATCGCTACTTTCTTTTCGGTAGCGATTTTTTTGTTTCTTGGCTATTTTAAAAAGAATAATAGGCGTATTTGGGTTGCTGGGTTGTTGATTTTTGTTATCATCGGATCTTTTTATTATTTATGGGACGATAAGAAATTCCAGAAAACTAATTTAATATTTGATCAAAAAACAAGTTTTTCAGGCGTAGTCGTTGCTGTCGATAGAGGCGCGTCTCAAAAAGTAACCGTTAATCTTCAGGGCCCGCAAAAAGGATTGATGTTAATCATGGCTAAGTCATATCCAAGTTTTAATTACGGTGATTTAATTAGTTTCGAAGGAGTCGCTAAAAAAACAGATGATTCTTCTTACGGTAATTATCTTAGAAAAAATAGAATCATTGGCGCTACGGATTATCCTCAAATCACTTTAATAAAAAGTGATCAAGGCAATCTCATAAAAGCCAAGCTTTTAGTTTTCAAAGACAAAACTATCGAAGTTTTCCAAAGAATCCTTCCTTCTGAAAAAGCCGCTTTTTTGTCAGGTCTCACTTTAGGCGAAAAAGGGGAGTTTTCTAAAACATTTAAAGACGTGATGTCTAAAAGTGGGACGACTCATTTGGTCGCTTTATCCGGCTACAACATCTCTATTATTATCACGCTGATTTTTGGTATCTTTCTTTTCTCTTTCAACATCGGAAAAAGATGGGCATTTGTTTTTAGCGTCATTTTTGTTCTTCTGTTTGTGATGATGACTGGCGGCGAGGCATCAGTAGTAAGAGCGGCGGTTATGGGCATTATCGCGCTTTTGGCTAAAGAAGTCGGTCGAATTCATAGCTTCAGAAATGCCATAATCTTTGCCGCATTTTTGATGATTTTAGGGAACCCAAAGTTATTAACTTTTGACGTTGGCTTTCAGCTTTCTTTTCTGGCGGTTATCGGCTTGGTTTATCTATCCCCAATCATTAAAAATTTGCTTCATTTTAAGGAAGAAAGTGCGTTCGATTGGCAGGATAATTTTTCATCAACCTTGTCCGCTCAAATAATGGTTGCTCCGCTTTTGATTTCTTATTTTTCCAATTTTTCTTTTATTTCATTGATAGCCAATCTTCTGATTTTAAGCGTCATTCCGTTGACGATGGCTTTAGGATTTTTAGGAGCGTTGGTCGGTTTTATTTTCTTCCCTTTGGCAATAATTTTTGGCTGGTTTTTAAATATTTTCTTGTCTTACGAAGTTTTCCTGATAAAGTTTTTCGGAAATATGAATTTTTTTAATATTTCTTCTATAAGTTTTTCTCTAGCCGTTATCTATTATGTGATATTGGTGGCTTTCATGATTTTTTATGGGAAAAAATTAAGGGAACAGAAAGTATATGTCCAAGAATAGCACTGTTCTACTTGTAATATTTTTGGCGGTTTTCGATGCTTTTGTCTGGTGGCAGATTATTTTTAACGCGCCGCAGAAAGATAAAAGCGATATTTATTTTTTGAATGTCGGACAGGGAGATGGTGAATTAGCGGTTTTAGACGGTAATATCAAGGTTTTAATTGATGGCGGCCCAAATAACTCTGTACCCGGCGAACTAGACAAGGGTTTGCGGTCAACAGACCGTTATATTGATTTGGTGGTTTTATCTCATCCGCAAACAGATCATTTTATGGGCTTGGTAGATGTTTTCAAAAGATATAATGTCGGCGCTTTTATTTTCAGCGGCCGTGAAACAGAAAATGCATCGTTTAAAGAATTAGAAAACATCATAAAACGAAGAAATGTTCAGGTTGTAATCCTAGAAGAAGGGGATAGGATTAAACACCTACAAGAAGAATTTGTTGTTCTTGCGCCGGATAAGAATTCTTTAGAAAGTTCAAATGTGAACGATACAACCTTAGTTTTACAACTAATAAGCCAAAAATTAAAAATTTTATTTACCGGCGATGCCGAAGGCAATATCGAGAAAGACTTGGTCGCCAAATACGGAAATAATTTAAGAAGCGATATTCTGAAAGTGGCTCATCACGGTTCAAAATATTCTTCGTCAGATGATTTTCTAAGAATTATTGACCCTAAAATATCCGTGATTGAAGTTGGCAAGAATTCTTACGGGCATCCAACGCCGGAAACACTAAGTCGTTTGGCTAATGTCGGCTCACAAATTTTTACCACCCTTCAAAATGGAACAGTCAGGGTAACCTTAAAAGACGGAAAAGTATACGTTTTTGTGCGAAAGAAATGATTGCTTGGGTAAGATAGATTTGGTATATTGAATAAAATGAGGATTTTAATAAATCAACTTAAAGAAAAAGTTGGTGAAAAGGTTAAAATTGCTGGTTGGGTGAATACGGTCAGAGATCAGAAAAAGATCAAGTTCATTTTGGTCAGAGACATTACCGGTATTATTCAAGCCGTGGCTTTTGGGAACGAAAAATTAATGAAATTGATTGAATCTTTAAGCTTAGAGTCGGTTGTAGAAATTGAAGGGATTGTAAAGGCAGAGAAACAAGCGCCCGGCGGAATTGAAATTGGCGTAGAAAATATAAAAGTTCTTTCTGAAGCCGCTCCTGAATTGCCGATACCAGTGGTAGAAAAAACGGCAGGGGAAACAGAAATGCAGAAAAGAATGGATTGGCGTTGGCTTGATCTTAGAAAGCCAGAAAAACAGCTTGTTTTTAAGGTATGGACAGCGATGGAACAAGCTTTTAGAAAATATTGTGTTGGGAATAATTATATTGAAATTCATTCTCCAAAACTTATGAGCAGTCCTAGCGAATCTGGAGCTGAATTATTTGAGGTTAAGTATTTTGATAGAAAAGCTTATCTCGCTCAGTCGCCGCAATTTTATAAACAAATGGCGATGGCTTCTGGTTTTGAAAAAGTTTTTGAAGTTGGACCGATTTTCAGGGCTAATCCTTCTTTTACATCAAGACATGATACTGAATTTACTGGATACGACATTGAAATATCGTTCGTTGAATCACATTTTGATGTAATGAATGAAGAAGAAAGATTCATAGTCGAGATGATGAAATCTGTTCGAGAAAAATATGGCCAAGAGATAAAGGATATTTACGGAGTTGAAATCATAGTTCCTGAAACTCCTTTCCCGAGAGTTACCATGAAAGAAGCAAAAGAAATTCTAAAAAAATTAAAAGTGCCGAGCGAAAGCGAGGGTGATTTAATGCCGGAAGAAGAAAGAGAGTTGAGTGGTTATATTAAGGATAAAGAAAATCATGAATTTGTTTTTATCACTGATTATCCAAAAACGGTTAGACCTTTTTATCATATGAGATATGAAGAGAATCCTGGAATAACAAAAAGTTTTGATTTATTATTTAAAGGACTTGAAATTACTACTGGCGCTCAAAGAGAACACAGATATAATGTTTTATTAGAGCAAGCCAAAGAAAAAAAATTAAAACCAGAGTCAATTAATTTCTATTTGAACTTTTTCAAGTATGGTTGCCCTCCCCACGGCGGTCTTGGCTTCGGTCCAACAAGATTCTTGATGCAATTATTGAATATATCCAACGTAAGAGAGGTCACTTATCTTTATAGAGGAGTGAAACGATTAGAGCCGTAAAATCGTATTTGACAAACTCGTAAAAAGTTATAAAACCGATTGACTTTTTTGAGAGAGAATTCGACAATTAAGGTGGTCCTGTCTATAGATTTTCGGATCAAATTGGATTTTATGGGAAAGCAAATTTTTTAAACCTCCGGGTTTAAAATGCGCTTACCCACCTGGTTTTAGCCGGAAAATCCGCTAGACAGGGCCTTTTGGTTTTTAAGAGATAGATTTTAAGCGGTTATTTAATTGTCCAGCCGCCGTCAACTACTAGAACTTGTCCGGTCATATAATCGGACTCATCAGAAGCCAAATAAAGGGCTGCGTTGGCGATATCTTCTGGTTCGCCAAGCCGTCCAGTAGGAATTTGAGACAAAGTATTCTGCAGGGTTTGCGGGTCGTTTTCTATTCCTTTTGTCATCTCGGTTTTTATGACTCCCGGCGCGATACAATTCACGTTTATTTTTTTTGAAGCATAATCTAAAGCCATTGCTCTGGTTAGAGCAATTACTCCGCCTTTTGCGGCGCAATAATGGGGGAGAGTATTAAATCCTACAAGAGCGGCAACAGAAGCGGTATTGATAATTTTCCCCTTACCTTGTTTTAACATTTCGGGCAGGACTTCTTTTGAACACAAATAAACACTTTTTAGATCAACATTAATCATTTTATCCCATACCTCTTCGGTTAATTCGTGGAGTAATCCATTACTAACAATGCCTGCGTTGTTTGTCATAATATCGATTTTGCCAAAAGTATCTAAACAGGTCTTAACCATATTTTTTACATCATTGGCATTGCTAACATCAACTTTCACGAAAATTGCTTTCCCGGCACCGAAATTTTTCTCGATTTGGGAAATTGTTTCTTTACCTCCTTCTTCTGACCAGTCAGCCACAATTACTTTTGCACCTTCTCTGACGAAAGTTAAGGCAATACCTCTGCCAATTCCTGATCCAGCTCCGGTTATAATTGCTACTTTGTTTTCTAGTCGCATATTTTTATTCTTTACAACAATCAATTAATTTTTTAACTACTTCGCTAAGCTTGGCGAAGACCCCCGACTTTTGAGAATCTTGTTTGTTTAACTGTCCGTCTTCTAATTTTTTAACTTCACCGATATTAATGGTTTTCAGATTTATACCCCAAAATAGTGAGTATAAATTATATGATTTTTCAAAAAGACCCTTTGCTTTTTCATCGTTACCTTTATGTAATTCTTTCGTGCCAACCTCGTAAAGTCGCATAGAAGCTGCTAATAAATGCTTAGAAATACACCAAACTTCACCTTCATAGTCTTTAACGATTTCTTTAAGTAGGGATTTTCGTATTTCGCGCACTTCGTTCAACAAATCGAAATATTTATCTTTTTCGGTTTTTTTCGCGGTGAAGAAAAAATGTTCTTCCAAGCTGACCAGATTCATTATGGCAATGCTTAAATCTTCATCAGACGAAAGATCCAATTTTTCTTTTTTGGCTTCTTTCTCAACTCTTTTTATGAAATTTTCGTAATTTTTAGAGTCCATTTATGTTCTATAGTCCGAATTTTTGTAACGGGTCGCATTTCGTAATAAAATGGAAAATTAAACTGGCAGTGAGAAGCAAAACAATCGGCACGACAACTCTTTGGTAGGGGAAATAAACTTTTCCGTTATGTTTTTTCTTTAACCATTCATTAAGCAGAAATCCGATGGTAAACGTGATGCTTCCGAAAAACATTCCAATAATTAGTTTATCATAGCCCCAAATTTTTGAACAACCCGGATAAAATACCATTTTCTTCCAATAAAGCGTCAAAATTGTGATGGCATAATAAAAAATAAAAACGATAATTTTTCTGAAAAGGAAACGGATATTTTTCTTTCTAAGCCAGTTGATTGTCCATAAAGACAAGGAAACAACCAATGCGCCGATCCAAATGCCGGAAATCGTGTCGTCAACGCCAAGCCAGCGGGAAAGTTCAACTCCGCCAATAACAGCAAAAGTACAAACCGGGCAAACAGCCAAGGTTTTTAAGGGAATTAATAGGGTTGCAAAAGGTACGGCTAAAAGCGGTAAAAACTTTTTCATTTTCATATTCTTATTATATCAAATAATCACGCCGTTTCCGAGACAAACGTTTTTGTCGTAGAATACCGCGAATTGGCCCGGGGTAGGGGAGAAAACAGGTTTTTTGAAGATAAGTTTTAATTTTTTGCCTTGCGGGATTATTTTTGCCGGAAATAATTCTTGATGATAACGAGTTTTAGCTAAAACATTGATTGGTTTTTTCAACTTCTCTCCGGAGATTAAATGGTATGGCGATAAAAGAATTTCTTTTTTGAATAGTTTATTCTTGTCTTTCGTAGCGTAGACAACATTCTTTTTCTTATCAAAACCGAAGACAAAATATGGGCCATTTGAAATATTTATTCCTTTTCGCTGGCCAAGGGTGAAAAAGTGTCTACCTTTATGTTGGCCGATTATTTTTCCGTTTTCATTAATAATGTTTCCTGGTTTTTCACCGATTTTTTGTTTTAGAAAAGCAGGTAATGATTTTCCGGAAACGAAACAAAAATCCTGACTTTGCCTTATTTTTTCGAAAAATTTAAAACCCCTGCCTTCCGGCAGGCAGGATTCTCTTTTCGCAATTTTATAGACGTCTTTTTTGGTCAAATCGCCAAGCGGTAAGATTATCTTTGCTAAATCTTTTTGTGATAATCCGGATAGCATGTAACTTTGGTCTTTTTTGGTGTCTTTTGCTATCAAAAGTTCAAATTTTCTGCATTCTGCCTGCCTGCCGGTAGGCAAGGCATTCTTAATTTTTAATTCGCGTATGCGTATGCGCGTGTAGTGACCGGTGGCAACATAATTCGCTCCCATTTTTTTCGCAACCTCAAAAAGTTTCTGGAATTTAAAATCCCGATTGCAAACAACGCATGGATTAGGCGTTCTATTATTTTTTAATTCCGAAACAAAATAATTTACGATTTTTTTTGTGAAATCTTTTTGGCAGTCGATTATAAAATAGGGGATATCCAGTTTTTTACAAATTAACTTGGCGACATTCATGGATTCTGTCGTACAGCAAACATTTTCCCGTAAGAGATTCTTTTTATTCTCCCAAACCGGTAGTTTCAAGGTAACTCCAATGGGCTCCCAGCCCTGTTTTTTGAGCAACAGCAAAGCCACCGACGAATCCACCCCACCAGACATACCAACTACAACCCTTCGGTAGCGCTCAGGGCAAGTTTTTTTATTTCTTTTTTGATTCGTAGTCATTTATTGCTTCTTTTAGCGCGTCCATTGCCAAAAACGAACAGTGAATTTTTAATGGCGGAACATTACCAAGTTTTTTAATCAAATCCTTTTGAGTTAATTTCATGGCTTGCTTTAACGGTTTTCCTTTAATCATTTCGGTTAAGACACTGCTGTTAGCGATAGCAACGGCGCAACCCAGGGTTTGGAATTTTACGTCTTTTATTGTTTTCTCACCGTTTTTATCAACACCAACCTTTATATATAACCACAAAACATCGCCGCAAACAGGATTTCCAACTTTTCCCAAACCGTCGTAATTTTTCATCACACCGACATTCTTCGGTTTCAGAAAATATTTCATTATTTCTTTTGAATAGATATCTTTTTGTTTCATTTTTTCCAAAAAGGAGAAATTTTTCGTAAATCGCTTACGACTTTTTTAATCGATTTTATTAAATAGTCTACATCTTTTTCTTTCGTAAATCTTCCCAATGTAATTCTTATTGCGCCATGGGCTTGTTCTGGTTTCAAGCCGCAGGCCAATAAAACATGTGACGGTTGTAACTTTGGTGAAGCGCAAGCAGAGGCAGTCGAGACAGCGATGCCCAATCCATTTAGTCGAGCGGCGAGTGATTCGCCTTCAACCGCGTCAAAACGAATATTTACATTATTCGACAATCGATTTTTTGCGTCGCCATTTAAATAAGAACGGGGGATTGTTTTTAGAATTTCTTTCACAATTTTATCTCGTAGCTTAGCTTGCCGATCCAATTCTTTTTTTGATTCTTTTTGACAAATTTCTACGGCCTTAGCGAATCCGACAATCGCCGGAATATTTACAGTTGAAGAACGCAGCCCGAACTCTTGTTCTCCTCCGTGCAAAATCGGTTCTATTTTTATTCCATCTTTTATATAAAGAAGAGCTGCGCCTTTTGGCCCGTACATTTTATGAGATGAAGCAGTAAGCAAATCTATATTCATTTTTTTTACGTCAATCGGGATTTTACCAAAGGACTGGGCGGCGTCAGTGTGGAATAAAACTTTTTTCTGTCGGCATATTTTTCCTATTTCAACGATTGGCTGAATTGTTCCAATTTCGTTGTTGGCGTGCATTACTGAGACCAAAATTGTATCTTTTCTGATAGCTTTTTTAACATCGTTTGGATTTACGATTCCGTTTTTATCAACTGGGACAATTGTGATTTTAAAACTCCTGCCTGCCGGTAGGCATGGGTTTTTGGCCAGCCACTTGGCAGTTTCTATAATACAAGCGTGTTCAATTGAAGAAATTATTATGTGGCCTGGCGACCCGCCTTCGCCAAGGCTTCGGTGGGCAAGGGCGACACCCTTTAATGCTAAATTATTACTTTCGGTAGCAGAGCCGGTGAAAATTACTTCTTTTGGATTGGCGTTTAAAGATTTAGCGATAATTCTTCGGCTTTGTTTTAAAGCTTCGAGAGCCTCAACGCCGAAGCTATGCAAAGACGCGCAATTGCCGAATTTGTCGGAGAAATACGGCAGCATCGCTTCTAAAACCCGTGAATCAACCGGCGTCGTAGAGGCGTAATCAAGATATATTTTTTTCTTAGCCATATTTAAAAACTCATTTCCTCGCCAATTAATACTTTATTTTTTTGAACAAAGCCGGCATTGACTTCCAAAACATATTTTGCCGGCAAAATTGATTTATAAGAAGGGCAAAGGGTTTGTGAGCAGGGGAGGAAGTTTTCTTTAATGTCTACGATTTTTTTATCTTTTGAAATGAAAATTAAATCTAATGGGATTTTTGTGTTTTTCATCCAAAAAGATCGATAGGCCTCGTTTGGAAAAGTAAAAAGCATTCCTTTATTTTCATCAAGTGATTTTCTAAACATTAAGCCCTTTGCCAATTGATAGGGATTTTTAGCGGTTTCAGCTTGGATATTCAGGTTGTGTTGTGGGAAAGAAACTGGCGTTATCTTTATTTTTTGTAACACACTGTAAAAAGCAAAAAAGAAAAAAATTAAGATTAGCAATATTAATGCGGCGAATATTTTATTGAGATTTAACATATATAATTTTGTCGGGCTGCCGGGAATCGAACCCGGGCCGCACCCACCCCAAGGGTGTATACTGCCGTTATACTACAGCCCGTTAATGATCTTAATCCATTAAATTTACACCTTTCTGGCCTTATTTCAAAGAAATAGAGGAAGAATTAGGCTGTTGACATAGGGTTGCGATGTTCTAAGCTTACTATAGGAGCCAATGCTAAAATGGCTATTAAAATTAAAGGTCGAAGTTAAAAAATCTTTAATCATGATAAAAAAATCTTATTTCACGTATTTTTGTTTGACTGTTCTTCTTCTGTCAGCGCTTCTAGTGTCCGGTATCTGCGTGGCCAATGCGCAAAACGATAATCATAATCAGCCTGACGAAATACAAAAATTAGGGGTCGGTGCGATCAAAGTTTATACGATCGGCACAAGCACAGACGAAATAAATGTTTCTTCTTCTATCGGGAAAGATATAAAAATACATAAAGGAAACGGTAGTTCTACAGAAATTTATTCTGATCACGTTTTTGCGACTACTACTTTAGAGGTAGAAGTAAAAGTAGAAAAGTTATCGACTTCAACAAGTTCGACCTTGAACGTTAAATTGTCGAATGGAAGAAAAGCAGAAGTTAAAATTATGCCGAATCAGGCCTCAGAGGTGGCTATAAAAAGATTGGGCGATTTAGGGTTTAACGTCCAGTTGAGGGAGGCATCTTCAACAACAGCTTCGTCAACGATTGTTTATGAATTAGATGGTCATAAACAGGTTAGATTATTAGGATTGTTTAGGGTGAATATGTTGGTGAAGGCAACCGTGAACGCTGAAGACGGTACGGTTGTTTCTGTAGCGAGGCCGTGGTGGAGTTTCTTATCCTCTGGCAAATAAAGAATTAAATTAAAAATCCCCCGATGTTTATCGGGGGATTTTTAAACTTTGCAGCCACTGCAAAGTTTAAGCTTTTTTAGCTGATTTTTTGATACAGCGAGTGCAAACCAAGGCGCGTTTGCCATTCGGAAGCTTAATTTTTTGCAGATTCGGATATTTTCTTTTATGAGTTGTTGGGTTATACTTACCTCGAAGCTTATTTCGTGAACCGCCCATAGTAGAACCTTTTTTGCAAGTTGAACATTGTCGCATAGTTTTTAAATAATAATAGAAATTGATAAAAATTGCAAGATAATGGACGATAAAATACAAAACTTATTAACGAGAGGAACAGTGGATGTTATCCAGAGAGATAGTTTGGAGAAGAAATTAAATTCCGGGCAAAGATTGAGAATTAAGTTTGGCGCAGATCCAACGGCACCTGATTTACATTTAGGCCATTCTGTTTGCTTAAGGAAGCTTAAAGAATTTCAGGATTTGGGCCACGAAATAGTTTTTATTATTGGTGATTTTACTTCTAAAATTGGCGATCCTTCAGGACGGAATAAAGCCCGGCCGCAACTAAGCGATGTCGAAATCAAGAAGAATACCCAAACCTATCTTAATCAGGTTGGGAAGATTTTAAATGTTCGGAAAGTAAAAATTTATAGAAATAGCCAGTGGTTTGCAAAAATGAGGTTGGCTGACGTTTTAGGCCTTACAGCGAAATTTACAACCGCGCAAATTTTAGAAAGAGACGATTTTGAAAAAAGAGCAGAAAACGGGGCAGAAATATACCTTCTTGAAACTTTATACCCTTTGATGCAAGCGTACGATTCGGTAATGGTAAAAGCCGATGTTGAGATTGGCGGAAGCGATCAAATTTTTAATATGCTGGCTGGCAGAGAGTTACAAAAGAAAATGGGCCGAGAGGTGCAAGATGTAATGACGATGCCTCTTTTAATTGGCTTGGACGGCAAAGAAAAAATGAGCAAAAGCTCGAAAAACTATGTTGGTATAGCTGAAATCCCGAAAGAACAATTCGGGAAATTAATGAGTTTGCCAGATGAGTTGATTGTTGAATATATGAAATTATTAACAGATATTTCTGTTGAAGAAATTAATGATACAGAAAATAAAATAAAAGAGGGGAGCATGAATCCGCGAGACGCGAAAATAAAATTAGCTCTTGAGATTGTACGTTTTTATCACAGCGAAGAAGCGGCTCAAAAAGCGAAAGATGAATTCGAAAGAGTTTTTTCTAAAAAAGAAATGCCTTTGGAAATGCCGACAATAGAGGTTTCTGGGAACAAAATAAATATCGTTGACTTTTTGGCAGAGAATAATTTAGTAGCGTCGAAAAGCGAAGCCAGAAGATTAGTTGAACAAAAAGGAGTAGAAATTGACGGGAATACAATCGAGGATTGGAAAGAAGATATAGAAATAAGAGATGGTTGTGTTATCCATGTTGGCAAAAGAAGATTTATTAAAGTAAAAATTAAATAATGTTCATAGTTTTTCAGCTCTTAGTTTTTCTTTTCTCTATCATTATCCATGAGGTAAGTCATGGCGCGATGGCTTATCGGTTAGGGGATCCGACTGCCAAAAATATGGGCCGGCTGACTTTTAATCCTTTGAAGCATCTGGACTTATACGGTTCGGTATTATTGCCACTGGTTATCTTTTCTTTGTCCGGCGGAAGATTTATTTTCGGTTCAGCCAAGCCAGTGCCTTATAATCCTTATAATCTACGGGACAAAAAATTCGGTAATTTAAAAGTGGCGATTGCCGGTCCGGGCTCAAATTTCCTAATCGCTTTGATATTGGGATTAGTTATTAGATTTTTCGCTGGTCCGATTATGCTTTTAAGTTTCGGGAAGATTTTTATCTCTTTAATCGCTTTTATCGTTTTCGTGAATCTTTTGCTTTTCTTGTTTAATCTTTTGCCGTTTCCGCCATTTGATGGTTCAAAAATCGTTTATGATTTATTTCCGCGTCAGTGGGCGAGCGTAATGCGAATGGAACTTATTGGGATATTTTTAGGACTTTTCGTCGCTTATCTTTTCTTATCGCCCCTAACCAATTTACTTTTTGGGTTGATAGTCGGACAGAGATATTTCTAAGACGTTATTGACGAATTGATTATTATTTGATATAATACTCTGATAGTAGGAGTTGTTTTTTTAACAATTTATTTTGATAAACATCGGTACGTCTGGGATCCCGCATTAAGCGGGATGAGGGACAAAGCCGAAAAGGAGACAAGATGGCGAAGAAAGATATTGATGGGCTTATTGGTGGCATGGGCGTTGCAACGAGTTTAATTTCTTCTTTATTGGAGGAAGTAAAACGAATTGGCGGAACAGCCGAAGATGTTCATCGACTTGTGAAACCAGAGGGTAGGCAGACGATTACGGAGATGGCTAAATTGGTCGTTTTCAGTAGCATTGATGGAAACATTAAAATTAAGCTGGATGTTAACTACGACCAATCATTAATCGAAGCGGTCAAAGAAGGGAAGTACGATGATTGTTTTACTTATGATCTTAGCCTTAAAAACTTCCCAAACCATCAAAGCGGTCAGAAAGAAGTAGAATTAGTACTATTCTGTTTTGGACGGCAAGTATATTCTAAAGAAGTTTATGAATTTGAGGGGAAGCATGGATTTCGAATCGCTACTCCACGTGAGCTTCTTAAGCTTGGCGCAAGATTGCCGAAACTTCAACTAAGATTTCCTATGGTAGCTCTTGGACCCGTTGGTAGGCATTCTTTACTTCTCTATGGTTGTAATAACAGACGTGGTTTGAGTACTACTAGTGATTCACCCGGTGTGTTATGGAACGGGAATTATCGTTTCGCGTTTGTCCGAGAGAAAAAACAGTAAACATCTTGACTCTTTAGTTCTTTGACCCCGTTCTTAGTATCTAAAAAATATTGGGGGCGGGGTCTTTTTGTTTTCCGTTGACATACATCAATTATTTTGCTAAATTTTATCTATCGGTTTTAGAAAAATACAAATGCCCACAATTCATCAGTTAGTAAAAAAAGGCAGAAAAACTTTTAAAACAAAGCCGAAATCACCGGCTTTAACTTTTGGTTTTAATACCAAGAAAAATAAACCAGTAGGTTACCCATCGTCATTCAAAAGAGGAGTGTGCTTAAAAGTTTTTACGACTACGCCAAAGAAACCGAACTCCGCTTTAAGAAAAGTTGCGAGAGTGCGTTTGACGAACGGAATGGAAGTAACTGCTTATATCCCGGGCGTTGGGCACAATCTTCAGGAACACGCAGTTGTTGTAATTCGCGGCGGCAGAGTGAAGGATTTGCCGGGCGTAAGATATCATATTGTCAGAGGATTGCTTGACACAACCGGTGTTGAAGGAAGAAAACAAGAAAGAAGTAAATACGGAGTAAAAAGACCTAAACAATCGTAAAATGAGAAAAAAACGAAAATACACAAAACAACATGAGCCGGATGTAAAGTATGACAAAATCGTTATTAGCCGGTTTATTAATTATTTAATGAAAGACGGTAAGAAATCCGTGGCGGAAACAGTTTTGTACGATGCTTTTGATATTATTGAAAAACAAACCAAACAAAATCCGCTTGAAGTTTTTGAAAAATGTTTAGATACTGTTTCGCCTCTTCAAGAATTAGTTTCTCGACGAGTTGGCGGTGCTAATTATCAGGTTCCAAGAGAAGTAAGACCGGAAAGGAAATTCTTTTTGGCTTGCAAGTGGATTATTGATTCTGCCGCTTCAGCTAAGGGAAAGCCAATGGCTCAAAAATTAGCCGAAGAAATTATTTTGGGCTCCAAAAACGAAGGTAATGCAATTAAGAAAAAACAAACTGTTCACAGGATGGCAGAAGCCAACCGCGCTTTCGCTCATTTTGCCAGACCCAGATAATCCACTATGGCCCGTAGTTATCCTTTAGAAAAATATAGAAATATCGGAATCATTGCTCATATTGATGCCGGAAAAACAACCGTTTCGGAACGAGTTCTTTTCTATACCGGCATTTCTCATAAAATCGGAGAAGTTCACGAAGGAGCGGCAGTGATGGATTGGATGGAACAAGAACAGGAAAGGGGAATCACGATTACTTCCGCTGCCACAACTTGTTTTTGGACTCCGACTTATCGCTCGGGCGATAAAAATTTCGAACATAGAATAAATCTTATCGATACTCCGGGACACGTTGATTTTACAGTTGAAGTGGAAAGATCATTGAGAGTGCTCGATGGAGGAGTTGTGGTTTTTGACGGCGTTGCCGGTGTTGAACCGCAATCAGAAACAGTTTGGCGCCAAGCGGATAAATATAAAGTTCCGCGAGTTTGTTTTATAAATAAATTAGATAGAATGGGAGCTAGCTTTTGGGGTTCGCTAAAATCAATTCACGAACGCCTTACTTTAGACGCAGTGCCTATTAATATCCCAATCGGATTAGAATCAGCTTTTGAAGGAGTTATTGATTTAATTCGGATGAAAGCGTTTTCTTTCGAAGGCGAACACGGAGAAAAAGTTACCGAGAAAGAAATCCCAGACAATTTAAAAGATGAAGCTGAAAAGGCCAGACACACTTTAATAGAAAAAGTTGCCGAACAAGACGACCAGATGCTTCATAAGTATCTAGAAGGGCATACGATGAGCGAAGAAGAAATAAGGGCTACTCTTCGAACAGCAACTATTAACAATAAATTAGTGCCGGTTCTTTGCGGTTCAGCTTTAAAAAATAAAGGAGTGCAATTTATGCTTGATGCGGCTGTTGATTATCTTCCGTCCCCGATTGATTTAAAAGAATTGAAACCCATCAAAGGAGTTGATGTAAAAACCGGAGCGGAAATCATAAGGCAGCCGAGCGACGAAGAACCGTTAACCGCATTAGCTTTTAAAATCGCCACAGATCCATTTATCGGTAGCTTAACCTATTTCAGGATTTATTCTGGGAAATTAACTAAAAGCACTTATGTTTTGAACTCGACCAAAAATGAGCAGGAAAGAATTGGCCGTATTGTCAGGATGCACGCAAACAAGAGAGAAGAAGTTGAAGAAGCTTATGCCGGTGACTTAGGCGCGATTGTCGGGTTGAAAGATACCACCACTGGTGACACTCTTTGCGATCCGAATAATCCGATTATTTTGGAACAAATTACTTTCCCAGAACCGGTTATTTCATTGAGAATTGAACCGAAAACAAAAGTTGACCAGGAAAAGCTTGGAATGGCTATGAGGCGTTTGGCGCAAGAAGATCCGACTTTCAGAATCAAAGGCGATCCGGAAACGGGTGAAACAATTATTTCCGGGATGGGCGAACTTCATTTAGAAATTTTAGTTGATAGAATGAAACGAGAATTCGGTGTTGAAGCCAATATTGGACGGCCGCAAGTTGCTTATAAAGAAACTATTTTAGGGACAAGTGACGCAGAAGGAAAATATATTAAGCAATCAGGCGGACGTGGACAATACGGTCATGTCTGGCTTAAAATTGCGCCCCTTGAAAGAGGAAAAGGTTTCGTTTTTATTGATAAGATTAAAGGAGGCGCTATTCCTCAAGAATTTATTCCAGCTGTTGAAAAAGGCGTCAAAGAGGCAATAGACAAGGGAGTTGTTGCCGGTTATCCGATGACAGACGTTGAAGTTACTTTGTATGACGGATCTTTCCATGAAGTTGACTCTTCGGAAGTTGCTTTCAAAATTGCCGCATCTATGGCTTTCCAGGAAGCAGCCAGGAGAGCTAAGCCGATTATCCTTGAGCCGGTTATGAAAGTTCAGGTGTTAGCACCGATGAATTTCTTGGGCGACGTCACTGGCGATTTGAATTCAAAAAGAGGTAGAATAGAAGAAATAAACGATAGGGGAAACATAAAAGTTATTGATGCGAAAGTTGCTTTGTCTGAAATGTTCGGCTACGCGACAGCGTTGAGATCAATGACTCAGGGGAGAGGAAGTTCCACAATGGAGTTCAGCGATTACGAACAAGTTCCTCAAAATATAGCCCAAGCGATAGCAGAAGGAAGAAAATAAAGAGTTTTGTCTGAAAAATAATATGGCCACTCGACATTTAGTCCGTTCAGTTGTTCTCCAGTCACTTTATGAGTGGGATTTTTTCGACAAGAAAGAGGATTTTATAAAAACTTTGGAAAGAAATTTACAAGAATTTGCTCCGGGCATTGATGAGCCGGAGTTTGCTTGGCAAATTGCCAAAGGACTTGTAGAGCATTTAGCAAAAATCGACGAAATAATTGAAAAAGCCGCTCCGCAATGGCCGATTGACCAAATTCCAAATATAGACAGAAATATTTTGCGTATAGGTCTTTATGAATTGCTTTATGCCAATAAAGAAGAAGTACCGCCAAAAGTAGCGATTAACGAAGCGATTGAATTGGCGAAAAATTATGGCGGCGAAAATTCATCCAAGTTTATCAACGGCGTTTTGGGTACGGTATATAAACAATTAGAAAGTAAATGATTTCTAGAAGATAAATAACTTCTAGAAAATAAACAATTTCGTGTCTACAGATTTATCAAAAGTTGAAAAAGTATTAGGCGTTGAGTTTGGGACAAAGTCCTTGCTTTACGAGGCCTTAACTCATCGTTCTTACTTAAACGAAAACCCTGGCTGGGAATATTCTCATAACGAAAGATTAGAATATCTTGGCGATGCGGTGCTCGAACTTATCACCACTGAATTTTTATTTGCAAATTACAAAGATTATTCTGAAGGGCAATTGACTGCTATCAGAGCGGCTCTAGTCAACTATCAATTCTTGGCAAAAGTTGCTAAAGAAATGAACTTAGATGAATTTATTTTTGTTTCAAAAGGAGAAGCGCAGGATACCGGCAAAGCAAAAGAAGTAATTTTAGCCAATACTTTTGAGTCGGTTTTGGGAGCTATTTATCTTGATAAGGGCTATGATATATCAGCAAAATTCGTTAAGGAAAAAGTTTTGGTTTCTACTGCAGAAATTATAGAGAAAGGCCTTTATCGTGATCCAAAAAGTTTGTTGCAGGAAATTATTCAGGATAGATTAAGGGTTACGCCGACTTATAATGTCTTATCTGAATCGGGCCCGGACCACCAGAAAGTTTTTAAAGTCGGAGTTTACTTCAACGAAGATTTGATTACCGAAGGCGAAGGGTTATCAAAGCAAGAAGCGGAGATTAAAGCCGCCGAGAAAGCGTTAGAAAAGATTGTGGCGGACAATAGTGCTTAAACCTTGCAATATTTCAATCTTTCAATTAAGATAGACCAATTATGTTAGCAATTAAATTACAAAGAATCGGCAAAAAGAAACAGGGAAGTTTTAGAGTGGTGGTTTCTGAAAAGAGATCAAAAATGTCCAGTTCTATAGAGGACTTGGGTTTTTTTAATCCTTACAGCGATAAATTAAGCATTAGCAAAGAAAAAGTATCTTATTGGATGAAAGAAGGCGCGCAACCTACGGATAGCGTTTTTAATCTTCTGATAACAGCGGGGATTATAGAAGGAAAGAAAAAAGCTGTTCACGCTAAATCTAAGAAACAAGCTGAAGAAGTAAAAGCTCAACCAGCACAGCAACCAGCAGAACAAATCGCAGAAACCCCGGCAGAAGAAAAACCAGCCCCCGCCTCCGATGAATCTTCGGCGGGCAAGGAGGAAAAAGTTCAAAGCTAAGAACAGTTATAATTAGAAAGGTCGAGTTAATTTAAAGATTATCAGATTGAATATAATGAATCAGGAACTTGATAGAGAATTTCTGGATTATATGGTAAAGGCGTTAGTCAACCATCCAGAAGATGTGAAAGTTGAAAGACAAGTTGATGAAATGGGAGTGCTTTTGACTTTGAAAGTGAATCCTTTGGATATGGGCCAGATTATCGGCCGCCAGGGTTCAACTGCTCAAGCAATCAGATCTTTATTGAAGATCGTTGGCGTAAAAAATCACGCCCGAGTCAATTTAAAGATTATTGAGCCAGAGGGAAGAGCTCCAAGAGAAGAAAGACCAAGCGCGAGTTTTTAAACTATATTTTAAACTCAAAGAATCTAAAATCCGCCAATTGGCGGATTTTAGTTATGTATTGACATTTTTGTATTTATATGCTATATTTTATTAAGCGTAGAATCACGACGATTCTATGAACTTAAAAAAGCAATACAACCGAAACGGAGGAGAAAATGATGGATGTTGATGATTATCTGGGGCTTTCAGCGTTTACTTGCGTAGGGATTATCGTGATTTTTGAAGGAATAACTGACAAAAGCATCGATCCGCTCAAACGAGTTGGCTTAGTTGCTCTTGGGATTGCTATCGTAATTGCAGCAATTTTGATCGGTGAATTCTGGTTGAGCAAATGAAAAGTAGCTAGTAGTAAAAAGAGATCAGGTTCCCGATTCTTGTAGACAACAAAAGACGGAGGGGAAAATGAGTAATATGGCTTGTGGTTCGATTGTAGGTTTTTCTCTATTGCTTTGTGTTTTAGGGATCATTCTTTTTCTAAGTGTGATCAATAAAATACTTAGCTCACGATCAGGAAATTTCATGGGATTTTATAAAGTGTTAGCAACAGTGGCTGTATTAATGATACTTGGACCTTTTGGAGCAAGTGTATTCCTTGGTTTCCACAATCGTGCCGCTGCTTCGAGCCAAAGCCAGTCGTTTTCTGCTCAGACTGTATCTGGATACGGACAAGCCAGGGAACATGTTAGTACTTGGCAAGCGACTATTTCGGACGCCGGGGAAATGAGAGCAAAATTTTATATCTCCAGCGAGATTAAACCGAAAACGCTTACGATCATTTTCACGGACAAACATGACCAGCCTCTGACAGAAAAGAAATACACCCTAACCGAAATAAAGTAGGGTAGATAAGAATAATCAATATGCCTGACTGGTTTCCTAGTCAGGCATATTTTTTTACAGATGGATTAAATCGCCAACAAGGCGATTTTTTGTTAGAATAATTTAATGCGTTTCGACATAATCACAATTTTCCCAGAAATCTTTAATTCTTACCTAAAAGAATCGATTTTGAAGCGTGCGCAGAAAAATAAATTAATTGAAATTAAAATTCATAATCTTAGGGATTTTTCGCAAGGTAAACACAAAAGAGTTGATGATAAAGCGTATGGCGGGGGACCGGGGATGGTACTCAAAATTGAGCCGATAGTAAAAGCAATAAACTCAATTTTTAGAATTAAGAATGCAGAATTAAGAATTAAGAAAAAAACAAAGATAATTCTATTTTCCGCGGCCGGTAAACAATTTGATAATAAAATAGCCTCGGATTTGGCTAAAAAATACGATCGTCTTGTTTTAATTTGTGGTCGTTATGAAGGAGTAGATGAACGTATAAAAAAAGCGATCCATGATTTAGGATTTAAGATTCAAGAAATATCCGTAGGGCCGTATGTTTTAACTGGCGGAGAACTTCCGGCAATGACATTAATTGATTCGGTTTCTCGGCAGATTCCGGGTGTTTTGGGGAAGAATGAATCTCTTGAAGAAAGAAGATATGGCGTTGGCGTGCCTGTTTATACTCGGCCGGAAACTGTAAAAATCAAAAGTAAAAAATACAAAGTGCCGGAAATTTTGCTATCAGGTAATCATAAGAAAATAGAGGAGTGGCGTAGGAGAAATAAGCAGTAGCTTTGACAATAACGCTTTTATCCTGCTATACTTTTGACTTATGACAGAAATAGCGCAAATTGAGGAGTCGTTAAAAGAGAAAATTCCAGAAAAAAAGGATTTAATCATTTTGGAGGAAATGCTTCAGAACGCATTGATGTACGGCCATAAAAGAACGAGGACTAACCCAAGATTTAAGTCCTTTGTTTTTGCGAACCGTAATAATGTAGAAATAATCGATTTAACGCTGACATTAAAAAAGATAGAAGAAGCGGTTGAGTTTTTGAAAACCAAAATAAAAGAAAAAGCGATTGTTTTAGTCGTAGCGCTTCAGCCAGCGGCCAGAGAAGCGGTTGAAAATATCACGAAAGAATTTGATTTTTGCTATATCAACTCTCGATGGATTGGCGGTCTTCTGACGAATTTTTCTATTTTATCGAAAAGAATAGAGTACCTTAAAAAGCTTCAAGCGGATTTAGCGAAAGGAGAATTTGATAAATATACCAAAAAGGAAAGATTGATGATTACTCGGCAAATCACCAAAATGAAAGGATTATTTGATGGTTTAGAAAATTTGAACAGAAAGCCGGATGCGATGATTGTCATTGACCCATCGCTTAAAGGCCATCAAACGGCAATCAGAGAAGCCAAGCAAATTGGTATTCCAGTAGTTGCTATTCTTGATAGCGACGACAATCCAGAACAAATTAATTATCCGATTCCAGCAAACGATCATGCCAAAATCAGCATTGATTGGTTGGTCAATAAAATAATCGAAAAAGTAAAAGCTTAAAAATGTTAAACGACATTCAAAAACTTAGAGAAGAAACTGGTGCCGGAGTAATGGAATGCAAGAAAGCGTTGGAAGAAGCGAAAGGCGATTTAGAAAAAGCCAAAAAAGTTCTTTACGAAAGCGGATTGGCAAAAGCTAATAGCAAATCAGGAAGAAATACCGGGGCCGGACTTTTAGAAACTTATATTCATAATCAGAGAGTTGGAGTATTACTTGAAGTTCGTTGTGAAACTGATTTTGTGGCAAAGAATGAAGTTTTCAAAGAATTGGCTCATATCGTTGCTATGCAGATTGCGGCTATGAACCCGGAAAATGTTGAAGCATTGTTAAAACAGCCATCTATCAAAAACGAAAAAGAAACGATAGAAGATCTCGTCAAGCAATATATCGCTAAAATAGGGGAGAACATTCGCGTCGAGCGCTTCTGCCGATACGAACTCTAATTTCTTTCGTATGTACAACTTTATCTTACAAATCTGTCTAATGGTTGGGTTTGGTGGTATTGTGTATTTAATAGCGAGAGGCGTTCCAAGAATAGACGATACCCTTAGAGAAGAACCGAAAAACAAAATTGATCATAAGATTGATCATTGGTTTTCTAAAATACCGATTGAGAAATTTGATGTTGCTCTAAGTAACTTTTTGGAAAAATTCTTGAGACGGCTCCGAATCGGTTTGTTAAGAATGGATAATTTTTTGGTTAAGCATCTTAATAAGGTGAAAACTGTTAATCAGGAGAATAACAAAAAACCGGATTTAATTTCAGCGCTTGTTGCAGAAAAGACCGAAGAAATTGTAGAAACAAAGATTGATATAATTGGAGACCAAAGCAAACCATCGACGGAAATAAATCAGCAGCCAGAAACACCGGAACAATTAGAAAACAAAGAGGAGAATATTTAAAAGCTGGGGTACCGAAGTGGTCAAACGGGGCTGACTGTAAATCAGCTGGCACTGCCTTCGTAGGTTCGAATCCTACCCCCAGCACAGAATAGGAATCAAGAACGCTGGACACACGTTTTGGCCTTTCGCAGAGCCGAATTCCGAAGGTTCTAACCGTTCCATTTCACGATTAACCACTCCGATGCCTTTTTCAATCAAGAGAAACGGTTTTTCCACGTCAATAGTGAGTTTTTTGTCTTTCAGGAAAAGGTTCGAGCCAAGCTCTTGAAGAGTGGTTCTTTTGTTTTCAGGAGAGCCGTTTTGAAAGTCTTTTGGCCCCTGGTTGGCAAAAATCAGAGTCTTCTCAGTCAGTTCCGCAGCTTTTCTTAAGGGATTGTTATCAGTCTTCAGATTTTGTTCCAGCCGTATCTTTTCTTCAAGGAGACGTTTTTTTTCATTCACATATTCCGTATCGTCAATTAAATCCTTAATTCGCATCTGATTAAGGTTACGAAGCCGCATTAAACAGTCTCCGAGAGTTTTTTCCAATGACTTCCGGATATTGAAATGTTCTTCGGTTTTTTCCTCTTTTTTCAGATGGTCAAGAGCCGGGTCAAGGAATTTTTCCACCAGGTAGATTCTGTTGAGGTATTCTGAAATTTGCGCTTCCAGATCGTTAAGGCTCAAACATTTTTGACTACAACCAGCGTTTCTTTTCTTTTTTGTGCAGTGATAATAGGTGTAATGATAACCGTACCGGTTGCATTTTTCTTCGGCCGTTACCATGCAGCCGCATTCTCCGCACCGGATTAAACCGGTAAAAGCAAACTGGTGCTTTTTAGGCCTTGACCGGCCTTTTCTGCCCAAGATCTCCTGGGCTTTCCAGTATTCGTCTTCTGTAATCATGGGTTCGTGTTTGCCCTGAAACACACCTTCCCTTCTTTCAATTAGTCCGTAATAGAAGGAATTGCCGAACATTTTGTAAAGATTGCTTGAAGCCAAAGGCTTACCGCCGGTTTTATTGTAGATTCTTGTTCTGAAACCCCATTCGTCGCTGGCTGCATCAAGAATTTTGTAAGGCGATACACCCTTAAGAAGCATATCCCACATTTTACGAACAAGATGGAATCGTTCCGGGTCAGAAACGATGGTTCTTTCTTTGGGTTCGTTTAGGTATCCCAAAGGCGGAAGTCCCGGAAACCAGCCTTTTTCCAGTTTGGCCCTATTGCCTCTTTTGATGTTGTCGCTTAAATCATCAACGTATTTTTTGGCCATGCCGAATTCCAGTTGCATCAGGAACTTATCGTTGCTGTTGTTGAGGAAAGTATTGGTTGGAGTGATTATTTCGGAAATATTTCCTTGGTCCAAGGCCCAGACCAAAGATGAACCGTCAATGGGATTTCTGGCTAATCTATCGAGTTTCCAGACGATGATTCCTTTAACCTGCTTGCCATAGATTTTTTTCATCATGGCGTTAAAAACAGGCCTTCCCGGTGATTTGGCAGAACGCGACTCTGTCATAATTTCAGAGACATTCAACTTCAACCTATCGGCTAATTCTTTCAGTTCGTTCATCTGGGACTCGATGGAAAGGATTTGTCTTTCTTCGGACTCGGATGATTTTCGGCA
Organism: Minisyncoccota bacterium; assembly: GCA_041653755.1. Classification (GTDB taxonomy): domain Bacteria; phylum Patescibacteriota; class Minisyncoccia; order UBA6257; family UBA9933; genus JBAZEU01. The sequence continues at coordinate 125,828 of JBAZEU010000001.1, forward strand.
GTAGATGACGTAGGACATGAATTGAACAAATTAATGATCCCTAATCCTACATATTTTTAGGATTTTGGTCAACTGTCGGGAATAATGGCGTATCGGATTCCGGATTTCGACCTTTTTCCGAATCCGGATAAAGAATAACGCGTAAAATATTGACCACTCTTAAAAACTTCTTGTAGGCCTCTTCTTTTGAAATTTCCTCTCCGAATTCTTCAAAATAATTCTTCCGGAATTCTTCAATTGTTTCGTCGGACGGTTTCATGGTTATTACCTTAAGCGTAAAGGAAGACGGGGAAAATCAAAGACGGAAAAATATGGCTCAAGGAAGGAAACATTAAGGGATTTATCGCTTCAGTCGCCAGGCCCAGAGATCTTAAGGTAATCACTACCGAGGAAAGGGTAGGCGTTGATCTTTTCGTAAACGGAAGATTGCGCGAAAAGGATATTCTGAAATATATACCCACAGCCAGGGTGGTTGAGAATTACCTGTACGGTCAAATTCATTTTGACGAATTGGACGATGGAATAGACAGGTTTACCAGTAACAGAGAAGGCGTCGTTGCCGACGATCCTAAACATAGGGAGCTGTTGGATAAGCTGAGAAAAAAGGTGATGACGGTCATTCTTGAAGATTGGGATAAGTGGAGGATAAAACACCGGGAAGAAGGGGATTCGGAGAACGAAACGGTATCCCGAAAGGAAAGAAAATCCTTGGAACTGTACGATGCCGTTTCGGAGGAATACGCGCTTTCTGGCGACTCGGAAAACAAGAAGAAAGTCAACGACTGGGCTTACGGACTGCGCGATGATGCGAAATACAATTTCACTTCGTATGCGGACTGTTTCATTTCCGAAAATTTAATCAGAAAATATATCCAAGAGAACAATATTCCGTTGTCTTCTGAAGCGGTAAAAGAAGTGGAAGATCGGAGACGTATTGAAGTTCAACAAAAGGGCAAAGGTAACATAAGCATAGACATAAGAAAGGCAAATAACGATTTGGGTTATTTGTCTATGGATTATCTCGCAAACTTAGTTGACAAAAAAGACCCCAATAAAGAGGCTTGCCTTTCAAGGGATGCAAAAGAATATAAGCCGGTTAGAGACGCTCTCATGCATACGGCCCTTTTGGCCGATGTGGCCAAACAGAAATTAAACAGCGTTTACCTAAATATAAAAGGACGAATAAAGACGCTGTTGGCCGCTAATGATAAAAACGGTGGCCTTAAAAAATAAACTATCAAAAGTAGACGAAAATCATTCCACATTCATCTGCGATTTTTATTAGGGCTTTGATAAGGTTTCGTAACCTCCGCTAAAAACCGAATAGCACCTCTCCTAAAGTCCCGCCTTAATCCCAATAGTTATTAACACCCCCCTTGTTTTTCCTACCAGATATTCTAGAATTAAATTAAATGAATTTTTCTAAATCACACAAAGGTTTCACCCTCATAGAACTTCTAATCGTGATAGGTATCGTAGCAGTTCTAGCCGTCGTCGTCTTAACAGTTCTCAATCCAGTAGAATTCCTCAAAAAATCAAGAGACAGTAGAAGGATGGTAGACCTCCAGACCTTGGATAAAGCCCTCAGGTTAGCTGATTTTGACAATATCTCCATGGGAACAGCTAATGTGGTATATGTTTCCATTCCTGACGACACAAGTGCCACTTCCACCTGTCCTACTCTATCCTTACCAGCTTTACCAGGAGGCTGGACTTATCAATGCTCTAATACCGCTAACTACCGTAAAGCTGACGGCACTGGCTGGGTACCGGTTAACTTCACAACCCTTACTACGGCTCCCAATCCTTTAACCCTCTTACCAGTTGATCCCACCAATTCTACCTCTACCAATCTTTACTATTCATATGTTAGTGGTAGTTGGGAACTTACCGCCTTATTCGAAACTACTGGTTACCAAACCAAATACGCAACCACTGACAACGGAACTTCCACTGTCCTATTTGAAGTGGGCAACCATCTTAAGATTACCCCTAATGCTATTGCCAGTAGATCCAATGTTGGAGGAGGGGGAGGACAGCAAACATCTGTTCCGACTTTAACCACGAGTGCTGCCACCAACGTTCAATCAACTTCAGCTACTTTAAATGGTTCTATCACAGCTGAAGGGGGAGCTTCTTCTACGATAGTTGGTTTTCAATACGGCTTAACTACAAGTTACGGCACAGAGGTTACTTCTACTTACTCGGGAGGAACTGGAAGTTTTTCTCAAGGTATCACAGGCCTAACGGGAAGTACGACTTACCATTTCAAAGCTGAAGCTAGAAATTCAGCTGGTTGGGGTTATGGAAGTGATAATGTTTTGACTACGAGTGCTCCTGCTTTCTGTACCCAGAACAGCGATAAAAACACAAGTACTACCATAAGTGGAGATAAGGTTTATTGTGATAATAGTTTGAGAATGTGGACGCCAACTGTCATACCTGGCGGGACATTAACAGCAAAGACTTGGGGTCCAAACCCTGGTAGTGCAGGCGGCTCTTGTATTGGTCTTGGTTCAAGCTATCCTGCCTGCAATTATTGTGATACTTTAACTTATGCTGGACTTACTGGCTGGCAGTTACCTACTAAAGACGTTTTAACGAGCTTTTGGACAACCCCCTGCGGTAGTGCCTCTTGCGGTTCAGGAAACGCTGGAATAAGTTGGGATACAAACGCTCAAGCCACCTACTATTGGTCGTCTACTGAGTACAGTAGCAACGGCGCCTGGGACGTGAATTTCATCAGTGGCAACGTGAGCAACGCCCCTAAGTCCTGCAGCAGTTGCTACGTTCGTTGTGTTCGCGGGCAATAGATTCCTAAGTTCCTAAAAAAAGTTTTCAACAATAAGTAGTGTAAACTTGCTTTGTAGCGCAGGTTTTCCTATCTTGATTTTCTTTCCCTAAACCGCGAAAATTAATCATAAGAAAATATATTTTCCCGGGTTAGTGGCGAAACTTTTATTCTTTATCATACTTATCAATGTTTTCCAAGAAAAAAGTTCTAACGTCGTCCACTAGCCTGCACAGGACAGAATTAAAAAATGGATAAAATTGTTATCGCGATAGTTAAAAAGGGAAAAGAAATATTGATGGTCAGGAGAAGAATAAAAGAAGGTGATTTGTATTGGCAATTTCCTGGCGGCGCTTTAGAAAATAATGAATCGGAGCAACAAGCTGTTGAACGAGAAGTGTTCGAAGAAGCTAATATTAAATGCAAGGCCATAAAAAAGTTAGGCGAAAGATTACATCCGACAACTTCTAAGCTAATAAGCTATTGGGTCTGCGAATATGTTTCGGGAGAGATAAAGGTTAAAGATTCAGATGAATTAGATAAAGTCGAATGGATGGGCCCGAACGAAATTTTGAATAACGTTACCAGCGAGATTTTCGTACCAGTAAAAGAATATATCTTAAATATTAAAGAATAGATTATTCAGATTTTTTCACCTTGACGGTTTAAGGTATTTTTGTTATGTTTCGGTCAGATTTTTAATAACCTACAAACTTTCTTTTATAGGGCAAATTTGTCCTTAACATTCCGTTGAGGCCAGATAAAACCTTATAAAGGGAGGGGAAAATGGAATTCAATAAGCTCGTAGAAAGATATCACACGGTATTTGCTGTGCTCATCAAAAAAAGTTTAACCAAAGAGGAATGGGGCAATTTGATATTCAAAGATTGTCTTGCAGTGGTCCTCGAGTGCGAAAGATGCCAAGAGCATACGATTGAGTCACTTGCTAGGACAAGGATGCAAGAAATAGGGACTTTTCAAGATTGGAAGAACGTTAGAGAAAAAGGCTTCAATGTCTTAGGAGATCTCCATCACCGGGCCTTCGATATGATGCGCTCGTTGGCAAAAACCATCAACGAGTGGAAAATGGTCTATGATGCCGCCGAAGATGACGAGGGTCGTGCGAAGGCACTCGCAAAGATCAGAGAGCTGTGTGAGAAAGACGAAGACTTAAAATAAGTAATTTGAACGATAATAAAACCGGAGCCGGTGTGAATCTACATCGGCTCCTTTTTTATTCTTTTACTTCCCATTAATATTTTTTTCTGGTAAAGTATTTTTATGCCGGTGTAGCTCAGTGGCAGAGCAGCGCTTTTGTAAAGCGAAGGTCGGGGGTTCAAATCCCTTCACCGGCTCAGAAAAATTATTGCCGATGTAGTTCAGTGGCAGAACGCTTTCTTGGTAAGAAAGAGGTCGTGGGTCCAATTCCCACCATCGGCTCACGAATTTTTATTAAAGCTGGTCAGAGAGGATAAAATATGTTAATTTAATTGTATGGCGAAATCAAAATTCAGCGAAAATTTAATAAGGTTAAAATGTGGCGTTTGCGGACGCATCAATTATTATACCCGCAAAAATAAGAAAACCGTTCAGAAGAAATTAGCCCTGAAAAAACATTGTAAGTGGTGTAAAAAACACACGGCTCATAAAGAGACCTCTAAAAAATAAAGAGGGGAGTTTAGGTAAGTGGTATACCGGCGGTCTCCAAAACCGCATTCGGGGGTTCGATTCCCTCAACTCCCGCTTTTATATATGAATCCTAATTACGAAAATCTTGTAAATTCTCTCATTAAAGACGGGTATCTAAAAACTCCGGAGATTATAGAAGCGTTCAAAACGATCGACCGAGTTAACTTTGTCAGAGAAGAAGATAAAGAAAATACTTATGTTAATGCGCCGCTCCCGATTGGTTTCGATCAAACAATCTCACAGCCACTCACCGTCGCTTTTATGTTGGAACTTTTAGAGCCGAAGAAAGGAGAAAAGATTTTAGATGTCGGCGCCGGTTCCGGATGGACATCGACCTTATTAGCGCAAATAGTTTCAGAAACCGGGAAAGTTATTGCGTTAGAATTAATTCCTGAACTTTGTGAATTCGGGAAGAAAAATGTATCTAACTATAATTTCGTAAAAAAGGGGATTTTGAATTTTCTTTGCGCCGACGGTTACAAAGGATTTGAGGAAGAAATGCCTTTTGATAAAATTTTGGTTTCAGCGGCTGCTTCGGAAATTCCTCCTGCTTTGAAAAAACAATTGAAGATTGGCGGAAGAATAGTTGTGCCGATTGGCCAGAGCATTTTTGTTATAGAAAAACACGAAAAAGATCAATTTACTGAAAAAGAGTATTTTGGCTTCAGTTTTGTGCCGTTGGTGAAAGGGAAATAGGCACTTATCCTCGTGTTTTTGTTAATAAATAGCCCCAAGAAGGGCTATTGACATTTTCGTAGCGAACTGGTATAATTACGATAGAATTAGAATTAAAAACTGAATAAAGGAATTATACAGATTTCAACTTTTAAACTTTTGGAGGAGTAAAATGACAAAGAAAATGATGTTGGTGGGGATTGTAGTGGCTTTAATTAGCTCTTGCATCTTGTTACCGACGGCAAAAGCAGAAAGTTTAATTTCGTTGGATGTTCTCACAGATATTGGTATGAAACTGGCAAACGGAAAGCATTTAGACAGCCACGATCTGAAGACCATCGTGAAGGATGCTTCTAGAAAGGACGAATTGGAAGTTTCGGTTATCAATGTTTCTGATATTTCTATCTCTGTGATAATTGACGGGAAATTCGAAAAAAAGATTGGGCAAGGCGGAATATGGAAAAGACCTAAATCTCTTTCGGTTCCTTGTCTGGAAGGAGAAGACATAAGGCACAGGATAGAGATTATAGGAGAAAGAAACGGAGAATTTGTCAGCATGGGGAAAACTCTCTACGCATACAGAGGAATGGGTACGAGTGATGACGGGCACATCAAAGTAACGAAAAGTAATCTTCGGTGATCTCGGATATCTCTAAATCTCGGAGGTTTCGTGGTGAAAACCATGTAAACCTCCGAGATTTTTTGTTATTATAATGGCTATTGACATTGTTTTAAATGGCTGATATAATTCAACCAGTTCTTAGATTTATAAATAAGTAATAAAAAGCCGAAGACATCGGCTTTTAACTCTAAAGGAGGAAATAAGATGAGGAAGCTGATGATAGGATCAGTCGGGATGTTGTTGATTGTGGCTTTCTGTTTCTTTGGCATAACGGCCGAAGCATTAGATATTCAGGCCAGACCAGCGGCGGCAATAAGCCAAGCGAACATTCCTGATGCCTCAACGGTATTAGGAAGCGATCCATGGAGGGATCGTGCGGGTCGTATTCTTCCCGGAAGAACATCCTTTGTTCTCCAGAAAGAATTGATAGCTCGAACACAGGGCTTTAAGAGTAAAAAGTGGGTGACCGTTCGTTTTTGCCCTGGATACATTTTTGCGGTTCTGCCTGATACTGGCGAAGTTGATTATATTGTGCAATGCGGTAATCCTATCCGCGCAACGGATGGATCCAAAATCCGCATAATTCTTCAACAGTCAGAAGAACAGCCCGTGCAAAGAGAGTGCCTGGTTAGTCAGGTTGAAGCTGAACCGCAAGCTTATGCCCAACAATCCGTTCAACGACAGTCTGTTTATCGGCAAGAATCGAAATTCGATCATTACAATAGATTGGTCGGTGATTCGCTTCTTACGGTTACCGGTTCGAATTTTCGACATGGCGATGACGATTTAGGATGGTGGACTCTTGGAGGAGCGATCGTGAGTCGCATAATATCAACTTCAAGAGGACAGAAATATAATGGAGAGTCGTTGCTTGAGGATGGAATTCGCGGCGGGATAGGTTATGCAGCAAGTTCAGATTCTGAGGAGGATATAGTTTATATCAATTCAGATTCTGATGATGGCTCCGATGGAGACGGCGGAAACTAAATCGCAAGAGATAAATTTATTCCCCAGGGAAAATCAATTGATTTTCCCTGGGGGCACATTTCGAACGCTTTATTATAAATAGAACGCTCGAAACGCGCTAAATCGTAAGCGTCGTAATTAATTAAAAGAAAAAATAAAATGATTAAGTTATTCGAAAGAAGAAATTATTTGAAAGTATTATCAACCACTGTTCTTTTGGCGGCTGTTTTAATGCCGGCTGGCATAATTCAGGCAGCTTCATTTACGGCCGATAAACCGACATTAAGGGTTTCTAATTATACAGATCATCCGAATTCTAATTCTGATTGGTTTTCTTCTGTTTCTGCCGATGCTGGGGACATTATAAGTTTCAATATTTATTATCATAACAGTTCTAACGAAGCTGCAAATCAAACAAGAGTAAAATTAAATTTGCCTTCAGGGCAATTTACCAGCGGTTCTATTTCGGCCACTGTCTCTGCTCAAGATGCTAACCAGATGAATGGTTCGGTATCTGTTTCGTTGAGCTCTAGTCAAGCACTTACTTTGAGATCAGGAGAAATTTTCTGGTATAAAAACGGCAATGTTGATTATAGTCAATCTCAGTCGCTTCCTTCTGGCCAGAATGGCAGTGAAATAATTTCTGGTTCGGGAATTAACTTGGGTAACATTCCGGCCGGAGATCGTGGACAAGTGGTTGTTAGGGTTCAAGTCGGCAGTAATTCTTCCGGTTCCGCTCCGGTAGTCAACACAAATTCAGCTTATTCAATTTATCAAAATTCAGCTTATTTAAGCGGCAATGTTGATCCGAACAACAGTAATACTGATTTTTGGTTCGAGTATGGCACAAATAGTTCTTTGGGTAGTACAGTTAATTTTCAATCGATTGGATCGGGAGACAGTTCAATAAATGAAAGTTATTATCTTTCTGGTCTTCAATCGAATACAACTTATTATTATCGAGCTGTTGCGAGAAACCAATATGGTACAAATTATGGAAGCATTTTAAATTTCTACACTCAATCAGGCTCTAATAATAATTCTTCCGCCCCTACTGTTTTTACCAATTCCGCCACTTCGATAACTTATAACTCCGCAGTGTTAAACGGATCAATTGATGCGAATGGAAGTTATACGAACGCTTGGTTCGAATACGGCACTTCGCAATCATTCGGATATACAACTGGTTCTCAAAGCGTAGGAAGCTCTAACTATTCAAACGATTATTCTTCTTACATTTCTAATCTTTCTCCTAACACAACTTATCATTATCGAGCTGTTGCATCCAATAGCTATGGCACAAATTATGGAGGGACATTGACGTTCTATACCAACAGTTCTGGTCAGATTTATTATTCTAACCAGCCGACTGTTACAACCGTAAACGCTTCGCCCGTTTATCAAAATTCTGCTTTAGTAAATGGTTCTGTCAATCCTAACGGCGGTTATACAACTGCGTGGTTTCAGTGGGGCACTAATAATAATTTAGGGAATACCACTGTTTCTCAATCAGTCGGTTCCGGAACAAACTTTACAAATAGCGTAGCCGCTTTGACGGGACTTTCTGCGAACACAACTTATTATTATCGGGCAGTGGCCTCTAATAATTCGGGCACGGTCTACGGAAACATTTTGAGTTTTAACACTCAAGCTACGACCCCGGTTGTTTACCAATATACTCAACCGCAAGTGATTTATGTTTCTAACGCGGTTAAAACTGCATTGCCTTCGTTAGTGCTTTTGATCTCTAATGCCGACAGAGAAACAGCGATCGCTGGAGGTGAACTGCATTATGTTGTGGTTTATAAGAATTTAAGTCAGCAAAAATTAACAGACGTTGTGTTAAAAGTTATTTTTCCGTTAGAAGTTAATTATGTTAGCTCAAATCCAAAAGCGATTTCTCTTGAAGGGAATACTATTACCTATCGAGTTGGGACTTTAGACCCAGACGAAGAGGGATCTATGGATGTTGAATTTGCGGTAAAAAACTCCGTACGTAACAATGACTCACTGATTTTCTCTGCGACATTAGATTACCAAGATAAAAATAACGCTCTTCATTCTGACAATACTTTCCTTTCAGTATCAGCAAGCAACAGACCAAGCTTGCTTGCTTCTTTGTTCAGCATTGGCGGATTTGGTGGCATACTCTTTTGGGGATTGATTTTAGGAATTATTATCGGTTTCCTAATCTACTGGTTTGGGTTAAGAAGAAGGTTTGTTAAAAGTTACTGAGATAAATAAAGGATTGATATGTAAAAACCGTCCCGATTCTAATCGGGACGGTTTTTTGTTAAAATAGAATTAAATATGGATATAAAAGAACAAAATAATGGTTATGAAAAAATTGGTCCGACAGCTTGGGGCGTATCATATTCTCGTTCTCTCTCCGATATTAAATATGCCGCAGAGATTTTTCATGAATTGGAACTCAGTATAAAAACAACTAGTAAAGAAGAAGTTGAGTACTTTGAGGCATCCAAAAAATCTAAGCTTGCACCGCAATTCGAGGCAAGACAAAAACTTATAGACCGTTTAATCGAAGAAAATAAGAATGATCAGATTTTAGAAATTGCTGCTGGTTTTTCTTCTCGTGGATTGGCTATGACCGAAAAAAATGATTCTTTGAAATATGTCGAGGTTGATTTGCCGTATATAGCAGAACATAAGAAACAAATTCTTCAGGTATTGTCTTCTAAATACGGAATTAATCCGAGTGTAAATCTGCGCATAGAAAGTGGCGACGCACTTGATTTGAATTCTTTATTTGAATCTGTAAAATATTTTGAACAGAAGCCGATTTCTGTTGTTAACGAAGGTCTCTTACGATATTTAAGTTTTGACCAAAAATCTATTGTAGCCAAAAATGTTCATGCATTGTTAGAGAAATTTGGGGGTGTTTGGATTACGTCAGACATCACTCTAAGAAGAATACTTACATATGAGCAAGAAAGAGAAAGTAATCGAGAAAGAGTTTTAGCATTGTCAGGAATTAATGTAGTGGAGAATAGTTTTGATAATGCAGAGGCGGCAAAAATATTTTTCGAAAATCTGGGATTTAGTGTTGAGAAGCATGGCTTTCCAGAAGTTATAGATCAATTGGTATCTCCTGAAAAATTGGGCTTGTCTATGGGCAAGGTTCAGGAAATGATCAATAATCTCGTTGTTTTTGTCATGAGGGTCAGATGATATTTCAGTCGTCTGGATTATCATAAAAGAACTGTAAAAGTTTTATATGTCTGTCAGTGGGCAGGTTTTTTTGGTAAAATAGAAAGATGCCAACCCCAGCAGAAGAAATCAAGAATAAAATCGATATAGTTGATTTTATTAAGAGTTATATTACTTTAAGGCCGGCAGGCAGGAATTTTAAGGCTAATTGTCCTTTTCATAAGGAAACTGCGCCTTCTTTTATTGTTTCGCCGGATAAACAAATTTGGCATTGTTTCGGTTGTAATAAAGGAGGGGATGTTATTAAGTTTTTGATGGAGCACGATAATTTAGAATTTCATGAAGCACTGGGAATTTTAGCGGAGAAAGCCGGTATAGAATTAAAAAGAATCAATCCAGCCGAGCAAAAACAAATTGGGGTCTTATACGATATTTCCGAGAAAGCAAAAGAATTTTTCAAAAAAAATCTTGGGACATCGCCGGAAGCGATGAAATATTTAAAAGACAGGGGGTTGAAAGATAAAACGATTGAAGAATTTGAAATAGGTTTGGCGTCGAATAATTTTGACGAACTAACTAAGCATCTCATGGGGCTTGGTTACAACGTCAATGATATTGAGAGAAGCGGTTTGTCAGCGAAGAGCAGGGGAGGAACTTATGTTGATAAATTTAGAGGACGATTAATTTTTCCAATTTATAATCATTTCGGGAAAGTGGTTGCGTTCGGCGGAAGAATTTTGCCGTGGGCTGATTCTACGGGTGAGCTCGCAAAATATATCAATAGCTCTGATAGTTTAATTTATAATAAATCACGAATTCTTTATGGTTTTCATAAAACCAAGAGCCATATAAAAGACAGCGGTTTTGCCGTATTGGTGGAAGGTTATATGGACCTTTTGATGAGCTATCAGGATGGGGTAAAAAATGTAGTAGCGGTTTCGGGCACGGCTCTGACTCCGGACCAATTAAGAGCATTAAGGCGTTATACAGACCAATTGGTCTTTTGTTTTGACACTGACAGTGCCGGGCTTAATGCGGCTGAAAGATCGATCGACCTAGCTCTTTCTGGCGATTTTGACATTAAAATTTTAGTTTTAAAGGATTTCAAAGACCCGGCTGAAATGGTTTTTGGTTCTCCAGGTGTTTTGGTAAAAGCCGTTAAAGATGCTAAGCCAATTATGGAGTTCTACCTCGATTATTATAAACTTAGTGATTTTAATTCGGTTTCAGGAGCTGAAGTGCCGAATTTCAAAAAAATTCTTCGTTCGCTTTTGACAAAAATTAAAAATTTAACTAGTGCCGTTGAAAAATCTTTTTGGCTTAAACAACTTTCCAAAAGATTTAATATTGATGAGAATTCATTAATAGAAGAATTAGATAAAATAAAAACTGATAAAGAAGACAAGAAAGAGGGGATTATTGAAAAGCCATCTTTTTCTCGATGCGAGTTAATCAGTCAGCGGTTAATTGTTTTGGCGTTGATTAACAAATCATTTCAGTCAGAAATTGAAAATATCTTTGAATTTTTATCAAAGGATTATCAAAAAGTGTTTAATAATTTGATTAACAAGCAAACCCTTGAGAATAAACAGCAAGAGGACTTGGCTAAATATATTTTATTAGTTTCCAGTGTCGGTTTGGAGAAATTAGACGAAGAAAAAACAAAAGATGAATTTGCGTCTCTCGTTACTGAAATAAAATTGGATTTTTTCAAGGGAAAGCGCGGAGCAATGGCACAAGCCATTAAAGAAGCGGAAAAGAGCGGTGATGAAGAAAAACTAAAGACCGTTCTTAGCCAGTTTGACGAAATTTCAAAAAAGATACAAAATAGATAGATATTGATCAGAAAGTATATCCTCGCTTAAATTAAAAGAACTTTATGAAAAAAAGAAAAAAACCATCTAAAAAAACCAAAAAGATTTCAAAGAAGAAAAAAGTTTCCGGCAAGAACAAGAAAAAAACTAAAAAAAATAAGCCGGCTAAAAAGAAAAAGGTTTCTAAGAAAGTCGTTAAGAAAGCCGCTAAAAAAGTTAGCGGTCCGAAAAAAAGATTCAAGTTCGACGAAGGGCTAATCGAAGAATTAATCAAGAAGGGGAGACCCCGCGGTTTTGTGACTGACACTGAAATTTTTTTCTATTTTCCGAATATCGAAGAAGACATAGAGTTTTTAGAAGAATTATATAACCGCCTGGATAAAGCCAATATTAAAGTTATCGAAACTAATCAATTAATTCAGTCAGCCGAAGAAACTGAAAGAATTGGCGAGGAAAGCTCTCTTGAGACACCCGATGCCGTTCAAATATATCTGAAAGAAATCGGCAAAACGCCGCTTTTAACCGGTGATGAGGAAAAAGAACTGGCGAAACGAGCCGAGAAAGACGACGAAGAAGCAAGGCAGAGATTGATTAAATCAAACCTTAGATTGGTGGTTTCCATCGCTAAGCGTTATGCCCGCCGAAGTCCGCAACTTTCAATATTGGATTTAATCCAGGAAGGGAACATCGGTTTAGCAAGAGCAGTTTCGAAATTTGATTATCGAAAAGGATTTAAATTTTCTACTTATGCCACTTGGTGGATAAGACAGGCAATTACCAGAGCTTTAGCGGATCAATCTCGAACTATCAGAATTCCAGTTCATATGGTAGAGATTATTTCTAAGTATACTCAGACAAAAAGGCGTTTGTCGCAGGAGCTTGGCCGGGAACCATTACCAGAAGAAATATCTATTGAAATGGGCATAGAGGTCGATAAGATACACTATATTCAAAAAATTTCCCAGGAAGTTCTTTCTTTGGAATCGCCAATCAGCGAAGACGATGAGGATTCAACTCTTCAAGAATTCATCAGAGATGAGAAAAGCTTAACTCCTGTTCAATTAGCCGATCAGACTCTTTTAAGAGAAAAAATTAAAGAAGTGTTGGTTGATTTGGCGGAGAGAGAACAGGAAATTTTGAAAATGAGATTTGGATTAACAGATGGAATTACGCACACCTTGGAAGAGGTAGGCAAAAAATTCAACGTTACCAGAGAAAGAATTCGTCAGATAGAAGCCAAGGCCTTAGAAAAAATCAGAGGGCACCAAAAGTCAAAGATTTTAGAAGAATATAAAGAGTCGTAATTAAAAAATTTTACCATGAGCAAAAAAATATTTTTGATAGTATTTTGTTTCTTGCCAGTTATTTCCGTTTCAATGCCGGCAAACGCTCAGATCGTAACCAGCACTGCGACCACTACCGCAACCAGTACGATTGCTACAAGCACCGCGACAACAACCGTGACTAGCACGGAAGAAATTCAATTAGAGGATTTAAGCATTGAAGAGCCGGGCATCTTGCCGGGCAACCCATTCTATTTTTTCAAAGAATGGCGAAGAGGATTTCAGTCATTGTTCACTAAAAATCCAGCCAAGAAAATTGAGCTAACCATTGAAGTCCTTAATAATAAAGCCGCTGAGATAAAGAAGCTTGAAGAAATTGCGCCACAAAACGTAGAAGCATTAAAGAAGGCGATTTTAAGTTATCAAGAAACACTTAACCAGCTAAAAGATCAGCTCAAATCCTCGGGGAGCGTTAATTTAAATACTCAAATGGATAGATTATTGAAATACCAAAGATTCTTTGAGGATTTAAAATTAAAAGTTGGTCAAGGATATGATAGCGTTATTGATTCAGTCCAGGAAGAAATTAATGAAATTATTGCAGGAATTAAATAGAAATAAATAGTTGTTGAAATGCTCTCTGAAGAAATTAGAAAATCTTTTCTTGAGTTTTTTAAAAAGAAGGGGCACATAGTCGTTCCTTCTTCATCTTTAATTCCAGATGACCCGTCAGTTCTTCTTACTACTGCCGGAATGCAGCAATTCAAAAGATATTATACCGGAGAATTAAATCCGTTAAGCGATTTCGGTTCTCAGAGAGTAACTTCAATACAAAAATGTTTTCGAACTTCTGACATTGATGAAGTTGGTGATGATTCGCATGATACTTTTTTTGAAATGCTGGGTAATTTTTCTTTCGGCCCGGTTGGCCCGGATAATCCTTTAAATAACGGGGAAGACGGTTATTTTAAAAAATCAGCCATAAATTGGGGTTTTGAATTTTTAAACAAAGAATTAAAAATTGATTCCAAAAGAATAAAAGTTTCGGTTTTCGAAGGCGATGACGATGTTGAATTTGATAAAGAATCTTATGAAATCGTAAAGCAACTGGGTTTCTCGGAAGAACAAATCATAAAAGGGAATAGGAACGACAATTTTTGGGGGCCGACAGGAAATAACGGCCCTTGTGGCCCAACTGTAGAATTTTATGTTGATGACCTTGAGATCTGGAATTTAGTTTTTAACGAATACTTTAAAGACGAAAACGGTTTAAGAAAATTAAATAATCCGGGCGTTGATACTGGGATGGGGATAGAACGTTTGGCGATGGTTTTACAAAAAGTTCCGACGATTTTTGAAACTGATTTATTTGAACCGATTATATCTATTTTGTCCGTTGAATTATCGTCTCGCGCTAAAAGAATTATAGCTGATCACTCGCGGGCCATAGCCTTTTTGTTATCTGATGGCGTACGCCCTTCAAACAAAGAAGCTGGTTATGTTTTAAGAAGATTAATGAGGAGGGTTATCGTTTATGAAAATAATCTAGATTTGAATATTCAAGAATTGCTTCGCAGGATTATCGATGAATATAAAAATATTTATCCGGAATTAAATGAGGATGTTGTTATCTCTGAATTTGATATTGAAAGCAAGAAATTTAAATCAGCCCTAATAAAGGGGGTGGGGGAGCTGAAGAAGCTTGAAACCATTGATGCTCAACAGGCATTTAAGCTTTATGAGAGCTACGGTATTCCTTATGAAGTAATAAAAGAAATTGGCGCTGAAAAAGCTATTTCTTTAACGCGTGAAGATTTTGACGAAGAATTTAAAAAACATCAGGAAATTTCTAGGGCTGGAGCTGAAAAGAAATTTGGCGGACATGGAATAATTTCAGAAGAAGACGAAAAGACAAAAGTAAAGTTGCATACTGCGACCCATTTGCTTCATTGGGCGTTGAGAGAAGTTTTAGGCAAAGAAGTTCAGCAAATGGGGTCGGATATTAATTTAGAACGGCTTCGTTTTGATTTCAGCTTTGATCGCAAACTAACCGCTGAAGAACTTAAACAAATCGAGGATTTGGTCAATCAAAAAATTAAAGAAAATTTAGCCGTAACATTCCAGGAAATGCCCAAGGAGGAAGCCGAAAAAACTGGTGCCTTAGCGTTTTTCAGGCAAAAATATCCAGATATTGTTAAGGTTTATTCTATCGGCGATATAAGTAAAGAATTTTGTGCAGGACCGCACGTAAAAAATACAGGCGAAATAGGGACTTTTAAAATTTTGAAAGAAGAATCGGTGAGTGCCGGCCTAAGAAGAATAAAAGCTACGATAACATAAAATGTTTTCATTTCTAAAAAACTTTTTCCGGAACAACAAAAAAGACAATTTTTTGATAATGAGTTTTTTGGAGAACAGGACAGAACTAGTTGCTTTAGAAGCTGATTTTATAAACAAAGATTTAGAAATAAAAACTATTTTTACAAAAGAGATGCCGGACGCTCTAATTGCTAAAGATATCCCGTTAGAAATCATAACCTATTTAAAAAAGATTTTTTCGAGCGTTTTTTATCCCAAGGCCTATAAAGTGATTTTTGTTTTCGGGCCAGGATTAGCGGTAACTAATTTCGGATCAGTGAGCGTTTTGCGCGACAACATTCACGAATTAATAACTGAGGCCAATCTCGAAAATTTAATTTCTAAAGCGACATTCAATTTTTTCGGCCCTCATCGAAAATATGCCAGTAACCGATTCAACGCTTCAGAACTTGAAACGCTTATTTGCGATGTGAGAATTTATGATGTTTTACTCGATAAGCATCCGAGCATTAATCTTCTGAAGGAAAAAGGCAAGAAATTGGAATTTTATCTTAGCGAAACATTTTGCCATCGTGATTTTTTGAAGAAAATAATTTCTCTTTTGCCGGCTCGGGCGAAGCTGGCGTTTATCACCGAGGGGGGATCAACGCTGGTTCATTTAGCCGCTCGATTTCTAAAAAAGCCGTTTTTATTCGCTAGAGTCGGTCTTCACGAGACCAATCTTTTTTTGAAAGCTAAAGATGGGAATATCAGTTATTTTGACAGCTTTGAATGGGGGAAAGACGTCCTTTATGCGTCTTTGGCCAAAGAATTATGCGTTTCTAAAGAAGTTGCTAAATCAATTTTAATGCGTTATCTTAAAAATAATACATCGTCTTTATTTGCGAGAAAGCTCGGTCTTTTGGTTAAAAAAGAATTGGCTTTGTTGAATAAAGGCCTCGAGATAATGAAATCAAAAGCCAAAATAAAATCTTTAGCTCTTGAGTTGGAACCATTGCTTATTAAAGATTTGAAACTGAAAAATATTTCATCTAAGTCGTTAATGTCTATAGATTCTGAAACAATTTTAAACTTTTTTAACTTTCAAACAGACAATGGCCTCGGTTTATACAGCTTAGCTGCTTTATTAGAGTCATATTTCACTCCACAAGAAGATTTGATTAATAAATTAGCGAGGCGAAGAATGAGATGGTTAATTCCTTGAACAACAATCCTCCGAAAAAAATAAAAATGGTTGATATTGTCAGGCCGCCGAAAAAAGTTGAAACGCAGAAGAAAATAGAACCAAAAAAAGAAGTTGTCGAAGAAGAGATTAACCAGATTTTTTATTCCGAAGAAAAGAAGATTGGAACACTGAAATATATAAAACCTATAATCCCGAAGAAAGAAGTGCTCCCGAGAAAACCAAGAGAAAGAAGGCCTTTTAAAAAAATTCCTTTTAAGTTGGTGTTAGCCATTGTCGTTGTTTGTGTCTTAGTCTATTTAGCTTTTTGGATTTTGCCCAAAGCCGATATTAACATTGTTACCAAAAAAGCGTCTTTGGATATTAATGAACAAATAGTAGCGACTAAAAATATAAGCGGAGTTAGTATCGGTCCAAAACAAGTTCCAGCCGAAGTTTTTTCTCAAAAAAAGAATGACGTTTTTTCTTTCCCGGCAACAGGGAAGAAAAACGTTGAAAGAAAAGCCAGCGGCTCAATAACAATTTTTAATACTTTTAGCTCAGATAACCAGCCATTAGTGGCTAATACCCGTCTTCTTGCGCCAGACGGAAAAGTTTTTCGTCTAGAAAAAAGCATTGTTGTTCCGGGCGCTAAAATCGTTGGAGGCAAAATTGTTTCTTCAAGCATTCAAACAACTGTTATCGCTGATAAACCGGGGCAGCAATATAATATTGGGCCAACGGCTAATTTTACTATTCCTGGTTTTCAAGGATCAGAAAAATACCAAAGTTTCTATGGCAAATCAGACGTTTCTATGAGCGGCGGTTTTATCGGCGAAGTTAAGGTGCCGACAGAAGAAGATATTAAAAAAGCGAAAGAAAGCTCAGAGAAATCCCTGAAAGAATATCTTGATTCTTTCTTCGCCGTGCAAATTCCTCACGACTTTAAGATTATTGACGGAGCAAGTCAGTTTAAGGTTTTGAAAGAGGAAGCCGGCAAAGAAGCGGATGATCAGGGGAATTTTCCTCTTGTTATTGAAGCGGAAGCATCCGCTATTGGTTTTAGGGAAAGCGATGTTATAGCTATCTTTTCTGATATGGCAAAAGGAAAGCTTGCTGATGGATTTACTCTGAATACTTACGAGATCTCATACGCTAATGCTAATGCCGATTTTGTGAAGGGGATTCTTAATTTCTCGGCTGATTTCAACGGGATGTTCAACCCGCCGATAGATATAAACGCTTTCAAGCGGCAAATCGTTGGTAAAAATGAGCTTGATCTTAAAACCTTTATTTTTGCCCAGCCCGACATTGAAAAAGCAACTATTTCTTTCTGGCCGTTCTGGGTTAAAAAAGCCCCGAACAACATAAACAAGGTTAATATAACGGTTAAATAGGTTTTGCCGAAGGGTTGACTTTTTAGGTGATTTAGATTAATATTATTTTTGGTTTTTATGAAAGAAAAAATTGAAGGAGTCGTTATCGAATCATTGCCGGGAACCAATTTTTTGGTTGAGCTAAAAGACGGAAAGAAGATTTTGGCTTATCTTTCCGGTAAGATGAGATTGTATTACATTAAAGTATTGCCAGGAGATAGAGTGCAGATGGAGTTAAGCCCTGATGGGCAAAGAGGAAGAGTCGTAAAAAGACTTTAAGGATGGGTTTATGGGTGCAACTTAGAAAGGTTGCGTAAACTGCAAACTGATTTTTATTTACAAAATATATATAAAATGAAAGTACAGCCATCGGTAAAGAAAATTTGTAAAAATTGTAAAACAGTTCGACGTCGAGGTCGAATTTTTGTGATTTGCAAAAAGAATCCAAAACATAAACAAAGACAAGGATAACACATGAGAATTGCAGGGATTAACATCCCAGACCAAAAAAGAATAGAATTCGCTTTAACCTATATTTACGGCATAGGCGATCATACGTCTGGCCAGATTTTAGAAGCAACAAAGATTGATAAGTCAAAAAGAGCAAAGGACTTAAGCCCAGAAGAGCTTAATAAAATTACAAAAGAAATCGCTTCAAGAGGAATAAAAATCGAAGGAGAGTTACGGCAAGTTATAAAATCTAACATTACTCGATTAAAAGAAATCAGCTGTTATCGGGGAATAAGACATCAAAGAGGTTTGCCGGTCAGAGGCCAGCGCACCAAGACCAATTCTCGAACAGTGAGAGGAAACGTCAGAAAAACGGTCGGCAGCGGAAAAAGAAAAGTAGATTTGAAGTAAAAGTTTAAATAAATTTATTCGTATCATGGGAAAGAAAAAAGTTATCAAACAAACCGAAGCAGAGGTTTTAAAAGAAAAAGACGTTGTTGATGCAGCTAGCGTTGCGAAGAAATCAACTAAAGCAGGCAAAAAGATTGAGACCTGTCGAGTTTATGTTAATGCTTCTTATAACAACACTCTTATGACAATGGTTGATAAAAATGGCGGTGTTTTAGGTTGGGCATCAGCCGGTTCAATGGGTTTTTCCGGTCCGAAAAAATCAACTCCTTTTGCCGCTTCAAAAGTTGCCGAGGTAATAAACGAAAAAATGAGACAGCTTGAGCCGCAGACGGTGGAAATTATCGTTAAGGGCATCGGTAGCGGTCGTGATTCCGCAGTCAGATCAATTGCAGGCGGCGGATTTAATATAGTTTCAATCAAAGACGTAACTCCAATTCCACACAATGGTCCGAGACCTAGAAAAGTAAGAAGAGTTTAATTTTTTCAATGATTCATCTAAAAGAGAAAAAAGAAAGATCATTAGGAGCCAAGCTTTTTCTGAAAGGGGAGCGTTGTAATTCTCCAAAATGCGCTTTAACAAGAAGACCTACTCGTCCAGGAGTGCACGGAAAAAGAAGAAAAATTGTTTCTGAATACGGTCATCAGCTTTCGGAAAAGCAGAAGATTAAATTTAGCTATGGCTTAAACGAAAGACAGATTGAAACAATTTTCCAAAAGGCTTTGAAAAAACCGGGAGCCATCAAAGATTTTATTGTTAAAGAGCTGGAAACGCGATTGGACAACGCGGTCTTTAGACTTGGGTTAGCATCTTCAAAAAGAGTAGCCCGGCAAATGGTTTCTCATAAGCATATTCTTGTGAACGGGAAAAGGGTGTCAGCTCCTTCTTATAAAGTTTTAGTCAATGACGTGATAAGCATCAGGCCCCAATCGAAAGACCTTCCTCTTTTCAAGGAATTGAAAAATACTTTGAAGAATTATCAGCCGCCAGTTTGGTTAGCGCTGGATCAGGAAAAAATTGAAGGCAAAATTTTAGCTCTTCCTTCGGAGGTCGATAGCATATTTGATATTAACTTAGTAGTCGATTATTATTCAAAATAATATTATACATGAATCAGCCAAATATCTTAGAATCAATAAAAATTAAAACTGTTTCCGAAACCGAGCAAAAAGGAGTTTTTGAGATGGAAGGCCTCTATCGCGGTTATGGGACAACAATGGGAAATGCCTTGCGCAGGATACTTTTGTCGTCTCTGAAAGGAGCGGCCGTCACGAAAGTAAAAATTAAAGGGGTTAATCATGAGTTTTCTTCCGTTGAAGGAGTTATGGAAGATGTCATTGAAATCGCTTTAAATCTCAAAAGAATTCGTTTTCGAATGCATACCGATGAGCCTCAGGTTTTATCTTTGAAGGTTAAGGGGGAGAAAGAAGTAAAAGCCGAAGATATAGAAACTAACGCTCAAATTGAGGTTATTAACCTTGATAGTCATATTGCTACTTTGACCAGCAAAAGCATGACCTTGGAGATGGAACTGACAATCGAAAAAGGGTTGGGATATGTGCCGACCGAAGAAAGAAAAACCGAAAAGCTATCAGTTGGAACAATTGCTATTGATGCTATTTTTACGCCGGTAACAAATGTTAATTTTACGGTTGAAGATATGCGAGTAGGGGAAAGAACTGACTATAACCGTTTGAAACTTCTGATTGATACTGATGGGACTGTTAGTCCGTCAGCCGCTCTTAAAGAATCAATAGACATTTTAAAGGCTCATCTTGAAAAAATTTCTATTTTTGATGTCAAAGGAGTGAAAGAGCCAAAAGAAGCCAAAAAAGAAACTGTTAAAAAGGCAAAGAAAGCCGGTAAAAAGAAATAACGCATCATGAAGCATAAGGTCAGGGGAAGAAAATTTCATCGTAAGAAAGGGCAACGAAATGCCCTTTTGAAGATCTTGGCTAATAACTTGATTATCAAAGAGAAGATAGAGACCACCAATGCTAAAGCTAAAGAAATAAAACCAATCGTGGAAAAATTGGTTACTTTAGCCAAAAAGAATAATTTGGGAGCGTTCCGTATTCTTCTTTCGCGTTTGCCGAGAAAAGCCGCTCAAAAAATTTTTTATGATCTTGCTCCTCGCTATAAAGATCGCAAGGGCGGATATTTAAGAATAATCAAAGGCACAAAGCCAAGAAGAAAAGATGCTACCATAGTTTCAATAATAGAATTTATAAAATAAATTATATATCGAATAAAATTCGCTATAGAGTTTGTTAAATAAGAAATGGATTACACTATTGACGCTAAAAATAAAAAATTAGGACGGCTCGCTTCAGAGATAGCGATAATTTTACAAGGCAAAAAAACTCCGAAATACGAGCCGCGTTTGGATTTGGATTTTAAAGTAACCGTTAAAAACATTGATAAGCTTGATATTAACGCTAAGAAGTTTGAGACAAAAATTTATAAGCATCACACCGGTTATATCGGCCATTTGAAAGAGAGAACGTTGAAGGTTGCTTTTGAAAAAAGTCCGGCTTGGGTTTTGAAACACGCTGTTTCCGGAATGCTCCCAAAAAATAGATTACTGGCAAAACGAATTAAAAGATTAGTAATTGAGAATTAAAATGACAAAGAAAGTTATTGCTAAAACAAAAGAGGTGAAAGAAGCGAAAAAACTCGCCTTCGACAAGGCTCCCGCCGCCGCTAAGGCTTTGGCAGGCAAGTCGGCAGGCAGAGAAAAATATTTTGAAGCGGTTGGCCGAAGAAAAACCTCAATTGCGAGGGTCCGGCTTTATACCAAGCAAGGCGATATTGTTGTTAATGATAAAGATTATTCAAAATATTTCCCGACTTTACGTCTTCAAAAAGCGGTTATCTCACCGATAAAAGAATTGAGCGTAGCCGATAAAGTAGGCGTTACGGCGAAAGTGCAGGGAGGCGGAATAAATTCTCAAGCTGGAGCAGTCCGATTGGGCATCTCAAGAGCATTGGTTTTGTACAACGCTAATTTCAGAAAGCCGCTGCGAAAAGTTGGCTATCTGACGCGGGATGCTCGCGCAGTTGAGCGAAAGAAATACGGCCTTAAAAAGGCCCGACGCGCTCCACAATGGAAAAAGAGATAAAAATTTACGACCTTATTATTGTTGGTGGTGGACCGGCAGGAATTACTGCTGGCATTTATGCTAGCCGGTCAAAATTGAAGATTCTTCTAATCACCAAAGACTTTATTGGTCAGATTGGGAATAGCGCATTAGTTGAAAATTATCCTGGATTGGAAAAAATTACCGGTCTTGAATTAATGTCTAAATTAAGAAAGCACTTGGAAACTTTTCCGATAGAGACGCGCAATAACGAAAAAGTTATAAAAATTGACAAAAATAAAGATGTTTTTTGGGTTGAAACTGATAAAGGCAAATATCTTTCGAAAACCATAATTCTTGCCGTAGGCAGAACTTATAAGCAATTGAACGTTCCGGGAGAAAAAGGATTGCTTGGGAAAGGCGTATCGACTTGTTCGATTTGCGATGCTTATTTCTTTAAAGATAAAGACGTGGCGGTTGTTGGTGGAGGAAACAGCGGATGTCAGGCGGTTCTCGCGCTTATGCCGTTGGCAAAAAAAATATATTTGTTCAGCAAAGATAATAAGCTGGTTTGCGAAAAGATTTATCAGGATAGAATCTCAAATTTTGCCAAGCTTGAAGTCCTCTATGATGTTGAAATAAAAGAAGTTTTGGGACAGAACCATGTTGAAGGAATTAAGGCGGAGCTTAAAAACGGAGAAGAAAAAACTTTTAAAGTAGACGGAATTTTTGTCTCAATAGGATATAAACCTCAAACGGATTTTGTGAAGGGCTTTGTTAACCTTGATAGTTTAGGCCATATAATCGTGAATCCCCAAACAGCTGAAACATCTCAATCGGGAGTTTTTGCCGCTGGTGACGTTACCGATGCTTTCCCTAAGCAGGTTGTGATTGCTACTTCTCAAGGAGCAACAGCGGCTATTTCGGCTTCAAAATATCTAGAAAATAGATAGTATAACGGTTTTTACTATATAATAGATTCAGGTATGACTTACAAACCTACAATCGGTTTAGAAATCCATACAGAGCTAAAAACTGCGCAAAAGATGTTTTGCGGTTGTTCGAATGACCCGGAAGAAAAAAGACCGAATATTAATGTTTGCCCTATTTGTTTGGCCCACCCGGGAGCGTTGCCGACTATTAATAAAGAAGCGGTGGAAAAGGTCATACAAGTTGGTTTGGCTTTGGGTTCTAATTCGCCAGCTGGCGAATCTAAATTCGACCGTAAAAATTATTTTTATCCGGACCTGCCAAAGGGTTATCAAATTTCTCAATTTGATGCGCCGCTCTGCGTTGGCGGGAATTTAAATAATATCCGAATTACCAGAATTCACCTTGAAGAAGATACAGCTCGTTTACTTCATTCAAATAAAGACGATTCTTCTTTAGTTGATTTTAATCGTGCCGGAATGCCATTGATGGAGCTGGTGACTGAACCGGACATTAAAAGCGCTGAAGAGGCGTTAAGTTTTGTAAAAGAGTTACAGCTGATTTTAAAATATTTGGGTGTGTCCGATGCTGATATGGAAAAAGGTCAGATGCGTTGTGAAGTGAATATATCGTTATCAAAAAATGATAAATTAGGCACAAAGGTAGAAATAAAAAATTTGAATTCTTTCAGGGCAGTAGGGGAGTCAATTAAATATGAAATTGAAAGGCAGACAGAAGCGTTAGAAAAAGGAGAAAAAATTGTTCAGGAGACAATGGGTTGGGATGATATAAAGAAAAAAACAATTAGCCAAAGGACAAAAGAAGAGTCGCATGATTATCGTTATTTCCCCGAACCGGATTTGCCGCCATTAGATTTAACAAAACTCGATTTAGAAAACTTAAAACGTGATTTGCCGGAACTGCCGGTCCAAAAGCGCGAAAGATTTATTAAAGAATACGGCTTAACCTCTCAACAAGTTGAATTATTGGTTATTGACCGTTTTGCCGGAAAATTTTTCGAAGAAGCCGTATCGGAACTACAAACTACTAACGATAAACTACTAACTAATTTATACAATTATTTAACCAGTGATTTGTTTGGTCTGATTTCGCAGACAAAAATCGGGTATAAGGATTTGAAAATTACGCCAGAGAATTTTGCGGAATTGATGAATATGATCGATAAAAAAGAAGTTTCTACCCGTACCGCAAAAGATGTTTTGAAAATTATGCTTGATACTGGCCGTGATCCATTAGAGATTATTGAAAGTGAAGGGCTGAAACAAATTTCTGATGAATCTGGGATTATAGAAGTTGTTAAAAAAGTTATTTCAGAAAATCCGAAACCAGTTGAAGATTATAAGAAAGGCAAAGAAAACGCCATTCAGGCGTTGATAGGTAAAGCAATGGGACAGTTAAAAGGCAGAGCAAATCCAGAATCGTTGAAAAAGCTGATAAAAGAAAATTTAAGGTAGTTTATCTCTTGTATTTCTTCCTTGTATCTTAGATAATTAATTAAATGTCTAAATTAGCAAAAACCCTTGCTGTCATTGGAGTTATCTCTATGTTGGTTCCTTCTGTTTTTGCCGTTTCTAACGCTGATTTACAGGCTCAACTTAATGCTCTTTTAGCTCAACTTCATTCTCTTCAGACCCAACTGAATCAAGGCAGCTCTTGCCCTTCTGTTGTTTTCTCAAAAGACTTGGAATTAGGATCAGTTGGCGACGATGTCAGAGTTTTGCAAAACTTTTTAATTTCTTCTGGTGTTGGTCCGAAGGCTAGAGTGTTGGAAGCTCATGGGACCACCAGATATTTTGGCCCCCTAACCCAAGCTGCCTTAATTGAATACCAACAGTCAGTGAATATTTCTCCAGCTATTGGATATTTTGGCCCCATTACCAGAAATTACATTAATTCTTTATGTGTCACAACAACCCAAACATCTGATTTAACTATTTCAACTTCCACTGCCTCCAATGGTTTAATTCTTCTGGTTCCAACTGTTACCACCCAATCTGCTAGCTATGTTTTACCTAATGCCGCTACCTTAAATGGTTCTATCGTTGATGAAGGAAGTTCTTCTTTAACTAGTATTGGTTTTGAGTACGGTCTAACTACCAGCTATGGTTTATAGATTGTTTATCCTTTTTCAGGAGGGACAGGTTCTTTCCTCTTATTTGTCGCTGGTCTGGCTCCTGACACCACTTATCATTTCAGAGCCAAAGCCATGAATACTAATGGCTGGGGTTATGGAGCAGACCAAACCTTAACTACGGCCACAATCTTAAACTATTCCTATCCAGCTGGAGGCGAAACAGCTATCCCTCCTACTGTTCCAACCATCACCACTCAAGCTGCCACCAATGTGGCCACTTCTACGGTTACCTTAAATGGAACTTTAACAGCTGAAGGAGGAGCTTCATCCACTATCTCTGGTTTTGATTACGGACTTACAGATGCTTATGGCACTGAAGCCACTTCTACTTACAATGCTGGAGTAGGCACTTTTTTAGAAAATATTACCAGTTTAACTCCCAATACCACTTACCATTTTAGAGCCAAAGCCAAGAATTCAGCTGGTTGGGGTTATGGAAGTGATACAACATTAACAACAATTTCCACTTCTACATTAACTACCAACGCAGCTACTGATCTGGCCGCTACCACTGCTACCTTGAATGGAACCTTAACTGATGAAGGTCATTCATCTTCAACTATTGTTGGTTTTCAATACGGACTTACAGACAGCTATGGTTCTGAAGCCACTTCCACTTATTCAGGAGGGACAGGAGCTTTCTCAAAAGGCATTACAGGTTTAACAGCCAGTACTCTTTACCACTTCAAAGCTGAAGCCAAGAACTCTGCTGGTTGGGGTTATGGAAGCGATGCGACGTTGACTACAAATGCGCCACCGGCACCTCAAACAGGATATGTTGACCCTTCATCTGACGTATCGGTAACGTGGACAAGTGGCGCACCAGCTGACCCAACAACCCATTATACTAGAGTAGACGATGGGATAAGACAACCGAACGCTTGTGATGAAGCAAATTGGAATGGTGTGGCTTCAAATACAGGAGGAATTGACACATTTGGAATGACAAATATTGAAGGAATAGCCACTGCAACTAATATAACTATATGGGTAAATGGGACGCTGGTTGCTGGAACTGTACCTATCTACGGTTACACCAATTTAACCGGAGCAACAACAAAGACTGCTTTTGGTTTTGCTGCTTTTACTAAAGCGTGGAAAAGTGTAAGTTTTAATGGCACTTGGACGCAAGCAGACATAGACTCTTTGCAAGTTAGCGTTGAAATGGGAAATACTGGCGGTTCTGTGAGTATGACTGCATATGGAGTATATGCTGTCATAACCTACACCCAATAAGGATAATAGATTACGTTGCGTTCGCGGTCTCTGATCCTACGAGGCGTCATAGACCCGGAGGGGCAATAAAATTTAATAAAGAAAATTTTTAACTAATTTTTTGGCCTCTTTATAATTTTTTATCCATTTGATTATTTTGTCTTTTTTGAACCACGTCATTTGGCGTTTGGAAAATTGCCAGGTTTTTTGATTCAAAATTTCAATCATTTTTTCTTTAGTGATTAATTCGCGAAGGTAATAAGAAATATACCTGTATTCTAAGCCCAATTCATCTAATCGTTTCCATGTTAATCCTCGTTGGTATAACTTTTTAATCTCTTCTATCATCCCTTGTTTTAGCCGTTTTTCTAGCCGGATTTTAATCAATTTTTGTAGTTCTTCTTTTGGTTTTTTTATCCCGATAATTAAAACATCAAACGTTGCTGTACGCTGATTTAAATCTGATTTATGCGGATTTGGTTTGCCGGTGATTAAAACAATCTCTAACGCTCTGATTAATCGGCGTTTATTATATTTATCAATGTTTTTTGCTCTTTGCGGGTCAAGTTTTTTTAGTTGCTTGAAAAGTTCTTCAATGGATTTTTTCTCCAGTTTTTCTCTTAATTTTTTCTGTGGCGGAACTTCCGGAATTTGCCAGTTGTAAATTAAAGAATAAATATAAAAAGCCGTACCGCCGCAGATTATTGGGATTTTACCTTTGGCTATGATTTTTTTTATAGCTTTTTTTGCCAGTTTTTGGTATTGCGCAACCGTGAATCTATTCTTGGGCGAAGCTATGTCTAGGAGATGGTGACGAATGCCTTGATGATAGAATTCTGAACTCTGAATTCTTAATTTTGAATTAAGGTCTTTCGTGACCTTTCCGGAGCCAAGATCAAGGCCTTTATAAACTTGTCTTGAATCAGCCGAAATAATTTCAATCCCGTTTATCCCGAATGTTTTTCGGGCCTGCCCGGAACTTAAGTGGAGGGCAATCTTTACAGCCAAGCCCGATTTTCCCGAGGCAGTAGGACCAAGAACAACGATTATTTTGTCTTTTTTATTCATCATTTCCTTGATATGATTATACTATATGAATATAGCTTTTTTCGAAACTGAAAAATGGGAAAAGGACTATTTATCCCAGAGAATTAAGGATTATCAACTAAGCTTTCTTGAGAAGCCGTTAACGATCGAAAACGTAAATGAAGCGCAAAACGCCGAAATTATTTCGGTTTTTATTTATTCTAAAATTGACAAAGCGGTTTTGGACAAATTACCTAACCTGAAATTAATCGCTACTCAATCTACCGGTTTCGACCACATTGATATTGAAGAGTGTAAAAAAAGAAATATTGTTGTTTGTAATGTTCCTTTTTACGGAGAAAATACGGTTGCCGAGCACACTTTTGCTTTAATTCTTTCTATTTCAAGAAATATTCATAAATCATATTTAAGAACCACTCGAGAAGATTATACTATCGAGGGTCTCAAAGGTTTTGATTTAAAAGGGAAAACAATTGGTGTCATCGGTACCGGTCATATCGGCGAACACGTGATAAGAATTGCCAAGGGTTTTGAAATGAATGTTTTGGCTTTTGATGTGAAGCAAAACAGTGAGCTAGCAACTAAATTGGGATTTCAATATGTCTCATTGGAAGACTTATTGAAGCAGTCAGATATTATTACTCTTCATGCTCCTTATAATGAGAATACACATCATATGATAAATAAAGAGAATATTGGTTTAATTAAACCCGGCGCGGTCTTAATAAATACCAGTCGTGGTGGATTAGTTGATACTGAAGCATTAATAGAGGCCTTGGATAAAAAGCTTTTATCCGGTGTCGGTTTGGATGTTCTGGAAGGAGAAGAGCTTATTAAAGAAGAAAAACAGCTTTTATATGATCCGAAAAAGATAAATGATTTAACCCAGCTCGTTAAAGACCATATTCTTTTAAGCAGAGATAATGTAGTTTTTACGCCTCATATCGCGTTTTATAGCCAGGAAGCATTGGAAAGAATTTTAGATACCACGATTGAAAATATAAAGAATTTTATTGCTGGAATCCCCAGTAATAAAATATAAATAATTTTGTTTCAGGAAAATCGCAAAATACAGTGCAGTAAGGTAAATTACTTTTTCTCTTCGATTTCCTCGAGAATGTCTTTTATAAATTCTTCCGGAGTTTTCGTTTCTGATTTTTCAGTTCTGGTGTTCGTTATATTTATATTTTTTGCGGCAATTTCTTTGTCTCCGATAACCACGATATAGGGGATTTTATTGATTTTTGCTTCTCTAACCTTTTTGCCAACAGTTTGGTTGTCTTCGTCCAAAGTAGCTCTTATCCCGTTTTCATTTAATAAGCTAAAAACTTCTTGCGCGTAATTTTTATGGCTTTCATTAACGGTTATTATTGAAATTTGAATAGGGGATAGCCAGACAGGAAAAGCGCCGGCATAGTGTTCTATCAAAACCCCGATAAATCTTTCCAAAGATCCCAATAAAGCCCGGTGGAGCATGAATGGCCTTTCCTTTTGTGATTTTTCGTTAATGAAATCGATATCAAACCTTTCCGGCAGGTTAAAATCAACTTGAAGAGTGGATATTTGCCATTCCCGGCCAAGCGAATCTTTTACTTTGATATCCATTTTCGGGCCGTAAAAAACCGCTTCGCCTTCTTCTATCTCAAAATCCCACCCAGCCTTTTTAATCCCTTTTGCCAGCATGTTTTCCGATTCTTTCCATAATTCATCAGAACCTAAATATTTCTTTTTATTTTTAGGGTCACGGACGCTCAATGCCACTCGGAAATCTTTAAACCCAAAGGTTTCGAGAACATCTTTTGTCAGTTTAATAGCTTTTTCAATTTCTTCTTCTAATTGGTCTTTGCGGCAAATTATATGGCCATCATCTTGCGTAAACCCTCTGACACGAGTTAAGCCGTGAAGAACCCCTGACTTTTCGTAGCGATAAACCGTGCCAAGTTCAGCGTATCTTATCGGCAAATCACGGTAACTTTTCGGAGAATTTTTATAAATCATTAAATGCATCGGGCAGTTCATCGGCTTCAAATAATATTTTTCTTTTTCCACTTCAAGAGGGGAGTACATACCTTCTTTATAGTTGGTCAAATGGCCGGAAATTGAAAAAAGTTTTTCACTGCCGATGTGAGGAGTGCGAACAAGATCATAACCATTTTTAAGATATTTCTGAATAATAAAATCCTCAAGAATTTGGCGAAGCAATGCGCCTTTGGGCAGCCAGAGCGGAAGTCCTTGGCCGACCTCTTCAGAAATCATAAAAAGTCCAAGTTTTTGGCCGAGTAACACATGATTTCTTTTTTCTGATTCTTCAAGAATTCTTAGATATTCATCAAGTTGTTGTTTGTTTTCAAAAGCAATGCCATAGATTCTGGTGAGCATTTTATTTTTTTCACTGCCTTTCCAGTAAGCGCCGGCAAGTTTGGTAAATTTAAACGACTCGGGGTCGATTTCAGAAGTATTTTTAATATGCGGACCAGCGCAAAGATCAACAAACGAACCGGTTTCATATACGGAAATTTTTTCTTTTGTTTTTTGGAGTTCTTTGATGAGCTCTAATTTGTACGATTGATCCTTAAAAAGTTTTTTTGCTTCAGCGGCAGTAATTATTTTCTTTTGAAAATCTAGTTTAGATTTTATCAGTTCTTTTACCCGTTTTTCGATCTTCGGCAAATCCTCTTCGGCTATTTTCCTTCCGTTTCCTCCGGGCAAATCGAAATCATAGTAGAAGCCGTTTTCAATAGTTGGTCCGATGCCCAACTTTGTTTTCGGGTACATTTCTAAAACTGCCATTGCCATCAAATGACTTAAGGAATGTCTTTTCGCGTCTAAATTGCTCTCTTTCGCCATAGGCCTATTTTAGTAAAAAAAGACGTTAAAATCAATCTAATTTATCTCTATCGCTCCTTGGCAGACGATCTTTGGTTCATCATTGCGCCAAGATAGTTGTCCTTCAATCACTAAAATATTATTCTCCCGCCAAATTGTTGGATTTTTAGCCAAGGCATCAGCGAACACAACAACTTCAACGGATGAATCGAAATCCTCGATTTTTACAAAAAGAATTGGCTGACCATTTTTACTGATGATTCTTTTAATCGTAGAAATAATTCCGGCGATTCTTATCCTGTTATTGCTGCGTTTGAAAGCGCCAAAAGTATGAGTTTTCCCATTATCCCCGTTGCCAATAACTTCTTTTATTGGCGATGCTTTATATCCTTTTATCTGAGATTGATAATCACTTAATGGGTGACCGGAGATATAAAGACCGAGCAGTTGTTTTTCCCATGCCAGTTTTTCTTTTTTGGAAATCGGCTGGGCTGGTTTTAATTTTAAGCCGCCGTTGCCATTCGGATAATTTGAACCAAAAAGATTGTCTTGGGCATTATCTTTTTCTTTTTTGGCGTTTTGCCTGAAAGATATAATTTCTTCAATACTTGCCAAAAGAGTGTTTCGGTCTACGTCTAAAGAATCAAAGACGCCGGTTTTTGTTAACGCTTCCAAAGATTTTTTATTTAAATCTTTGTGGCTGACTCTTGAGATAAAATCAGAAAAATTAATAAATGGTCCGGAACGCATCCTTTCATCGATTATAAAATCTACAATGTTTTTACCAACATTTTTTATGGCCAATAAACCAAATCGGATATTTTTTTCTTCCGGAGCGAAATATGAAAAACTTTTGTTTATATCAGGCGGTAAAACGATAATCTTTGATTTTTTCGCTTCGGCTATCAAAAACGCAATCCTTTCTATGTCGCTAGAATCAGCATTTAAAAGAGAGGTCATAAATTCGGTTGGCCAGTGGGTCTTCAAATAGGCCGTTTGGTAGCCAATAAGGGCGTAGCAGACGCTGTGGCTGCGATTAAAGCCATATTTAGCGAACGGTTCAAACCATTGCCAGATTGTTTCGGCCGTCTTTTGATCTATATTCCTCTTTAACATTCCTTCGATGAGCTTCCCTTTTTGCATATCGAGGAGAGATTTAATTTTCTTACCGATAGCTTTTCTTAATGTGTCAGCCTCAGAGAGAGAAAAGCCGCCCATATTTCTGGCGATTTCCATCATCTGTTCCTGATAAATTCCAATGCCGTAGGTTTTTGAAAGAATTTTTTCCAAGTCAGGATGAATATAAGTGATTTTTTCTTGCTTATGTTTTCTTTTAATATATTGCGGAATAAGCTCCATCGGGCCGGGACGATACAAAGCAACCATCGCTATAATGTCTTCAAGCTCGGTGGGCTTTAATTCTTTTAAGTAGTGGCGCATACCGCTGCTTTCCAGCTGGAAAACGCCGATAGTTTCCGCATTCTGGAATAATTGGAAAGTTTTTTTGTCGTCTAGCGGTATCTTTGAAATATCAATTTTTTCTCCGGTGAGTTCGAAAATTAATCGAATTGTCTCTTCGATAATGGTTAAGTTTTTTAATCCCAAGAAATCCATTTTTAAAATTCCTAAATCTTCGATGGAATGCATTTCGAATTGAGTAATAATAAGATTTGGATCTTGTGGTGCTCTTTGGAGGGGAACAATTTCGGTCAGCGGATCTTTGGAAATCACAATACCGCAAGCATGAACAGAGGCGTGTCTGGCCACGCCTTCGAGATGAGAAGCGGCATCAATTATTTTTTTAGCATCGTCGTTGCTTTCATATAAGCTTTTTATATCAGCTACTTTCTCAAGCGATTCCTGAAGACCCATCATTGGCGGAATTAATTTTGACAATTGATCGCATAATGCGTAAGTCATGCCTAAAGCCCTCCCAGCATCTCTAATTGCAGCGCGGCTGGCCATTGTTCCGAAAGTGATAATTTGCGCAACTTTATCCTCGCCGTATCTTTGTTTAACATAGCCTAAAACTTCATCGCGTCTGACGTCGGTAAAATCGATATCGATATCAGGCATTTGGATTCTGTCCGGATTCAAAAATCTTTCAAAGAGAAGGTCGTATTTTATCGGGTCGACATCTGTTATGTTCAAAATGTAGGAGACAATGCTACCGGCGGCTGAACCTCTTCCCGGGCCAACGACAATGCCCTGATTTTTCGCCCAGTTGACGATGTCTTGAACGATTAAAAAGTAGTCGGCAAAACCGGTCTTTTCGATTACCGAAAGCTCATACGCTAGACGCTCTTTTGCGGCTTCGTCTGTTTCTGGATAGCGTTGAGGGAATCTTTCGTTAATTAATTGTTCTAAATAAGTATTGCTATTTTCACCGGTTGGCAACGGAAATTCTGGAAGTCGTATTTGATTTAACGTTATTTGGACATTGCATCGGTCAGCGATTTTTACAGTATTCTCAATGGCTTTAGGAAGGTCTTTGAAATTTTCTATCATTTCTTCCGGCGTGGACATTGAAAGATCGTCTGAAAAAGTTAATCGTTTTTCGTCGGTGACTTTGTTCCCGGTTTGAACAGCCAACAAAATATCTTGGTATTCAGCATCTTCTTTTCTTAAATAATGGATGTCTTGGGTGGCGACTAAAGGAATGCCAGTTTCTTGAGAGAGTTTTTTAAGATCTTTATTTACTTTTTCGATTGCTTCAACTTTCGGATGGTGGCCAATTTCTATGAAGAAATTATCTTTCCCAAAAATATCTTGATAAGTTTTTGCGACCTCTTTGGCTTGTTCGAATTTGTTATTCAAAATCAATTGTGGAATTTCTCCTTGCATGCAGCCGGATAAAGCAATTAGCCCTTCGTGAAGTTCTTTTAAGATTTCTTTATCAGCCCGCGGTTTATAATAGAAGCCTTCAAGGTTTGCTTTCGTGACAATCTTCAATAAATTTTTCCAGCCGGTTTCATTTTCGCAAAGAAGGGTGAGATGAAAATATTTTCCGTTGGCTTGAACACTTTTTTCGAAACGGCTTTCAGGCGCAACATACATTTCAACACCTAAAATTGGTTTGATTTCAAATTTTCTCGCCGCCTTATAGAATTCAATTGCGCCATAAAGATTACCGTGATCAGTTAAGGCTATGGCATCCATTCCCAGTTCTTTTACCCGTTTGACTAAATCCTCGATCTTAGCCAACCCATCAAGTAGGGAGTAATGACTATGCGTATGTAAATGAATAAACTTTGACATAATTGTATGTAGACTTGCCCCGTTAGATTTGAGCAGAGCGAAAATCTATGCGGGGTGAACGAATTTCATAATAAGTTTAATAAAAAAGATAAGGATATTATATAATATTAAATGACTTTAATATATCGAGCTAAAGCTCGCTATACAAACCCGTGATTAACAAAAAATCGAAAAAACCCAAATACATTATTGGTATAGATGAGGTTGGTAGGGGACCGTTGGCCGGACCAGTTGTGGTAGCGGCTTTAGCGCTCCCACAAAATTCCTGCCTGTCCGGCAGGCAGGCAAAATTAAGAATTAAAAATGCAGAGTTGAGAACTACGGAAAAATCTAAAAATTCTGAATTCTTAATTCTGCATTCTAAATTAGCGAAGCTTAGGGACTCTAAAAAACTTTCACCGCAACAAAGAGAAAAATGGTTTGATTGGGTAAAAGAAAATAAAATTCTATACGCAGTTGCATCAGTTTCGCCAAGAATAATTGATAAAATTAATATATCGAACGCCGCAAACTTAGCAGCCCAAAACGCTCTCGAGCGTTTAATTAAGAATGCCGTGCCTGCCGGCAGGCAGGCAGAATTCAGAATTAAGAATTGTAAGGTTTTCCTTGACGGCGGACTGTATCTAAAAAGATTCAAGATTCAAGATCTAAGATGCAAGACAGTTATTCGGGGTGACGAAAAAATTCCAGCGATCTCTTTGGCTTCAATTGTTGCAAAAGTCACGCGTGATAAAAAAATGAAGGAATTTCATAAAAAATATCCTCGTTATGGTTTTGATAAGCATAAGGGCTATGGGACGAAATATCATATCAGAGCCATCAAAAGAAATGGTGTTTCAAAAATACATCGAAAAAGTTTTTTGAAAAACTTTTGAGATTTGACTATTTGACATAATCGATTGACTTCAGTATTATTAAGATAATTTTTAGCAACTTTAATTTAAAATAACGGAGGGGAAAATGAACAGGGCAAAAGGCATTATTAGAACGATCGGCATAGGAAGGTTTGAAGAAATTTGTAATAGTATCGGTCTTGACGGGAAAGGTCTTGATCGGAAGCAAAGACATGTTTTGCGAAGAATTTTTAGACATTACGACAATATTAATGAAAGCAAAGAGCGTTATCCGAGCAGTGAAGAAGTGGAGAAAGGCAAGAAAAAATTTTTCGAGTATGAAGTAATACTGCATAAAGTTTCTAACTCTGAAGCAAAAATACTTTGCTCAGCTATCTCAATGATTCAAAAAGAACGAGACAAGAAAGTTAGACAAGAATTACCCGCCCAACGAAACTCTGTTGGGCGGTTTTTTTTGTTGCTTGTTTATTGCTGAGTTGACAAAATCTTCTAATAAGCTAAAATAACTACCTATACAATGAACCTCAAACCACTTTCAAACCATATTTTTATAGAGCCGGTTGAAGAAGAAAAGATTACTCAATCGGGTATTGTTTTGCCTGAAACAGCGGATAAAGAAAAGCCAATAAAGGGCAAAATTTTTGCTGTTGGTTTAGGAAAGAAAAACGATAAAGGAGAAATAATCCCAATGTCTGTGAAAGTGGGGGATATGATTTTATTTAAAAAATACGGTCCTGACGAAATCGAAATTGAAGGGAAAAAATATTTGGTCGGCGATGAAGACGATGTATTAGCAATTTTGGAATCATAAGTATGGCCAAACAAATCTTATTTAATGAAAACGCAAGAGCGGCGTTAAAAAAGGGGATTGATAAATTAGCCGAAGCGGTCAAAATGACTTTGGGCCCGCGTGGACGAGCAGTTGTGATTGAAAAGGGTTATGGCGCGCCGCAGGTAACTTTCGACGGAGTTACTGTTGCCAAAGAAATTGACTTACAGGAAAAATATGAAAAGTTGGGCGCTGATTTCATTAAACAAGCCGCTGAAAAAACAAATGATAATGTAGGCGACGGGACAACCACTTCGGTTGTTTTAGCGCACGCCATAATTGATGAAGGAGAAAAATTAATCCGCGAAAAAGGATTTAACGTCATTCAATTAGCCGAAGAGCTTAAGAAATCAAGCGAAGAAATTATAAAAAACTTAGAAAGCCAAAAGGAATTAATCGAAGAGAACAAAAAGATAAAAGAAGTAGCGACTTTAGCGGCTAAAGACGGAGAAATGGGCAGTTTAATCGCCGAGGTAATGGAAAAGATCACTAAAGACGGCGCTGTCACGGTTGAGGATTCTAATACCGTGGGCAACTCTTATGAAATTGTTGAAGGGATGGAATTTGATCGTGGTTATATTTCTCATTATATGATGACTAATCCTGAAAGAATGGAGGCGGTTTTGGAGAACCCCTATATTTTAATTACTGACAAAAAAATATCAGCAATTAACGAGCTTCTTCCTTTATTAGAAAAACTTATAAAAGAGGGGAAGAAAGAGCTTGCTATTATTGCTGAAGATGTTGATGGAGAAGCATTGGCAACGCTTGTTGTTAATAAGCTTCGAGGAATTTTCAATATTTTAGCCGTAAAGGCGCCAGGTTTTGGCGATAGGAAGAAAGAGATGCTTGAAGATATTTCTGTTCTTACCGGCGCTACTGTTGTTTCAGGGGATTTAGGAAAGAAGCTGGAAAATGTTGAAATAGCAGAATTAGGCCAAGCCCATCGAATAGTTGCGAATAAAGATAAAACGACCATTGTTGGTGGTAAAGGAGATAAAAAATTTGTTGACGATAGAATCAGTCAAATTAAAAATCAAATCGCAAAAAGTGATTCAGAATTTGATAAAGAAAAATTGCAGGAACGGCTTGGAAAACTTTCTGGCGGCGTAGCGGTAATCAAAATTGGTGCGCCAACCGAATCAGCCCAAAAAGAATTGAAACAGAGAGTTGAAGATGCGGTTTTTGCGACTCGCGCAGCCATGGAAGAGGGAATTGTTCCCGGCGGAGGAATCGCTCTCTTCAACGCAATTTTGAATAAAGAAAACAGTTCGATTTCCACTGCGGCCTATTCGATTTTAAATTACGCCTTACAGGCGCCTCTTTCATCGATTGTTACCAACAGCGGCGGGTCAGCCAATGTCGTTATTAAAGAATTAACAACCAAGAAAAAATTATACGCGGATAACTGGCTTGGTTTTAATGCGGTCACGAAAAAGATTGTTAATCTTAAAGAAGACGGGATTATTGATCCATTGAAAGTTGTTAAAACCGCTTTTATTAACGCGTTATCGGTAGCCAGCAATTATCTAGTTGTGGGCGCGGCGATAATTGACTTGCCGGAGAAAAAAGACGATCACAATCATGCTTCGCCGGGAGAATACTAAAATAAATCATTTAGCAGCTTAAAACAGGACACTTTCTTGCGGGAAAGCGTCCTGTTTTTATACAGCCGTTTTTTATGTTACAATTTATTTACCTGAAAAGGTCGAAGTATTAACAAAAAATAAAACAATAAAATATAAAATAATGAAAAAAATATTAGTCGTATTACTCGCTATTATCGCTATTATCCTGCTTTACGGCTTATTCACTTATAACCGTTTAGTCAGTGGCCGAGAAAACATTGATAATCAATGGGCACAAGTGCAAACTGAATATCAAAGGAGGTTTGATCTTATCCCAAACTTAGTGGAGTCAGTTAAAGGAGTGATGAAGCAAGAGCAGTCGATTTTTAACGCTTTAGCCGAAGCTCGAACACATTATAGCGGTGCTCAAACCGTTGACGAAAAAGCAGCAGCCGCAACAGAAGTCGAAGGTGCTTTAGGAAAACTTTTAGCCATCGTGGAGAATTATCCTCAATTGAAATCATCAGATAATGTTCAAACCTTAATGGCTCAGCTTGAAGGAACTGAAAATAGAATCAGCGTTGAGAGAAAAAGATTTAATGACAAAGTTCGCGATTTCAACTTAATGATCAAGCGTTTTCCGTCAAATATCGTTGCGCAAATGTTCGGTTTTTCTGAACGTTCATATTTTGAAGCGCCTACTGAAACCCAGAATGCTCCAAAAGTAGAATTGTAGATGATTAAACGCCATTTAGTTTTAGGATTATTATTGCCAATAATAGTGCCGTTGGTTGTTTTTGCGTATGTAAATCCTGGTAAGCCGTCTGGTTTTGTAAATGATTTTGCCGGTCTTTTAAATGATTCTCAACGCCAACAGCTGGAGCAAAAGCTTTCGGCATTCGAAAAAAGCACAGGCAATGAAATTTCAGTAGTTACGATTTCTAATTTGGGAGGAGATACGATTGAGAGTTTTGCCGTAAAACTTTTTGAGGATTGGGGAATCGGCAAAAAAGGGAAAGACAATGGTGTGCTAATTCTTGTAGCAAAAGAAGACCGCAAAGTTCGTATCGAAGTCGGTTATGGGCTGGAAGGTTCTTTAACCGATGCCCAAAGTTATTGGATTATCAACAATGAAATTCTTCCTGCGTTTAAGCAAAATAATTTCTATCAAGGTATTGATAGCGCGACAGATAAAATTATTTCTGCTATCGGCGGAGAAGTAATCCCGTCAGCTGAGACAAATTCGAAAGCAAACAATAGCGGAGTTGATCCGATTGATTTGGTATTTTTTGGATTTTTTGGATTGATGTGGCTTTCAAGTATTTTTGCCCGTTCAAAATCGTGGTGGGCCGGAGGTATTGTTGGGGGTATTGCAGGCGTTATAATCGGCCTTATCAAGGGATTTATGTTTGTGGGGATCATCAGTTTGGGCGTTTTGATTCCTTTAGGCCTTCTTTTCGATTTTGTAGTTTCGAGATCTTATGCTAAAAGTAAGACATTAGGACAAAGGCCGCCCTGGTGGATTGGTGGGGGGAGTTCTGGCTCTGGGGGTGGCGGAGGATTTGGCGGGTTTGGCGGCGGAAGTTCTGGCGGCGGCGGCTCAAGCGGCAGTTGGTAAAAATATATACAAAATACATGGAAAAAATTGAATCTGAAAATTTAATCAAAGGAACAGAAGATGTGGAACGCTACGAGAAAATACGTGAAGAACTTTTAACTTGGCTTCCGGGGCAGGATCCGAAAAATCTATATTCTGATTTGATAAAAGCAGGCATGGAAGAAGGTAAGTTAACCAACGAACCGTTGGAAATATTTGCGCGCTTTAAAGAGGGGAAAATAACAATGGAAGAATTTATAGACGCAAGGGATGAATATGTTCGTGGCGTGGAAGGAAAGTTAGTCAAGCAAGAAAAATCAGAAAAGGAGCGCAACGAAGAGTTAGAGAAGGATAGCGGAATTGTTTTGCTTAATCTTCTATCGAACAAATTTAATACAGTTGAAGACACTCTAGAAAGATTGAAAAGAGGAAATTAAAATAAAATTTTGGAGAGGTCGCATAGTGGCCTAGTGCGTCCGCTTGGAAAGCGGATATACCGAAAGGTATCCAGGGTTCGAATCCCTGCCTCTCCGCCAAGTCGAGCGAGGTTATCCCGCTCGATACGCGCTAAATTTAAAACGAATAGCGAAAAAATAATTTGAGTTCTAATATATACCAAAAAATTCTTGCTTTTTACCCCTTTCTAACTAAAAGAGAGAAAGATTCTTTTAAGAGAAAAGCCGCTCCTATTATAAGGAATGGTGCTTCCAATAATCTGGAATTAAAAGAAATAATTGAAAAATTATTGCGATTATTGAATAATCCACATGCTGATATTAAAAGATATAAGAAATCAACAAAAAAAGAAGCCGAGAGAAAACATTCACCATCTTTTAACATAGAGAAGAAAATCATTTTTATAAAAATCTCTTCTTGGACAATGTGGCTCGGAGATTTTAGTAAAAAGTTAGTTAATGTATGCGTCAAAAATTTAAATAAATATGATGGGATAATCATTGATGTCAGAGAAAATTATGGCGGTTCTTCAAGCACAGCTTTTAATTTTGCAAGAATCTTCTTCGATAAATCAGTTATTTATGGAAGATTTATTAAGAGAATCTCGGATAAAGGATTAAAAACTAGCATAGGAAGATTATCGCCCGACAAAAAAAATTTTATTAATAAGCCGATTGTAATATTGGTCTCTAAAAAATGTTTTAGTTCAACAGAATTATTTCTTTCCCTTTTCAAAATTTCTAAAAGAGCGGTTATAATCGGCGAAAAAACCCGTGGCGGAAGCGGTTGCCCTATATCTGAAATAATAAAGATAAATAAGGTAAAATACATTGTTAGAATACCAACTTGGAGATTTTTTCTAAAGGGGAAAAATAAACCAATAGAGAAAACAAAGATCAATCCCGACCTTACTTATAAAAAGAGCGATATTGAAGAATTTGCGAAAAAATATTTATTAGAACACCATAAAAACGATTGAGATGAACCATGCGATAAACTTAATAAATGAATTTGAGACAGATTTTAAAATTGTATAGCCAGTGAAATTAGACCTGCTCGAGACGCGTCATTGTGGTAGAATAAAACTAGTTAAAATAACATTATGGACTTGGCCGACCACGGTTCTAGCCCGAGACGACCCGCCAAAATTACGTAATTTTATTATATGGAAAAACTAAGAGATGTAACGCTCGTCTTTTTAATAGAAAAAGACGAGGGGAGAATAGATAAAATTTGTCTTGCGATGAAAAAGAGAGGATTTGGAGCGAATAGATGGAATGGCGTCGGTGGAAAAGTTCATGATGGCGAAACCTTGGACCAGACCGCGAAAAGAGAGGCAAATGAAGAAATAGGAGTTGATTTGAAAAATCTTATTAAAATTGCCGAATTGTCTTTTTATTTTCCGCATAATTCGGATTGGAACCAAATGGTGCATGCGTATTTTTGTGAAGATTGGGAAGGCGATCCGGTTGAATCCGAAGAAATGAAACCCGATTGGTTTTCTATCCCAGAGATACCATATTCAGAAATGTGGCCAGCTGATAATTTTTGGCTTCCAGAAGTTATAAATGGTAATCTTTTAAAAGCTGTAATCCATTTCGGGGAAGGGGATGTTGTCTTGGATAAAAAATTAGATATTATAGAAAAGTTTTAGAATTTATTATGGAGAATAATCAATATCTACACGAAGTAGCGATAACGGCCATTATTATAAAAGATGGGAAATTTTTGATTACCAGAAGATCCCCGAATAAAAAAAGATTTCCTGGGATGTGGACTGTGCCAGGCGGAAAAATGGAGTCCAATGATTATTTACAATTGCCTAAAGATACAGAACATTATTGGTACAATGTCTTAGAAAGGACTTTAAGAAGAGAAGTGAAAGAAGAAGTTGGAATTGATATCGATAATATTGAATACGTGACAAGCTTAGCGACTGTCCACGTTGATGGCAGTCCTTCGTTGGTAATTTCTTGCGCAGCGGATTATATCTCTGGTGAAATCAAGCTTCAAGCCGAAGAAAATGACCAATTCGCTTGGGTCAGCTTAGAGGAAGCGAAAAGTTATCAGCTTCTTGATGGAATTTATGACGAATTAGTAATGGTTGAGAATAAAAGGAATGGGGAAAAATCCGAATGGAAACGTTTTTAATAAATCTATGAACAAAAAACTTATTTTTATCATCGTAATAATTTTAATACTGGGAGGAGTTATTTTAAGTTTGAGATTATTGAACGGCGGGGAGGACAATTGGATTTGCGTGAAGGATCAATGGGTGAAACACGGAAATCCAAGTTCACCGCAACCAACAACTGGTTGCGGGCAAGAGATTATAAAGGGTTTTAGCAATGACAAAATTAAGCTCGATAATTTAAAATCTAACGATGAGATTTCGAGTCCGCTTACGATAACGGGGAAAATAAAAGGAACTTGGTTTTTCGAAGGAAGTTTTCCCGTGATTCTTGTTGATTGGGACGGCAAAATTATTGCGCAAGTTCCAGCTACGGCTAAAAGCGATTGGATGACAGAAGATTTTGTGCCGTTTGAAGCAATAATTAATTTCCAAAAGCCCAGCTATGGGGAAAAGGGGAGCTTGATTTTCAAAAAAGATAATCCATCCGGGTTGCCGCAAAATGACGACGCGATAGAAATACCAGTAGTTTTCAAATAGCAGTTAGTTGACAAAAAAGGAGAGGTGAAGTAGTATATCTATATCCGTAGATAACAGGCAACCATCCGCGCTATAGCGGGGCAAGTAAGTCCTGTCGAGGAAATACAATGAGTTAATTGTGTTTTGTGTCTGCGAGAGCAGACATTTTTTATCCCTCACCCTTTAAGAATAAGATTATGTTTTTCGTTTATATATTGAGGTCAAGAAAAGATAATAGTTTTTATATAGGTTTTGCCCCAGAATTACGCAAAAGGTTGGAAAAACATAATCAAGGATTGGTGAGATCAACAAAAAACATCAGGCCAATGGAGCTAATATATTTTGAAGGATATAAATCAAAAACAGATGCTTTAATTCGTGAAAGAAGATTAAAACGTTTTACCAAAGGATTTGCGTCATTAAAAAGTCGTTTAGTAAATTCATTAAATTCTTGAAGGGTGAGGGATGAAGAGCAAACCACAAAAACAAAAGGAAATGGATTCGGGAGAAAAGCTTTTGAAAGAAAGCGAGAATTTGATTTTCGTTAATTTTAGCGGAGCGACAATGGAGGATTTAAAGAGCTTAAGGGCGGACTTAAAAAAACAGAAGGATAGTTTTAAGGTTGTAAAGAAAAGATTATTGAAAATTGTTTTACAAAAACTTGGAGTTGATTTCGATCCGACTCAATTTGATGCGCAAGTTGGGACTATTTTTGTAACCGATAAGGATATAGCTGTTGCAGCTAACGCGGTCCATAAATTATTTAAAGCAAAACAAAGAGCTAAGGCAGAATTTAATATTCTAGGCGGGTATGATATGGGAAATAAAGTTTTTATTGACGAGTCAAGAATGAAATTGATCGGACAATTACCGGCAAAAGAAGTTGTATTGGCACAGGTGTTGGGAATGATCGCATCGCCGATACAGTCAATGTTATATATATTAAATGAAAGGTCGAAACAGACGAAATCCTAATTTCTAAGCTCTAATTTCTAAACAAATTCAAATTATCAAAATCCAAAGAGTTTAGAATTTAGTTATTTAGACATTGTTTAGGATTTAGGTATTAGGATTTAGAATTTCAAAATATATGGATAAATTACAAGATATTATTTCAAAAATAGAAACATTAACCACTGTGGAGTTGGCTGACTTAGTAAAAGCAATGGAAGAGAAATTTGGTATTTCCGCCGCCGCTCCAGTCGCAGCTGCAGCCGCAGGTGGCGCAGCAGCCGCAGAAGAAAAAACTTCTTTCAATGTTATTTTGAAAGCAGCCGGTGAGCAAAAAATAAATGTTATTAAGGCTGTGAAAGAAATTACCGGTCTTGGTTTGAAAGAAGCTAAAGACTTAGTTGACGGCGCTCCAAAGCCGATCAAAGAAGGAGTCAAGAAAGAAGAAGCGGATGAAATGAAAAAGAAATTGGAATTAGTTGGTGCGGTAGTAGAATTAGGGTAAAAATTTAATCAGCTCGTCTTATGAGCTGTGGGCGGTTAGTTTAATGGTAAAACATTGCATTCACATTGCAGAGAGCATAGGTCCGATTCCTATACCGCCCACCACTGCCTTTCTTGTGAAAAACCTTGTTTTATGGTATAGTCAAAAAGACACTAGGGAATAGTGTCTTTTTAATAGAGAAGCTCTTTTCCAACTTTTTCGCCAAAAGGAGGCGGAGATATATGAATAGTAGCGCAAGGAAAATGGGGGAGTATTTTGGTGGACTTTTCTTTATTGTGTGTTTTTTGTTCGTCGGCTTGCATAGTCCTTTTCATGGAACGAAAGTTTTTGCGTCAGGCAAAGTTTCGGTTTCAGAAGTTCATTATTCACCTGATGTATTATTTTTTACAGAGGAGGACATTGCGACTGTAAAAGAAAATGTCGTGAAATGGGCGAAAACGGTTTCGGGCGTAGAAAGACACAAAGACGTCGATCTTTCTTTAATTCCGAAAAAGGATTATTTTAAGACAGGAGAGGAAATTGAAGGAATTGATTTTGCAGTCGATGCGTATGTTTATGCAATATCTTTGACCAAGAAAGAAAAGTTAAAAGAGATTGGAGATAACTGGCATCAATCTTTTTCAGAAATTCAAGAGAAGGTTAGAGAAGCGCTGCTTGAAAATGTTTTGTCTGGCAAAGAAATATTAGGCACCGTGTTAGATCCGATTGAAACGGGAATGGTTTCTGTTTTTTCTTCGACTGCTCTGGAAAACCAAAAAGAAAATATTTTTATGCCATTAGGGAAATATCCTCCTGCTACGCAGTTGACTATAGAAGCCAAGGGAGGAGAATTTTCTCAGTGGAGAATAGCGAGCAGAAACAACAAAGCCGTGTTTTTTATAAAAGAAAATCCAGCAAAGATTTATCTAAACGATAATTGGATGATAACGGCGATATTCAAAAACCCTCCCGAAAAATAATCAGTGGAAAAAGTTTTCAAGAAGACCCCGATCTTTACAGATTCTCGGGGTCTTTTTTGTTGAAAACGTAAAAGTTGATAAATTGTCGATAACTTTTTACTTACTTCTTAAAAGATGGCTTAAACAAACAACTTTTATTTTTTAAAAAACAATTTGAAAGTGGTTGACGGAGTAGTAGCGGTGGAGTAGAATGAAATGAAAGTGGGGAATTGTGGATAACTATGGGGATAAGTACCCAAAGTGGTGAATAAGTCCCAATTTTGTCCGAATAGAATGAGGCTACAAAATTGAGGATCCCGCCATCGGCGGGATGCTCAATGTGATAGTAATATTTACTTCACATTGAGTTCGTAAATATTAATCAACATTGGCATGTTCATCGGCGAATATCAACATAACTTAGACGTAAAGGGAAGGGTAGCGATACCAGCTAAATTTCGAGCTAAATTGACAGAAGGAGCAATTATCACTCGGGGATTGGATCGCTGCCTTTTTGTTTTCAC
The DNA here is from genome assembly GCA_041653755.1 of Minisyncoccota bacterium. Taxonomy (GTDB): domain Bacteria; phylum Patescibacteriota; class Minisyncoccia; order UBA6257; family UBA9933; genus JBAZEU01. The sequence goes on from JBAZEU010000001.1 coordinate 169,935, forward strand.
CAGGAAAGAATGGGAAGTCTTAGCTCAAAAATTAGTTGCTTTACCGTTGGCTCAATCAAATTCAAGAGCTTTTGTGCGTTTGATGCTCGCCGGCGCAATTGACGTGGAAATTGATTCGCAGGGAAGAATTTTGATTTCTGATTACTTAAGAAAATACGCCGACTTAAAAAAGAAAATTGTTTTTGCCGGACTTTATAATCGTATTGAAATTTGGGATACGGATGTTTGGAAAGAGTATAAACGAAAGACCGAAAACGAATCGGAAGAAATAGCGGAAAAATTATCAGAGCTAGGGATTTAAGAATATGCCGCACATTCCCGTTCTTTTAAAAGAGGCAATAGAAATTTTAGATCCAAAGCCGGGAGAATTTTTTATTGATGGGACAATCGGAGACGCTGGACATTCAGCTGAAATTTTAGAGAAGATTGGTTCCGAAGGAAAACTTTTAGGAATTGATTGGGATAAAGAAGCTATCGGAAGATTAAGAAACGAAAAGTTTCAAAATTCTCAAAATATATTTTTAGTGAATGATAATTACGCGAATCTGCCTGAAATTTTAAAAAAGAAAGATTTAGAGAAAGCTGATGGATTAATTTTGGATCTGGGATTTTCTTCAACTTTATTAGAAACATCGAACAGGGGATTCAGTTTCAGAAATTCGTCGGGCAACGAAGAACCGTTGGACATGAGATATAACGAAGAAACAAAATTGACTGCCGCCGATGTTGTAAATCGTTTCAAAGAAAAAGATTTAGCGGAAATTATTTTCCAATACGGCGAAGAAAGATTTTCAAGAAGGATTGCCAAAGCAATTATCGAAGAGAGAAAGAGGAAACCGATCAAAACCACTTCTGACTTGGTGGAGATTATAGGAAGAGCCGTTCCAAAAAATTATGAAAATCATCGGATTCATCCAGCCACCAGAACTTTTCAGGCATTGAGAATTTATGTCAATCAGGAGTTAAAGAATTTATCGAAAGTATTAAACAATTTAGATTTAATTTTAAAAACAAAAGGTCGTTTAGCGGTTATATCATTTCATTCTTTAGAGGACAGAATAGCAAAACAAACATTTAAGGAATTAGAAAAAGAAGGGGAAATTAAGATTTTAACCAAGAAACCGATAAGGGCCAGCGAGGAAGAAATTAAGATGAACCCCCGTTCTAGATCAGCCAAACTAAGAGCAGCGATTTTAATAAAATGACAATTATTCAGCCAAATAAACATAAAAATAAGCTTAATCTAATCATCGCCTTGTTGCTTCTTGCTATAGTGGCTTTAGTCAGCCAAGGTATTTATCTTTATTCGCAATCAGTAAATTTTCGCCACGATATTACAAAGATGGAAAAGGATGTCCGAAATATAGAGGTGGCTAATGCAGAGATGAAAAATAAGCTTTTTGCCTTGTTTGAGCCAAGCAACATAAAAACTGTTACCGAAAATAGCGGATTGATTGAAGACAAAAATCCTCAGTATATGAAAGAGTTAGATAATCCTTTAGCAAAAAGATAAAAGTAATATGTTTGTATCATGAAATGGCGAATAGGGCTTTTAGTATTTTTATTTGGCTCGCTTTACGCGGTCTTAACTTTTAACTTATATAATCTTCAAATTAAGCACGGCCTGATTTTTGCGACACAAGCCGCTGATCAAAACAGGCAATCAGGACTTTCAATCCCTAATCGAGGGAATATTTATTTTGTTGACAAAGATAATAGGCAAATTCCTGCCGTTCTTAATAAAGAATTTTCAATAATTTACGCTGTCCCGACAGAAATCGCAGATTCGCTTGAAACCGCTTCTCAAATTTCTGCTATAGTCGGGCAATCGGTTAATGCTTTGAAAGAAGCTTTATCAAAACCAAAATCTCAATACGAACTTTTAGTTTATAAGGCGAGTGATGATCAAATAAAGCAAATTCAAGACCTTAAGGTCAAAGGTATTTATATCACAAAGGAGCTTTTGCGTTTTTATCCGCTTGGCGAAAGAGCTTCACAGGTTTTAGGATTTGTCGGACCAAATCAAAATGATGATGGAATTACCGGTCGTTATGGCATAGAAGCGTATTTTAATGATCTTTTGGGAGGTCAAACAGGTCAAATTCAAGGCGATTTTATAATCAAGCCGAAAAACGGTGATGATTTAGTTCTTACTATTGATCCGAATATTCAGTTAGAAGCAGAAGATATTTTAAAAAACCTTGTAGAAGAATACAAAGCGAGCGCCGGCATGGTGATTGTAGAAGAACCGAAAACCGGAAAAATTTTAGCAATGAATAGCGTTCCTAGTTTTGACCCAAATAATTATTCTAATTATAGCCTTTCGAGTTTTTTGAATCCTGTTGTCCAAGCAGTTTATGAGCCCGGTTCGGTTTTTAAGGTCCTTACAATGTCCGCAGGAATCGATAGCGGAAAAATTACTCCGCAAACAACGTACGTCGATAAAGGATCAGTAACATATAACGGGAAAACAATTCAGAACTTTGAATTGAAAACTTATGGCAAGCAAACAATGACAAATGTCATTGAAAATTCTATAAACACAGGAGCGGTTTTTGCCGAACGACAAACCGGTCACGAAACTTTTTATAATTATCTGAAAAACTTTGGTCTTAATGTTGCGACCGGAATCACTTTGCCGGGAGAATTAAAGGGGAATCTTAGCAATTTGGTCAACGGAAAAGATATAAATTATGCTACTGCCTCTTTTGGTCAGGGGGTGGCAGTAACACCAATTGAAGTTATAAATGCTATTGCGGCGATTGCTAATAAAGGTAAATTAATGAAACCATATATTGTAGCCAGCGAAAAACCAACAGTAATTCGTCAGGTAATTTCTGAAAATACCGCTAACCAAGTAGTCCAAATGATGGTTTCGGCCGTAAAAGTAAACAAGGTGGCTGATATCAAAAATTACTCTGTTGCTGCGAAAACCGGGACTGCTTTTGTGCCCAATTTTAAAACTGGCGGTTACACAGAAGATGTTATTAACACTTATATTGGTTTTGCTCCGGCATATGATCCGCGATTTATTATTTTATTCAGAATAGACAAGCCAGCAGGAGCCATTAGCGCTGGTAGAAGCGTAGTGCCGGCCTTTAAAAAATTGGCAGAATTTCTTTTAAATTATTACAATGTGGCGCCTGATCAGTTAGACAACGCTAATCATTAACGATGAAAGACAAAGCAATCAAAATTTTAAAATGGAAGATAAAGAAATTGGCTCAGTGGACGATTTCGCGTTATAAACCAACCGTGATTGCGATAACCGGTAGCGCTGGAAAAACTTCTGCCAAAGAAGCGATTTACGCAGCGTTAAAAGATTTCAATATCGTTCGAAAATCAAGCGGTAACTTTAATAACGAAATTGGAATGCCGTTAACGATTCTGGGTGATTGGCAAAAGATTTCCGGAATTTCTTTCTGGCCGAAAGTGATTTTTTCTTCTTGGGGTAAATTGATTTCAAAATCTAAATATCCGGAAATTTTAATTTTGGAATATGGCGCTGATAAGCCAAACGATATCAAGTATCTTTTAGAAATCGCAAGACCAAAAATAGCCGTAATTACGGCGGTTGGAGATATTCCAGTTCACATTGAAGCGTATCCAGACAGAGAATCATTAATTAGAGAGAAATCGCGATTGATTGAACAATTGCCAGTTTCTGGTTATGCGGTTTTAAATGGCGATGATCCGATAGTCAAAGAAATGCAAAACAAAACTCGCGGCAATGTAATGACTTTTGGATTTTCTGAAATGACTGATGTGAGAATAATAAATTTTGAGATTTATTTTGAAGACAAAAATCCTATGGGAGTATCTTTTAAGCTGGAATATAAGGGAGGAGTGATTCCTTTTAGAATTATGGGAGCTTTGGGTAGAGGTCAGGCCTATGCGGTTGCTGCGGCGAGCTGCGTGAGCTTGATTTTAGGATTAAATTTGGTCCAGATTTCCGAATCAATATCTAAAAATTATGAAGTTCCGTCTCGAAGAATGAATTTACTAAAAGGGAAAAAAGAGACAACGATTATTGATGATAGCTATAATGCTTCGCCAATAGCTGCCAAGGAATCATTAATGGCGTTAGGTGAGATACAAAACGCGCGAAGAGTCGCTATTTTAGGAGATATGCTGGAATTAGGACGATATTCTCCTGAAGCCCACGAAGAGATAGGCGCTTTAACGAAATCAAAAGTAGATGTTTTGATAACTGTTGGGCCGCGATCAAGATTTATTGTTGAGGGAGCGTTGGCTAAAGGTTTCGATAAGAACAAAATCTTTGGTTTTGCTACCGCGAATGAAGCCAAAAAGTTTATTCTAGAAACCATTAGAAAAGGCGATGTGATTCTGATTAAGGCATCAAGGGCAGTGGGTTTGGATAAAATTGTTGATGATCTTAAGGCGTCGTGATACTCTCTTTAAGATTGCCCTTGTCGTCTAGTCTGGCCTAGGACACATGGTTCTCATCCATGAAACTCGGGTTCGAATCCCGACGAGGGTGCAATGGAAAATAATTTTGATGCCATCATAGTCTTAGGACACGGACAAAGGGAAAGGAAGATTGGCGAGATATTAAAAAATCGATTAGATAAGGCCTTTGAGATTTCTCAGGAAAATAAAGAGGCAATGATAATTTTGAGTGGGGGAAAGGTTTATTCAAACGATTTTTCCGAGGCAGAAATAATGGCGGGATTTTTAGAAAAAAGGGGGATAGCAAAAGAAAGTTTTATTTTAGAAGATAGGTCTAAAAACACTTTCGAAAATCTGATAAATTCTAAAAAGATTGTAGAAGAATACGGCTTTGAAAGGATTGCCTTAATAACAAGTGATTATCATTTAAAGAGAGTGAAGATGATCGCGAAAATGATAGGTTTGAATATTTCCGGATTCTCTGCGATTTCGAAAAAGAATGTTGGATTTATATTTAAAAAGTCGATGACAGAATTTTTTAAAATAATTTTCGATTACCTGCGGGTTAAAATATGCGCCTAGCTATTATTAAAGAAGTCATTAAAGACAAATACCTTAGAACGATTTTCGCGATAAGCGCCTTGCTTTTATTGATTGTTTTTACGCTAATTTGCTTTAAATTTATCGGCATCAGAAATCCGATAATTGTTCATTTTGATGTCTATAAAGGAATTGATTTTTTGGGAAGCCGGATTGACGTGTTCGGTATCTTTCTGGCCGCCGTAGTGATTTTTTTAATAAATCTTTTTTTGTCTAATCATCTTTTTTATCGAGAGAGGTTTTTGTCTTATGTTTTTGCCGCTACAACACTATTTTTAGTTGTTTTGGCGCTGATAGCGATAGCCGCCATTATTTCAGTTAACTGATAAATTTGGTACACTTTACTTATGCCCAGTAGTATTACTGCGATATGATTAACTATAATCTTTCGTAGTAAGTCACTGGGATAAAGATTGATTAAATAATATAATATAATTAACCAATGCGATGAGTTAATCTAAAAAATTACCATCGCAGTTTCACTACTGGGTATGCCAGAAGAAGGTTTTGGGAAAGAGGAAATTGAAAGACAGCTTGAAAGCCGTTTAGAGATTGAAAAACAGCCGGAGAAGAAGCCGGAATTTTTGAGTGAAACAGAAAAACAGGAAAAGGAGAAAATCCGGGAAGAAATCAAAAGAGTTAATTTTCAGCAAACTGACGAAGAAGAAGCGCAAAAAGAAGCGGAATCTTTAAAGACAAAGGCTTTGCCAGGGAAAATAGACCGACTTTTTGAGTTAGCAAAAGATAAGGGATTATTTTTCGCTTTGAAAATTGCCGAGAGCACCGGCGATGGATATCTGATTGATGTTTTTCATGACCTTTTAGCAAAAGACAGTTTTTTCAAGAAGTTTGTTCAATGATACAAACAATTATCACCTCAATTATTTTAGCTGCCGCAATTATCTTTTTAAGCGTTTTTTCGATGCGAGTTAAAACAAGAAAGAATATTTTGCAAAGTTTAGAAATGGTTTTGTTTTCGATACGGATTCCAAAACATGAAAAGAAAATAGAAGGTCAGGCAGCAACAGAAGCGAAAAACTTGATTGGTATGATGGAACAGATTTTTTCTTCTTTTATCTCTTTAAAACCAAATAAAAATTTAAAAGGACCGGCGCGGATAGTTTTTGAAATTGCTTCGCAGCAAGGCGGTAGTGATATTGAATTTTTTGTGGCTGTGCCAAAATTTCTGGAAACCGGCATTGAAAAGCAAATTCAAGGAATTTATGCCGGTGCAGTCGTAGAAAAAGTTTTGGAGGATTACACGATTTTTGAACCAGACAGCGTTTCTACCGGCTCATATCTAAAACTTAACGAAGACGCATTTTTACCCATAAATACTTATTCTGATCTTCAGCAAGATCCTTTGGCGGGAATTACTAACGCATTAAGTAAGATTGTCATTGAAGAAGGCGCAGCGGTTCAACTTGTTTTAAAACCATTCAATTATCAAAAGTTTAGAAGTCAGGGGACAAAACTGATTTCTTTATTACGAGAAGGAAAGAAATTTAAAACTGCTTTAGCAGAAGCCAAAAAAAGCGCCGGGCTTAAACTTGCTGAAGAAGCGTTTTCTGGAGTAGCCGGCACAGGCAAAACATCGAAAGAAAAACAACAAGAAGACAATAAGAAGCAATACGGAGTTGATGAGACAGCGGTAGAAGTTATCGGCAAAAAAATAAAAAAGCCGTTATTTGAATCAAATATACGATTAGTTGTTTCAGCGAAAACAGCGGAAAGAGCTGAAGAAATTTTAAGCCATCTTGAGAGCAGTTTCGGCCAGTTAGCGTCTTCTAATAGTTTTAAAAGCGTAAAAATAAGACCGCGGCAACTTCATAATTTTATTCATAATTTCAGTTTCAGGGATTTTTCAGAAGCGGAAAAGAATATTTTGAATATAGAAGAGCTTTCGAGCATTTATCATTTTCCAACACCTTACTTGGAAACGCCGAATATCAAATGGATAAAAAGCACTTATGCTCCACCACCAGTTGAGCTTCCGCAGTCAGGAGAAATGCTTTTGGGGAAGATTGTTTTCCGCGGAGAAGAAAAACCGGTTTATTTCCATTCGGTTGATGACAGAAGAAGGCATTTTTACGTCGTCGGACAAACCGGCACCGGTAAAAGCTCTTTGTTGCGCGAGATGATTCGTCAGGATATTGAAAGCGGCAAAGGAGTGGCTGTAATTGATCCTCATGGCGATTTAATTGAAGATACTTTAGCTAATATCCCGAAAAATCGTCTTGAAGATGTTGTTCTATTCGAGCCGTTTAATATGGAACGACCGATTGGTCTTAATATGCTCGAATATGATTCGCCGGAACAGAAGGATTTCGCGGTTCAGGAAATGATTTCTATCTTTCAGAAGCTTTTTCCGCCAGAAATTATCGGTCCGATGTTCGAGCATTATATGAGAAATGCGATGCTGGCGTTAATGGCGGATAAAAATAATCCGGGGACTTTAGTTGAAGTTCCCCGTATTTTCACTGACGCAGAATTTATGGAAGAAAGATTAAGCCATGTGACTGATCCGATTGTTCGTTCTTTTTGGGAAAAAGAATGGAAGCAGACAACCGGGCAAAGTAAATCAGAAATGTTGGGCTATGTTGTTTCAAAAGTCGGCAGATTCATTGAGAATGAAATGATGAGGAATATAATCGGCCAATCGCATTCAGGGTTTGATTTAGCGGAAGTTATGAATAATGGAAAGATATTTTTGGCGAATCTTTCAAAGGGGCAAACAGGAGAAGTGAATAGTTCGTTATTGGGATTAATTTTGGTCTCCAAAATGCAAATGGCGGCAATGAGAAGAGCAAATCTTCCGCAGGAAGAAAGAAAAGATTTTTATCTTTATGTCGACGAGTTCCAAAATTTTACAACCGATAGTATCGTGACAATTTTGTCAGAAGCCAGAAAATATAAGCTTAATTTGATTTTGGCGCATCAATATATTCCTCAGCTTGAAGAACAGATTAAAAACGCGGTTGTCGGAAATGTCGGAACCATTGCTTCATTTAGGGTTGGAGCTGATGATGCTGAATTTTTGGAAAAACAATTCTCTCCGGAGTTTTCAAAGCACGATTTGGTTAATTTGGATAACTTTAACGCTATTTTGAAAATGATTATAAATAATAAGATTTCTACGCCTTTCAGGATGGAAACCATATTGCCAAAGAAAGGGGATTATGATATAATTCAACCATTGAGAGATTTATCGCAATTAAAATACGGAAAACCAAAAGAAATCGTGGAAAAAGAGATTATAGAAAGATCGAAATTAGGGGCATTATAATTAATAAAAATATATGAACAATATTGAAAAAGGACATCAATTTGAAGCACCGATAGAAGAAAGGGGAAAAGAACTTCCTTGGGATGCTGAAAAAGAAATTACCAAAGATGATTGGCAGGCAATGAAAAGCGAACTAGAGCATTACAGGAAAATAGGTGGTTGGGGAGGATTTTCTTCGCAAGCAATGGAAATGAAAATAATTAATCCTGAGATAGATCTTAATCTTGATGAAAAAGACTGGGAAGGAATGAAATGGATGTTAGAATTTTACAGGAAAAGAGATAGGGATAATAGAGTAGAAGGTAATTTGGAGGATTTTACCAAACAAGCAATGGAAATGAAGATTATTAATTCTGAAACAGAGCTTAATCTTGATACTAAAACTTGGCAAGGTATGAAAAATGAATTAGAGGGTCACAGGAAAGAAATTGATTTGCTGAGGCATTTTTTACCCAGGCAGGCGATGAGAATGAAAATCCTTAGCCCCGAGATAGATCTTAACCTTGATGAAAAAGATTGGCAAAAGATGAAAGATGGATTAGAAGACCGTAGAAAACAGGGTAATTGGTGGGATTTTTGTTCACGGGCAATGGAAATGAAAATTCTTGATCCTGAAGTAGAACTTAACCTTGATGAAAAAGCTTGGCAAGGGATGAAAGATGGATTAGCTTTTCATAGAAAAGGGCATAATTGGTTGCATTTTTCTCATCAAGCAATGGGGATGAAAATTCTTGCTAGTCCAAGAGTTAAAATCCCTCCAGAAGGAGGATTAGAAGTGGAGTAGATATATGGAAACATTAAGACACGAAAATTCTGAAGAAGAAAAGTTAGCGATAGAAAACCTTTACGAAACAGCAGGGGAACATGTTGCTGAGTTTTTGCCGCAACTAAAAGAATTATCAAAGGAATTAAACGAGAAAGGTTTTCCGGTAGATGAAAATTGCAGAATAAAAATAGAATCATTTATTGGCAAAGAAGGTTTTAGCGAAGAGATGATTCAAAAGGATAGTCAGGCAGCTCTTAGCTTAGAAAAGAAATTTTTGGAACAAGACGGAGATAAAGAAGTTCAAGAGAAAAACATTGGTGAATTGATGGAGATAATGAAAACCTTAGCTTTCAATAAACATTGGTTTCAAAGCCGCTTAATTGCCTTGAGAACCACTAAATTTGATGATTATTTTAGTGGTATAGATGAGATCGTTTTCGATACTGAAACTCACCAACCGCTTGCGGCAATTGACACAACTACAAATCCTCAGGAAAAAGCTAAGTTGGTGAAAGAGCAAATTAAAAAAGGCGGCAGAGTAAGATATGGCTTTGATACAAAGGATGGTAAAGAAAAATCATTAAAAGATTTACCAACTTTTATAATTTCTTTAACAGCGAAGGATCTTTCTAGGATAATAGAAGGCCTTAAAGGGAATGAAGAGTTTGATAAAAATTTTCATTACGAACAACAGATTATTTGGTCCTTAGGACAACAAAGTATTGCTTTTCAGGCCTTTGTTGATAAAGAAAACCCAGCGGTAAAGGAATCGTACCATAGGGCTGGAAAAATCTTTAAAGGTTTGATAAGATAAGAATCTATAGAAAGCTTAAGGCTTTATATATCAAATAAATTTGCTATGAAAACAGCAGTAATTGAGACCGGCGGAAAGCAATATAAGGTTTCTGAAGGCCAAAAATTGAAGATTGAAAAACTTGCCGTTGATAAAGACGGCAAAGTTATTTTTGACAAAGTTTTGTTAGTTGCTGACAAAGACACGAAAATCGGAGGACCATATTTAAAAGGCGAAAAAGTGGAAGCGAAAGTTGTGAGACAAGGGAGAGATAAAAAGAAAATTGTTTTTAGATATCACTCAAAGACTCGTTATAGAAAGAAAAAAGGTCACAGACAGCCTTTTACCGAAGTAGAAATAACTAAAGTTTAAAAAAGAGAACGATTAACCGTTCTCTTTTTTAAACCCTTCGGTCTAAGGCTGAACCAAGAGTATCTTCGTCGGCGAATTCTATTTCACCTCCTCGAGGAATTCCTTGGCCTAAACGGGTAATTTTTTTGGCAAACGGCCTGAGCTCTTGAATAAGCACAAGGGCATTCAGGTCGCCGTAAGAAGTAGGGCTGATTGCCAGAATAATTTCTTCAGCTTGGCCTTGTCCTGAGCTTGCCGAAGGGCTATTAAATTCTTTTTGGATAAAACTTTTAATATGGTTTAAGCGAAGTTTTTGGATGTTTTCCAGAACGCCGCTTTTTGAAAGTTCGCCTAAAATCAAATATATGCCTTTGAATTTTTTTGTTTTTTCCAAAGAAATTTGGTCTGTTTCTTTTTCGACAACAGCGATTATTCTTTTATCTCTTTTTGGATCTTTGCAAATATCACAGAAATTGCCCGTATTAAGATGGGGAGCGAAGCATTGAGCGCATAATTTTAATGACTTTAAATTATTAATCGCTCTGGCAGTGTCGTCAAGTTTATCTTTTCCGCTATTTATAAAATAAAAAGCCAAGCGCGTAGCTTGTCTTGGGCCAACGCCAGGCAACTTAGAAAAAATTTCTATGAATTTTTCGATGGGAGATGGAAGCATTCTATTCGTTTTCTACTTGATGTGTTTTATCAAGAGACACAAAACTTACTTTTTCAGCATCAAATTTTAATTTAACGGTACCCAAAGGACCGTTTCTGTGTTTGGAAACGAGAATTTCGGCCATGTTTTGTTCTTCAAGCGGGACATCAAGTCGGTCCCTATCTTTCCTGTAAATGAATAGAACCACATCAGCATCTTGTTCGATAGAACCGGAGTCCCTAAGATCGGACAATCGAGGAATTTTTACTTCACGTTGGTCAACAGATCGAGAAAGCTGTGACAATGCTAAGACAGGAGTATTCAATTCACGGGCCAAGCCCTTTAATCCTCGGCTTATTTCAGTTATTTGTTGGACCATATTTTCAGAATTGGTTCTGGGTTGAATAAGTTGGAGATAGTCAACAACCAGCAAGCTTAATCCATGTTCTATCTGTAAGCGTCTTGCCATTGATCTCATTTCTAAGATATTCGGTGATGGCGTATCGTCTATAAAAAGAGGCGCTTTGGAAAGGCGATCTAAGGCCTCTTGGATCATTTCAAACTCTATATCGTCTGTCAGGCGGCCTGTTCTTAGCTTCCAGAGGGGTATTCCGGCTTCAGCGGCGATTAAACGGTCAACAACTTGCTCCCGGGACATTTCAAGAGAAAAGACGCCAACAGGCAGATTTTCTTTAACCGCAACATTTCTGGCGATATCTAAGGCAAGGGCAGTTTTTCCCAATGAAGGTCTGGCGCCCAAAATAATCAAATCGGATTTTTGAAAACCGGAAAGAATACTGTCTAATTCTTCGAAGCTGGTCGGAACTCCGCGAATTCTTTTTTCTCCTTGATGAAGTTTTTCGATTCTTTCATAAGCGTCTTTAAGATCTTCTTTAATTGGAGAAAAATGACTGCTGGTTGACGCTTGAGAAATGGCAAATATTTTTTTCTCAACTTCATCTAAAAATTCATCAGCTTCTTTGTCGGTGGAAAAAGCTTGTTCATTTATCGAAGCAGAAGTGATAATTAATTCTCTGAAAACACTTTTGTGTTTTATAACTTCAGCGTAATGATTAATGTGGGCAGTGGTGGGAACTCCGTTTATCAAATCGGTAAGGTATGATGATCCGCCGACATCGGCTAATTCTTTCTTTTCTTTTAAACGGGAAGTAACGCTTAAAATATCGATCGGTTTTCCTTTTGAAAATAAATCGATAATAATTTCAAAGATTCTTTGATGTTCCGGTTTATAGAAATCTTTCGGTGATAAAGAATCCGCTACTTTTATTATAGCGTTTGGTTCAAGCATCAATGCTCCTAAAACAGATTTTTCTGCGTCAATATCTTGTGGCGGAAGTTTTACCATGCCTTTATAAAATCCTAAGTCCTAATATCTAAATCCTAAACAAATCTTAATTACCGAATGACCAAAACCCGTTTTTAGAACATTTGAATTTTGGCTATTATTTAGAAATTAGAGTTTAGAAATTAGAAATTTTTAATAATAGTGGTCCTAGCGGTGTATCTTCTACACTATATCCTAACTTTTCTATTTTATTTCTCAATAGGTCAGCTGGGATAAACTGTTTATCCTTTCTTAATAAATCACGCTTTTTTGCCAAATCCTTCACTTTTTTAGGTATTTTAAGCAGTTCCAATCTAATGCCTAATATGTCTAATTTAGCTTTAATTAGCTTGGTTATTGCTTTAGCTTGGTCTTTATCAAATTGCCAGATTTGATTTTGCCAGGAAGAAATCATGTCAAAAATTACCGACAAGGCCTTTGGAGTATTAAAATCGTTTTCTAAGGCTTCGGTGAAATTGCTGTCAAGAACTTCAATTAATTTATTTATTTCGAAAGAAGAACTTTTTTTATTGTTGGCGAGAATAATCAAATGCAATTTTCCTAAAAATTCTTTTATATTCTGAAGAGAATTTTTTGTTTGAAGAATTAGTTCGTCGGTGTAATTAATGGGGGATCGGTAATGGGATGATAAAATCAGCATTCTTAAAACAGCCGGAGAATTATTTTTTAGGAAATCAGAGATTGAAATAAAATTTTTCAAACTTTTGGACATTTTTTTGTCATCAACCAAAAGAAAACCGGTGTGCATCCAAATTTTCACAAAAGGCTTTTTACCGGAAGCAGATTCCATCTGGGCGATTTCTGATTCGTGGTGAGGAAATTTTAAATCCATTCCGCCTCCATGAATATCGTATTGAGGACCAAAAAACTTCTCGGCAATAGCCGTGTCTTCAATATGCCAGCCGGGGCGGCCCCAGCCCCAAGGCGATTGCCACATTGGTTCGCCATCTAAAATTTGAAATTTTGATTTTTGATTTTGTTTAGAGTTTAGGGTTTGGGATTTAGGATTTGATTTCTTCCAGAGGGAGAAATCCAGCGGATCTTTTTTCTGCGGATCTGGTTCAATACGCCAGCCGGGCCTCAATTGGTCTAGCGATTGCTTGGAAAGCTTGCCATAACTCTTAGCCTTTTTTACTTCAAAATATATTCCATTATCGGTTTCATAAGCAAAATATTTCTTTAGAAGGGTAGCAATTTGTTTTTGAATTTGTGGGATGTGATCGGTTGCCCGGGCATATTTATCTACTGAATCAATGCCAATTTTCTTCATTATTTTTTTGTATTCGGCCTCAAAGAACTTGGCTAATTCTAAAGGATTTTTATTGGTTTCTTTCGCGCGTTCAATAATTTTATCGTCGACATCGGTAATGTTTTGGAGGTAAAAAACCTTTATTTTTTGCGACCTTAAAAAACGAACAAAAGTGTCAAAAACAATATAGGTTCTGGCGTGACCAATATGAGGAAAATCATAAACAGTTGGTCCGCAGACGAATAATCTTAAAAAGCCCTTTTTGGGGAGTTCAAGGACTTGTTTTTTATTAGAAAGAGTGTCGAGAATTTCCATTGCAGAAAGTTATTCTAAAACCAACCCTTTTTCTTGAAGAAATTTAGAATCAGTAGGGTTAAGACAATTACCGCTCCGAATTCGATCCAGAAATCAGAAATAATGTTATTTGTTAAAAGAGGTTTCATTATTATCCCGGCTTGATAAACGCTTGTTAAAAGCACCAAAGGAAAAGTAAGAAAAGCCAATATTGTGATTCTTTGCGCTATAGAATTTATTTTTGTATTTAACAGCTGAGCGTTAGTTTCTTCGAATGATCCAATAGTTTCTTTGTAGTTAATACAATATTGAAGAACTCTCAAATAATCTCCTTCAAGATCAGAAAAATAAATTTGAATTTCCGGACCCCAGAAATTAGGCCCAACAATCGTTAGTGATTTAAAAACACTTTGTTGTGGTTGAAAGGACAAGTAAAAACTTAAAAGATCTCTTTTAACATAAGAAATATCTTCAAGCATTTTTCTCTCGTTGCCTGAAAAAAGTTCTTTCCTAATATTTTCTACTTTTTCATCAATGTGCCTTAATTGTTGGAAAGCATATGTTAGGCAATAGCCCATAAGATTATAAAGAAGACGGGCAGTGGTTCCTCCCAATGCTCTGCTTTTATAAGGTTCATCTCTATCCAACTTATCGGCAAATGAATCTATTGGCTCTAATCTTTCATAAGAAACAGAAATCACTGTTTCTTTAGTTATGATAAAATCAACTTCTCCGCGTCTGCAGGTTCTTTGATCGTGATCATAAACTGGAAGATGATAAATAAAATAAAGATAAGAATCATCTCTTTCAACTTTTGATCTTACAGAAGGATGAAGCAATTCTTCCAATATAATCGGGTGGATAGAAAATTCTTCAGCCAGAAACTGGAGATCTTTAAGGGTTGGTTTTACGATATTCACCCATGTGACAGCGCCTTTTTTTATTTTTGCAGCCATATTAGTTTAATAATAATAGAATATATGTTTGAAAGCAACAATGGATTGAGGTAAGATAAAGCTACTATTTATGTCGATTATAAAGAAGAAAATTTCGCCGGAATATTTTAACCTCATATCTTCTGGAAAGAAGAACTTCGAGGTTAGGCTGGCTGATTTTGACATCAAAGAAGGAGATACTTTGGTGTTGGAAGAGTGGGATCCAGAAACTAAACAATATACTGGTAGAAAAATAGAGAAGAAAGCAACTTATATCTATAAATTTAATCTCAACGACTTCGGGCAGGCAGAACAGATCAAAAAAGACGGCTTGTTTGTTATTCGGCTTGATTAAAAGCTCTTGACTCTCTCTCAAAAACCGCTAAAATAGTGGTATTACTAATGGATATTCAAGATAAAAATTCGATTCCCGAAGAACAATCATCGGTTCCTGAACCAGAGATAAATGAGAAAATACAAACAAAGGAAGAGGAGTATCTTGATGGTTGGAAAAGAGCAAAAGCAGAACTTCTTAATTATAAAAAAGACGAAGCAAAAAGATTTGAATCAATAATCAGATTTTCTAACGAGTCGCTAGTGAAAGAATTATTGTCGGTTCTTGATAGCTTTGATTTAGCAGAGAATTCTTTTGGAGAGGACGCAAAAGCTCAAAAAGGTTTCTATCTTATCAAAAGCCAGCTTGAAGATGTTTTGAAAAGAAACGGTGTGGAAAAAATTAAAATAGAAATTGGTGAAACGTTTAATCCGGAATTTCATGAAGCGGTTGCGAATGTTGATTCAGATCAGCCGACTGATTCAATAATTGAAGAAATAGAGTCGGGCTATATCTTAAATGGAAAGATTATAAGGCCAGCGAGAGTAAAAGTATCAAAAGGTCATTAAATTAAATTTTTAAAAATATGTCAAAAATTATTGGAATCGATTTAGGAACAACTAATTCGGAAATCGCTATCGTCGAAGGAGGAGAACCAAAAATCTTGGAAAACCAGGAAGGAACACGGCTTACTCCATCAATAGTCGCAGTTACTAAGAATAACGAAAGAGTTGTCGGAGTTTTGGCCAAGCGTCAGGCGGTGGTTAATCCTAAAAATACTATTTTTTCCGTAAAGCGTCTTATCGGCCGCCGATTTTCTGACGCTGAAGTTCAGCGTGATAAAGCATGGCTGCCGTTTGATATTCAGCAATCTTCAGCCGGCGGAGTTGAAATTAAAATGGGTGATCGTTGGTATAAGCCGGAAGAAATTTCCGCGATGGTTTTAGGAAAATTAAAAGCTGATGCTGAAGCGAAATTAGGAGAAAAAGTGGAAGAAGCGGTGATTACCGTGCCAGCTTATTTTGATGATACCCAAAGACAAGCCACTAAAAACGCAGGAGAAATCGCCGGCTTGAAAGTACGGCTGATTTTAAACGAACCTACCGCTGCTGCCTTAGCTTATGGATTGAACAAAAAGAAAAATGAGCAAATCGTTGTTTATGATTTCGGCGGCGGAACATTTGATATTTCTATCCTTGAGGTTTCTGAAGATACGGTTCAGGTTATTGCTACCGGCGGCGATACTCATTTGGGTGGAGATGATTTTGATAAAAGAATTGTTGAATATTTAATCAGTGAATATAAAAAACAGGAGGGGATCGATATTTCCAAAGATCCTTTAGCGCTTCAACGATTAAAAGAAGGAGCGGAACGCGCCAAACACGAACTTTCAACCGCGATAGAAAGTGAAATTAACTTGCCTTATATCACCTCCGACGCTTCCGGCCCGAAACACTTTTTGATGAAATTAACCAGAGCTAAACTTGAAGAATTAATTCGCGAGTTGGTTCAAAAATCGATTGATTTGGTAAAGAAAACTTTAGATGAAGCAAAATTAAAACCTGAAGACATTGAAGAAGTTGTTTTAGTCGGAGGACAAACTAGAATGCCTTTAATTCAGGAAGAAGTTAAAAAACTTTTTAACAAAGAACCTCATAAGGGAATTAACCCGGACGAAGTGGTAGCTTCAGGTGCGGCGATTCAGGCCGGAATTTTTCAGGGAGACGTAAAAGATATTTTGCTTTTGGATGTAACGCCTTTGTCTTTGGGAATTGAAACATTGGGAGGAGTGAATACGGTGCAGATTGAAAAAAATACCACCGTTCCTACCGCCAAAACGCAAATTTTTTCAACAGCGGCCGATAATCAAACTTCTGTTGAGGTTCATGTGCTTCAAGGCGAAAGGCCAATGGCCTCCGATAACAGAACTTTAGCAAGGTTTATTTTAGACGGCATTCCGCCATCTCCCCGGGGTATTCCGCAGGTTGAGGTAGCTTTTGACATTGACGCTAATGGAATTTTAACGGTTTCAGCCAAAGATAAGGCAACCGGCAAGAGCCAGCAAGTTAAGATCGAGGCTTCAACCGCTTTATCAAAAGAAGAAATAGAAAAATTAAAACAAGAAGCAAAAATTCACGAAGAGGAAGATAGAAAGAAAAAAGATACGGTTGAAGTCAAAAATCAAGCTGAACAATCAATTTATATAGCTGAAAAATCTTTGAGAGACGCCGGCGACAAAGTCACTCAAGAAGTTAAAGACGCTGTTAACCAAAAAATCGAAGAATTGAAAAAAGTAAAAGATGGCAGTGATGTTGATGCGATAAAGTCAGCTGTCTCTAATTTGTCTTTGGAACTTCAAAAAATCGGCCAGGCAATGTATCATAAAGAAGAGCCGCCGAAGACAGAAGAACCGCCTAAGCAAGAACCGCCGAAAGAAGAACCCGGCAGCGGAACACCTAATCAACAATAATTTTAATGGCAACCTTAATCAGCGAAAATCATAGGTTTGATAGTCCTACTATTAAGATTATCTTTTTAGCGATTCTTGGAATCATCTCAATTTATTCTTTCGGTCATTATTTAAGTTTAACTTTTAATTCGACGATTGAAAGCCGGATGATGATGTTTGCGTTTATTGCCGCTGCTTTTTATTTGATTTTTTTCTTTTTCCAGGCAATCTTCGTAAGGTCCACTTGGGAAGGGAATCTGATTATTTTATTGGAAGCGATTACTTTCGCTCTTGCTTTCCGCAATCATCTTTCGAAACCAATTCTTTTAGCTTTTGTTTTATTCTTTTTAGTTTTAATGGTTGGCAGATTTTCCGTGAAAAGAGAGATTGAGAATCATCTACGGTTATCGTTCCTTCGGGTCAATCGTTTAGCTTTTAGTTACGCGGTTACCGCAATGTCAATATTCTTAGCTATATTCGTGGGAGTTCTTTTTATGAGTTCTTCCATCGGTTTAGAAAAAATTTTAAGCCCAATAACAAACTTAACCGCTAAGATGCTGCCGGGGTCCAATTCGTCTAATCTTTCGACTAATTTAATAAGTTCAATGGTTCGCCAGCAATTGGATCAGGATCCAAAGTTTAAGGATTTATCTGAAACGCAGAAAAATCTGGTGATAACTCAGGCGCTAGGCGAATTTGAAAAACAGATGGGCATGAGTTCAGCTAAAGATAATAAAAGCGCCAGTACAGGCGAATCATCGCTTATCGGAGGATTATTCAAGGGGCTGAATGATTTTTTTGCCAATATGGATGAACGAACAAAAATGTTGGTTGCCATAATTATTGCTATTTTAGTTTTTGGAATTATCAAAGCGGTGTTGGCCATTTTCAGCTGGCCTGTCACTTTTATCGCATTTTTACTATACGAATTGCTTTTAGCCACAAATTTTGCTAAAATTTCTCTCGAACAAAAAGAAAAAGAAGTGCTTAACCTGTAGGGTTAATTAAGAATTAAGAATGCAGAATTAAGAAAGATTATGGAAAAGGAAATTTATAAAAGATCCTGCGATTTTGCTATTTCAGTGATAAGATTTTTGAAGAAAATTAACATAGATTCGGCAAATAGGGTAATAGCAGAGCAGCTAATTAGATCAATAACTTCAATATCGGCTAATCTTGCAGAAGGAAGCGCAGCTGTTTCTAAGAAAGAATTTATTAACTATGTCGGTATCGCAAGAAAATCGGCGGTGGAAACAGTGCATTGGCTGAAATTTTCGCATCAAATTATTAATAGGGAAGAGATCAAGGAATTTATAAACGAAGGTAGTCAGATAGTAAGCATTTTATCAAAAATAGTTATTAATTCTAAAAACCGCTAATTCTGAATTCTTAATTTTGAATTCTTAATTAGCAAAATTATATTTTGCTATGAAGGATTATTACAAGGTTCTTGGCGTTGATAAAAATTCTTCGCCAGAAGATATAAAAAAGGCCTATCGAAAATTGGCTCATCAGTTTCATCCGCATAAAGCCGGTAAAGATGAGAAAAAATTTAAAGAGTTAAACGAAAAACTCAAGGAAATAAACGAGGCCTATAATATTCTTTCTAACGCCGAGAAAAAAGCGCAATATGACAAATTCGGACAGGTCTTTTCCGCCCAAGGCGGACCAGCCTCGGGCTGGGAAGGCGTACCATTTTCTGATTTTGGTTTTTCCGCCGATGGCGGATTTGATGTCGGAGGAGTATCTGATTTAGGCGATATTTTCAACGCTATTTTTGAAGGAATGGGCGTTAGGCAGAAAAGACGAACCTATAAACGCGGTTCAGATCTGGAATTTACGCAGGAAGTTTCCTTAGAGGAATCATTCAGGGGCATTGAAAAAACTTTAAAATTTAAAACATTTTTGAAATGCAGCAAATGCAAAGGCAAGGGCCACGACGAAAAAGCCGGTTTTGAAAAATGTACGGTTTGCGGCGGCAGAGGGGAAATTAGGGAAACAAAAAATACTTTTTTTGGAAGTTTTGCCCAGGTAAAGACGTGTGAAAAATGTTTTGGCACAGGACAAGTTCCGAATAAAGTTTGCGAAATCTGCAAAGGAGCCGGAAGAATCGCCGGAGAAAGAGAAGTAAAAATTCAAATTCTTCCGGGCGTCAGAGACGGACAACTTATCAAAATTGCTGGAATGGGTGAAGCCGGTGAAAGACAAACCGCAGAAGGAGATTTGTATGTTAGAATTAAAGTCAGACCGCATTCGGTTTTTGAAAGAGCAGGGGATAATTTAAAAATTAAAAAAGACGTTAAGTTGGTTGATTTATTATTATCAAAAAAGTTAGAGATTCCAACTATTTCTGGAAACAAGCTGTCTATTGAAATTCCGGCTGGATTTGATATAAAACAAGATTTGAGGATAGGCGGAGAAGGAATGCCAATTTTTGGAAGTTATGGAAGAGGGGATTTGTTGGTTGAGTTGATGGTAAAGACGCCGAGAAAATTAAACGAAAAAACAAAGAAGATTCTAGAAGATCTTGGAAAAACAATGGACAATGAACGATAAACTATGAACAAAGCGATTTTCAGATTTTTAGAGTGGCAAGTATATAAAGATGCAAAGAGTTTTAGACAAAAGGTAAAATCTTTAATTAATAAGAAATTCCCAAAGGAAGAAAGGTATAAACTTATTGATCAGATAGAAAGAGCTGCAAATTCAGTATGTTTGAATATTGCTGAAGGATCTAATAAACTTTCCGATATTGAATTAAGCCATTATCTTAATATCGCTTCTACTTCTATAGAGGAAGTTATTTCTGGGCTTGATTTGGCTAAAGATGATGGTTATATTACAGAAAAGGAATTTGAAGATTTTTGTCAGATGGCAGAAGAAGTTAGTAAACAACTTGTCGCCTTCGGCAAATTTGCACGCAATAGATAGAAGTAGTTTGTTTCGTGTTCATCGTTCATCGTTTATATAGTTTTTGGTCGTAAAAAACGCCCCGTTAGCTCAGTTGGTAGAGCAGCTCCCTTTTAAGGAGAAGGTCGAAGGTTCGAATCCTTCACGGGGTACAAGGTCTGTAAAATAGTACACAAGAGCAGGTTTACCAGTCTTGGACCATCCTTGTTAAATTTTTGTAAATCTATATAATTATAAGTATGAAATATAATTTTGCTCTTTTGTGTGATAATGCTTTTATCCCTAGTCAGGGAGGTAAGCCTAATTTTACGGGTGTTTTTGGCGGTATAACAGCGTCTTTAGCTCCTGCCGTACAAAAGGATCTCTATATTGTTTTCAATTTTTCTCCAGAAGACGTAGAGCTTCATAAATTGGTCATAAGCATAAAGTCTCCTTCAAAAGGAGAGATTTATACTTACGAGGTTAAGCTTGGACCAGCAATTAGCAAAAATGAAGCGCTAGGCCATATTCTCCGTGTCTCTAATTTGAAACTAGAGGAAATCGGGGTTCATTCTATAGATTTTCTTATCGATGGCAATTTATTACATACCTTAGATTTTAATTTTTCGGTTAATAAAAAATAGAAACTAATCAAAAATGACAAACACAATAGCAGCCCTAAAATTTGAATTAGTGGAGTGTAGGTCTTCTAGTTCAACAAAGTTAGGCGAAACGAGTGATACTTATGGCAATTTTAGTGATGACTTTACGCCATTTTTGTTGCTCGGAGCGCAAGATATCTTGGATGAAATAGGGCCTATTTCAAAAGAAGATTATGATTATTACGAGAATTTATAATGCAGAAAGGGGATCTAAAATTCGGAGATATAGCTTGGACAGATTTTGATCCGAGTATCGGTCATGAATTCCAGGGGAGGAGGCCAGCGTTAATTATTGAATCAGATATTCAACTTAACAAATCAAATCTCGTTACAGTCGTGCCGATTACTGGGAATACACAGAACAATTTGTTAACTGATGATATTTTAATTTTCACTGACGCATGTAACAATCTTAGAAACAATTCTGTGATTAAAATGTATTGTATAACATCATTTGACTACCTTCGTTTCCGTAAAAAAATTGGGAAGATTAATGCTGCAACTTCAACGAAAGTAAAATTTTATCTCCGAAAACATTTTGATCTATAAAAAAGTATTATTTCGATAGAATTTCTGAGTAAGTTTGTCTCAAATTTTATAAATTCAAGCCATACTGGATTGTAACCGTCGCCAAGTTTTCAATTCTTCTATCATCCGGTTCCAATCAAGTCGCAAGTGAGGTACAAGGTCTGTAAAATAGCACACAAGAGCAGGTTTACCAGTCTTGACAATGAAGTTAACAAAAATCGCCAACGAGGCGGTTTTTTGGTAGAATGAAACCTATGAAATCTACTCACGTAAAATTTGTTATTGACAAAAAATTAGACATAGAAAATCATCTGATTGGTTTAAGGTCTTACAAACAGAAGCTTCATTCTTATTATAACCAAAAAAAGAATAGTAAGAATGAAAGATACGAAAAGCTATTAAAGCTTTCAGGCAAAAAAAGAAAAGATTTTATTAGAAAAGAACTAGTTGATGTTTATTCTCCTAAAAACAAAAAGAAGCTCGAAGAAATAAAAAATGACGCACAAAAATATTGGGATAAAATCGAGAAAGACTTTTTTTCGAGGATCCAAAAGGTTTTTGGAAAACCATTCCCTTATCAAACGGTTAGAGGCGTTTTTTCAACAGCTAACAGGTTTGGCTATAACACGGGTAAGAGATGGTTCGCTACCAGTATAGATAGAAATAAGTTTTTTGCCATTGAAACAGCAATGCATGAATTAACTCATTTTGTTTTTCATTATTATTTTTGGAAACAATGCGAAAAATACGGATTGAGCTGGAAACAAATCTGGAATATAAAAGAAGCATTTACTGTTCTATTAAACTTAGAATTTGCCGATCTTAGATTGAGGTTGGATTATGGTTATCCAGAACACAAAGAAATAAGAAATTTTATAGCTAAAGAATGGAAAAAGGATAAAAACTTTGAAAAAGTTTTAGATAAGACCTGTAAATTTGTCGCAAGTAATAAAAATAATAGATGAATAGTTTCTAACGTCGTCCAGCCAGCGGTACGGAGTTCTGAAGGGTTTTAACTAAGATTGACGAAATAAAGCGTCTATTGTAGAGTAGCGATAGCTAAAAACTATCGTAGTTTTGTTTCACAACTAAAAAAGGAGAAGAAGATGTCAACCAAGATTGATAATGCTCAGCTTACATTGGATCTTTTGAAAAATCTTTCAAAAGAGGAATTGAATCAAATTATGGCCCAAGCTGAATTAAATTTTCTGGAGAAAAGAATTGTCTGGCTAAGGATTGGTTTAGAAGATAAAATTCCTCGCTCTTTTAAAGAAATAACCAAAGAAATTGGCCTTGGCATGGAAACAATTTTTAAGATTGAAATGAAGACCTTGAGAAAAATAAGAACATCTCTAATCTCAGAAAGGAACCAAAATAAGGATATTGAGAAAAATTAAGAAAACAAAAGGGGATATTATGAAAAAAGTGGCATTCTTGGACAGAGATGGGGCGTTGATCTATGAACCGCAAGATACGTTTCAAGTTGATTCAGTTGACCAACTAAAAATTTTGCCTGGCGTTGTAGAGAATCTTCAGCGTCTGCAACGACTCGGGTATCAACTGGTGATGGTCACTAATCAAGATGGTCTCGGAACTTCAAGTAATCCTCAGAAAAATTTTGAAGCTGTGCAAAATAAGCTCTTTGAGCTTTTGCAACAACACGGCATCAAACTTGATCAGGTATTTGTCTGCCCACATTTTCCTCAGGATAACTGTCTGTGTCGTAAACCAAAAACGGGACTCGTTGCAGGTTCCCTGGAAGAAGAGCCGATAGACCACGATGCGTCTCTTATGGTGGGGGATCGAGAAACAGATCGTCAATTTGCTAAGAATATCGGGGTTCGATTCTTGAAGATGGAAACGAACGGACACTTTCCCAATGTTGTTTAGAGAATATTCCGATTTATTTAAAAATAAGAAAGGAGGTGAATTATGGAAAAAAAATACCGTACAAGTGATGTTCCGTCCATGCTTTTTGAGGAATTGCAAGAGAAATGTTCTGGGGAAAAAAATACGTAGAGACCAACGGGGCAACTTATAAGATGAAGAAGTTAAATCCAAAGAAAGTTGGATTTGCCGGTGCAATCGGGCTGAACGTCAAAGAAAATAAGTCTTTTGTTCTTTGGGGAATGGTTCCTGAAGGCGAAGACGATATTTTTGAACCATACCCGCTTATAGAAATCTTGGCAGACTCAACTAGTTTAGGGGAATGGGCTTATGGTAAGGGTCAACATCTGAAAGATGACGTGAGAGTCTCGCTCCCTTCTAGGGGTCTTTCTCTGCTCAATCCTGATTTTAAAATAGTGGGGCAAGTTTTTTCTCGAGCAATTGAATTAGCATCAGACCCGACATGCGAGAAGCATATATACTGGGAGAGTGAAAAGTACCCAAACAGAAAGTACACACGCCCTGAGTAAAAACCAAGAAGATATAGAGACAATAGTCGGAGGGAGGCCTAAAAACCTCCCTCTTTTATTTTTATGGTATTAAATAATTTCTAATTTCATCCAGCCAGCGGTGCAGAGCTTAGAATAGGTTTAATGTGGGCCTATTTTTATTTAGAAATTCTTTATATAATTTCCGTATATGAATAAAAGAATCATTATTCTAATAATTGTCCTTATTATCGCAGGTGGAGTTGGTGGCTATCTTTATATCAAAAATAAAAACAATTTTATAGCTTGCACTCAAGAAGCTAAACAATGTTCTGATGGTAGTTATGTCGGGCGGACTGGACCTAAATGTGAATTTGCTTCTTGTCAAAGTGTTTCAACGTCAACAGATGTAACTGCTAATTGGAAAATCTACAAAAATACTGAAGGAGGATATTTATTCAAATATCCTACAGAATGGAATGCAATAACCAATAAATATAATTCAAAGAATTCTTTATTCGGACCAGGGGCTACAAACGAAAGTGGGTATGGTGGAGTTGAATTTACCGGGGTCATTTCGTTCGGTCAATCCCTAAAAGATTTTGTAAGAACGTTTAATCTGGGAGTAGAAGGAGGTTCTGCTTCTGAAACAGAGGCAACAATAAACGGACAAACCGTCATAATCAGTATATTGCCTAAAGCTGCGACGGAACCTACCGAAGCAAAAAGTGTTAGCTTCGAAAATAATGGTAAGGTATTCAACATGTATTTAATGTATAAGACTAATTTTATTCAATATCCGGAAGATGGGCAAAGATTGAATATTTTTAATCAAATGCTTTCAACTTTCAATTTTTTATAGTCAAACAAGTTCTAGCTTCATCCAGCCAACGGTACTAAAATCTTTGTAATTATTCCCTTATCCCCCTTGCTTTTAATATTAGATATTCTAAACTTAAATTAAATGAATCTTTCTAAACCACATAAAGGTTTCACCCTCATAGAACTTCTAATCGTGATAGGTATCGTAGCAGTTCTAGCCGTCGTCGTCTTAACAGTTCTTAATCCAGTAGAATTC
>JBAZEU010000002.1:0-107198 GCA_041653755.1 Minisyncoccota bacterium
AACTCTACCTCCACAGGTCTCTACTACACCTATGTTAATGGAAGTTGGGAGTTAACTGCTTTATTCGAAACTACAAACTACCAAACTAAATACGCCACCAGTGACAATGGCACCTCCACTGTCCTATTTGAAGTAGGCAACCATCTTAAGATTACCCCTGATGCCATTGCCTCAAGGACTAATACGACTGGAGGAGGAGAAGGAAGTTCATACACCTTAACCTTTAATACTAATCCTACTTATTCAGGTTCGGTTACTTTTGACGGGACTTCCTACACCAACTCACAGACAGTTTCCAAGTCTTCAGGTTCTTACAACATTTCTGGCACCCCTGGTTCAGGCCGATCTTTTTCCTATTGGTCTCCTACCGGAATGACTGTGACTGATACCAGCACCTTAAGCACCTCTGCCACTGTTTCAGGCACTGGCAGTTTATCCATGATTCAGGTTCCTGACTTCTACACCAAACTCCTATTACACATGGATGGGACTAATGGAAGTACTGTTATTACAGACAGCAGTGCTAACCCTAAAACAGTCACCGTTTCCGGAACACATGCGGCGTTGGATACCACATATGTGGAATTTGGAACAGCATCGTTTTATGCTACCTCTTTGGACAGTGTTTGTTCTACCTCATATAGTTCTGATCTTGATTTTGGCACAGGAGATTTCACCGTGGATTTTTGGGTTTATAGAGGCGGAGCTGTAGCGCAATATTACACCCTCTTTCAAAGTAACAGTCAGGGTGGGTATGGATTGAACTGGTGGGCTACTACCGGCACTATGTATTGGCGTGATATTCAATCTGACAACACTCACCAAATAATCACAAGTGTTTTGCCAAGTGACTCTTGGGTTCACGTCGCCGTTGTTCGTTATGGCAATACCATTACAGTTTATTTTAACGGCACAAGCGTTGGCAGTGGTGACTTTACCGGAAGACCTGTTAATCTGAACAATGTGGCTATGAACATTAGCGTACAAAATACGAATACCGTTTGGATGGACGAATTCCGTGTTTCCAAAGGTATCGCTCGCTGGACTTCAAATTTTACCCCGCCAACGGCTCCATATTAATTTATTGCTCTAAAAATAGCTTTTGAAAAAGGGCTGTTTTTTTGTTATCTTTTAGGTAATGTTAAAATCAGAAGATTTTCAAAAACCAAATCAGCTTGAAGAAAAAATCTTAGATTTTTGGGATAAAAACGAGATCTATCAGAAATCTTTAAAGAAGAATGCCAAATCGAAGTATTTTTCTTTTTACGATGGACCTCCTTTTTTGTCCGGTAGGCCGCACTATGGCCATTTTTTGCCAACCACGATTAAAGATGTAGTGACAAGATTTTTTTCGATGAGAGGATTTAAAGTTGAAAGACGGGTTGGTTGGGACTGCCATGGGCTTCCGGTTGAAAAATATGTTGAAGAAACCTTAGGGATAAAAAGCAAAAGAGAAATAGAAGGAAAATTTGGTCTTAAAAAGTTTAACGAAGCTTGCAGAAAAGTTGTTTTGGAAACCAAGCCGATTTTCGAAAAAGCTTTACGAAGAGTTGGCAGGTGGGCGGATTACAAAAATGATTATATGACGATGGACACTTCTTATATCGAGTCCGTCTGGTGGGTTTTTAAAAAATTATGGGATTTAGGTTTAGTTTATAAAGATTTCCGGGTGTCGCCTTATTGTCCTAGTTGCGGAACTCCGCTTTCCAATTTTGAAGTTAATCTAGGATATAAAGAAGTCGAAGACGAATCGGTTTACATTAAATTTAGAATCAATGATCCAAGTTCCAAGTTCCAAGATGTAAGTTTTTTGGTTTGGACTACAACTCCTTGGACTTTACCGGCAAATGTGGCTTTGGCTGTCGGACCAAAAATTGATTATGTAAAAGTTCAAGTTGAAAATGGTGAAGAATATATCTTGGCTGAATCACGAGTCGGTATTTTAGACGGACCGTGCAAAATTATTCAAAGATATAAAGGCAAGAATTTGGTTGGCTTAAAATATGAGCCGTTATTTAAGATTAAGAATTTAGGATATAAGGTTCAAGATTCTTATTCGGTTTTGCCGGCTGATTTTGTTTCTACGGAAGACGGCACTGGAATTGTTCATATTGCTCCTGCTTTTGGAGAAGATGATTTTAAGCTTATGAAATCAGAAAGCACATCATCAGAAATTCCCGTGACTGTTGACGAAGAAGGAAAAATGAAAAAAGGAATTATCGGTGAAGGGATATTTGTCAAAAGCGCTGATAAAAAAATTATTGAAGATCTTAGAAGCAGGGGTTTGCTTTATAAGTCCGAAAAAGTTTTCCACAATTATCCGTTTTGCTGGAGATGCGATTCGCCGCTTTTGTACTACCCAATCGAAAGTTGGTATGTAAAAACCACCGCTCTCAAAGCCAAACTGATAAAAAATAATAAGCAAATTAATTGGATGCCGGCCCATATTAAGGAAGGCCGATTCGGTAAATGGCTTGAAGAGGTGAAGGATTGGGCGATTTCCAGGAATCGTTTTTGGGGCGCACCATTGCCGATTTGGCAATGCAAGAAATGCGGCAATGTTGATGCGATTGGATCATTAAAAGAGCTTAAAAAGTTTTCAATTAATCCGATCCCGCAAAACATTGATTTACATCGACCATCTATCGATGAAGTAAAAATCAGATGCGGGAAATGCAAAGGAGAGATGAAGCGATTGCCGTATGTTTTTGATTGCTGGTTTGAATCAGGCTCTATGCCTTATGCTCAATGGCATTACCCGTTTGAGAGAAAAGATGTGGTTGAAAAAACTTTTCCAGCTGACTTTATCGCCGAGGGCCTAGACCAAACAAGGGGATGGTTTTATACGCTTCATGTTTTGGCGTCGGCTTTGACTTTGAAAAATATCGGCTTGGGTAAAGATAAACCAGCGTTCAAAAATGTTGTTGTTAACGGGTTAATCTTAGACGAATTTGGCAGAAAGCTAAGCAAGAAATTAAGAAATTATCCGGAGCCGGATGCAATTTTTGAACAATACGGCGCTGACAGTTTGAGATTATTTTTGATAAGTTCAACCGCGATGGGCGAAGATTATAGATTTTCGGATAAGAGCGTAAAAGAAATTTATCAAAAAGTAATTTCGAAACTGGTGAATTCGTTAAAATTTTATGAACTGTACGCGGATAAGAAAGTTAAAAGCCAGAAGTTAAATATTGCGAATGTACTCGACAAATGGATTTTTGCTCGTTTAAACGAAACAAATCAAAACGTTGCTAAGGCGATGGAAGATTATCAACTTACCGAAGCAAGCAGGTTTCTAATTGGCCTAGTAGATGATTTATCTAATTGGTATATTCGAAGATCGAGAAAAAGGTTCCAGAAATCCGAAAACGAGAAGGACTTGGAACAAGCATCAATAATTTTGAAATATGTCTTGATTGAGACAGCGAAATTATTAGCGCCATTCGCACCATTTATAAGCGAAGCGATTTACAAATCACTTACAGATAACGATTCTGTTCATCTTGAGGATTGGCCAAAATTAGACAAGAAACTTATCAATAAGGATTTGTTGGAGGGGATGAAAAAAGTTAGAGAAATTGCGGCGATGGCGTTAGCCGAAAGGGCAAAAGCTGGGATAAAAGTTAGACAACCGCTTGCTGAATTAAGAATTAAGAATGCAGAATTAAGAAAAAACGAAGAATTATTACAAACTTTATCGGACGAAATCAATGTTAAGCAAGTTGTTTTCGACAGTAAGGTTAAAGATCAGATTGAACTAGATACAAAAATTACCCCAGAATTAGAAATAGAGGGGCTAAAAAGAGACATCGTTAGAATAATCCAGGATTTACGACAAGAAGCCGGTTATAAGCCGAAAGATTTAGTTCGTTTGTGGGTTGAAGCGCCGGGCCGAATTGGGAAAATTATTGAGAATAACTTGGACGATTTTAAAAAAGAAATCTGTGCTAAAGAAATAGCTTTTGGTAAAACCGACAAATTCGACGCTGAAGTCAGCACTCAAATCAATTCTGAAAAAATCTGGGTTGGAGTTAAAAAGGCCTAGCTAATGATAAATAATTTTAAAGCACTCTCGAAAAATCTTTTACGCAAGAAGGCGCTTTTGATTACGAATGCGGGATACGAAGCGATAAACATTGAGAAGGTCGTTAGGAAGAAAATAAAAATAAGCAATAATTTTCTTTTAGTGAAAGGTGAAAAAATCGATTTAAATAAATTTCGCCGGATTTTTATTTTAGGCATTGGAAAGGGTTCGGCATTAGCTTCTTTGTCTTTGGCAAAAATTTTAGGCAAAAGATTACTCAGCGGCATAGCGTTGGATATTACGAAACCAAAAACTACAAACCGCAAACTACAAACTTTTATTGGAACGCATCCATTACCATCGGCAAAAAACATAAAAACTACCAAAGCAATCGTCAATTTTTTGAAATCCCTCGGTGAGGATGATTTGTTGGTTGCTTTTATCTGCGGCGGCGGGTCAGCTCTATTGTGCGGTTCCAAAAAGGAAATGGAGGGTTCTATCTTGGTAATGAAAAAATTGACTGAAGCTGGGGCAAATATCATTGAGTTAAATACCGTCCGTAAACATTTGTCTGAAGTGAAGGGCGGCGGTTTGGCGAAATTAGCTTATCCAGCAACCGTTGTTTCGTTAATCGTGTCTGATATCCTAGGCGATGATTTATCAATGGTAGCTTCTGGACCGTTTATCTATGACAGAACCGATAAAAAGAAAGCAGATAAAATACTTAAAACTTATGGTCTAGGGTTAAAGATGATAGAAACTCCAAAAGATAAAAAATATTTCAAAAAAACAAAAAACATTTTGTTCGTTTCGAATAAGGACGCAATTTCAGAGATGTTTAAAAAAGCAAGGCAATTAAGATTAAAACCGAGGATATACTCATTAAAATTGAAAGGCGAAGCAAAAAACGCAATGATTCTAGGCATGGGCCCATTGGGAAAAATAAAAAAAGGTAGCGTTGTTATAGCTGGAGGGGAAACAACAATAAGATTTACAAACCAGAAAGCAAAAACTATTGGCAAGGGTGGCAGGAATCAGGAGGCAGTTTTAGGAGTATTGGTAAAAAAGATCCAAGATTATGTCTTTTTAGGTTTTGCGAGCGACGGTCGGGATAATACTGAAGCGGCTGGCGCGATTGGAGATTATTTAACGATAGAAAAGGCCAAAAAATTAAAACTTAACCTCAACAACTATTTAAATAGTCATAGCACCTTCGATTTTTTCAAAAAAACCGGCGATTTAATTTATGCGGATAAAAACAGTTTTAACGTGTCGGATTTAATGATAGTATTAAGAAAATGAAATATATAAAACGTTTTAAAGAAACAACTATTCAAGACGTTCCGTCAGTTGGCGGCAAAAACGCTTCGTTGGGAGAAATGATTCGTTTCTTGGTGCCTCAAGGCGTTAATATCCCGGACGGCTTTGCAACTACTGCTGAGGCATATTTTTACTTTTTAGAAAAGACCGGGATTAAAGAAAAAATAAAAAACGTATTGAGTGATTTGGATGTTTCGGATATGGAAAATCTTCAACAAAGAGGAAGAGCTGTAAGAAACTTAATTTTGAAAGCCGAGCTACCTGATGATTTTAAAAATGAAATCGTCAAATACTATAGGGAGCTGTCGCAAGAATACGGCGTGAAAAACTTGGACGTAGCCGTTCGTTCAAGCGCCACTGCCGAGGATTTGCCGAACGCTTCTTTCGCCGGGCAGCAGGAAACTTTTTTGAATACTGTCGGAGAGAAAAAACTTTTAGAAGCAGTCAGAAAATGCTTCGCGTCTTTGTTCACCGATAGGGCAATTGTTTATCGCGAGCAAATGAAATTTGATCATTTGAAAATCGCTTTAAGCGTGGGTGTTCAGAAAATGGTTCGCTCTGATTTAGGAGCTTCAGGCGTTATGTTTTCTTGTGATACCGAGAGCGGTTTTGCCGACGTAGTTTTGATTAACGCCAGCTATGGTCTTGGCGAAAACGTTGTTTTGGGCAGAGTTGAACCAGACCAATATTATATTTTTGAAAAAACTCTAGAAACAGGATTCAAGCCAATTTTAGAAAAAAAGATCGGAGCGAAAATGATGAAACTCGTTTACAGCAAGAGCTTGAAAAAGTCCACGAAAAATATTCCCGTGTCTGAAAAAGACAGGAATAATTTTGTTTTGAACGATGAAGAAATTCTGCAGTTGGCGAGATGGTCAATGCTCGTAGAAAAACACTATCAGAAACCGATGGATATGGAGTGGGCGAAAGATGGTCGCGATGGAACTTTGTTTATTGTCCAGGCAAGACCGGAAACTGTTCAGAGCAGAAGAGATGTTAATGTGCTGGAAGCATATAAATTAAAGACCAAAGGCATAGAACTTAAGACGTTATTAACAGGGTTGTCTATCGGAAGTAAGATCGGTCAAGGAAAAGTAAACAGAATAATGGATGCGAAAAATATTAACAAGTTCAAAAAAGGCGAGGTTTTGGTGACTGATATGACTGATCCTGATTGGGTGCCGGCGATGAAAATCGCTTCGGCGATTATTACTGACAGCGGCGGGAGAACTGCACATGCTGCGATTGTTTCGAGAGAATTGGGCATTCCTTGCGTTGTCGGTACCGGAAGAGCAACAAAAGTTTTGAAAGCCGGTCAAGAAATTACAGTATCGTGCGCTGAGGGAGAGGAAGGGAAAGTTTATGAAGGGATAATTCCTTTTGAAGTAGAAAAAACAAATATATCTAATATCGGTAGATTACCGGTGAAAGTAATGATGAATTTGGGAGAGCCGGATCAGGCGTTTGGTTTGAGCTTTATCCCGAATGACGGTGTTGGCTTAGCAAGAGAAGAATTTATCATTGTGAACAGTATAAAAATTCATCCGCAGGCATTGATTGATTACAAAAAATTACCGACAGAATTAAGAAATAAGATTGATAAACTAACTCTTGGTTATGAAAATAAGGCGCAGTTTTTCGTTGATAAATTGGCGCAGGGAATTGGGAAAATCGGCGCGGCCTTTTATCCGAAAGAAGTAATTGTTAGGTTTTCTGATTTTAAGACGAATGAATATCGAAGTTTAATTGGCGGAGAGCTTTATGAGCCGAAGGAAGAAAATCCGATGATTGGTTGGCGTGGCGCATCAAGATATTATGATCCGAAATTTGCATCGGCTTTTGCCCTAGAATGTCAGGCGATTAAAAAAGTCAGAGAAGAATTTGGTTTGGATAATGTCGTGGTAATGGTGCCGTTTTGTAGAACGATTGAGGAAGCAGAGAAGGTCATAAAAGAAATAGAAAAAAATGGATTGAAAGTTGATCCAAGATCCAAGATGCAAGATGCAAGATGCAAGGTTTACGTCATGTGCGAGATACCTTCGAATGTTATTTTGGCTGATGAATTTTTGGAAATTTTTGACGGGATGAGTATTGGCTCAAATGATTTAACTCAATTGACCTTAGGGCTAGACCGTGATGCCGGAATATTGGCGCATATTGGGAACGAGAAAAACGAAGCGGTTAAAATTTTAATTTCCCAGATTATCAAAAAGTGTAAAGAAAAAGGGAAATATATCGGAATTTGCGGACAAGGTCCGTCAGATTTTCCGGATTTCGCGGAATTTTTGATGAATGAAGGCATAGAATCAATGAGCTTGAATCCTGACTCCATTTTGAAAACAATAGAAAAATTAGCGAAGAAATGAAAATCGAAAACGCGAATTTAAAAATAATCAAAGATTCTCGGGGCAATGATACGCTGGAAGCAGAATTGTTTTCTGGCGGTTTTTCAGTTGTTGATAGCGTGCCGGCCGGGAAAAGTACTGGTAGCCATGAAGCGGCAGTTTTAGCTCCGCAAGACGCTTTACAGAAATTTGAGCAGATAAAACCACAGATTTTAACTAATGATTGGCAGACACAGGAGGAATTTGATAATTTTTTAATTCCATTAAATGGTTCGAATTTAGAACTGGTTTTGAGTTTGGCTTTTGCGCGACTAAAGGCAAAGACAGAGAATATAGAGTTATTTCAATACGTTAATAATATCTCTCAAATTAAGATTGAGAAATTTATCCTTCCGAAACCGATTTTAAATGTGATAAATGGCGGCGTCCATTCTGGCAGGCAGGATTGTAAATTAGATTTTCAGGAGTTTCAAGTGATTCCAAAAACTGAAGATTTTGCTTTAGGAATAAGCACGGCAAGAGAATTTTATAGGAAGCTTGGAGATTGTTTAGTTGATAAATACGGCAAAGAAAATGTTTCTTTGGGTGATGAAGCTGGGTATTCGGCGCCATTCCAAAACAACGAAGAAGCGTTAGATATTTTATTAGATTTAATAAATGAAAATAATTATTTGCTTAGTATCGGTTTGGATTCGGCCGCAACGCATTTTTATTTAAAGGAAAAAGGAGTTTACGTTTTATCCGGCAAGGAATATTTGAAAGAAGACTTGAGAAAATATTATTTAGAATTGATTGAACAATACGGAATTATTTTTTTGGAAGATCCGTTTGAAGAAGAAGATTTTGACTTATTTGCTGAACTTCAAAAAGAAGCTAAAGAGTGCTTAATTGTCGCTGATGATTTAACAACAACGAATCCTGAAAGATTGAAAATCGCAATTGAGAAAAAAGCCGGGAATACTATTTTAATAAAACCGAATCAAATCGGGACACTAACAGAAACCTTAAGCGTTGTAAGGATGGCTTACGAGAGTGGTTGGCAGGCAGTTGTGAGCCACAGAAGCGGAGAAACGATGGATAGCTTTATTTCTGATTTAGCAGTCGGAATTGGCGCGTGGGGCTTGAAAGCCGGCGCTCCAGGCGCGCAAGAAAGGTTAGTGAAATATGAGAGGGTTTTAGAGATTGGGCAGAAGATATGAGTGAATCAAGTTTTGTAAAAATCGTAGTATTTGTTCCAGAAAGCCATGCCGACGTAGTAAGGGAGGCGATGGGAAAAACAGGAGCTGGAAAATTAGGAAACTATACTTTTTGCAGTTTTTCTTCAAAAGGCGTTGGAAGATTTAGACCAGAGCAAGGCGCGCATCCGGCAATTGGTGAAATAGGGAAGTTAGAATCCGTTAACGAAGAAAGAATAGAAGTCATTTGTGAGAGGAGTAATTTAGAAAACGTAATAAAAGCTATAAAAAGTGTTCATCCATACGAGGAGATTGCGTTGGACGTTTATTCGTTAGAAGAAATATAATAATTGTTACTGTTTTAGGGCAGCTTTTATCAATTCTTTGAATAACGGATGTGGGTGAAGCGGACGGGATAAAAATTCTGGATGGAATTGGACAGCGACAAAAAATGGATGTTTTGGGATTTCTATAATTTCAACAAGGTTTAGGTCGGGATTCACACCGGCTATTTTTAATCCTTTCTTCTTCAGAAGTTCTCGGTATTTATTATTGAATTCGTATCGGTGTCGGTGGCGTTCGGAAATGATAGAATCATTTTCGTTTAAACCATAGGCTTCAAAACTTTTTGTGCCTGGCATCACTTCGCACGTATAAACGCCTAAACGCATCGTGCCGCCGTATTTTTTATCTTTTATTTTTTCTTTTTGCTCGGCCATTATGTCTATAACTGGATATTTTGTTTTCGGATTTATCTCTGTGGAATTAGCGCCTTTCAACCCGCAGATGTTTCGAGCAAATTCAATGGTTGCTAATTGCATTCCATAGCAAAGTCCGAGAAATGGAATTTTATTTTTTCGACAGTATTCAATGACCTTTATTTTCCCTTCAATCCCGCGGCTACCAAACCCACCCGGGACTATAACTGCGTCAAAATCCCTTAATTCTCTTAACTTTTTCGGGCTTTGCTCATATTCTTCTGTGTCTATCCAGGTGATTTCGGGCGTGGCATTAAACGAATAAGCTGCATGTTTTATGGCCTCAATAACCGAAATATATGAGTCCATCAGGGTGAATTTCCCGCTTCTGAAATATTTTCCAGCAATAGCGATTTTAACTTTTTTCTCCGGGTTTTTGATCACATTTACCATTTTCTTCCAATCTTTTAGATTTTCTTTTTTCGGCCTCATCCCGAATTTCTGAAGAATAATGGTTGATAATTTTTCTTTTTCAAAGTTCAAGGGAATCTCATAAATTGATTCAATGTCCGGAGCAGAAATAATATCTTCCGGCCGCATATTGCAAGAGATTGAAAGTTTTCTTTTTCTCGGTTCGTCCATTGGATTTTCGGAGCGAACAAGCAAGAGGTCAGGCTGGATCCCGGAAGAATTTAAAGTTCTGGCGGCCCACTGAGTCGGTTTGGTTTTCATCTCGCCAAGCTTTGACGGTACCGGCGCATAACTTACCAAAACAAAAATAACATCTTTTGGTTTTGCTAATTTCATCATTCTGCCAGCTTCGAGAAAAAGAAGATTTTGATATTCACCAACAGTGCCGCCGATTTCTATTAAGACAAAATCCGCCTTGACTTTTTTCGCTGCGTTTTTTATTCGAAAAATTACTTCATTTGGAATATCTGGTACAACTTCAACGCATTTCCCGCCGTATTCTAAATTTCTTTCTTTATGAATTACAGTTTCGTAAACGCGACCAGTGGTTAAGTAATTATCTTTATAGATATTTATATTCAAAAATCTTTCATAGTTCCCGATATCTTGATCACATTCATCGCCGTCATCAGTAACGAAAACTTCGCCGTGTTCAACCGGATTCATTGTGCCAGCATCTACATTAATATACGGATCAATTTTTAAAGCCGTAACATTGAAGCCACGGCTTTGAAGAATTTTCCCAATTGAGGCAGTCGCAACGCCTTTGCCGACGCCGGACATCACGCCTCCGCAAACAAATATGTACTTTGTTGATGACATTTTGAGCGGGATACCGGAATCGGACCGGCGCCTTCTCCATGGCAAGGAGATATACTGCCACTGTACGAATCCCGCGATAACTTCATTTTACATAAAATATCAAAAATTAAAAGTTTTGTTTTTATACAATGACCACATTTTTTATATTTAGTAAACAGATAAATAAAAAAGGCCCGTCCAACATCGCTGTGTCGGAAGGGCCCGTATAGCTTGCTCGTCTAAACTATTAGATTGAGACAGATTGAGGAGCATTGATGCCGATTTTTTCTTTCTTACTGGACGAAGTGGCCGTAGTCTTGTTCAAGCTAAAATCACTTGGTGGAATGCTGGACGGCGGTGTAGCGTTGCTACTGAACCGTTTATGCCAAGCATCTTTTATGGACCAGTAAATTATGAGCCCAATGATAATTGTCAGTGGTATTGCGGAAAGACTTATGTAGCGGTATTTGAAGATGAAGTTTCCGACAGTTGTAACTCCTATCCATTTCAGAACAATGGAAATCCCGTTCATGAAAATGGGGAGAAGACAGTAGCTGAATAGGGTCCAGAAAATCTTTCTTGATATCCGCGCTATCCTACTAGTATCTGTGTCGGAATCTGGGTCAGAAATATCTTTTTTGCAAAACCTGCATAATGCGTAGAGACAAAAAAGAATAATTGAAATAGCCGGCGAAACTACTGTGGCGAGCAACATATTGTCTATATTCCCGTTTCCTGCGAGGTAGATATAGGGTGTAGCTATCATGAAACCAACCACGACATAGAGCACAGATA
This sequence comes from Minisyncoccota bacterium, assembly GCA_041653755.1. Taxonomy (GTDB): domain Bacteria; phylum Patescibacteriota; class Minisyncoccia; order UBA6257; family UBA9933; genus JBAZEU01. Next base: position 11,630 of record JBAZEU010000002.1, read on the forward strand.
CGAGAAATATTATTATGCCTTTCCCGAATCCACAAGCAACATCCTTAATTTTTTCTTTCATTCCCATCTTGTACCTCCATCTTTTGTTTGAAATGTACGATCGAACCGTAGTGGTCGATCACTATATTAATATAAATATAGCACATTATACGCCTAAAGTCAAGTTGAACAAAGATTTTTATTTAAATTATGTGCGCCCAGCAGGATTCGAACCTGCGACCGTTTGCTTAAGAGGCAACTGCTCTACCGACTGAGCTATGGGCGCTTTATTTTATCTATAAATTTGTACCTTTTTGATGCATTGTTTTTTATCTCGGTTTCTCGCCACATCGCTTTGCCCCTAGATTCATATTTTTCATATCCAACCAAATTTAAGGGTCGTCTGTTTCTCGTTGATTTTATCATGCCGGAGTTATGTTTTAAAAGTCTTTGTTCTATATTGTTGGTTTGCCCAATATAATATTTTTTATCTTTGTCGCTTTTTAGAAGATAAACATAGAACATGTTTTTAGCTGCTCCCTCCGGGCCTACGGACCCGTAGGGCCGGAGGCTAGCCAGTTGAGCTAGGGGTGCGCGATAATTATTTGAGTATGCAACGAAACTATAATTCTCCGCGCCCCGCATTCTGCGGGGCACTGAATTTTATAACTTCGATTTTATCGAAGATAAAATTCAGTGCCCTCGAGAGGAATCGAACCCCTATCTCCTGGTTCGAAGCCAGGCATTCTATCCATTATACTACGAGGGCAACGAGGACATTTTATGTTCATCAGTGTATAATTAAAAACGATGAAAATCAATTCGTTTGATATCCCAAAAGAGATTTTAGAGGTCTATCAGAAGCTTAAAAAAGCCGGTTTTGAGGCGTTTCTTGTTGGCGGGTGCGTCAGAGATATTTTACTTGGCAGGGGACCAAAAGATTGGGATATAACCACTAACGCGACACCCGAAGAAATTCAAAAAATATTTACTGACAGTGTTTATGAAAATAATTTTGGAACAGTCGGTATTAAGACGAGATTGGAAGATCCGAAATTAAAAATTATTGAGATTACCACCTATCGTTTAGAGGGGAAATATACTGACAAGAGGCATCCGGATGAAATTAGGTTCGCCAAAACAGTGGAAGAAGATTTATCGCGTAGAGATTTTACGGTAAACGCAATGGCTATGAGTATTTCTGAAGGAATGGCGTTAAAAGTTACTGATCCATTCGACGGGCAAAAGGATCTAAAAAACAAAATTATTCGTACGGTTGGAAATCCCGAAGAAAGATTTAACGAAGACGCTTTGCGTTTAATGAGAGCGGTTAGGTTTGCAACCGAGCTTGGTTTCGGGATTGAAGAAAAAACTGCTGAAGCGATAAAAAAACAAGCCGGGCTTTTGCAGATGATTGCGAAAGAAAGAATCAGGGATGAATTTGTAAAAATCATAATGGCGGAAAATGCGGCCGATGGAATAAAAATGTTGGTTGATTATGGGTTGGTTGATTTTATTATCCCTGAATTGCGTCAAGGAATAGGAGTTTCTCAAAATAAACATCATATTTATGAAATTTTTGATCACAATGTTAGAGCTCTCGGTTATGCGGCAAAGCAAAAATATCCTTTGGAAATTCGTTTAGCCGCGCTTTTTCATGACATTGGAAAGCCAAAAACCAAAAGAGGCGAGGGTTTGGATTCGACTTTTTACGGCCATGAAGTTGTCGGCGCCAGAATGACAGCTAAAATTTTTGACCAACTTCATTTTTCGAAAGATATTGCTGAAAAAGTGACCCATCTTGTCCGTTATCATTTATTCTATTACAATGTTGGCGAAGTGACCGAGGCGGGCGTAAGAAGATTTTTGAGCCGGGTCGGGCCGGAAAATGTTGAAGATTTAATAAAAGTAAGAGAAGCGGATAGAATTGGCTCGGGTGTTCCAAAAGCGGTTCCTTATAAATTGCGCCATCTGCTTTTTATGATTGAAAAAGTTAAGCGTGATCCGATCAGCCCGAAAATGCTGAAAGTCGACGGTAATGACGTAGTGAAATTTTTAAAAATTACGCCGGGACCGAGAATTGGCTGGATTCTGTCTGTTTTATTAGAAGAGGTCTTGGATGATCCGAAGAAAAACGAAAAAAAGCATTTAGAATCTAGAATTTTGGGATTGGGTGAGTTAAATGATAAAGAGTTAGAAAAATTAGCCGGTTTGGCGAAAGAAACAAAAAACGAATTTGAGGGCGGTGTAGAAGAAGAAATGAAAAAGAAGTATTATGTGAAGTAAGATCGGGCTGTAGTATACCGGCAGTACGCGCGCTTCGGGTGCGTGAAGACTGGGTTCGATTCCCAGCAGCCCGACTAATGGAACCATTAGCATCGAAAATTAGACCTAAAACCTTGGAAGAATTCGCCGGGCAGGAGCATCTGGTTGGCGAAGGAAGGCCTTTTAATATCGCCATAAAACAAAAGCATTTGTTTTCTTTTATTTTTTGGGGACCTCCGGGAACTGGGAAAACGACTTTGGCTAAAATATACGCAAACAGTTTAAACGCCAAGCTATATGAATTATCCGCGGTTTCGGCTGGAAAAGCTGACATCAGAAAAATAATAGATGAAGATTCTCAAGGCGCCCCAAAAGTTTTATTTTTAGATGAAATTCATCGCTTTAATAAATCGCAACAGGATTTTTTGCTTCCTTATGTTGAAAGAGGAGAATTGACTCTTATCGGTGCGACAACGGAAAATCCAAGTTTTGAAATTATACCGGCTTTGCTTTCGCGATGCAGGGTTTTTGTTTTGAACGAACTTTCTAATGAAAACATGAAATCTATTATTAAAAGAACCGGACTGAAAATGGACGAAGAATCTGAAGATTGGTTAATTAGTATGGCGAATGGTGATGCGAGGCAGGCGATAACTATGTTGGAAAATACGAACGAGCTTCATAAGAAGATTACGGTGGAGAATTTAAAAAATGTTCTTCAGTCAAAATTTTTAAGATACGACAAAAAAGGAGAGGAACATTATAATACTATTTCAGCTTTTATAAAAAGCATAAGAGCTTCGCAACCGGACGCGGCTTTATATTATTTAGCGAGGATGATTGATTCCGGAGAAGACCCTAAGTTTATAGCCAGACGAATGGTTATTTTTGCTTCAGAGGACATAGGATTGGCTATGCCAACGGCTTTAGCGGTGGCTAACGATGTTTTCAGGGCGGTAGAAATAATTGGGTTACCTGAATGCGGCATTAACTTGGCTCATGGCGTGGCCTATCTTTCACAGTGCAAGAAAAATAGAAGTTCTCATGATGCCTATATGGAGGCGATGGAAGACGTAAAAAAATTCGGTAATTTGCCAATTCCATTGAATTTACGAAATCCAGAGACAAAATTAATGAAGGGACTGGGTTACGGCAAGGGATATGAAAAATACTCAGAGGAATCCTTTTTACCGGATAAGCTGAAAGGGAAGAAATACTTGGGGAAGTAGGATTTTTAGCTTTGCGAGGCGAGCTCTTTGATCCCAAGAAATCGTGGTAAAATAGAAATATGAGTCAGATTAATATTTTCAAAAAAATAAATAGAAACGCTTTCAACGAGAAACTTATTCATCGTTATCTATTCGAAAGATATTATTTTGGTACTTCATTGCAAAGAAAAAAATTACTTCCTGAACGACTTCGAAAAAGTCCAATTAATCTTATTGTTCCTGAGGATTCAAAATCTGAAGCTAAATATAGAGCTGACCTTACAATTTATTTTCGGAATCAAACTTGTGGCATCCCGGTTGAGGTCAAATGGTTCTTAGAAGGCTTTACGAAAAGAAATCAAATTGACTATTTAAAACAAAACAATGGATTCATTGTGATACTTGGCGACACAACGGAAACAAAGATGGAAGGTATCGATGTAATCTCAATTAATCATGATGATTTTTCTAGCTGGATAGCAGAAAATATTTCTCGTTTATCAAGAGAATCTTTGATTTATCAAGCAGGGAGTAAGAAGTTTTCGGATAAGACACAGCATTGGTTAGTCTTCTTAAAGGGCGGTCAAAAAGGACCAGCGATTAAACATTTTGATAATATGTTGAAAAGTAAACCAGCCTACCCATTTTGGGCTTTCAGGCAGCACGCGAAAGCGCTACCTAACATTTTAGAAATGCAAAGAGGAGATAAATTGATATTTATTTTTGCAAAAACCAAAAACATGGCTCAACCTAAAGATCCCAACGAGAAGGTTTTAATCGCCAGGTATTATATTTGTGATATCGTTGAGCCTTATTACATGGCATTAGACAATAGCAGAGGGTTATTTTTTGAAAAAGACACAGTGGATAAAGATCATGTAGAAATTGGTGATCGAAGGTGGCCGCATTTCATAGATTTTGAGATTGGATCTGGCAAAAAAAGATATACAAATGGTGAATATTTATTATTTGGTAAGCAAGGGGAATTCGTTGAAGCTTTTTCTAATTCTTTTAATCATGGCGGTGGGACACCGTACCCGTTATCTCGTGCACAATTTGAGAAATTAAAAGATAGATTATTTAAATTGGCGGAAGAAATCAAATAATAATTTTGAGCGGCGCGTCACCGAAAAACTAAAGCAATAATTTTATGAAAAAGATTGAAGAAAAAGCAGAGAAGGGAGAGTTGGGGAAATAAATAGAATTCAAGACAAAAAGTCGAAAAATTAATTGAGGAATAAATTTAATCGTAAAATATGAAAAAATTTACCAACGCAATAAAATTCAATAAAACAAATATAAAAAATATCTCAGAAGAGAAACCAATCGTTTATCGTATTTTAAGCGGTTCGGGAAAAGAATTATATGATGGGGTGGCTAAGAGAGGGAGGACGCAGAAACGTTTATTAGAACACTTGAATTTAAAGAAAGAAAAAATACCGGGTGCTGCAAAGATTAAAATTGCACAATTTCCAAATATAGAAAAAGCAAAGAATGTTGAGGAGCAACTAATTAGAAAACTTGAACCAAGGTTTAACGAACAGAATAAATAACGTCATGGCCAACAAAAATCAGTAGAGTAAATTAATGGAAAGAACGCTTTTTGAAAAAATAAAAAATAGCAAATACGCAGATTTTATAAGTTTTGCTGTTTGGGATGAGATTGACCTTGATGATTTTTCAGCAATTGAAGAAGATATTGATATCTTAAACCAAAATATTCTTATTGTTGGTCTTAATATCAGTCGTGGCGTAAAAAAATTTCAAAATTTTCATGTTAGACATCGTGGCGGTAGAGATTCTTGGCTGAGGGGTGCATTCAATCGCAGTTGTTTCCGTGGGGCTTACATGACTGATATTATTAAAAATGATGTGTCGCCAAAACAATCATTAGTAGATTTAAATAAAAATAATATTTTGAGAAATGTAGATGATTTTAGAAAAGAGATACATTTTATAGAGTGCAAAACTCCAGATATCATTGCGATCGGCGATAAAACAACCGAAATTTTACAACATTATTTTCTTGAATATGCTGAAAGTATTTATTCTATACCGCATTATGCAAAACGTGGCATTAAGAAAGAAGAATTTTTTGAATCAGTGAAGGAATTAGAAGGAAAATTGATCAATAAAAAATTAGGCAAATAAATTTTATGAACGGACAAAATAGGGAAGACGTAAAAATCGGTTCGAAAGTGGAAATTGTGCTAAAGGCGGACCAGAGAACGGGAACGCTTACTTACGGAATAGTGGCGGAAATTTTGACGAGCTCTAGTTTCCACCCTCATGGGATAAAAGTTCGCTTAGAAGACGGGCAGGTTGGCCGGGTGCAAAATATTATTGAATAGGGGTGTTGAGATATTTTTTAATCCCTTCTAATGCTTTTTGGGACCATTGCTTGGCTTTGGTCTTTTCTTTTTCTAATTCCTCATCAGAAATTTTTGGCGATAGTTTTGTATTGGTTTGGTAGTAGATTTTTAAAAATGGTTCGGTGCCGGATGGACGAATAGTGATAGATTGAAGCTTATCTGCAGACAGGTAAAAAGTTAAAGCGTTCGAATCAAGAAGATTATTTTTATCAAACCAGTCCTTTATTTTTAGAATTTTTTCGCCAGCCACTTCCTTCGGCGGATTCTTACGGAGTTTAGTCATTATTCCCCCCATTTTTGGAAAGTTTTCAGCTCCTTCAAAAGGAATTTCTAAAAGCGTTTCCCAGTAAAGGCCATATTTTTTGTAAAGTTCGTTTAGTTGGTCTATCAGGGTTTTATTTTTGCTTTTTAAAATCGAACAAAATTCAGCTAAAAGAAGCGCTGCGACAGCCGCATCTTTATCTCTAGCATAAATTCCTTTCAAGAAGCCGTTGGTGTCTTCAGCGCCGAAAGTAAATTTTCCGTTTTCATCAATCGTATGAATAATATATTTAAAACCAACTAGCAAATCGTCATTAATTTTTATATTAAATTCTTTCGCTAGATCGGATAAAAGAGAAGTAGTGATAAAAGTTTTAGAAATAAAAGAATTCTTATCCAGTCGTTTTCGGCCTCTTAATTCACTTAAAATATAAAACCCCAAGAGTGAAATGATTTGATTCCCGGTTAGAAAAACATATTTCCCATTTTTATCGCGGCAAACTACGCCTAAACGATCAGCGTCTGGATCAGTAAAAAATCCGATATCGGCTTCAACCTCTTCGCATCTTTTGATAGTCAATTCTGCCGTTTCTTCGAATTCCGGATTAGGAATGTTGTTTTTGATTGTGGGGAATTTTCCATTTAGCTCCAGCTGTTCTTCTACTAAAAAGACATCCCTAAATCCGGCTTTTTCTATCACCGGTAAAACATTGGTTGCGCCGGTTCCGTGAAGAGGAGAAAAAACAATTTTTGCCGATCTGGCGCGAGGATTGAGAGATTCTCGAATTACGTTATATACATAAACATCATCGGTTTCTTCCTCAATAAATTTTATTTTTCCTTTTTCTTTGGCCTGTAAGAATCCCGTGGTTTTTATTTTTTCCGCTTTCTGGGCTAATTCTTTTATCTTTAATCCATCTTCCGGCATTACGGCGCCATCTTTGAAATATATTTTTATGCCGTTGTCGGTTGGGGGATTATGGCTGGCAGAAATTACGATGCCGGCTTCGGCATTCAAGTGTCTTACGGTAAAAGACAGTTCAGGTGTTGAACGAGGGTTTTTAAAAAGATAAACCTGAAAACCATTAGCGACAAAAATTGTGGCGACATAATTGGCAAAAACCTTTGAAGTCAGGCGAGTGTCGAAAGCGATTGCGACGCTGCCTTGATGCGTTTTTTTATTCAAAAAATCAGCTAGCCCCTGCGCTATCTCACCGATAGTAATTTTATTTATTCTGTTTGAGCCAACTCCGATTTTTCCGCGTCGGCCACTGGTACCGAAAGGAAGTATCTGGAAGAAAGCGTCATCAAGCTCTTCCCATTGATTCGATTGAATCAGTTCTTTCAAGTCTTTTTGGGAAGTTGCGTATTTCTTATCGCTAAGCCAGGCAAAAATATTTTTGTAAGCTGATGGAGAAATCTTTTTTTGTTTTAAGGCCGCATCAAGCTGCGGAAAAGAAGTCATGTGTTTTATTTAATTTCTTTGGCTATTAATAAGTCCTAAAAGCATTTTTGATATAACTTCTAATTCTTTGTAAAAACCTTGAAATGTTTCTGTAGCGATTTGTTTTTCTTCGGAAATTATTTCCATCAAAGAGACGCATTCATAAACAGAGCCCCTAGCAATTGTATAAAAATTCTTTTTATCCGCTCTTGAAAATTTCCCGCTTCCCTCGGCTATATTTATTACCATGCTAATGGAAGCTCTGCGTAGTTGATCACGGACATAAGAATCAATATGATTGTTATCTTTTAGGAATCTTAAAATCTTTTTATTCAGTTCTTTTGTCTTTTGATAAACGTTAAGATTTTCAAAATCAAACATGTAATTTGTGTGAGTAACTTGTAGTTAGGGATAAATTTTTGCTATCAAATTACCAATTACTAAGTACTAATTACTCAAATTTTGAGCATAGCGAAAAATTTATGTGCCCCCGATAGGAATCGAACCCATATCAACGCCTTAGAAGAGCGCTGCTCTGTCCATTGAGCTACAGGGGCTGACTATTAAAATCGTTATTGAAATAATATATTTTTTAGCGTAAAATTTCAATCTAACGGAGAGTAGTATAATGGTAGTATTCGTGCTTTGGGAGCACGAGGCCCGGGTCCGATTCCCGGCTCTCCGACTCTTCAACGAATTCAGAGTCGTCCTGAACGAAGCCGAAGGACGACAAAAATAAAAAAGGCCTGATCATATAGCGATCAGGCCTTTGCGTGCTAACCTCGAGGGTTAAAGATTTTTGGGATAAGAAAATTCACTATCCCATTGGTATTTTACTGCTGACGGAATTAGTATTGGCTTATTAGCGGGGAGAGTTTGATCGATTCCGTTTTTTTGTCGAATTACTTCGATCAATAGTTGAGCATCGATTTTCTCTCCGTAAGATTTGGCGATACCCCAGAGAGTATTGCCGGGCTGAACTTGAATTTTTTGCCAACTAAGAACTTGTATATTCTTTGGTGTTGGCCAGCCCTGGTCTAATACTCCGGAGAATTTCCCCACAACCATTAAAAGAAGAAGTACCACCACAATCCAGCAAAAATTCTTATTATGCCTGCGTTCTTCCGCCTGTTGCAAGAGACTTGCGCGGTGGCTGCTTCCAATCGTTTCTCTTTTTTCTCTCATTTTTCTTCCCTCCGGTTAGCGTGAATTTGAAATTGTTAAGTTACAATTTAGAATATACATCATAGCATAAAAGGTATTCTTTGTCAACTACCCTATCAAAGTCCTCAATGCTGACATTTAGTAAAACGGAATAATTTAGAATTTGTTTCTAACTCTAAAATTTTTTATTGTGCCTCGGGGCGGAATCGAACCACCGACGCCATCCTCTTCAGGGATGCGCTCTACCACTGAGCTACCGAGGCAATAAAATTTATTTTACAGATTATAGATTTTAATTGCAAGAATTTTCGTTTTGTAATATATTAGACTTATTCGACATGGAGACATTGGTGTAGTAGTAGCACAACAGTTTGTGGCACTGTTAGCAGGGGTGCAATCCCCCTATGTCTCCCACACTTTTTTGAAACTTGACAACTTATTTTGGGTTGCTATACTTAATTTGTATATGAAGATATTGTTATACATATTCAGCGGATGAAACACTCAGGCGTCTTATATTTTGCTTGAAGGTGTCCGCTAGATTGGCGGATTTTTTGTTGAAATGATGAACGGAAAGCTGTTTGAAAATTTAATAAAAGTTTTTATTCCGACTCGAGCGTGTGGAGTAAAAACTTTGCTAAGCATATATTTGTTATCTGTGCTTGGCACCCGAATTTGTTTCCGCCACATGCGGAGTAACAAATTCGGCAGAATAATATATTCGATATCTCGTTTCCTGAAAAATTTTAGGGAAATTAAGAGCGTATGGTGGATGCCTTGACATCAGAAGGCGAAGAAGGACGTGGCGTAGCTGCGATAAGCCTCGGGGAGGTGCCTAGCAACCTATGAACCGGGGATTTCCGAATGGGGAAACCCGTTTTGGCAAACCCAAAACAGCTTATGCTATAAATGCATAAGTAGCAGACCCGCTGAAGTGAAACATCTCAATAAGCGGAGGAATAAAAATCAAATGAAATTCTCTTAGTAGCGGCGAGCGAAAAGGGAAATAGCTCAAACCAATTTTAAGTTTCGCAAGAAATTAAAAATTGGTGTTGTAAGACCTATACACTACTTTGCTAATCGCTCAGTTCCAAACTTTATGGGGTTGAGCGATTTCCAAGGAAAGGAAAAGTTACAAAATCTTTAGCTAGTTGAATTGGTTGGAAAGCCAAACCAGAGCAGGTGAAAGTCCTTTAGACGAAAGCCAAAGATCTTTTTAGTATTTGTTCTTGAGTACTTCGACGAATGAACGCGTCGGAGGAAACCGCCAGAACTATCTGGCAAGGCTAAATACTTCTGATGATCGATAGTGAACTAGTACCGCGAGGGAAAGGTGAAAAATAGGCCGTTGAGGCCGGTGAAATAGAATCTGAAACCATATGCTTACAAGGAACAGGAGCTCAACCCCAGCGCAAGTTGGGGCGGGTGACTGTGTGCCTATTGAAGAATGAACCAACGACTTTATATGTATCGCTGTCTAAGTCCTACGGGACGGAGGCACAGCGAAAGCGAGTCTTAATAAGGCGAAGTCTTGTGTTTCACAAATCTCATCAATGTGGCGAAGCGAATTTTAAGACAGATTCGCGACGCGAGGAGCGAAGTGTATCATTAGATACTCGAGCGACGAGCAACAAAGAAGCTGGCAAAAATTCGTCCGCCCCGAAGGGGAAACGAAATAATGGCCGATTTCTTCGTTACTCCTCTTCGTAGTATCGCAGAGGATACAACTTCATCGTCGCGCCTCGAAATCGTCTGATTCTTTCGTTTCCACATTTGACGATATTTGTGAAATACAAGACGTAGCGGTGCGTATAAGACCCGAAGCCAGGCGAGCTTACCTTGACCAGGGTGAACTCCGAGTAAAATCGGAGGGAGGCCCGAACCGGTTGATTGTGCAAAATCTTCGGATGAGTTGAGGTAAGAAGTGAAAAGCTTATCGAGCTTGGGAATAGCTGGTTCTCTCCGAAATATCTTTAGGGATAGCCTCAAGTGCTCCTTTTTGGGGGTAGAGCGCTGGATGAGTCGTAATGGGCGAAAGCTCGACGACTCAATCAAACTTCGAATACCAAAAAGTATGAGCTTGGGAGTCAGACTGTGGGGGCTAAGCTCCATGGTCGAAAGGGAAAAAGCCCAAATCGCCGTCTAAGGTCCCAAAGTACTTGCTAAGTGTGAAAGGCAGTGTTGAATCAGAGACAGGTAGGAGGTTGGCTTAGAGGTAGCCATCCTTTAAAGAGTGTGTAACAACTCACTATTCAATTGATTTAATGCGCCGAAAATTTATCGGGGCTAAGCAAGTCACCGACGACGCGAATGAACACATAATTTATTATGTGCTTATGGTAGGAGAGCATCCCAGTACCATTGAAGCCGGACCCGCGAGGGCTGGTGGAGGAGCTGGGAGAGAGAATGTTGGTATGAGTAACCACAAAGCCAATGAGAAATTGGCTCCCTGAAAATCCAAGGTTTCCGTGGCAATGTAAATCATCCACGGGTTAGACGGTCCTTAGGCAATGGCGAAAGCCGCAGCTGATGGACAAACGGTTAATATTCCGTTTCTCCTGTTATTTCTGATGGAGTGACAAAGAAAATAAAACTGAGCGCCTTAATGGTTTGGCGTCATTTATTTTAAGAATTATTCGGCTAGTAAATCTGTCGAATTATCTTTAATGATAAAATTCAAGAATCGATGTAAGTTCCGATTTTTTCGGAATAATTCAGCTGAAGAGTCTTTCGAGAAAAACTTCTAAAGTTAAGATAATAGGAACCGTACCGTAAACCGACACTGGTGGGTGAGGCGAGAAGCCTCAAGGGAACGAGTGAGTCTTCGTGAAGGAACTCGGCAAAAAAGCGACCGTAACTTAGGGATAAGGTCTTCCGGCACCACTTTTGATTTTTAGTATTCAAAAAGTGGGCAATGGATTTTTGTTTATGTTGAAATATATCGTAATAAAAAAATATAATCTTTCGAGAGTTATATTTAAAAAATTACGATAGAACAAAACAAGAGTTAAAAAAAGAGTAGAGAACCGCTTTTGACTTGAAGTTAAAAGTGGTGCTGGACGCAGCGAAAGTTTCTCTGGCGACTGTTTACCAAAAACACAGCTCCCTGCGAACTCGTAAGAGGATGTATAGGGGGTGACGCCTGACCGATGCGAGAAGGTTAACGGTGGGGGTGGTATGCCGCAAGGTGTATTGCTCACTGCCCGAAGCCCTCGTCAATGTCCGCGGTAACTATAACCGTGTTAAAGTAGCGCAATTCCTTTTCGGGTAAGTTCCGAAGCGCATGAAAGGCGTAACGATCAGAGAACTGTCTCCACGAAGAGCTCGGTGAAAATGCGATCCCCGTGAAGACGCGGGATACCTGCAACGGGACGAAAAGACCCCGGGAGCTTTACTGTAGTTTGATATTGGCTTTAAGATTTTAATGCGTAGCGTAGTGGTGAGGATTTGAAGTTCGCCTTTCGGGACGAATGGATCCGACAATGAAACAGCCATCTTTAAAATTTTAAATTCTAACCTTGGTGGCAAAAACATCAGGGGACAGTGTCTGACGGGCAGTTTTTCTGGGGCGGAATCCTCCTAAAGAGTAACGGAGGAGTTTATTAAGGTTGGCTTAGCCCGGATGGAAATCGGGCAAGACGTGTAAAGGCACAAGCCAGCTTGACTGCAAGGCCTACAAGCCGCGCAGCTGCGAAAGCAGAACTTAGTGACCCGACGATCCTTTATAGGAAGGTCGGAGACAACGGATAAAAGCTACCCCGGGGATAACAGGCTGGTGAGGTCTAAGAGTCCATATCGACGACCTCGCTCGGCACCTCGATGTCGGCTCACCTTAGCGCCCGGCTGGAGAAGGTCGGAAGCGTTTGGCTGTTCGCCAATTAAAAGGGTACGCGAGCTGGGTTCAGACCGTCGTGAGACAGGTCGGTCTCTATCTGTTGCAGGCGTTGACGCTTGAGGGAAGTTGACCCTAGTACGAGAGGACCGGGTTGAACGAACCTCTGGTCTACCGGCTTTACTACCAAGTAAAGCGCCGGGTAGCTACGTTCGGAAGGGATAAGCGCTGAAAGCATCTAAGTGCGAAGCCCTCCCAAGATTAGGCGTCATAGACTCCTCATAGATGATGAGGTTGATAGGCTTTAGGTGTAAGGCCAGTAATGGTTTTAGCCAAGAAGTACTAATAAGTCATATCCCTAAATTTTTCAGGAAACGAGAGAGCGAATATATTAAATTTTCAAACCAGAGCACAAAACAAGATTTTGTGCTCGGCCGAACACATAAAGATATGTGCTCCGGTTTTAAAAAACTTGCCAGTGATCTACTTGTGTGTGTCCCACCTCTTCCCATTCCGAACAGAGAAGTGAAAGCACATAGGGCCGATGATAGTCCTTCGGGGCGAAAGTAGGCTTTGCTGGCATTTTTTTGTTGTTTGAAAAAGTTGTATAATTTGTTTATGCCGAACTTAACGCCAGAGTTTCTATGTAGGGGTGATAACTTTTGTCTTTTTATATATTCTAAAAATTTCCAAATTCTTAGAATAGTCATTTTGTTTGTGTTGCTTTTATTGGTGATTGGGATTACTGGATTCATTATCAAGCTTTTCATAAAAAAATTAAAAACCGAATCTATAGACGATGTTACTAAACAACATATTGGCAAAAAAGGAATAAGAACAGGAATTTTAAACTTAATATTCACTGCAATCACTTGGGTTATACTCGGCTTTCTTTACACCATTGGACCATCGGCTCAATCTTTTCTTTCTTCAGAAATGGTCATAATTTTTTTGTTTCCTGTCATAGCATCTATTCTAGAAATTCTTTTCTCTTTAAGAATGAACCAAAATTCTAAGGTTTCTAGAATAGTTCTTCTGATATGCTGGGCTATTTCAATTTCTTTTTTCGTAGTAGCCGTATCAATCATTTTAGGTACCTTAACGGGTCCGATAGGTGTTGCCCTCGTTCTCATTATTACTTCTATAATATATTTGGGTAACCGTAGGAAAAGAATAACTTAAGACAGAATTCAATATCGTATTAGGTCGCCACCGAAAAGTGGCTTTTTTGTTGTTTGAAAAGTTGTTGACGAGTAGAAATCTTTATTGTATATTAATAATAGCAACAATTTTGTATTACAAATAAATAAGGAGGATTTTATGGCGAAATGGAAAGCAACGTATCGAAAAGAGGGGGTTAACCCGTTCAACCCAAACTACTGGGAGCTCGGCAATTCAATCGGCTCTATCACAACAAAAGAAGTGCCTGACGATACACCCCGCAAAGAAATAGAGAAGTTTGCGAGGAAAGTAACTCCAAAAGGGTACAGGTTCGTAAAAGTGGAAAAAGTTACGTAAGAAAATATTTTTTGTATGTAATTTGGAAAGGAGGAATAATGTCACAGAAACAAAAAGTTGTTTACCCCATTTTGAGCCAATCGAAACTGAGAAAACTTACTAAAGAACTGGTCGAGATGGGAGATGAAGGCGTAGTAAAAATTGATTCCCTCCGTGCGAATAAAGGTACTCTTGCTCTAAATATAAAACTGAGTCATAAAACGGGGTCGTTGAACAATGTATATATAGACGGGCTTTTGGGAATAGTCGGGTTCGAATTTAACCCCTGTAAGGAATTAGATAGGATATATGGCTCAACAGAAAAGTATTATATTTTCTCGTGGAAAAACGGGTTATGGATTGCCCGTGGCGACAATTACTATTACGACGGTTATACTACAATATTGATTGAGTGGGCGAACAGGCTGGACAAGGAAACACGGGAAATTGTTTTAGACAATGATAGGGGAGAAAGAGTAGACGAACATGGGGATACGATAGAATAATGATTTACAAAGAAATCGAGGGCTTACTGGAAATTTCCAGTAAGCCCTGTTTTATTTCTAACAAGTTGCGGAGTGAGATTTTATGGGATAAAATGGACTTTATGCCCAGTAGTGAGCCGAGCGCTGCGTTTTCCGTAACGCCTCTGGGTATACTAAGGTTTTTATTACCACATATAGAACTTGTTAATATTAAATGTCGATTAATAAAAACGATTGGGCGTTAATGCGCTCGATCTACTACTGGGTATGAACCCACGAACCGTAAAGCAACTACTCTATTTCTTGTTATACGTAGCTATTTTGGCTGTGATTATTTTTTTGATATATCTTTGGCTTATTCAGCCGAAATCGACTTGCTTTGATAACCGTCAGAATCAGAACGAGACCGGCATTGATTGCGGCGGGCCTTGTCAGTCATGCGAAATTAAGACACTTAAACCGTTAACGGCTCAAAAAATTAATTTTTCTCAAGCGCAGAATAAAGCTATTATCACTTTTGAAATTACTAATTCTAACCAAAATTTCGGCGCTGACAATTTTACTTATACGATTGATTTTTATAATAAAGACGGAGCAAAAATCAATTCTTTGAGTAATAATTCGTTTATTTACGCTGCTGAGATAAAAGCAATTTTTGAAGTCGATGAAAAAGTAAATTTTTCAGAAATCAACAATGCTTCGATCAGTTTTTCTAATGTTCATTGGGTTTCAAAAGAAAATTTCAGCCAGCCGTCAATTGAATTGCAAAATCAGAAAATTGTTAATGAAAAACCTTTAAAAATAGAAGGAACCGTTATCAATAAAAATAATTTTGGTATTAACCTTAAATTGATCGGGTTTATCTACGATCATTATGGAATTCAAATTAGCGCGTCAAAAACAGAAATTGATAATTTAGGTGCAAAAGGGCAGATAGATTTTCAAATTGTTTTTCCGTCGGACGTTTTATTTAACCAGAAAGACAGCAGTCAAGTTTTCATTGAGGCGAAACAATAGACAATGAAAGAAGATTTTGATAAGCCATACGATCCAAAAAGCGCTGAAGCAAGAATTTACCAACTTTGGGAAGAGGGTGGTTTTTTTGACCCTGATAAGTTAAAAACGGATAAAAAGAAAAAGACATATTCTATTCTTCTCCCGCCGCCAAACGTTACCGGCTCACTTCATCTTGGGCATGCTTTAAATGCCACCGTTTCCGATATTTTAATCAGATTTAATAGGATGACAGGCAAAAAAACTGTTTGGTTGCCGGGCATAGATCATGCCGGAATTGCTACTCAAAATGTTGTTGAAAAAGAATTAAGAAAGCAGGGGACAAGCAGATATGAATTAGGAAGAGAAAAATTCATCGAAAGGGTTTGGCAGTGGAAAGAACAGTATGGATCAATAATTTTGGACCAGTTCAAACGATTGGGCGCTTCTTGCGATTGGTCTCGTCTGCGATTTACTTTGGATGAAAAATACGCCGATGAAGTTCTTAAAACATTTGTTCATTATTATGAGAAAGGGCTGATTTATCGCGGTTCTAGGGTGGTTAATTGGTGTCCAAGATGTCGGACAAGTTTGTCTGATTTGGAGGTACGCCATGAAGAAACCAAAACTAAATTATGGTACATAAAATACCCATTAGCAATTAAGAATGCAGAATTAAGAATGCAGAATTATATTGTTGTGGCGACGACTAGACCGGAAACAATGCTTGGCGATACTGCGGTAGCGGTTAATCCGTCAGATCCACGCTATAAAAATCTAGTCGGACAAAAAGTTATTTTACCTATTCAAAATAAAAAGATTCCTATTATCGCCGATAGAAACGTGGATAAAGATTTTGGTACTGGCGCAGTGAAAGTTACACCAGCTCATAGTTTCACTGATTTTGAAATTGGAGAAAAAAATGGTTTAGAAATAGTTGAAGTTATTGGTCAAGACGGAAGAATGACAGAATTGGCAGGCATTAATTTCGCAGGATTAAAAATTGACGAGGCAAGAGAAAAAATAGTTCAAGAATTAGAAAAAGAAGGTTTGCTTGAAAAAATTGAGGACTACAATAATTATGTTGGTCATTGCGATCGTTGCAATGCAGTTTTGGAACAGTTGATAAGCCCGCAGTGGTTTTTGAGAATGGATCATTTGAAAGATTTTGCGGTTAAAATTGTCCGCTCCGGCAAAACGAAAATCATTCCCAAAAATTTCGAAAAAACATATCTTAGTTGGCTTAATAATGTAAGGGACTGGTGCATTTCAAGGCAGATTTGGTGGGGGCACCGGCTTCCTGTCTATTTTTGCGAACAGAAGACAGAAGAATTCACAGTTTCGTTGGCGAAACCAGATAAATGTCCAATCTGCGGTAATTGTAAGATGAAGCAGTCAGAAGATGTTTTAGATACTTGGTTTTCGTCAGCACTTTGGCCGTTTGCGGCATTGTCTAAAAAGGACTTGCAGGATTTTTATCCGAGCCAGGTTTTAATAACAGCCAGAGACATTATAAATCTTTGGGTAGCCAGAATGATTTTTTCCGGGATGGAGTTTAAGAGTGAAACGCCTTTCGAAAAAACCTTAATTCACGCCACTATTTTGACTAAGGACGGCAAGAGAATGTCGAAAAGCAAAGGGACTGGCATTGACCCGTTAATATTAATTGATAATTTCGGCGCTGACGCTTTGCGTTTCGGGATCATTTGGCAGTCGATGGGAAATCAGGATATTCGTTTTGATGAAACCGCTGTGATGGCTGGGAAAAAATTTGCCAATAAAATCTGGAACGCTACAAGATTTGTGTTACAAAATGCGGAGTCAAAAGCAGGGGGAAAAGATTCAAAATCAAAACCTAAAACTCCGGCAGATAAAAAAGTTTTAGACAAGCTTCAGAAAGCCAAAAAATCCGTCGAGAAAGACATAAACAGTTTTAAATTTGGCCAGGCGCTTCATAAAGTATATGATTTTTTCTGGCATGATTTTTGCGATGTTTATATCGAGAAATCGAAAAAACAATCCGGTGACAAAACATTTATCTTTTTTATTCTTTTAGAATCGCTTAAGCTTATTCATCCTTTTATGCCGTTTGTTACCGAAGAAATCTATCAAAAAATTAAACCAAAAGGTTCGGCGAAAGCGCTGATGATTGAAAAATGGGATTAATTATTTTTGCCTTAGTTTTAGGGTTGATTCCAAGCTTTGCCTGGCTCCTTTTCTTCTTAAAAGAGGATGTCCATCCCGAACCAAAGAAATTAATTGCTTCAACCTTTATCTTTGGGCTTATTGCTGCCTTGTTTGCTTTGTTTATTGAATATACTCTGGCAAAAAGCGTGAAAATTTTACAGATAGAGAATTATGGCGTTATATCTCTTTTGATAATGGCGGGCATAGAAGAGATTATCAAATTTATTTTCGTGTTTCTTTTGGTCAAAAGCAGTTTGTGTAATGAGTGCGAGGAGCCGATTGATATAATGGTTTATATGATAACTGCCGCTTTGGGCTTTGCCGCTTTTGAGAATTTAGCCGTAACCCTGAATATCGTCGCTTCACCTTTTAATGATTTAATTCTTAACCAGATGACGGGGACAATTATTTTCCGTTTTATCGGCGCTACTCTTCTTCACGCTTTAGCTTCTGGCGTCATAGGATATTGGTGGGCAACCGGAGTATTGCGTTACAGGCCTAAGATTTTTATTATTAACGGTTTGATTATCGCTGTCCTCTTGCATACATTTTTTAACTATCTTATACTTTCTTTTAAAGACACTATTGTTTACCCGACTATTTTTTTAAGCATTATTGCTTTTTTTACTTTTCTAAACTTTGATCAATTAAGAAAGAAAAATCCATGAGTGATAACGACCAAAAAGATTTTTTTGCCAAATTATTGGGCATAGAAGAAGCCGCCGAAAAGGGCCAGGTGGCTGATCGAAAAACCAGAGGAAGAAACAGGATAAAGCCCGAAGCGGAAAAATCGTCAATCGACCAGCCGAAAATGATCATTGAAAAAGGTTCCGAAGAAACGATTGAACCGGATATTTTTGACGAATCAGAGGGACAATTGACTATAGATGTTTATCAAACGCCAACTTCTATTATCGTTGAATCAGCTTTGGCAGGAGTAAATGCTGAAGAATTAGATATCGCTATCACGGCTGAATCGGTTTCTATTAGAGGGAAAAGAGAGAAGATAGAAAAAGTTGAAGAAAAAGACTATTTATATCAAGAATGCTATTGGGGAAGATTTTCGCGTTCAATTATCCTGCCACAGGAAATTGATCCGGACAGAGCGCAGGCATCTTTGAAAAATGGTGTTCTAAAAATTGTTTTGCCTAAGCTCAATAAACAAAAAACCAAAAAACTCAAAGTGAAATTCGACTAAAAAATCCCCCCGATGTTTATCGGGGGGATTTTTTTATGCCCAGACGGTTGTTTCTTTTGATTTTACTTTTATTCTTTTTGTTTTAAAGACAGTACTTACTAATTCTTCTGGTTCAAACCACACTTTTATTTCTCGTTCCGCGCCTTCTCTAGAATCAGAAGCGTGGATTACGGTTTCAAAGACTCCTGTTTTGGTGTTTATTCTTCCGTAGCGTCCGCTTATCGTGTTTGGTTTGGCTTCTTCAGGATTGGTTGCGCCTCGTATTTTTCTGATTTTATCGATAGCATTTTTCCCTTGGTAGACCAAAGCCAATGCTCTGTCGTTAGAATGAAATTCTCCCATCAAGTATTTTATAGTTATTTCATAGATGTGGGGTTTTCTGATATGAAGATCGTGATAATGTCTTTTGGCTAATTCACGGTCAATTTTTAAAATTTTCGCGCCGACAATTTTTAGCCGCGCTTCCGAAAGCGCGGTCAAAATATTGCCGGTTAAGCTTTTCGCAATCGCATCCGGCTTTATAATAATTAATGTTTGCTGTTCTTTTTCCATAATATTTGTGCCCTCGAGAGGAATCGAACCCCTATTTGAAACTCCGCAAGCTCCCGTCCTATCCATTGAACGACGAGGGCAACCCTAAAACCTTAATAACCTTGAAATAGAATCCATTAATCCTAACGGATATTGGTTTTCCGGTAAAATGCGGGAAACTATTTTTCTGATTTCCTCTTCTTTGTCTTTTGGAAAATAAACCTCTAAAAATGGGCTTAGAGCAGTTTTTTTCTTTAAAACCAGCTCTTTAAAATTTCCCGAAGAATCTCTTATCCCGAAATCGACAAAATCGTTAGAAAAATTAAACTTTTTTTCGACCTGCCCTTTCTTTAAAAGAATTTCTGCTTCAGTCATTTCGACTCTCCATTCGCTAGGTTTTTTTGATCCCCATGAAATTATTATTAATTCTCCGATAACGACAAAAACCGCGAACAAAAAATTATTTTGCCAAAGAGCCAAAAAAATCAATCCTAAAGCGATAAGAATAGTTACCCAATACCAACCTGCTGATTTCGGTTGATATTCAAAGTCGGGCGCTTTAAAAATAATTTCGCTTTTTGATTTATTTACTGGCATAAAAATTGATTAGCTTCAATTACCACCCTGACTTACAGTTATCATCAACTACTTTTTGTAAGCCCTTATCGTTGCCAAAAGTTTGATCAATGGTATCCCAATTCATGGTTCCTTTCGGAAAATAGCAATTAAGGTCTATAATGTCGTTTATTTTCCTCTGAAAATGGCATTTTTCATTTTCTACTCCTAGAATCGTCAGCTCAATCTTTGTCGTGTTGTCCGATCCCGTCATTGCGACAGTCACGGGTAAACATCCGTTCATTCTACTTACGAAACACCCAGGATCTTCCGCTTGACCGCAATCAACCATTCCATTCTCGGTCGTAGTCCCTTGAGTTGCTTCTTTCGCATTTTTATTAATCAGAAAGAATATTCCGACACCGATAACAATTAAAGCTAAGATAATAATGATAAATAAACTTTTTTTATTTTTCATATCTTTTACATTAATTTGATTACATTATCGACCTTTAAATTGTGTTGGTTCCCAGCTGGCGGAACATCGTGAAGGATGTTGGAAAGATACTTCAGCGACAAACCGAGTATATTTACATCCCCAATTTAAGTCCTCAAATTTAACTTTACTATATCAGATTTTACCCTACCCTGCCACTCACTATTGTTTTAAAACGCACTAAATAGCGTTTTTATTCCTAACAAAACTAAGATAGTGGCCAAAACCTTAAATGTAGTTTCAATAAGGTTTTTTCTTTGTAACAGAGGTCTGAATTGATAAAAAATAAAAGCTAAAGCAAACGTCATTATTAGCCAGGCTAATTCAAAAACGGCCAAGAAAATGAATTTTCCGCCAGGAATAGAATTGTTTAATGCTAATGCCTTCGGAACACCAATCGTGATCCAAAAAATCCAATAGCCGCTATTAAAAGCGGTAAGTAAAATTATTTTGGGAAAGGTTAAAATCTTCTTAGCTTCAGTGTTTATTTCCTTTATTTTCCATACCTGTGAGCCCAACCAAAACAGAACAAGTGCTCCGCAAACCGAAATAATTTGTATTGCTAATTGATTCAAGCCGATCGCATAAAAAATGAGGAAAACCAGCAAAGCTCCAATTGTTTCGGCAATTAAAGCGTAGAAGATTACCCGAATTCCTTTTAAGAAACCAAGATTAAGTATCTCTGTAAAAGTTCCAGTCAAAATTGGGCCTGGGACAGCTCCTCCAACTAATCCCAATAAAAATGCTTCCACGAGTGAAGTGATCATAATTTAAAATTCTTCTAATGGATAAATATCAAAAGCCACCTCTTCGTAAGGATGCACCTTCTTTATTGTCGCAATAACATCTTTTGCAAGGCTGCGTTCACATACAAATTCTATTCGTTCTTCCTGAACCGATTCCAGCTTTCCAACCTGACCAATAGCTGGATGTGCACCACTTTCAGGTTTGAATCTCCCAATACCCTTAGAGGAAAAGCTACAATAAGTGTAATTTCCGATTTTTCCTGCGCCAGTCTTACCTATAGCTTCTCTAACTATATCCGTATGAGTTTCGGGAACAAATACAACGATTTTAATGTTTTTTGATTCACTCATATTTATTCAAATTCTTCAATGTTTTTTATTGATATAACTACGGCAGCTTTTGGAGTGTAGTTTTTGTTTGTTTCCAAGCCCTTCACATAATCAAAATATTCGCCTGAGGAAAGATATTCTGCTTCGCCAGTTATCTTAATTCCGTAGTGATAATCCTCCTCGTAGGCTAACACGAAAACTTTTTTATTGGCCAATATATTCTTCTCAGAGATACCCATTTGATTAGAAGTAATGATAAGTTGATCCTTCTCTGCCTTATTAGCCTCGACGATAATAGCGCGAGGCTGGCAATCTTTATCCGTCGTAGCCAAAATTACGAGATTTCTTCGACCTAATAGTTCTAATTGTTTTTGATTTAATTCCATATTATTAAGTTAATTATAATCTTATTTCTTTTTCTAACCAATCTATTTTCTCATGCCTGCGCCGCCAGAATATGTCCTCCCAGATATAGTGAACTGCCAGCATCGAATAGCGACCATATTGCTTAAGAATATCCTTACGGATTGTGTTGGTTGAAACGAGTTTTTTATTATAGAAAAGCATTGAATAAATCTTCTGCTGCCAGGGAGCAATATGATCAAAAACATCGTAATGATGCAAGGCCTCAAAAAGCAATATACGTGAACTTTCAGGGCCGATTCCGTAAAGTTTAATCAGTTCATTTTTGGCATTCTCTTTATCAAGTGTCCGCAGTTGCATCTCATCCACCTTCTCTGCCGCAAAATCTTCAGAAAGACGTTTAATAAACTTCGCCCGATATCCAATCCTAAGATCGCGCAATTCCTGCTCGGTGACATCGGCCAAATCCTTGGGTAGCCAGATGGCATAAAAAGTCTTCTTATCAAACTCAACCTTAGTGCCGTATTTACTGAGCAATGCGTCTAACATTTGCTGACTACGTCGTACAGTCGCATTTTGTAAAACTACTGCGATTATAAGGAGTTCGTAGAGTGTGAACTGGCTCAGATTACGCATACCCATCCATTTCTTAAATATGGGATAGAATCGTTTATCCTTTTTAGCTAAAGCATTGAATTCTCCAAAATCTCTATCCAGCTCAAATCGCCAACTTATCTCTTTTTTAATAATCTCAAGTTCATCTTTCCCTATATTTCCCTTATAAAAAATTGATACTAAAAGCTCGGGCTTGGTTGCAGTGCCGCCATTTTTAATCTTCAATCCGAATAAATGCTTGCCAATCCGCAATGATTGCCAATATACTCCTGGCTCCCAATCTTCCAATTTAAGATTATTAGGAAAATGTGATGGTTTGTGAAAAGTACCATCAAAATTAAATGGTGGCTTGGGAGAGAGAATAAAGTTTTTTGTAAGATTCAGTTTCATACCTATTGAATAAACCCGCCATGCACAAAACAACGATAAATTATTTTACCCTTAAGCAAAATCTCCTCTATACCTGAAAATCTTGATAGGTCGCCGTCTACAGAAAACTTATACTCCCAATCTCCATCAACGAATTCGTTTGGGCCTCTAACGGGAACAGGGCTATCATATTCTTGCATCAAGGCTTTTCTAAGAAAATTATAGACTTCTTTTTCTCCAATTTTTTCAGAAAGGATAAAGCCATAATAATTCGCGCCCCATGCTGGCTTTTCGTCCTGGTAGACAATCTCCTCACCGATAAAGTCTCGGCCACCAAAGTAAGTGTCGTGATAAATTAAGCCATCTTTTTCAAAATGATAATCCTCGGATTTCGGTCGACTTGATTCAACCTTTGGCGCATTCTTGTTTGCATATGTGCTCTTATTTGCTTCATTAAGAAAATGAGCAAGAACATCTTTCGGCAAGTCCTGATAATTTGGCAACTGATATTCTGGAATACCCAAAGTCAAACCATACTTTCTAACCTCGTCATATTGGGCTTTGTTATTACGATCGACATGAAAAACCTTGTTTCTAAAAATAATGTAATGCTTCTTGTCATTCCTAAAATCTGCATACCAAGAGCTCACATGACTCATATCGATTACTTTGCTCAATTCTTGCGCTATATCCTCGGCTTCAGATTCGGGAATCTCGACCCGATGCAAAGTCCATTGCTTTAGCCAGGGAGTTTGATGTTCGTCGATGACAGCCTCAACATTAGTCTTCAAAATCTTGAGTCGCTTGATGACCTTTGTATTATCCAAACTTTCTTCAATTATTGTGCCTTTGTAATTCATTTGAAATATATATTTAAAAATTTCCCAAGCTCTGCGTTTACTTCCTCAATACTATCAGGAGAATAACGATAGTCATGAGTACTATGCAACTCTTTTATAATCTTGGGTTCGGGAGTATCCTCAAATAACTTCCTGACGGTTTCGACTGGTGTAAATTCATCCTGATCGCCATAAATCAAAAGCTTCGATTTCTTACAATTTTTCAAGATTTCTCCCGCATTATATTGCTCGCCATCTTTCCAATAGGCGATCGGCAATTTGAATTCTTTCTGTTCCTTAGTTTCAGAAGTTCCTGGTGGCAAGTCTCTGTATGATAACTTGTAGCCTTTATTCATGGCTTCTTTGCCTGGCGCTGTGGGTTCTCCAAAGTTCGCCATGATTGGTACAATGCAGACTACGGCCGAATTCTCACTTGCGAATATCGATACAGCAGCTCCTCGACTATGACCCAAAAGCAGAGTCGGTTTATTACCAAAATATTCAATCAGTTCGTTGACTGCTTTTATATAATTTGTGGTCGTATATAAATCAATAGCCCCTGGACTTTCCCATGTCCCAGGTGGATCAAAGGCCACTGCATAAAAACCTTGCTTTGCGAGATAATCTGCATGGCTTGAAAAACAAGCGTAATCTTTAGTATCCAAACGGCCAGGCAAAATCAATGCTAATTTTTTAGCATTCTGATCGCCTCGCGTAAGCACCGCTAATTCAAATGATTTTGTTTTGATAAGTTTATCCATATTATTATTGTCCCCAGTCAATAAGTTCTGTAAATCGCAGATAGAATCCAAATGGATCTTCAACTCTGAAATCTCGCCAGAACGTTTCGCCGTCCTTTTTGCCCGTCACTGGTTGCTTGATGTTATCTTTTATCTTCGGCGCTATCTCATTATAAAAATCATCCACATGAGCGACGGGAATTGTTAATTCGGTGGCGTACCCACGTTTTGTGTCTGTAGGAAAGTTCTTAAAATAAGCCTGGTTGTAGACTCTATCGTTACCGCCGTAAAAATTAAGGATCGTGTCACCCTCATTATCATGTCGCCTGAGAACAAGATATCCAGGCTCCGTCGCAGTGGCCTTATTCTCCATAATCGGCTCGAAGCCAAGAAGGCCATAAAATTCCTTGGCAATGTTAAAATCTGGAACGTGTAATTCGATAATCAAATTGTTGCGTATAGGTAATTTCATAATTTTTTATCTAATATCAAATATTTTATGAATTCTTTTCCAAACTCAGTTACTTTCACAAAAGGAGCAGCGATAGGGCCAACTCTGGATGAGTAATCTGACATCAATATTCCAGCAGTGACTAAATCATAAACAAGTTCATTTTTATTTTTAGTCTGTTCATAAATTTGATGGAAATCAGTCTTAGAAGTATCTACATCTCTCAAGACTACAAAATCATCAGCATTCAGAATACTTAAGATATGATACATCCTTTCCAACTCAAATCTATTCTGGTTATCAGATTGAGCAAAGCCCAGAAAAATAGCTCGCATCATTTTTCTTTTTTCTTCGTTTTTTTCACGAATATATCTCTCCAGAGCATACACAAATCCATCTTGAAATTTCGCATCTCTAAGAATGATCTCGGTGAAAGCTGACGGATTATCCTTAACCATCTCAACCCATTCAAGCGCTCTCTGCTCACGAAGTTTCAAGCCCGCACCATATAAAGCCTTACTTAGACCCCAGGCTATATTCAGCCCAGGCAACGCCGAAGCGATTTGATCAGCGATGACTAATGCGGAGTCTTTTATAATTTGTTTATCTTTTTCGTTCATGACTTTTTATTTTTAGATTTCTCTCTTTCAATAACAAAATCGTAGGTTTTCTTAAACTCATAAACATTCAGGGTTGCCTTTTTATCTGCTTCTTGTCCGATCTGCCGTTCTATCATCCATTGTTCTTCAGGATTTTTCTTAAGATAGTCTCCTAATTTTTCGCTTTCTGCATGTGTAATTTGGAGATAATATTTTGTGCTGCCTTCAGCGTCTTTATTAAGAATTAAGACTACATCTTTTGGTTTTAAGAAATTATACCGACCATCACATTCATAAAGGGTATTAAATGATTCATTGCCATGTTTAAGCATGTTAAAATCTGGATCATTTAGGGTTATTCCTTTTTCTTCATGAATCGTTCCGATGGTGGGACTTGGAAAAGATTCTGTAAATTTTTTTACACGCTTATAGCCATCCAGAGATTGCTGTCTTTTTTTAACCTCCAAATATTCATAAGTGCCAGCAATTGGGCCAGTCTTAAAATCAAAATCAACAAATATGTGCGGGAAGTTATGCCATCCATCACCCTTATCGTCTATAACCAGCATCTCATCATATCGAATTAACCCGTTACTAAAAAATGTTGCCTGGTGGCGATGGGGCAAATGTTCCCAAAAATCTTCAACCTTATCACGGATTTCCTGTTGTTTAGTTCTTTCTTCATGGGAGTCACTATCTCGAAAAACAAGATCGGCGACTCCCGTAAAATCAAACTCTTTCTTTTCTATATCGATATAAGCAAAATGCTTACGTAAATTTACTATGATTCCAAGAGGATGATATTGAATAAACCTGTATTCGCGCCATCGGGGATGTTCGCCAAAATCTTTATACCCATTCTTGTAAGGATATTTCGAATCCTTTGAATCTCGAAGCAAAATTGATTTATAAAAGTCGTTACCCTCGCCGAATGTTCTGTATAACTTATTTTTGCATGCTACAACCTGCCTTATTTCCGTGGCCCGTGACCGTCTTTTACTAACTAACGAAATTCCAAAAAAGGTAAAAAGAATGCGATCATTTTTTGGGAGATAGAGCATATCCTCAAGCTCCGCCTTTCCCCAAAGATAAAATTCCATTACGCCTTTGTTCCGCAGCTCTTCTCGAAACGCATCATAAGAATCTTTGGAAAAATTTGAAGAAGCGGCCAGAATGTATCCGTATGGAGGATTTTTAGAATCAACATCAGAAAGAATTTCTTTTACTCGTTTCGGGCCTATTTCTTTCTCTCTTTTTCCTTGAATCATCCAAAGATTACCTTCCATAGGGTGTTTTTCTTCTGCCTCGTCACTTACCTCATCGTTTTCAGGCTGGGAATTTTTATAAACTTTTTCATGGGCGCGGATGTCAAAACCTTCGTCATTTCCGCTCCTGCCAGTTGCTTCGATAGTTTGCCAATCTTTGTAGTCGTAAATAAGCTCTCGAATTAAATCTTCGAATCGATGAGGGTCTAAATCTTCAAAATGTATTGGCCCGTATGTTCTTGTGACTCTTGATTTCGCCATATTAAACTTGCTATTTGTTTTTCTTATTACTTGTCTTCTCCAAAAAAGCGTGCAAATCTGATTCCTTGATTCTCCAAACCCCAATCTTAGATGCCTTTAACTTTCCAGATTCAATATACCGAGTTACCGATCGACCACTGACTCTCAGGATTTTTGCTACTTCGGGAATCGTGAGAAGTTTTTCCATTTTGGAATTCATAAAATTTATTGACTATTGATACGTCCATTGTAGCTCTACAAATCTTTGTTGTCAAAGTTGGCATTTTTTGTCATAATGGAAATAAATTACAATTACTATGAGCCTACCAAAAACAATTTCAGATATCATCAGGGCTATCCACGCCAAATTAGAGATTGCTCCAGAAAAAGATAGAATTATCGCTATTTCTCTGTGGGATTTCCAAGACCAAAGCGGAGACACCATACCCAAGGGTGACATGAAAAGTGGACTAAAAAAATTAGCAGAAGATGAAAAACTCTTTCAATTAAAAGACATCCGATGCCTTGATAAATTGGGAAGATTTTCTGGCGAAGAAATAAAGATCGAAATAGATCGTGAGCGATTTGTAAAATTCTACAAAAAACACCTCCAAGAACAAAAAGCTCCGATCGGTAATATTGAATTCTTAGACGATGAGGCATTGTTAAAACTGGGGGATAAAAAATGTCCCTTACCGCCATATAAAAACGAGCACTTTTTCTGCCAAGCCGCTTTCGAGCATCCAATCAATGAGCCGATTGACTGGTCGATTATTTACGAAAAAATGACGGGCTATTATGAGAAACACTTTGGCAAAACAAAGGATACGAGAGAAAACTGGCATCAGGTATACGACACGATGGAAGCAATCAATAAACGAGCGGAAGAATTATTGAATATAGAAAAGTTATTTGTTTGGCGGGAAAAATCGATAAAAAGAACCCGATAAGCCAACAAAATCAATTGAGTCAACAAATTCTCAGTTGACTCACCCAGTGATTTTATAAAGTCAAAGCAGGATACGCTTTGGCTTTTTTAATTCGCCAGAGCTCCCACAAATTATATGTCCAAAAAATTATCCAAAAATGGGGAGCAAGAATACACGCCCGAAGACTACACAAAATATTTATCCACGTTTGATCTGGGAGCAGCCGCCTCACTGGTGTCGGCTGGTTTTGAGCTTGTCTCGCTGGATAAAACCAACCCCAGAAAAGTGCAGTTCATCTTTCGCCGAGTCATCGGCATTGAAAAGGTCGTTGATGATTACTGGTCAGATAAGCTCGAAGTTAAGGCACGATCATTCTTTGACAATGTGAAGATGCTAAAAAACCGAATCTATTCGGAATAGGCCTATGCTGTCGGACGAGCAAATTAAAAAATACCAGATGCTTCATAAGAATCGCTATGGCACAGAGATCAGCAGAGAAGAAGCATACACGAGAGGCGCACAGCTCCTCCGACTCATTGAACTTATTTACAAACCGATGACCGAAGAAGAATTCCAAAAACTTCAGGAGCGACGCAAGGAAACTGGCGACCTAAAAACCTAAGTAAAAACATTATGCAAGAATTACAAACAATTACCATTAAAGAATATTTATCCCGCAAAGGCGTTGCTTTTCGGGAGAGTGGCAATGAGCTCGTCGTTAAGTGCCTTTTTAATAACTGCGATAAAGATAGCCAATCAAACGAAGCTCACCTGTATTTTGATATTGCCACTGGCCAATACGAATGCAAGAAATGCGGCGAGAAAGGTAACCTCATAACGCTCGCAAAATATCTGGGGGATGATATAAGCGAGATCGCAATAAATCAGCGAGATTCAGCGATTAAGCCACGTCTCGCAAAATTTGGAGCTGTGTCGGCAGATGCCTGCCACTTGGCACTTACTCCCGATATCAGAAAGTATTTGAACGCCAGGGGCATTTCTGACCCCGTTGTGGACGCTTTCAAACTGGGCTGGGGAAAGTTCTACGGAAAATACTGGATTACCATACCCATAAAGAACATCTATGGGTCTTTTCAGTTTTTGAAATTACGCCAAGACCCGAACGCTGGGAACGACAAAATGACTTATCCAAAAGGAATCGAGGCTCAGATTTACGGCTGGGAGATGCTGACGGAAAATCATGATCGGATAATAATCTGCGAAGGCGAGCTGGACAGGCTGGCTTTGCTCTCAAAAAATATTCCTGCCGTCACCTCAACGCATGGCGCACTGACCTTCAAAAAAGAATGGATAGAGAAAATCGGAAAAGGCAAAAAAATTTATATCTGCTACGACAACGACGAGGCTGGCAGAAAAGGATCGGAGCGGGTGGCAAAGTTGCTGGAAAATTCTGGCAATGAAATCTTTATCGTTACGCTTCCAAACGAAGTCGGCGAAGGCGGAGACATTACTGACTACCTGGTAAAACTCAACGGCGATCCCGAAGATTTATTCAACAGATACGCCAAACCCTATCCAGAGAAAATCGATGCCTCACAATTCAAACCATTAACCGCAAAAGAAATCGTTGAAACACTGGGATTGACTATAAAAAAAGATGAGGAAAATAAGCTGATAACATTTCTATGCGAGCTCTCGGCCTACACAGAAAACTCCCAGCTCAACATTTCTTTTAACGCCCCGTCATCAACAGGCAAGTCATACATCCCAACTGAGATTGCCAGACTCTTTCCAGAAGACGATGTTATTGAAGTCGGTTACTGCAGCCCCACAGCATTTTTTCATGACGTGGGAGAATATGACAAAGAAAGAAATGGCTACTTGGTAGACTTGAGTCGCAGGATTTTAATCTTTTTGGATCAGCCACACACCCTACTCCTTCAACACTTGAGGCCGCTACTTTCTCACGATAAAAAAGAAATTAGATTAAAAATCACTGATAAGTCTCAAAGAGCAGGCCTGAAAACCAAAAACATATTTCTCAGAGGATTCCCTGCGGTGATTTTCTGCACGGCAGGACTGACGGCCGATGAACAGGAAGCAACTCGATTTATGCTCCTCTCTCCAGAAACCAATCAGGAAAAAATCAGGCAGGCAATCTACGAAAAAATAAAGAAAGAAACCGATAGTCAGAAATACGAAAACCTACTGGAAGGGAACAAAGAAAGAAAATCCCTTAAAGAAAGAATACGAGCCATCAAACTGGAAAACGTCAAGGGAATAAAAATAGGTTCACCAGAAGAATTAGAGAAGACGTTTTTCAGACAGAATAAAATGCTTAAACCAAGACACCAGCGAGACATCGGCCGCATCATTTCTCTTGTCAAAGCATTTGCGCTATTGAATTTATGGTTTAGGGAAAGAGACGGGTCAATCATTGTTGCGAACGAAGATGATATCAAAGAAGCGTTCAACGTCTGGGATACGATTTCCGAGAGCCAAGAGCTCAATCTTCCGCCATATGTTTACAAGCTTTTTCAGGAAATAATAATCCCAGCATGGAATGAAAAAAATCAAAGCCGAGACGAGTTTGAAAAAATCACGGGCCAGCTGGGATTAACCAGGCGAGAGATTCAGCGAAAACATGTTCAGGTTTATGGGAGAACGCTGGCCGACTGGTTTCTGCGCCAGCAAATTATTCCATTGCTTGAAAGCGCAGGATTGATCTGCCAAGAACCTGATCCGAATGATAAACGGAAAATGTTAATTTACCCCACCGCTCCACTCGGTAATTCAATAAGCCAAAACAATAGTGAGCCCAATGGTGGGGTAGAAAAATTAAGCCTATGACGAGAGAAATAATACCAATTAAAAATAATAGCTTGAACCTCGACAACCCAGAGGATAGATTAATTTTTTACAAAGAAACCCTAAGCAAGATTACGAGCGTATTTTTTGACCCGCAAAAAATGGACGAAATCTATAAAGGGTTTGAAGAAATAGCAGAGCTTAGACGCAAGGCAAAAACAGAAAAAGAAGAAAAAGCACTAAACCAGAGATCGCTTAAACTAAGCCAGCAGGCCGCTCACATAAAATTGTATCCCTGGGAGAACCTGCTCCCGCTTGCCCTTAGCGGCAAAGAAGATATAACACCCGTCTCAGAAATGCGCAGCTCGCTCATTGACGAATACTGCCCGAAGACTCCAACCGAATTGGCCTTGATAGAAACCATCGCCATTGCCCATTATAACTTCATAAGAAATACGGGGGTTTTGAATACGCACCTGATGACCAAAGACGAAACTTCGAGAACGCTCCATTTTGACTCACTACAGATGAAAGCAGCAAAAGAAGCTGCAAAAGCCGTTGATCTTGCTTACAGGCAATTCACCAATTCAATTATGCTCCTGAAAGAACTGAGACAACCGAAATTAAATATCCATGTCAAAACCGAGAACGCTTATCTTGCCAAAAATCAGCAGGTAATCAATGTCAAAAAATCAAACAGAAAAAAGGAGAAAATCATTAATGCCAAATGATTTCGGAAAAAAATATATGAGAACCCTCATCGAACAATGCCAAAAAATCAATATCGACAGCCTGCTAAAAGACATAAAGGCCGAGATCAAGGAGTTGCGCCTGAAGATAAAGCTGAAGGAATTCGGACAGAAGATTGAAATAACTTCAACGCCTTGCTACTTCGGCGAAGAAAGATATTGGTTTATCTGCCCGAAATGCAGGAAACGAGCAGGAACTCTGTATAAGCCACCGACTCAAGACATCTTCCTTTGCCGAAAATGCCACGACTTAAAATACATGAGTTCCAGTCATCATCGAATGTTCGAAGAAAAATTAACCAAAGGCTTATAGCACATTGAGAAATCAGACAAAATGAGGTAAAATATAATTGCGTCCTACAAGTTTGAATATCTGCACAGGGTGATTGCTTCTTTTGAAGCCCAATTGCGGGCTGAAAGGGGCGACTATCCTCCACAATTGGTTGCCTTGTGCAATTCAATCTTGTGGGACGCAGGCTCTGGTCGTCCCTTTTTGTTTTATTTGACTTCCTTAAACCTTTGGCCCATGTATGTGTGTAGAGCAATACAATTAAAAGTTTACATAATATGACAAGACCATTAAACACAAAAATATTAATATTAAGCATTAGCGGAATAGTCCTGCTGACTTTGACGGCAATCGGGCTATTCGCATACTTCTCACTCTTTGGCGCACCGCAAACAAAAGCTGAGCCAGAAAGATTCATCGTCTCAATGAATCAATCAAAACAAGACCTAATCGCAAAACTCCACGAGCAAGGATTTATCAAAAGCGAGTGGGGTTTTAATTATGCGCTTGAAGGAAACGACATCCAGCCAGGCGGATACAAAATCTCAAAAAGCATGACGGCCTGGGAGATGGCGAAAGCACTTAAAGAACCTTACATGAAATGGGTCGTAATTCCCGAAGGATTAAGAAAAGAACAGATCGGAGAACTTATCGGTGATGCGCTTAGTTGGAACGAACAGCAAAAGAAAGACTGGGCCGTGAAGTATACAGCAATGGCTTACGACCAGCTGGAAGGCATTTACTTTCCTGACACATATCTCCTTCCGAAGGACGAAACAGTGCTCCAGATTTCTGATCGGCTGAGAGCTAAATTCAATGAAAAATTTAAGCCTTATGCCAACAAATTTGTGACAGCTAATATCCAATGGACAACGGCATTAAAGCTTGCCTCAATCGTCCAAAGAGAAGCAGCTGGCAAGAGCGATATGCCACTCGTGGCAGGAATTCTCTGGAACAGATTATTAAAAGGAATGAAGCTCGAAGCTGACGACACAATCCAATACATCCGAGACGACGTGATCCATTACGGCGAAGCCAGATTTGATGCACAGCCAAAAAATTATACCAGCAAGGGAGATTGGTGGAAGCCAATAAAATTGGCCGATAAACAGATCGAGTCGCCTTATAACACATACAGAAATAAAGGACTTCCACCTCATCCAATCTGCAACCCAGGCCTGGATGCAATCGATGCGGTGTTAAACTCGGCCGACACTGAATGTCTTTATTATCTGCACGATTCAAGTGGACAAATTCACTGCGCCAAAACCTACGAGGAACACAAGGCCAACATTGAAAAATATTTGAAATAACTATGGAAAAGCCAGCTCAAAAAATTAAATACTTCCTCTACGCAAGAAAATCATCGGAGAGCGAGGATCGGCAGGTTCAATCCATTGATGACCAGATCGACCGCCTAAAAGAACTTGCCAGAGATTTGAGCTTGGATATCAAGAAAATATATAAGGAGTCGAAATCAGCAAAAAAGCCAGACAACAGGCCATTGTTTGACGAAATGATTCAACGTATTGAAGAAGGTGAGGCTGACGGCATTTTATGCTGGCAAATTAATCGACTCTCAAGAAATCCTATTGATAGCGGAAAGCTAAGCTGGCTTTTGCAGCAGGGCACGCTTAAATCAATTCAGACCATAGATCGGCAATATCTTCCAGACGATAACGTTATTCTCTTCAGCGTTGAAAGCGGAACGGCCAATCAATATATTCTTGATTTAAGAAAGAATGTAAAACGAGGCCAGGCATCAAAACTGGCCAGAGGTTGGATGCCCGCATGCGCTCCCCAGGGTTACTTAAACAGCAAGACAAAGGAAAAGGGAGATAACGATATTTTTAAAGACCCAGAACGCTTTCCGATGATACGGAGAATGTGGGATTTAATGCTGACAGGAAATTACACACCCCCTCAAATCGCAAAGATCGCGAACGAGCAATGGGGCTACACAACCAGAAAGACGAAACGATCTGGCGGTAATCCTCTATCAAAAAGTGGAATTTACAGAATTCTCACAAACATTTTCTATACAGGAATTATTGATTACGGCGGCCAACAATACGAAGGCAAGCATGAACCGATAATCACACTTGAAGAATACGATCACGTGCAGAAGCTTCTTGGGAGAAAAGGCAGACCCAGGGCAAAGAGTCATACCTTCGCCTTTACTGGCTCATTCCGCTGTGCTGAATGCGGTTGCCTTTATACAGCCGAAGAAAAACAAAAGCTCATCAAGAAAACTGGCAAAATAAAGGAATACACCTATTATCACTGCACCCGACGCAGAGAAGATTATGATTGTTCGCAAAAGAAAAGCATCACGCTTGATGATTTGGAATTGAAGATTGAAAAAGAAATCGAGAAATACACGATTCTGCCAGAGTTTCTGCAGTGGGCACTGGAAGGCTTAAGCAAAAAGAACGACACAGAGATCGAGGACAGAACAAAGATTTACGAAATGCAACACAAAACACTCGTCCAAACTCAGAAAGAACTGGACGAGCTGACTAAAATGAGGTACCGCCAGCTCATTGATGACGAAACATTTGTCAAAGACAAAAACGAACTATCAACCAAAATCGCCCAATTGAAAAATAAGCTCAGGGAAACTGAGGCCAGGGCTGAACGCTGGCTTGAATTAACCGAAAATACTTTCAGCTTCGCTACTTACGCACGATCAGCATTTATTAAGGCCAGTGAAATAGGCAAGGCAGGGTTAGAACTGAAGAAAGAAATACTTCTGGCATTGGGCCAAAGCCCTAAAATTAAAGACGGAGAGCTCGTGATCGAGCCCAATGAATGGTTTGTGCCAATACAAAAAGGCTATCCTGCACTTGAAAAGAAATACTTAGCGTTAGAACCGACGAAATTGCCACTAAATAAAGCAAAAACAGAGGCTTTGGCCTCTGTTCGTGCACACTGGCGGAGAGGGAGGGATTCGAACCCTCGGGGCCCTTTCGAACCCAACATCTTAGCAGGATGCTGCTTTAAGCCACTCAGCCACCTCTCCTTGTTATATCTCGGTTAGTAGATATTTGATTCTTTCTTTGCCCTTGCCAGATTTTAAAAACAATTCTTCGCGTCTGGCATCTTTTTTAGAAAGAAACGCTTCATAGTAAATCAATTTCCATGGCCCATTATTTTTTGTGTAAACTGATTTACCTGTATTATGTTCGATCATTCTTCTTTTTAAATCGTTCGTAAGGCCTTTATATAGTTTATCATTCTTACAGCTTTTCAAAAGATATACATAATACATGTCTTTTATCGGTTTTATACTCAGCCCCAGCCTAAGGCTGGTCCGCCTCGGGCGGAACCTCTCCTTGTTAAAGCCGACGCTTATTTTTCCTTGTAATTATCTACAATTTCTGCTAATTTTACAAGATAATGAAGAAAAAACAAGCTGAAAAATTATCGCCTCGACCGCCGATTGTAGTCATCTTGGGACATGTTGATCACGGTAAAACCACTCTTTTGGACTATATCCGAAAAACCAACGTTGCTGCCAAAGAAGCGGGCGGTATCACTCAATCAATCGGTGCTTACGAAATAGAACATACTGGCAAAAAAATAACTTTTGTTGATACGCCTGGTCATGAGGCCTTTAATAAAATGAGAGAACGCGGCGCTAATGTTGCTGACCTAGCTATTTTAGTGGTAGCGGCCGAAGAAGGGTTGAAACCTCAAACCAAAGAATCAATAGATATTTTAAACAAAACTAAAACGCCTTTTGTTGTCGCGATAAATAAAATTGATAAGCCAGCCGCTAATATCGATAAGGTTATTAATGATTTATTAGAGGCGGGTGTTTTATTAGAAAAATATGGCGGTCATATTCCGTGGCAAGGGATTTCCGCTAAGACCGGTGAAGGCGTGAACGAACTTTTAGATCTTATTCTTCTGGTTGGTGAAATGGAAAGTTTGACATATTCTTTCGATGTTCAAGCTAAAGGAATAATCATTGAATCAAAACTTGACCCGAAAAGGGGAGCTACAGCGGCTATTGTTTTGAAGGATGGAACTTTGAAAATCGGTGATCAAATCGCCACACAAACAGCTTTTGGCAAAATAAAAACATTGGAGAACTTTTTAGGAAAAAGAGTAGATGAAATTTTGCCTTCAAGTCCGGTTTTAATCTTGGGTTTTGAAACAATGCCGCAGATTGGCGAAGAGTTCTGGGCCGGCGGAATAAACATCGTTGAGATTAAAACGCCGCCCCTCGAGGCGCCGCCCGAAAGAATAGCGGTTCAAGAAGAAGGGCTAAAAGAAAATTATATCAATCTGATTATAAAAGCGGATAGTGCCGGATCATTAGAAGCCTTGAGAAGCATAATTGAGGCGATTCCGTTGAAAGACCAAAAAATGAAATTTTTGGAAGCGTCAGTCGGAGATATAACCGATGGCGATATCGGCTTGGCTCAAGCCAGCAAAGCGGTAATTATTGGTTTCAAGGTGAAAGTTCAGAAAGCCGCTCAAGAGTTTGCTAGGATCCACAACGTAAAAATCGTTACGTCAGACATCATCTATGAGATTGTTAAAATTTTGGAAGAGGGCTCGATCGCTAAAATGCCTCCGACTATATTAGGCGAATTGGAAGTTTTGGCTGTTTTTAACCAAAAAACAAAAAAACAAATTATTGGCGGGAAAGTAATTTCTGGCGTCATCAAGGCCAATAGTCGGCTCAAGGTAAAAAGAGGCGATGGAGATCTCGGTACCGGGAAAATTTTAAATCTTCAACAACAAAAACAGGATGCCAAAGAAATTAAAGCTGACAATGAATGTGGTATGCTTTTTGAATCAGACACGAAGATTAATGTTGGCGACCACTTAGTCCATGAATCACAGAATTGAACGTTTAAACGAACTGGTTAAAGAAGAGCTGGGAAAAATGTTTTTGAAAGAACTGGATTTTGAAAATGTTTTGGTTACTATCATGACAGTGGAAATTTCTGATGACTTGGTGGACGCAAGGATAAAGGTGAATGTTATGCCGTTGACGAAATTCAACGAAGTGGCGGAAATTTTAAGACAGAATCGTAATCATTTGAGATTTCTTTTAATGAAACGAATTAAGATTAGACAAATTCCCCAATTAAATTTTGAGATTAACGAACAGCCGGAAAAAGCATCAGAGGTTGAAAAAATCTTTTCAAACGATAAAATAGAATAATATTTTAGGCCAGGTAGCCAAGTGGTAAGGCAAGGGTCTGCAAAACCCTTATACGCGGGTTCGATTCCCACCCTGGCCTCTCGAATTATGCCCGGGTGGCGGAATTGGTATACGCAAAGGACTTAAAATCCTTCACTCGCAAGGGTTTGTGGGTTCGAGTCCCACCCCGGGCACAAGTTTACATAGGACGTTAATCTCCTCTTCTGAAAAACGGTCTGAATAATAGTTGAAGATAATGATAAGGTAATTTCACTCCTTTGACGGGACGGACTTCGTTTACTTTTCTGCCAAAAATTAGAATACTTATTAATCTTAAAATCCCAGAAATCAAAAATATAAACAGAAAGATATTCATAAAACCTATTGGCATTTTAGCTAAAAATCCTCCTAGCCCAGCGCCGATGAAAACTCCGAATCCGGCTAAAACGCTGAAATAAGCAAAACACAAACTTCTTCTTTTCGGAGTGACATTATCAAAAATAAAATTAGCAGTGGCTAAGTTGAGACCGGCCCAAGCGATACCGTTAAGAATCATCGGGACTAATAAAATATAGTAAAAGTTTTGAGAAAAAATCCACAATATAGGATAGATTGAAGCTAAGAGACCACTGGCCTTTAATGTTTCGACGTTGCCGTATTTATCGGAAAATTTTCCCCAAAATGGGAATAAGATAACTTGGATAACTGTTGGGACGATAATTAAAGCAATCGTATATTGAACATAGCTGAACCCCAGTTCTCTTAAAACAAAAACGCCATAAAAGGGAGCGGCAATATTTACGGCTAAAGCGAATATTGATCGATGAAGGACAAATTTGCCGAAATTATTATTTTTCATCCGCTTAATAAAACTCCAAAAACTGAAATAGTAACCTTCTTCGAGGGTTAATTTCGGCTCGTATTTTTGTTTGGTGTAATAAAGCGCAAAAAACCTGAAAATAGCGCTTGCGCCGAAAAGGGCGATAAAGCAATAAAAAAGATTATTTCTTTGTTTGCCGTAATCCAGGAAGAATGAAGAGGCGATTACCCCAATAAGAGAAATAATGCTTCCAGTGGAATTGAGGAAAGCAAAATATCTTCCTCTTTTTATTTCGGGAACCAAATCGCCAATCCATGAGTTTCCGGCTGGCGCTGACAAGTTCCCGACTAAAGCGTAAACAGTCCACAAAACAATAATTAGGAAAGAGATATTCTTTAACCCATTCAAGTACAACAAAACAGAAGCAATTATCGGTAACCAGATTAAGGCCTGAAGAATCGCTAGCCGAAATACAATTTTTTTCCTTCCAAATTTTTCTATTAATCTTGAGGTGAAAAGCTGGGCCAAAGGAGCGACTAAGCTGGTGATAGAAGTAAAGGCTGCGATTTCTGAAAGGGTGGCCTTAACGGCGATTAAATACGGCGTGATATAAGTATCGCCGATTGAACCAGCTGCGGAACCTAAAGCATTTTCTTTAACGGTAATTCTTAAACTTTTATCTTTGAGGTCTTCTTCCTCGCTTATGCCCGGTTCTTCGGTAGAGGTCATTTTTCTATAATAGTTGGTGAACTTTTTAAACATTTTTAAAACAGATTGATGTTTATAATAGATATATCAGAATTAATTCTGATATATCAAACCTTGATTTGATATATCGAGCAAGCTCGCTATACTCATTCTAATGGTTACACTCAATAATTCAATCACCGAAGTAAAAGGCATCGGTCCGAAATTCGCCGTTAAACTAAAAAAGCTTGGTATCGAAACTGTCAAAGATTTACTTTGGCATTTTCCGTTTCGCTATGAAGATTTTGCCGAAGTTAAGAAAATTGCTGATTTGAAAGTTAACGAACCGGCCACTATTTCTGGCGTGATACAACAAGTAAGAGTGCAGCGAACATGGAAAAGAAAAATGTTCATTGTTGAAATTGTGGTGGTTGATGACACCGGGAGTATCTCAGCTGTTTGGTTCAATCAGCGACACTTAGCGGCGATCTTAAAAAAAGGGAAAACCATAAATTTAGCCGGGAAAGTTGTCTCCAAGAAAAATAGAATATATTTATCAAGCCCGGTTTATGAATTCGTAAACTATGAGGAGCAAGACACTAAACATACGGCTCGGTTAGTTCCTATTTATCCTGAAACGCGAGGATTAACATCAAAGGCATTAAGATATTTAATAAAGCCGGTTTTGGACGACTTGGAAAAGTTAGATGATTTTTTACCTGAGACGGTTTTAGGGAAGTTTAATTTCCCAGAAATAAATTCTGCGCTAAATCAAATTCATTTTCCTGATAAACCCGAAGAAAGTAAGTTTGCCAAAAGACGTTTTGCTTTTGAAGATTTATTTTTACTTCAGCTTATTAATTTGAGACAGCGGTTGAAATTAGCCAAGCAAAAATCTTTTTCTTTTGAAGCAACTGATGAATATATAGAAAAACTTTTTAAAAACCTGCCCTTTGAATTAACTGAATCACAGAAAAAGTCATTTTTTGAAGTGATTAACGACCTGAAAAAATCTAGGCCGATGAACAGATTGCTCCAGGGTGATGTTGGCTCTGGGAAAACAATTGTCGCTGCTTTAGTCGCTATTATCGTTAGTAAGCCCTTCGGTGCTACTCAGGGTAAACAAAGCGTTTTTATGGCTCCTACTGAAGTTTTAGCCCGTCAGCATTATGAAACATTTAAGAAATTCTTTCCTGAATTTGAAAAAGGTTTAGGGCTTTTTATATCAAGTGAAGTAAAAGTTTTTTATGGCGATGGTTTGGAACAGACCATACCGAAAGCTGATTTTTTGAAAAAAATTTCTTCTGGTGAATTAAAAATAATTATTGGGACTCACGCTCTTATCCAGAAAGGCGTGAAATTTAAAGATTTAGCTTTTGTGGTAATTGACGAACAGCACAGGTTCGGCGTTTCCCAACGTGCCCAGCTTGTTAAAGGATCAAAAACTGTTCCGCATTTTTTGAGTATGTCAGCCACCCCGATTCCACGAACGCTTACTTTAACTATTTTTGGCGACTTGGATTTATCGATTATTGACGAGCTTCCGAAAGATCGAAAACCAGTTATTACCAAAATTGTCGCGCCTGAAAATCGCGACAAGGCCTATGCTTTTATTCGTGGCCAAGTTAAAAAAGGAAGACAAGTTTTTGTTATTTGCCCTAGAATTGAAAAGGACACTACTATTTTGCCCGAAGGAATTGGTTACCAATTTGATTGGCGTATTGAATTAAAAGCAGTTGAAGAGGAATACGAAAAGCTTTCAAAAAATGTTTTCCCGGATTTGAAAGTTGGTATGCTTCACGGAAAGTTGAAAGCCAAAGAAAAAGCAAGAATAATGAAAGAATTCAAAAATAAAGAGATAGATATTTTGGTTGCCACTTCGGTTGTGGAAGTTGGCGTTGATGTGCCAAACGCCACCATTATGATGATTGAAGGAGCGGAAAGATTTGGCTTGGCCCAGCTTTATCAGTTTCGCGGTAGAGTCGGCAGAGGAGAACATCAATCATTTTGTTTTTTATTCACTGAATCGTTTAGCTCGACCACGAGAGAGCGTTTAGAATCTTTACTTGAAGCAAAAAACGGATTTGAATTGGCTGAAAAGGATTTGGCGATTCGCGGCCCGGGAGAAATTTTAGGCGAAAGCCAAACCGGTTTGCCTGATTTAGCAATGAAAGCAATTCAAAATCCGGATTTAGTAAAAGCCAGCCGCGAAATGGCTGAGGAAACATTAAAAGAAGACCCGAAACTAGAAAATCATCTCGCCTTAAAAAATCGTTTAGATTTATTTCAGAAAGAAGTTCACCTAGAGTAGTTAGGGATTTTCTATTATTCGTCTTTTCGGTGTAACCCAAAAATCAAGCCGGTGTTTTCCGCTTAACATAAGCCGGGTTTGAGCATCGAGAGCTGGTATTGATCCGAAAAATATTAAATTTATAGGCATCAAAAACCATTGCAAAATATAGAGTGAGTAATGCCATTTTTTAAACCATTTTGGTTTATCTGGGAGCGTTAGAATATTAAAAATCACTGTTGATATTATTCCAATGGAAGCGAACGTCATTAAAAACGAGGTAATTTTCGGCAGGTTATAAGATAGAATCGATATATTGAATCTGTCTCCGCCCAGTTGGATTGGCAACCATCCGAGAAGAAAAATCAAAAGCGCATTTGTTGACCAGCCGAAAGAACCGGA
Source organism: Minisyncoccota bacterium (assembly GCA_041653755.1). GTDB lineage: Bacteria > Patescibacteriota > Minisyncoccia > UBA6257 > UBA9933 > JBAZEU01. The sequence continues at coordinate 52,750 of JBAZEU010000002.1, forward strand.
TATTAAGTCGAGAGACCATTTAATTTTTTCTTTAAGAAGAATTTTTTTATTTTTTGCAAAGCCAGCTACTAAGTAAGCAATATTCTCGGCCCCCCAAGCCCATCGTCTTTGTTGTTTATAAAGATTAGAAATAGTTTCTTTCATGGTCGGACCGACATTGGCATCCATCGAAACAGGATAGAAAAGGGGAATGACTCGCCAGTCACCATTGTAATGCAGAAAACATTGAAAAAAGATATTCGAATCCTCAGAAACTATATTGGTATTCCAAAAACCAATTTCAGCCAGCGCTTTGAATGGGATAGATTGAGAGGAAAAAGTTGTTAATTTTTCTGGTCTGCTTTGCTGCATCAATTGCCAGGAACTGCAGGTGAAAGAAACAACTCGGGCTAATGCCGGCGCTTGGTAAATATTATTGTTGAAAAAAGGAATCGGCTGATAGCTTGAACGAAGGGGATTCTTGGCGGTTAAAAAATTATAAGTTAAAACTCCGAAATAATCTTTCATAATTTGAGTGTCGACATCAAAAATTGAAACTAAAATATTTTCGTAAGGAATTTTTAAAGGATCGATAATCGTTTTTTTAACTTCTTTGCCCGCCCATGCTTCATTTGATCCTTTCCCGGCTATTTCACCCGGTAAGTTTTTCGGATGGACAGTTATTAAAAATTTAAAAAATTTATCGCCGAAATCTTGTTTTATCCTTTTGGCTGTTTCCTGAGCTTCTGGGCTTGCTCTTTCTTCTGTGGCCAAGACCACGATTATTTTATCTGCTGGATAGTTAGCATTGGCTATTGTTTCAAAGCTTTCTTTTACAACGTTATATGGTTCTTTATACATTGGAAGGATTACAACGTGATAAATATCTTCCCAGCGAATTTGCATAAAGCAGGAATTAAGCGGTAGGATTTTGAGTTTTTCGAGCCAATTAGTTTTTAAATTTTGGTCAGCTTTTGAGAATCCGAGATGAAGATGAATTGCTAAGTAAAGAGTTTTTAAAAGCCAATATAAATCAAAAACAATAATAAAAACAGCTACCCAAACAGGCTGAAACCAAGAAAAGAAAATAGCCAAGGCCAAAGCAGTCCAAGCTAATGCGCCAGGCAAAATTTCAAAAAACCGATAAAGTTTTGATGACATAACGCAGCCCCGACGGGATTCGAACCCGTGTTACCAGGATGAAAACCTGGCGTCCTGGACCAGGCTAGACGACAGGGCCCTAATAAAGCATCTTATCAAAAACATTCTCTTTCTTCAACCGAAAAAATTTATTGACATGAAATTGAATAGATGATAATATTTTAACTTCAAGGATTTGTTGTTTTACATTTTTTATATTCTATGGAGGGAAGGCATGAGCGGAACCTTTAATGAACTTCGGAGAGGAATTGCTAAAGAGCAATTCGGTTGTCAGTTTAGGCGTTTAAGTCCAGATCAACGAAAACAAGTGAAAGATCTAGCACGTAGAACGGTGGTTGAACGAGACCTTGCAATACGAAGCGTAAAAGACGGAGATAGAAAAAAATAAAAACTTTGTCACTTTTAATATTTTGGGGCCTTAGCTCAGTGCTAGAGCGCCATGTTAAACCGTGATAAGAAGGATCACGGTTTGATTTATCGCGGAGGTCGTAGGTTGGATTCCTACAGGCTCCACTTCGCGGCCCTAACTCAACGGAAGAGTGCTCCTGACCAGGGAGAAGTTGCGGGTTCGAATCCCGTGGGCCCGACCAAGCCTCACATCAAAATATCGATGTGGGGCTTTTTACTTTTTACAGCCAACAATTTTTAATATAGAATCCTTTTATGCTTAGTGACAAGAAATCCGCCAGCCGGCGGATGAAAATTCTAGCGATTGAAACGTCTTGTGATGAAACAGCGGTCGCCCTGCTTGAGGCGAGCGGCGGAATAAATCCTTCGGTAAGCTCAGGACCGAAATTTAAAATTTTAGAAAATTTAGTTGCGTCTCAAATTAAAATTCATCAACCATTTGGAGGAGTAGTTCCTAATTTAGCAAAACGAGAACACCTCAAGAATTTGCCGATTTTATATCGACAAATTCTTGCAAATTCTAAATCCGAAATTCTAAATTCTAAACAAATTAAAAATAAGATAAATCATAAATCAAAATTCGAAATTAAAAATTGTGACCTTATCGCCGTCACTGTCGGCCCCGGGCTTGAACCATGTTTGTGGACCGGAATAAATTTTGCGCAAGAACTCCATAAAAAATTCCTGCCTACCGGCAGGCAGGCAAAATTAAAAACAAAAATTGTTGGAGCATCTCATCTTGAGGGACATTTATATTCATCTTTACTAAATCCGAAAAAGAAAATTCAATTCCCCGCGGTGGCTCTAATCGTCAGCGGTGGCCATACGAGCTTGATATTTATGAAAGATCTAACGCATCTTAAAAAACTTGGCGAAACCCGCGATGACGCAGCTGGAGAATCATTTGATAAAGTGGCGCGATTATTAAAACTTCCTTATCCCGGCGGCCCGGAAATCGAAAAAATAGCGAAGAAAGGGGATTCGAACGCAATTAATTTTCCCCGACCGATGCTTAACCAAAAAAATTATGATTTCAGCTTCTCCGGCCTTAAAACATCGGTTTTATATTATTTGAGAGATAATAAAGCGTTAATTAGTAATGTGGCAGCTTCGTTTCAAGAGGCTGCTTTTGACGTTTTAATCAAAAAAACCTTGAGAGCAGTTAGGGAGTTTGGCGCTAAAACAATTGTAGTCACCGGCGGCGTGGCAGCCAATAAAACCTTAGGGCAGATGTTTAAAAAAGCCGTCAAAAAGAATAAAATGAAAATAGGCTTAGTCATACCTGAAATAAAATTCTGCACTGATAATGCTGCTATGATTGCCGTCAGTGCGTATATTAATTATTTACGAAATAAAAAGTACAAATTGATTGCTAATTCGAATATAAACATTTCTTAATGCCTTCTATTCTCAAAAAACTTGATTGGCCGTTGATGAGCTCAATGTTTTTTATAATGCTGGTTAGCTCTATTTCTCTTTTGTCTTCGTCGCCGGCCAAATTACGGCAGCAACTCGTTTGGTATTTGATAGGCGCTATAATCTTCTTTTTGATTCTAAAAATTAACTGGAAACCAATCACTAACTATTGGGGAGTGATAGTCGGAATTTATTTTTTCGTGATTTTGCTTTTAGTCGTAACTTATTTTTTCGCGCCGTCAATTCGGGGAACTAGAAGTTGGTTGCAGATTGGAGGTTTCCAATTTCAACCGTCGGAATTAGCCAAGCTGGCTTTGATTCTCCTTTTCGCCAAATTTTTTTCCCGCAAACATATCAGTATCGCGCGCGTCTCTAATCTTTTATCTTCATTTATTTATCTTGTAATCCCTCTGGCGTTAGTTGCGATTCAGCCGGACTTCGGCTCGGGCTTGATTTTATTTTTTATCTGGTTTGGCTTTCTTCTGGTATCAGGGATAAAGTGGCGGCATTTGGTTATCGCTCTGATTATTTTTTTGATTTTTGGCGCAGTTCTCTGGGTAAAAGTTTTAAAAGATTATCAGAAAGAAAGAATCATGGTGTTTTTGTTTCCGAACAGAGACCCTTTGGGAATTAATTATTCGACCATTCAGGCGAAAATCGCCATTGGTTCAGCCGGTCTTTTTGGTCAAGGGTTCAAACAAGGAACACAAGTTCAGTTAGGGTTTTTGCCAGAGGTCCAAACGGACTTTATTTTAGCGGCTTTTATTGAGGAATGGGGGATTTTGCTTGGGGTTTTATTAATCTCCGTATTTTTCATAATGGTGACACGAATCATTAAAATCGGCCTTGAAGTAGAGAATAATTTTGACCGTCTTTTTTGTCTGGGAACGGCAATTTTGTTTGTTGTCCAGTTTGCTTTTAATGCTGGGTCAAATCTGGGGCTAATGCCGGTTATTGGAGTCACTTTCCCGTTTTTAAGCTATGGCGGTTCATCTCTGTTGACTGACTTTATTTTAGTTGGTATGGTAGAGAGTATAGCGGCTCAACGAGCCTTTTGAGGATTCTTTTTAAGAATATTAAGAATCGGAATCAATGTTCCAATTGAGAAATTTTTTGTTGCTTTTTTTACTTTTTATCCTAATCGTTGGTGGGACGATTTTTTTTGCATTAAATTTAAGACCAGTTTCAACAGATAAAACGCAAAGTATTTTAGAAATTTCTCAGGGAATGTCTTTCAATCAGATTGTCAATCAGCTTCACGATAAAGGATTAATCCGGTCATCAAAAATTTTTAAAGCTTTCGCTTTATTAAGCGGGCAAGCTCATCAGTTTAAACCGGGTGAATATTTTTTAAGTCCTAATTTATCATCGAAAGAGATTATCAATTATTTAACGAATGGGCCAAAAGAAATTTCAATTACTATAATTCCCGGCAGGACATTAAAAGAGATAGACGATCTTTTATCCAGTAGCGGCGTTATAAAAAAGGGAGATTTAATCGGGTTAAGCGTAAACGAAGTTTTTTCAGTTGACCAAGACAAATATTTTTTCTTGAAAGATAAAAAAACACTCGAAGGATTTCTTTTGCCGGATACTTATCGATTTTTACCGGGAGAAACCGCCAAAACAGTGGCCTTAAAGATACTGGATAACTTCGAGGCCAAGGCCTTGCAAAGTTTTAAGAAGGGTGCTAGTATAAACGTGAAAGAGGATTTTGATTACAAAACCCTCATTTTGGCATCTCTCTTAGAGAAAGAAATTCCTGTCTACGAAGATCAGAGAATTGCCGCTGGTATTTTTCAAAAACGACTTAAAATAGGAATGCCGTTGCAGATTGATGCTTGTATTTTATACGCGAAATGCGATGGACGATTTATAAATTGTTCAACGCTTCAGAAAGAAGATTTTAAAATTGATTCGCCGTATAACACATATTTAAACAAGGGATTAGTGCCTACACCGATTTCCAATCCTTCAAGCTCTACTATTGAGGCAGCTGCGAACCCGATACCGTCTGATTATTTATATTATTTAGCAAAACCTAAAACAAACCAAACAATTTTTTCTAAAACATTTGAAGAACATAACCGCAATCGGTATCAATATTTATTAAATAATTAGGAGTTTTCGCTCTGCGTTTTAGCGGAGGATTTTGTTTTGTTTTTGAGATGAATAAATTACCCACCAAAAATTTTTCTTCTCGGCCATCAATTCCTGTTGAACAGCCAAAATTGATTGAGATTCAAACCGCCTCTTGGCGTTGGTTTGTTGAAAAAGGAATAAAAGAGCTCTTTGAAGAAATTTCTCCGATTAAAGATTATTCCGGAAAAGAAATGGATTTGTATTTGATGGATTATTACTTTGATGAACCAAAGCACGACGAGGAAACCGCTCGCAGCAAAGAACTCACTTACGAAGCTGCGCTCCGAGCCAAGGCAAAACTGGTCAATCATAGATTAAAACAGACAAAAGAGCAGGAAATTTATTTGGGCGATTTTCCGGTCATGACTTCCCGCGGCACTTTTATCATTAATGGCGTGGAGAGAGTTGTTGTATCCCAGCTGATTCGTTCAGCTGGGCTTTATTTTACGGCGGACGTTGTTAAAGGCAGAAAACTTTTTGGCGCAAAAATTATTCCTAATCGTGGCAGCTGGATTGAGTTCACAACCGAGCCGGATGGATTTTTAAGCGTTAAAATTGACAGGCATCGTCGTGTGGCGGTAACAGACCTTCTTAGAATTTTTTCTCTCCCGAATTCCGAAAAAAGTTTTAAGAGTAACGAAGAAATTCTAAAAGCTTTTTCGAGCATCGATAACGGCCAGATAAAGTTTATCAAAAAAACTCTTGATAAAGATTCGGCCAAGACAGCTTCGGAGTCATATATCGAAATTTATAAACGGTTAAGACCGGGTGATTTGGCGACTCCAGAAAATGCTCAAAGCTTGATTGATGCGATGTTCAAGCGTTTAGATCGTTATAGCTTGTCAGCCGTTGGAAGATATAAATTGAATCAACGTCTTGAATTAAAAAACAAGATAAGTCACCTTGTTGATTTGGAAGATTTAGTGGCAATCACTAAAGAAATTATCCGATTGAATAATGATCCTTTGGCTGAACCGGACGACATTGATCATTTGTCAAATCGTCGAATAAAAGCGGTTGGTGAACTTCTTCAAACCCGTTTAAGAATTGGTTTCCAAAGAACGAGAAGGACGGTGCAAGACAGAATGTCCACTTTGGATTTGGCAACGCTTTTGCCGGCCCAACTTATAAATTCTCGACTATTAGTTTCGGTGGTAAGAGAATTCTTAACAACTTCGCAGTTATCCCAATTTATGGATCAACACAATCCGTTGGCGGAGTTGGAGCACAAGAGACGGCTTTCTTCGCTGGGGCCAGGCGGTTTAACCCGGGAAAGAGCAAAATTCGAAGTTCGAGATGTTCACCCTTCTTATTACGGCCGAATTTGTCCTATTCAAACTCCGGAAGGCCAGAATATCGGTTTGATAAACCATTTGGCTAATTATAGCCGGCTCAATGAATTTGGATTTCTGACGACTCCTTATCTGAAAGTCAAAAAGGGCGTTATTACCAATGAAGTAATTTGGCTTGAGGCCAACGAAGAACAAAAATATAAAATTGCTCAAGGTAATACCAATGTTGATGAGAAAGGAAGAATCTTGGAAGAAATCTTAGAGGCAAGAATTAACGGTGAACCATCAACCTGCAAAAAAGAAGAAGTTGATTTAATTGACGCTTCACCGCAACAGGTAGTAAGCGTGGCAACATCTTTAATTCCTTTCTTGGAGCACAACGATGCCAACCGGGCGTTGATGGGTTCAAACATGCAAAGACAGGCTGTGCCTTTGGTCAAACCCAGCGCGCCATTAGTTTCAACCGGCATAGAAGATAAAGCGGCTTACGATTCGGGGTATGTGGTTATCAGCGGTTTTGACGGAGTGGTTCAAGAGGTGGACGCTTCAAAAGTTGTTATCAAAACAAAAGAGGGAAAAACAAAAACTTATCATCTTTATAAATTTAGGCGTTCAAACCAATATACCTGCATTTCTCAAAAACCTTTAGTCAAAAAAGGACAGAAAATAAAGAAGGGGGATATTTTAGCTGATGGTCCTTCGATGGACAACGGCACTTTGGCTCTTGGTCAGAATCTTTTAGTAGCTTTTATGCCTTTCGAAGGCGCTAATTTTGAAGACGCAATTATTCTTTCTGAACGCGTGGTGAGAGACGATTTATTCAGTTCTATTCATATTGAAGATTTTTATTGCGATATTAGAGAAACAAAACTGGGTCCGGAAATTACCACTTGTGATATTCCGAATGTTTCTGAAGAAAAATTAAGAAATCTTGACGAAGAAGGAATTATTCGGATTGGCGCTGAAGTTAAGGCCGGAGATATTTTAGTCGGAAAAATTTCCCCAAAGGGTGAGGTGGAATTAACGCCTGAAGAAAAATTGCTTCAGGCGATTTTTGGCGAACAAGCCAGAGATATCAAAGATACTTCTTTAGTTTTGCCGCACGGTAAAAGCGGACGAGTAATAAGAGTAAAAATCTTTTCACGGGATCAAGGCGATAAGCTTGAGCCGGGAGTGATAAAAAGAATTCAGGTTGAAGTCGCTAAATTAAGAAATCTTAGGGCGGGTGACAAGCTTTCCGGCCGCCACGGAAACAAAGGGGTGGTCTCGCAGGTTAGAGTAATGGAAGACATGCCTTATCTTGAAGACGGTACGCCTGTTGACGTCATTCTCAATCCTTTAGGCGTCGGTAAAAGAATGAACTTGGGCCAGATTTTGGAAACTCATCTTGGAATGGCTGCCAAGAAATTAAATTATCGAGCCATAACACCTATTTTTATCGGCGCTACTGAAAAACAAATTAAAGAGGAGTTAAAGAAAGCCGGCGTTGCGGAAGACGGGAAAATGACCTTATACGATGGAAGAACCGGTCAGTCATTTCCGAAACCAGTAACTGTCGGTTGTATTTATATAATGAAGCTTCTTCATTTGGTTGAAGATAAAATCCATATGCGCGCTATCGGTCCTTATTCATTGATTACTCAGCAGCCGCTTGGCGGAAAAGCTCAGTTCGGCGGACAGAGATTTGGAGAGATGGAGGTCTGGGCTTTAGAAGGTTACGGTGCCGCCCATACGTTACAGGAAATGTTGACTATCAAATCAGACGATGTTTTGGGGCGTTCAGCCGCTTTTGAATCAATTATTCGCGGTGAAAAAATTAAAAAACCAAACATTCCTTCGGTATTCAACGTAATGATAAGCGAATTAAAAGCGTTGGGTTTGAATATTGACCAGATGAACGAAGACGAAACAAAAAATAAAAACAATGGATAATTTATTTGCTCTAAAAATTAAAATTGCCTCGCCGGAAGATATTCTCTCTTGGTCAAAGGGTGAAGTTACAAAACCGGAAACGATAAATTATCGAACTCAGCGTCCGGAAAAAGACGGGCTTTTCTCGGAAAAGATTTTCGGTCCGGCTCGGGACTACGAATGTTACTGCGGGAAATACAGAGGCGTGCGTTACAAAAATACTGTTTGCGAACGTTGCGGCGTTGAAGTGACTAATTCTATCGTCAGGCGCGAAAGAATGGGCCATATCACCTTGGCAACGCCGGTTACGCATATTTGGTTTTTAAAGAGCTTGCCGTCAAAAGTAGGTTTGTTTTTGGATATTCCTCTATCAAAACTGGAAAAAGTTATTTATTACGCTAATTATGTTGTTACAAACGTTAATGAAGATGAGAAAAAGAAATCTCTTTCAGAAATTGAAAAAGAATATAATTCAAGAAAGAAAACTTTAAAAGGGCAGGATCTTAAAGAATTTCAAACGGCAACTCTTACGGCCAAGCAAGAGCTTACCGCGCTTAAACCGGGGAAAGTTTTAGCCGAAGCCGAATATTTTAATTTGGCCAGCAGATTCCCGAATGTTTTTGAGGCCTCAAGCGGAGCCGAAGCGGTCAGAAAGATTTTAGAAAAAATTGATTTGAAGAAATTAGCTTCTAAAACAAAAGAAGAAATCGAGAAGACCAAAGAAAAAATTCAATCTCAAAAATTATTTTATCGTCTTCAATTGATTCGTTCTTTCTTAAAAAACAACATGCGTCCTGAATGGATGATTTTGACGGTTTTGCCGGTTTTGCCGCCTGATTTAAGACCGATGGTTGCCCTTGATGGCGGACGTTATGCCACTTCTGATCTTAACGATCTTTATCGCAGAGTTATCAATCGTAACAACCGATTGAAAAAATTATTGGAATTGAAAGCGCCGGAAGTTATCATTATCAACGAAAAAAGAATGCTTCAGGAAGCTGTCGACGCGTTGATTGATAATTCAGCCCGGCTTGGCACTCAAGGCCAGCAGTCGCAAGCCAGTCAGCAACCGACAAGATCTCTCGCTGACATTATCAAAGGCAAACAAGGAAGATTCCGTCAGAATCTTTTAGGCAAGAGAGTTGATTATTCTGGTAGGTCAGTAATCGTGGTTGGCCCTCAACTGGAGCTTAACCAGTGCGGATTGCCTAAGAAAATGGCTTTGGAACTTTTCCGACCTTTCGTGATCAGTAAAATTATTGAGAGCGGAGCGGCTTATAACGTTAAAAACTCCAATCGTTTAATCGAGCAAGCCGGCCCGGAAATTTGGGCGATTCTTGAAGAGGTGATCAAAAACAAAGTTATTCTTTTAAACCGCGCTCCGACGCTTCACCGTTTGGGTATTCAGGCGTTCAGACCGTTATTGACCGAAGATCTTTGTATTAAAATTCCGCCAATGGTTTGTACGGCGTTTAACGCTGATTTTGACGGCGATCAGATGCCGGTGCATTTGCCGTTGACTGATGAAGCGCAGAAAGAATCAATTGATAGAATGATTGCTTCCAATAATCTATTAAAGCCTGCTACCGGTGAACCGATAGTCACACCGACTAACGATATTGTTTTAGGATGTTACTTCTTAACTAAGATTAACGAGAAAGCCAAAGGGAGTGGCAAGATTTTCCTTGGCCCAGAGGACGTTTTAACATCTTTCCAGTTTGGAGAAATAGATATCAATGCGTTGATAAAGGTTAAGTATATTGAAAAAGGCGGAAAGTTTAAGGACTTAGAAACAAGCTGCGGCAGAATTATTTTCAACAATGCTTTGCCGGAAGATTTTACGTTCGTAAATAAATTATTGGTTAATAAATCGCTTCAAGAAATTGTTTCGTTATTAATCGAGAATTACGGAATTAAAAAAGTTGGCGCCATTTTAGATGGTATAAAGGAGCTAGGGTTTATGTACGCGACTATTTCCGGCACCACATGGGGTATGGATGATTTGCCTGTCTTCAAAGAAAAAGGCGCGATTATGGCACAGGCCGAAAAAGCGGTTGATTTGGTAAAACAGCAATATGAGCAAGGCCTTTTAACTGATTTCGAACGCAAAGCAAGAATTATAGAAATTTGGGAAGGAGTGAAAGATACTATCCAAAAAGTTCTTCCTAGCGCTTTTGATCCGCATGGCTCGGTTTATTCTATTATTGATTCAAGAGCCAGAGGCAGTTGGATGCAGCCGTTGCAAATGGTGGGTATGAAAGGGTTAGTGCAAAATCCGAAAGGTGAAACCATCGAGTTGCCGATTAAATCTTGCTACAAGGATGGTCTTTCTGTTTTGGAATACTTTATTTCTACCCATGGCGCCAGAAAAGGTTTGACCGATACAGCGTTGAAAACCGCTTCGGCCGGATATTTGACCAGAAGAATGGTAGACGTCAATCAAGACGTGGTGATTCGCGAGAAAGATTGCGGCACCCAAGAAGGTATCGATATATATAGGAAAGAAGGCGAAGGGTTTGGTTACAATTTTGGACCGCGAGTATTCTCCCGCACTGCCGCTGAAGATATTAAGATTGGCAATAAAATTTTAGTAAAGAAAGGACAAATTATCGACAGAAAAGCAGTGGAGTTAATCGAAAAATCAAAAATTGAAAAAGTAAAAATTTATTCTCCTATAACTTGCAAAACTCTTTATGGCCTTTGCTCAAAATGTTATGGGTTTGATTTAGCCACTTTGAAACCAGTTGAAGTCGGTGAAGCAGTTGGTATCATCGCCGCTCAATCGATCGGTGAGCCGGGAACACAGTTGACTTTAAGAACATTCCACACTGGTGGTGTTGCTGGTGTTGACATTACTCATGGTTTGCCCCGCGTTGAAGAACTTTTGGAAAATAGGTTGCCTAAAGGTTATGCTCCTTTGGCGCCGGCTGACGGCGTGGTAGACGATATTGAAATTCGCGGTCAATTAAAAGTTGTGAAAATTAAAGTTGCCGGAAAAACAAAGAAAACCAAAACAATAGAATATTTAGTGCCAAGAACCGCGGAAGTGTTTATGAAACCTGGCCAGAAGATTAAAAAAGGCGAACAACTTTTCGAAGGTAACTTGAGCTTGCGAGAATTGATGAATTTGCGCGGACGTCGGGATGCCGAAAGATATGTCATCAACGAAATCCAAAGAATCTATGTTTCTGAGGGAAGTAATATTAACGACAAGCATATTGAAATTCTGGTAAGGCAAATGTTCTCTCGAATGAGGATAAAAGAATCTGGCGATAGCAGTTTTGTTTCTGGCGAAATAATGGAGAAATCAAAACTAACGGAAGCTAACAAAATTTTGAAGAAATCAAACAAGGCTTCTGCGGTTGGTGAACAATTATTGATGGGTATCTCTCGGGTTGCTATTTCTTCCGATAGTTTCTTGTCAGCCGCTTCTTTCCAGGAAACAGTCAGAGTTCTAACTACTGCCGCTTGTGAGGGAAAAGTTGATAAGCTTCTTGGTCTTAAAGAAAATGTTATTATCGGTCGATTAATTCCAGCTGGAACAGGTCTTGAAAAAGAGGTAGGTCTTGAGAAAAAAGAAGAAATCATTTAATATCTTCAAATGAACGAACAGCAAAAATTTTACGAAATTGGTTTTGTCTCTGGCGTAGAAGAAGGCAAGGCGCAGGTAGAAAAGACGATAAAGGACCTGCAGGGAGAAATAACCAGAGAGGGAGAGAACTTAAAGTTGAGGTTATCTTATCCGATTAATAAGCAGACAAATGGCTTTTTTTCTTATGTTCAGTTCATGTTAGACCCGAAGGACATAGACGTTTTAAAAAAGACGTTAAAGCTTAATTCTTCGATATTAAGATTTCTTGTTATAAAGCCAACTGAAGAAAAAGAGAGGACCCAGCCGGAAAAAGAAATAAAAAGAGAAAGAGTTGTTTCAGCTCCGGTTGAATTGCCAAGCCGAAAATCTACGGATACTTTAAGCAACGAAGAATTAGAAAAAAAGATAGAGGAAATATTGCAATAATATGAATTTAAATAAAGTTTTTATCATAGGACGATTGACTGATGACCCGCAATTGCGGGCTACTCAGACCGGTACGCCAGTCGGCAGTTTTTCGCTTGCCACTAATCGTGTTTGGACCGACAAAAGCGGAATGAAGCAGGAAGAAGCTGAATATCACAATATCGTAGTTTGGGGAAGACAAGCGGAAATTGCCAATCAATTCTTGAAAAAAGGAAGCGAGGCCTTAATCGAAGGAAGATTAAGGACAAGAACATGGCAGGATAAACAGGGGCAAAATCGAAGAACCACTGAAATAATTTGCGAAAGATTACAGCTTGGACAAAGACCGATGGGGCAAGCTAGCGGTTCTAATTTTTCTCCTAAACCAGAGGTTGGAGCTCCAGCCCCGGTTCAAGACCTTCCGGAAATCAATATCGACGAAGAAGGAATTAAAGCAGAGGATTTGCCATTTTAAAATATGCAGTGCTTTTTTTGTTCACAAAATTTAAAAGAAGTTGACTATAAAGATATTGAGCTTTTGAAGCGTTTTGTTTCCGGCCAGGCAAAAGTCATCGACCCTGTTCATACCGGCACTTGCGCCAAGCATCAAAGAAAATTAGCGCAGGCCATCAAACGCGCGCGTTATTTGGCGTTACTCCCGTTTGTGAGGAGATAAAAATGCTTTTCGACACAACAATCTTTAATTTCATCTTTGGCTTAGCCAGAAAGAGCAAGTTGCTCGATAGTTTAGGAATCTTTTTGGCAAAATATTTGCCGTATATTTTAGTTATCTTAGCGATTGTTTTAATCTTAAAAGAAAAAAACTGGAAAAATCAGGTTTATATTTTTTCTTTGATGGCGCTTTCAGTAATTTTAAGCAGGGGAATAATAACAGAAATAATTAAATTTTTTTGGCATAGAGAAAGACCTTTTGTGGCTATGAATTTTCAGCCGTTGGCGACGCCTTGGACTAATTGGTCTTTCCCTTCGGCTCACGCTGTGGCATTTTTTGCTCTAGCTTTCGCGATATTTTTAATAAGCAAGCATTTAGGGGTTTGGTTTATTGTTGGTGCGTGTTTAATAGGCCTAGCCAGAATTTTTATAGGCGTCCATTGGCCAACAGATATTTTAGGAGGGATTTTAGTTGCATTTATTAGTGTTTTGATTGTAAAAAAATTATTGCCGGGAGTAAGTTAAAAGCAATAGAAAATCTATTAAAAAACATCCATTATGGATGTTTTTTTGTGCCCGGGGAGAGGGTCGAACTCTCACAATCTTGCGATTACAGGATTTTGAGTCCTGCGCGTCTGCCAGTTCCGCCACCCGGGCGAACTACTTATTTTTACCAAAAAATTCGCTTATAGTAAACAACTTTCGGTATTTTATTCTTCAATTTTTTGTCCTTCGGTTTCTGTTCCTGGTTTTTTCCAGCTTATGAAATCGCATTTTGGCCATATTGAACAGCCGTAAAACATCCTTCTTTTTTTAGTTCGTCTCATTACAACTTTTCCCTCCTTACATTTTGGGCACGGGCCTAAATCAATGGAATCGGAATATGACTTGGTGTTTTTGCATTCCGGAAAGCCGGAACAGGCCAAGAATTTTCCAAAACGGCCATATTTTACTATCATTGGTTTTCCGCATAGGTCGCAAGCTTTATCTATTTTTTCTTCAGTGAGCTCAACTTTTTCTACGATATTTATTTTCGCTTCAAGGTTTTTTATGAACGGCTCATAAAATTCTCTGATAACCTTTTTCCACTCGATTTTTCCTTCCGCGATTTCATCTAACTCTTCTTCCATTTTCGCGGTGAAACTAATATCAACAATTTCAGGGAAGTGAGCAACTAAAAGCTTATTTACTGCTTCGCCGATTTCAGTCGGCACAAACTGCCTACTTTCGTTTTTAATAACGTAATTTCGGTCTTGGATAACGGATATTGTCGGTGCGTAAGTCGATGGCCGTCCAATACCATATTTTTCCAATATTTTGATAAGAGAAGCTTCATTATATCGGGCTGGGGGCTCGGTGAAGTGTTGATCTGGTTTAACTTCAACTAGGTCTAATTTCTCGTTTTCAGAAAGCTCCGGCAATGATTTTTCTTCAAATTTAGTTTGCCAAACCTTTAAAAATCCATCGAAACGAAGCATGCTTCCATTAGTCTGCAGCTTATATGAATTTTTGTTTTTTGCTTCGATTTCTATTTTTGTTGAATCAAAGATTGCCTGCGGCAGCTGTGAAGCGATAAATCTTCTCCAGATTAAATCATAGAGTTTTGTTTCTTGTTTGCTTTCAGATTTAAAATCTTGCCCTGTTAAATCAGGACGAGTTGGTCTTATTGCTTCGTGCGCTTCTTGGGCAGTTTTTGATTTTGTCTTGAAAAATCTCGGCGCTTGGCTGGCATATTTTTCACCGAAGTTTTTTTCAATCCAGTTTTTTGTGGCAAGAACTGAATCTTTTGATAAGTTTAAAGAATCAGTTCTCATATAAGTAATTAGACCTTTTTCATAAAGGCCTTGGGCTAATCGCATCGTTTGTTTTGCGGAATATCCTAATCGGTTGGCTGATGCTTGTTGCAAGGACGAAGTTGTAAACGGCGTTGGCGGATTTTTAAAAATTTCTTTCTTTTCTATCGTTAAAATTTTTAAGTCGCATTTTTCTAAATCTTTCGCAATTTTTTCCGCTTCGTCTTTTGTCTTTATCCCTAATTTAGGAATTGGCTTATCGTTGATTTCCGATAGGTTTGCTAAAAATTGAGTTTTTTTATTTTTCGGCTGAAGCAATGTTTCAATTGTCCAGTATTCATCGGGCTTGAAATTTCTGATTTCATCTTCCCTTTCAACGATTAAGCGCAAGGCAACCGATTGAACCCGGCCGGCGGAAAGCCGTTTCATTATTTTTGCCCACAGGAAAGGGGAGAGCTTATAGCCAACTAAGCGATCAAGCACTCTTCTGCCTTGTTGGGCGTTTACCATGTTTAAATCAATGCTTCGCGGGGTTTTTAGCGCTTCTTCGATAGCTGGTTTGGTGATTTCGTGGAAAACAATACGTTCAACCTTTATTGGTTCTGAATTCTTAATTCTTAGTTCTTCATTCTCAAGCCCCAAGGCTTGAGTTAGGTGCCAAGCAATGGCTTCGCCTTCCCGGTCTTCGTCAGTGGCAAGAATGATTTTATCGGCTTTTTGAGATTCTTTTTTAAGAAAAGTAACCCGCTTTTTTGATTTAGTGGGTATGATATATTGGGGCTCAAAATCTTTTTCAAGATCAACGCCTAATTTGCTTTTCGGCAAATCTCTGATGTGACCATAAGAGGATTCAACTTTATAGTCAGACCCAAGAAATTTTGAGATGGTTGTTGCTTTTGTCGGCGACTCTACGATTACTAATTTCATATTATGAAACCTTTTTCTGTTTCTTTCACAATGCCTTCAATAATTAAGAAAGAAATTGCCTGGTTTGCGGCTTGCGGTTCCAGTTTAGCCAGAAAACTTATTTTGTCAATAGTTAGAGGTGTCCCAGATTCTTCTAATGCTTTCAGAATAGTGATTTGATTTTTATCGCTAATACCATCAATAATTGATTTTTGTTTTTCCTTTTTCGCCTGCCTGCTGGTAGGCAAGGTTTTTGTTTCTATCCCCAAATCTTCTAAAACATCTTTAGCCGAAGTAATTAGCCTTGCTCCCTCCCGGAGTAATTTTAACGAGCCGTCGTAATTTTTATTGTTTAACGGTCCAGGCACGACAAAAATTTCTCGATTTTGCTCAATTGCATACCGTGCGGTATTTAATGAACCGGATTCAAAAGGCGCTTCGATAATAATTATAGCGGTGGATAAGCCGCTAATTATTCTGTTCCTCGCAAGAAAATTATCGCGATACGTTGGAGAACCCAGCGGATATTCAGAAATGATGCAGCCGCCGGTTTCTAAAATTTGCTTGGCCAATCGGTGGTTTTGTCTCGGATAAAAACTTCCAATTTCATTTCCTAAAACTGCGATAGTTTTTGCTTTTGCCTTTAACGCGCCTAAATGGCTGGCGGAATCAATGCCTAGCGCCAATCCGCTGACAATCGTTAGCCCATTTTCTCCCAATTCTTTTGCAAAACATTCGGCAATGTCCCGACCGACAGTCGTTGCTTTTCTTGTGCCCACGATAGCAATTCGTGTTTCGTTATTTTCGGGCAATTCGCCTTTAACGTAAATTCCTAAAGGCGGGAAGGGGATTTCTTTAAGCAGGGCAGGATATTCCTGATCATCGGTTAGAATAAGGCGAATGTTTTGCCTTATAAGCTTTTGCCACTCATTATCAATATCAATTTTCCCGATTTTTCCCTCAAATGAGTTAAAAGCTTTCTCGTAAGACGTAAATTCGAGCTTTAATTTGCTTATAGTCTTATAATTGGCTTTCAGGATTAGGTTTAGCGCGTTAAAATATTTACTTTCTTTTTTCATTTGCTTGCTGTTTTCATTATGGATATAATTAAAAGGTAGATGGCTAGCTTCAATAAATCCCTTACAAAATCTTTTATGATAACATTGGTTATCGTTTTGATTTTGATTGCAGGAATTTGGTACGTTTCAAAAGATATTAACAAAAGAGTAGCTTCAATTCAAAGCTTACAGAATCAAATAGCCGTAACTTTGGGAGAATCTTATTCTTTAGCCACTCTCCGGCCCGCTTCGATTAAAGCCAATGAAGTAATCCCGATTTTAGACACTTATTTAATAGATAAGGACGACGTGGTGGTTAATTTCAAATCAGCCATTGAAGCATTAGCTAAAGAAAACAAAATTACTTCCCTAAATTTTTCTTTTACCGGTGAAGGAATTTTAACCAGTGAAGGGTTCACAAGAACTAGTTTTAGCCTTAATTTCATCAGCGCTTACGATGATCTGATTAATTTTCTGAAATCAGCCGGAGATAGCCATTTTGTGATTAAATTTATTAATCCTGATATTTCGCAACAGGATGCAAGATATAATACTTCAATCTTCGGCCAAGTATTTTCTTTTTAATCTTATATGCTTACCCAAGACAAAAAATTAATTACCTTTACAGTCATTACTCTTCTAATCATTTTAATAATGGTTGGCTGTGTGGCGTGGATGATCAGATATTTAACCGAAGGATTAAATCTGGCTTTGACCTATAGGGGTTCTGGCGATGGGAAAATTCAGGGATTTAATTTTGAGGGATTAAAAAACATTGGGATAAAAGAAATCAATGATATTCTAAATGCTACTTCAATGTCTACTTCAACCACTCCAACGTCAACAAATTCGACCTCGACTTCGGCCACTTCAACCGATCATTAAGTAAAAAGGTATTGCTGTTTTTTACCCTTTTTGGTAAGGTGGTAATTGTTTTTTGGGTGCGTAGTTCAGTGGTAGAACGCTGTCCTGATAAGACAGAGGTCGAAGGTCCGATTCCTTCCGCACCCACCAAGGGCGTTTAGCTCAGTGGTAGAGCGTTTCATTGACATTGAAAAGGTCAGAGGTCCGATCCCTCTAACGCCCACAAAATCCCGATGTAGCGGGATTTTTTGATACAATATAAAAATGGAACCAAAGATTATTTACGAAGATGAAAATTTTATCGCGGTTAACAAGCCAGCGGGGATGCTGGTACATCCCATTAACGGCAGAGAGAAGGAACCAACCTTGGTAAGTTTTATTACTGAAAAATATCCTGAAATAAAAGATGTTGGTGATCAGCCCGAAACAAGGCCAGGCATTGTTCATCGTTTAGACAGAGATACTTCCGGAGTGATTTTAGTGGCGCGTAATCAAAGATATTTTGAATATCTAAAAAATCTTTTTCAAACCCGTCAGATTAAAAAAACTTATTTGGCTTTAGTGCTAGGGAAATTAGAACCGAAACAGGGGATTATTGAAAAGCCGATCAGCTTGAAAACAGGAAGCGTTAAAAGAACAGTTTGGGAAGGAAAAGATGCAAAACCGGCTGTTACAGAATATAAGGTTAAAAAATATTTCAGTTTTGACGGGCAAGATTATTCTTTAGTTGAAGCGTTTCCGAAAACCGGCCGAACCCATCAAATTAGAATTCATTTTTCATCTACTGGCCATCCGATAATTGGCGATAAGCTTTACGGTTCTAAAAAATCGAATCCGCCAGCTGGCGAACCGTTCAATTTGAACCGGCAATTCCTTCATGCCCAGTCATTAGAGTTTATTACCGAAGACGGCAAACGAATAAAAATAGAAGCTGATTTACCGGAGGAATTAAAGGAAATTATTGACAGTTTAAGTAATAACCGATAAACTGTAACCTGTCATGGATGAAGCAATCTTAACCAAAATTAAATCAGGCGCTACAGTCAGGGTTCACGAGAAAAATGGCGGGACCTTTCAAGGGATTGTAATAGCGAGAAAGCACGGCAGCGAAATCGGCGCCACCTTTACGGTTAGGGCTGTTTTGGCTGGTGTTGGCGTTGAAAAAGTTTACCCAATTCATTCGCCTAATATAAAAGTAGATATTGTAAACTCTCCTAAAAAAGTTCATCGTTCAAAGCTCTATTTTGTTCGGGATCTTTCCAAGAAAAAATCTCGTCAGAAAATCGGCGTCGCGGCTTAAAACGCGCGGGTGGCGAAACTGGCAGACGCACTACCTTGAGGTGGTAGCGCCCGCAAGGGCTTGGAGGTTCGAGTCCTCTCCCGCGCACTTATACTTAAAAAAAGAAAACCCTAATTGCCAGAGGGCAATTAGGGTTTTTTGATACCAAGTATTTCTTGGGTCTTAACTACTTTCAAAACAAGCTCTTTTATCTCGATGCTTGAAAAATCAAGGAATGGGTTTTGGCCGTTGGTAATGTGTAATGCCGAGTTAAGTACCAGCGTTGATCCTTGAGGCGCGTTTGTCACTTTGGGTATAGTTTTAGTTTCTGACGTTTCTTGCAGCAGCTCTTCTTTGATAGATAAGCTCTTGGTTTGCGGTTCGTATGTCACTGCGATTAACTTTCCATTGTTGGTTATCTTTACAAAAAAATCTGCAATTTTGATGTTGGGAGCGTGGAAGATTGTCTCGGGGCCATTGAAGATGCGCAAGTTCGTCGGGTTAACTACTAATGTTGATCCTTGAGGCGCGGTGATTGTTTTTGCTGTGCTTGGCGTTTGTTGAATTGTCTCTTCTTTCACGAGCAAGGATTTTGTTTCCTGGCTATATGTTACCGTGGCTATCATATCCATAATGTTCCTCCTGTTTTAAAAGAACGATATTTCTATCATTATGTAAGGGTAGATATTTTTTGTCAAGTACGGCTCTGGGTATACAAAAAGCCGAAAATTTATTAAACTGAAAACACTTATTCGACTAATTATGAATTACAATCATCAAAAAATCGAGAAGAAATGGCAGGCCTATTGGGAAAAGAATAATTTTAATCGAGCCGAAGATTTTTCCAAAAAACCAAAATATTATTGTTTGGTTGAATTTCCTTATCCTTCCGGCGACGGGCTTCACATGGGACATTTGAGGAGTTATACGGCGATGGACATTGTTGCCAGAAAAAGAAGGATGGAGGGCTTTAATGTTTTATTCCCAATCGGCTGGGATGCTTTTGGTTTACCAACAGAGAATTACGCCATCAAAACTGGAATTCATCCCAAGATTGTTACTAAAAAAAACACGGATACTTTTAGGAAACAATTAAAGTCATTGGGTTTTTCTTTCGATTGGGATAGAGAGATAGACACAACCGACCCGCAATACTATAAATGGACGCAGTGGATATTTTTACAGCTTTACAAAAAGGGATTAGCGTATAAAAAGAAAACTACGATAAATTGGTGTCCTTCTTGTAAAATTGGGTTAGCAAACGAAGAAGCTGTTGGTGGAAAATGCGAAAGATGCGGGACGCCAGTTGAGAAAAAAGAAAAAGAGCAGTGGATTTTAAAAATCACTGAATACGCAGAAAAATTATTAAAGGATTTGAATTTAGTTGATTATTGGGAAAAGATAAAAATTCAGCAAGCAAATTGGATTGGAAAGTCAGAAGGTGCATCAATAGATTTTAAGATTCAAGGTTCAAGTTTTAAGATTCAAGTATTCACGACTCGTCCTGATACTTTATACGGCTGTACATATATGGTTTTGTCGCCGGAACATGAACTGGTTCAAAATCTTAAATCCGAAATTTCAAATTTCTCCGAAGTTGAAAAATACATAAATGAAGCAAAAAATAAGTCTGATTTGCAGAGAACGGAAGAGAAGGAAAAAACGGGTGTTGAGTTGAAGGGGATAAAAGCGATTAATCCTGTTAACGGAAAAGAAATTCCGATTTTTGCGGCTGATTATGTTCTATCGTCTTATGGCACAGGAGCGATTATGGCTGTGCCGGCTCACGACCAGCGGGATTTTGATTTCGCAAGAAAATTTGGTTTAGAAATTATTCAGGTTATAGCTTCGAAATCTGGCGAAAAAGCTGATATCTCGAAAAAAGCTTTTGAAGAAGAAGGCACAACGATGAATTCGGAAGAATTTGACGGGATGGATAATAGAAAAGCAGGGGAGTTAATAGTTGGGAAAATCGGTGCTAAAAAAACCGTAAATTATAAACTTCGTGATTGGATTTTTTCCAGACAGCATTATTGGGGAGAACCAATACCAATTGTGTTTTGCGAGAAATGTGGAGAAGTTCCGGTCGACGAAAAAGATTTACCAGTAAAGCTTCCGGAAGTGAAAAAATATGAACCAACTGATACCGGTGAATCACCGCTAGCTGCTATCAAAGAATGGGTAAATACGAAATGTCCGAAGTGCGGCGGACCGGCAAAAAGGGAAACTGATACAATGCCGAATTGGGCAGGTTCGTCTTGGTATTTTTTAAGATACATTGATCCGAAAAACGATAAGTCATTTGCGGATTTCAAAAAATTAGAATATTGGACGCCTGTTGATTGGTACAATGGCGGGATGGAACATACCACTCTTCATTTATTATATTCCCGTTTTTGGAATAAATTTTTATATGATATCGGCGTAGTTCCAACCACAGAGCCTTATAAAAAGAGGACTTCTCAGGGAATGATATTGGGAGAGGGCGGAGAAAAAATGTCTAAATCCAGAGGCAATGTTGTGAACCCCGACGATCTAGTAAAAGAATTCGGAACTGACGCGACAAGAGTATATGAGATGTTTATCGGGCCCTTTGATCAAGCCATCGCTTGGGATCCGCACGGCATAGAAGGAGCATCAAGGTTTTTAAATAAGGTTTGGAATATCAGCCAAGAGAAGAAAATCAGCGAAGATGTAAACAATGAAGAAATCGAAAAAGAGATAAACAAAGCTATCAAGAAAGTAGGGGAAGATATCGAAATGATGAGATTCAATACGGCGGTGTCAACGTTGATGATATTTATAAATAAATGTTACGAGTTAGAAGAAATTCCGCTTTCCGTCTGGAAAAAGTTTTTGATAATCTTAGCTCCATTTGCGCCGCACATCAGCGAAGAATTATGGCAAATTATTGGCGACGAAAAGGAATCAGTTTCAAAGCAAAATTGGCCGAAATATGATGAAAAACTTATAAAAGAAGATAATTTCGACCTTATTATTCAGGTTAATGGCAAACTACGCCACAAAATCACGACTTCTAAGAACATTTCTCAAAAAGAAGCGGAAGAATTGGCGTTAGCGGAAGAAAAAATAAAAAATCTCGTCAGAGGCCAATCAATCAAAAAGATAATTTTCGTTAAAGATAAACTTATAAACATTGTTTTATAGATATTTCTTTATGATTTTGTTCAGGGTCTAGGTCTATTAGACATAAAGTTGCTATTTCTCGCGGCCGCGAGAAATAGCAATAAGAAAAAACGAAAGATAAATCCTCTAATTTTTTTCTTTTACCGTTAAAGAGAACTCAAGAACTTCGTCGTTCCTTAAAACCGTAAATTTTACGGTTTCTCCGACATTAAGTTCGTTTAAGCAATCTTCTAGTTGAAGATTTTCTCCGATTTTTTTCCCATTACATTCTAGGACAACATCCTTTTCTTTTAATTCGTTCTGGCATAATTCATCCACGTCTACGATGAGCGCTCCTTCTTCTTGGTCAATATAATTAAATCCTAAAAACGGGTATCTTACTCTTCCATATTTTTTAATATCTTCCAAGTCCTCTTTGGCTTCATTTATTGGAATGGCAAAACCGATATTTTCCGCATCAGTAACCATAATTGAATTTATGCCGATTGCCTCACCGTTATTATTTATTAGCGGACCGCCGGAATTACCGGGGTTTATTGCGGCATCCGTCTGAATCAAATTTCTCATTGTTTCGACTTTTCTGGTGAGCCCGGAAATAATTCCTTGAGAAACCGTGTCCTCAAATCCTAGGGCATCGCCGATAGCGAAAACTTCTTGACCAAGCTCCAAGCTGGAAGAATCGCCGAGCGGAATAAAAGGAAAAGGAATTTGATTCTCAATTTTTAAAATGGCTATATCGTTTTCTTTGTTTCTTGATAGAATTCTTGCTTCATATTTTCCTCCGTCATTTGTGATAACGGTGTATTGCTGGGTTTTCTCCATGACAACATGAAGATTGGTTAAAATAGTGCCGGTATCGTCGATGATAAAACCGGAGCCGCCCTCGATTTTCTTGGTTCGCAAAGGATTTCGTTTTTTCCCTTCTGGCATAATTGAAACTACCGCTGGCACAGCCTTTTTGAGAATATTTACGATGTTTGATTGGGTACCTTCAGGCATTAAATGAATTGTAACAAATCTTGCCTTGCTATATCAAAACCCTGATATATAATTAGAAGATAAGAGCTTCGGTCGTTAGAATGTTTTGATTACAATTAAAATATATTATTAAATAATTAAAATTATATGGACAAGCAAAAAAATTTAGTTTTAATCGTGGACGACGAAGAAGATTATCGCAAAATTGTAAAAGCGCAGTTGGAAGCAGCCAGCTTTAAGGTTGTTGAAGCTAAAGACGGTGTAGATGCCTTGAAGATTTTAGATGCAACGCCAGAACCGATAGCGGTAGTGGTGATGGATGTGGCAATGCCCAATATGAATGGTATAGAAACACTATTTAAGATTAAAGAAAATAATAAAACAAGAAACATTAGAGTCATTATGTTGACGGGGAAAGGCGATCCTCGGGAAGAAATAACAAAAATGAATAAAAAGTTCGCCCAAGAATCAGGCGCGTTTGACTATATAAGAAAAGAGTCAGATATAAATGTTTTGATAGACCGAGTTAATAAGATTATGACGGAGAACGGAGAGAACGCAACATAAATCTATGTTTGTTTATTCTGTCGTCGTTACATCGCTTGGCGGGTTGACTGCGCTTGTTTTAGGTTGGTTAGTATTCCTAAAAAATAAAAAAAATCCGGTTAACCGGACATTCTTTTTGATGAACATGGCCGGCGTCGTCTGGACGTCTGCAAATGTAATTTGGCTTTTTCAAAAAACCGAGACCTCTCTTTTATTCTGGGCGCATATTTTTTATTTAGGATCTATATTGTTTCCAATCTTTTTTCTTCATTGGGTATTGGCCCTGCTTGATAAAGTAAAAGAAAATAAGAAGATACTTGTTGTTGCGTATACGATTAGCTTTTGTTTCTTTCTGTTGAGTTTTTCTCCATGGTTTATTTCCGGATTACGACAGATTCTACCTTATCAGCCTCCAGGTCCACAAGCAGGGCCATTGTTCACCGCTAATATGATTTACAGTTGGGGCATTTTAACGGGCTTTGCTTTTTTTCAGCTTGTTAAAAGTTTCAAAAAAGCTGCCGGCTATAAACGAGCGCAAATAAAATATGTTATTTTGGGTATCGCTCTTGGCGTTGTTGCGGGTATGTCGAATTTCCCTTTGTCCTTTGGTATTCGTGTGGACCCGTGGGGATTGCCCTTAATTTCCATCTATACTTTCATATATGCCTACGCAATCATCAAGTATCGTTTGATGGATATTAGGTTAATCATCAAACGAACGATTATCTTCTCGGTCGTAGTGATCTTAGTGTCTGTCATATATGTCTTAGCGACTTTCTTTTTTAGTTCCTTAATCTTCGGCAAATATATTGGGCCAGACGGCATCAAACCTATGATATTATCTGGTTTGTTGGTGAGTCTATTGGTGGCTTTCGGTATCAAACCTTTGTACGCTTTTTTGGAAAATTCAACTGATAAGATCTTTTTTAAGGGAGAGTATCGTTCCCAAGAACTTATCAAAACAATCTTTGAAAAACTCATTACATCTTTGGAAACGATTAAAATTCATCAAACCTTGAGCGAAGAGATTGTCAAAGCGATGAAGCTGGAAGGAGCCACCTTTTTCGACCTTTCTATTTCTATTAATAAATTGCCTATTGATAATTTGATTAAGTATTTAAGCGAGAATAAAGAAACTCTGGTTGTTCAGGAAATGAAATTGGAATATCAGGACGGTTTGAAGCGTGACCAGAGATATTTGGCTTTTAAGGATTTGGAGCAGACGCCGGCCGCGGTAGTTTTGCCAATCTACAAAAAATCCGAACTTGGAGAAGATAAAACAGCTGGGCATGGCAGATTATCGACTCTTCTGATTTTGCAAGATAAGAAATCGGGTGATACCTTTACCAGCCAGGACATCCAGACGCTGGAATTAATCGCTTCTCAAGCATCCATCGCTTTGGATAACGCCAAGATGTACGAAGAGATTAAACAATTACTTGAAGCTAAAACCCGCCTTGTGTCAATTGTTTCTCATCAAATTAAAAATCCTTTAGCCATTATCAAGGGCTACGCTTCTTTAATAGATACCGGCGCTTACAGCAAGAAAGATCAGGTTAAAGAAGTGGCTGTGAAGATTAAGCAAACCAGCGATCGTCTTTTCTTGATGGTTAATAATATCTTGGATACTCAACGAGTGGAAAGCGGTACCTTAGAATATGAATTCAAGAAAATTGATCTGAAAAAGATGGTTGAGGAAGCGGCCGAGAGAATTCAAGTTTTGACCAAAGAAAAAGGTTTGAATTTTGAGCTTGATTTGGAGCCTAAAGAGGTTTTTGTCATGGCTGATGAAATTAAGCTCTATCAATGTGTTATCAATCTTTTGGATAACGCGGTAAAATTTACCGACTCGGGTTTTATAAAAGCAAAACTTTCCATCGATAACGATTGGGCCATTTTTGAGGTCTTAGACAGCGGCAGGGGAATCGAAAGAGATATTCTACCTAAACTGTTTAATAAATTTGAAAGAGGCGGAGAAGAAGTTTTGTCCGGTTTCGGTTTGGGTCTTTATGTCGTAAAACTTTTTGTTGACGCTCATCACGGAGAGATTGGAGCAGAGTCGGACGGCAAGGATAAAGGTTCAAAATTCTTTATCAAGCTGAGGTTGGCTAAGTAAAAAAAGTTTGATATATTAACTCCTAGTTTTTGAGTTTGGGCCCATAGTTAAGTGGTAGAACACCTCATTTGCAATGAGGAGACGGCAGTCCGATTCTGCCTGGGTCCACATCGGGAGGCGTGCCAGAGTGGTTGAATGGGACGGTCTTGAAAACCGTTATACCAGAAATGGTATCAGAGGTTCGAATCCTCTCGCCTCCGCCAGGAGGATAGCGAAAGCTCTCGGTGTTTCGGTTGATGAGCTCTTGATGTAATTATGAGCCAAAAAGGATTTATAAGCGTGAGGAAGTTAAAATCTGTTTTTGTACATAATGTTTAAAATGATATAATAAAGTGGTCTAAATATTAGCATAGTAATTAAAAAATAAGTTTAAAAAATGAAATTTAAATTACGGGTCTTCATTCCGCTGCTGTTCATTATTATTTTTTCGGTCGGGGCATTCTATTTTCAATCACAGCGCTCCCAGAATCCGGCAAGTAATAATGTCGGAAATTCAAATGTTCAAGGAGGGGAGGAAAGCGTAAGTATAACTTCAACGGAGTGTAACATTCTTAGTTTGATTCCTAATATTGCTCCTTCTCCCCCTACTCAAGGATTTATCAATATGGCAGCAGCAGGAACCGTCAGCGCACACGTTGGTTACGAATTAGATTTGATTTTAGTTGTTGATACTTCCGGAAACAATATAGATCCTAATATTAAATTAGATTGCGGGGTATGGACAAAAGGCAATGTCAAATATGCTCATACGTGCGTGCGCGAGGAAGGAGATCCTGATAGCACAACGTGGAGCATTGAGGCTAATAATATTAAAGCCGACTTAAAAAGTCTGACTGACTGGGAAAATAACACGATAGATCGGGATTTATTGACACACGTACGAGCAACGATTGTTATTACATCACAGGCAAAAGAATTTCCCCAGCTCCCTCCCCCTGTCGATCAACTATTCTATTGCAAATAAATAAAGCCGTAATTCCTGTATACTTTTATCAATAACCTCGAACTTAAGCCACCTTTTTGGTTCAAAGTTCCGGCAATCGTGCCCGCCAATGAAAAAAACAATTCTTTCTTTTGCGACTTTTGCCAGCACGATGATAGGTGTTGGATTTTTTTCTTTGCCTTATCTTGCTTCAAGGTTGGGTTTTTGGACGATGGTCGTTTATCTTTTCGCGATGGCCGCGATAGCCATTATAATTCATCTAATTTTTAGCAGGTTAGTTTTGAAAGCGCCGGATTATTCGAGATTTCCCGGGTTCGTTGGTTTTTATTTAGGGAAAAACTGGAAGAAAATTGGTTTTTTAACATCTACCATAGGGATGCTTGGAGCGATGCTGGCTTATTTGATTATCGGTGGAGAATTTTTAGCCAATATTTTTTCTCCAGTTTTTGGCGGCAGCTACACAATTTATATTCTTATTTATTTTTTCATTGGAGCAGCGCTGATTTTTTCAGGCATCAGAATAGTAGAGAAAATTGAATTATGGGGTTTGGTTTTATTTATTGTTGCTCTAGTCTTTATTTTTATAAAAGGCCTGCCGGTTTTTGATGTGAGCAATCTATTTATGGTTCATAGCCAATCATTTAATGTTCATAATTTATTTTTGGCTTTTGGCCCGATTCTTTTTTCTTTTTGGGGAATATCGGTTGTTCCGGAAATGGAAGAACAACTTAAAGACAATAAACAGCAATTGAAAAAAGTCATTCCAGCTGGAATTTTAACGGCGTTGGTC
Organism: Minisyncoccota bacterium; assembly: GCA_041653755.1. Lineage (GTDB taxonomy): Bacteria > Patescibacteriota > Minisyncoccia > UBA6257 > UBA9933 > JBAZEU01. Next base: position 80,148 of record JBAZEU010000002.1, read on the forward strand.
GTTTATTTGGTTTTTATTATTGTTGTTTACGGTATCTGTGGGAGATATGTCACGCCAGACGCTTTGAGCGGACTTAAAATGTTTTTGACCAGAGACGCTTTGATCGTCGGATTTTTGTTCGGAATTATAGCCACATTTACTTCTTTCATTTCAATCGGGCTTACTTTGAAAAAGATTTTTAAATACGATTTGAAAATTCCGGAGATTCTTTCATGGTTTATCGCTTGCTTTGTTCCTTTAGCTTTTTTCTTTATCGGATTTAAAAATTTTATTCAAGTCATCGGTTTTGTCGGAGGCATTGTGCTTTCATTAGACGGAATTTTGATTTGTTTAATGTATCAGAGGCTTAGAAGAACAAAAAAAGCCAAAACCTTAACATCAATTCTGGCCTTAGTTTTCATCTTGGCGATTATCTGCGAAATAAAATATTTTTTAATTAAATAAATTCTATGCTATCGAAAGTAATTTCAGAACTAAAACCGAGAGAAGATTGGAATAAGTATTTTAAAAAGAACACTGGTTTGATAATAGATTTGGGCTGTGGCCACGGAGCTGACAGTTATTTTTTGGCGGAGAGGGGATATAAAGTAATTGCAGTTGACGAAGCTAACAACCTTAAATTTCAACACCCTAATTTAATATTTATCCAACAAAAGTTAGAAACGTTAGTTGACGATAAGTTCGATGGCGTTATCGCAAATTTTAGCTTACATTTTTTAGAGTCGGAGAAGAGGTTGAAAGTAATAGAGCATTACTTAAAAAACCTAAAACCAGAAGGAATTTTTTACATTTTAACTTTTGAAGAATTTGTTACTCCTGAATTTTTAAAATTATTTCCTCAAGAACCAGTGATAGAATATTACACAAAAGAAGATGACCATCCGCCAGTTGGGAAACATACCCATCATATCGCTAAGATCGTGTATCAGAAATAAATTTCTTGGTTAAATAAAAAAGCCAGCTTTGAGCTGGCTCTCTGGGATAATTATTCCTTCCAGCTATGGCCCAATTCAGAAAGTTGCAGCCAAACCTTAACTTTTCCCAGTGAAGGTTTTTCTTTATGAATATAGTCCATAATTCTTAGACAAATTTCATCCTGTTTTTTTACTCGCTCCGCAAAAAAATGTGCAGTTATTTCAATCTCTACAGCACTAATCATTTCACCGCCAGTAACCTTAATAAAACGAACGCTTACCTCGTTGAGCTCCAACTTAATATCTCCGCAGGTTAATTCTTTGGCGACGTAATCTTTAAGTCCACCTACTAAGGATTGTAGCGTTGGCTCTTGTTTCGAATCTTTATAGAAGATATTTACTGTTGGCATAGATATACGTAGATATGGATATTTTAAAGTGGATTTAGTGGACCTACGGGGAATCGAACCCCGGCTTTGTGCATGCCATGCACACGTAATACCATTTTACTATAGGCCCGGAATTAGAACATCTTTGGAATTTCTTCCAATTCTAATTGAATTTTTGTACCAGCGCAAGAAATCACGCAAACTCCTTTATAACCTTTATTTTTTGTTGGTTTCCCGATAGTTCTCGGGTCAGGTTTTGATTTATAGAATTGATCTCTGTTCAGCCCAGTAATTTTTGACCAGAAAGTTAATAAGTTTTTTAAGTTTTGATCTGCGCGATGTGAGACCCTAGCTCGTAAAGAAGATTGCGGTATTCTATAGACATTTTTAAGAAGTTTTATATAAAGCTTTATAATGATCGGATCAGAACTGCCGAGTGTCAAACCGCGATGGCCTTTCCATTTAGCGCCTTCTCCGAGATAAAGGATCGCGAGAGCAATTTTTTTAACATCGATATCTTTGTCGAATTTTTTAACTAAGGAACGATTTTTGCTTTTTATGCCCTTTAGAAAATTTTTAAATTGTTTTTCTCTTTTCTGTCTGCCTATTTTTCTGCCAGTAGCCAAATTGATTCTATTTAGCTCTTTTACCTTTTTATAATAAAAATTGGGCATCTTTATATTTTTACACCACATAGAGAGAGTGCTCTTTGGAATGGCAATTTTGATAGTTCTTTCTATCTCTTGGAAAGTAAAACCTTTTCTTCTTAAGAGTTGAACAGTGTTTTTGATTTCATTTTTATCCATTAACCTTATTGTACTCCTAATATTAACCATGTTCAATGGTAAATATTAGTTTGATTAATTTAACTAGAAATTATAAGATTTTTAAGAATGCCCTCGTAGTTCAATGGATTAGAATAGTCCCGTCCTAAGGGATAGATCGAGGTCCGATTCCTCGCGAGGGCACAGATGGAAGGTTGGTAGAATTCCGCCAATCGGCGGACAAGGGTTTAAACGAGTCGCACTCGTCCCGAATAAAGCGGTGGGGTGGCTGAGTCCGGTTGAAGGCACCGCACTCGAAATGCGGCATACTCGAAAGGGTATCGTGAGTTCAAATCTCACCCCCACCGCTTTGCACGGGATTGCGATTTGTTATCCCGCCTATGGCGGGAACAAATCGGGGAAAATGCGCCTGCCTGCCGGCAGGCAGGGTTGGGGAGAAATCCCCTCAGAGGTTCAAATCCTCTACCTTCCGCAAAAATTACAAAAAATAATTATTTATATGGATCAAACAAAATATCAATACAACAAAATTGGTAATGAATATATCGAAGGACAAGATTCCTTTTTTAGCGAAAGAAAAGATTTAGGTCGGGACATTGTTGCTAACATAGTTGGTGATATAAGAGGTAAAAAGATTCTCGATGTTGGATGTGGCGGGGGAGTTGATCTTAAGATTTTTGAGGGAAAAGGAGCGGATGTATATGGTATCGATCCATCAGAAGTCATGGTTGGGTTTTCTAAGCAGAGAGTCAAAAAACCTGGCAATATTCAAATTGGCGAATACGAAAATATTCCGTTTCCAGATCATTCTTTTGATACCATATTTGGGAGATTCTCTCTCCATTACCTAAAACAACTTGATAAAGCCTATCAAGAAATATATAGAGTTCTTATCCCTGGCGGACAACTCTTTCAAATTGTAAGTCATCCAGCATTCGACTTAATTTATTTATTAAGAGAGGAAAATAAGAATCAGGGATTAGTCACGATTAAGTTATACGATAATGAAGTAAAAGTTTCTTTCCCGCCACATACTCTTCGTGATTATTTCTCACCACTATTTTTTAAATTTTTTGATTTAAGCGGAATAAATGAATATGGAGAGGAAGAACTAAAAGATAAAGAACAAATAATCCCAGGTGCGTTGTTGTATTGTGCGAAAGCTAGACGATAATATCCAATAGTTGTTATTTAAGCTTTTGCAGTTACCAGCGCCAATATTTTTTTGGCGTTGTTTTGTTTCAGAATTTTTACCGCTTCGTTGATTGTTGCACCGGAGGTAAAAACATCGTCAATTAAAATAATATTGCGGTCTTTGATAAATTCCGGGTTAATAATTTCGAAACATCCTTCAACATTTTTAGCCCTTTCTTCGCTGTCTCTCGTTTGAGCTTGAGACTTTGTCGCTTTAACGCGTAAAAGCGCATCGCAGAATTCTAAATTTAATTTTTCTGCCAAATTTTTAGCAATTAATTTTGATTGATTAAACCCGCGTTCTTTTTCACGACGAGAAAAGAGCGGAACGGGGACTATAACAAATGACGAGCGATCAATAACTAATGACAAATAACCAAGATATCGGATTAATAAATCAGTTAGAACTGAAGAGAGAGATTTTATACCCTTGTATTTAAACGACTGAATTAAATTTTGGAGTATTGGGTCATCGTAGTTTCCAGATGCGCCTAACAAATATGGACAATCAAAATGGCAGATTTTTTTATTTTCCGCCAGACGTGCCCGGCAAACCGGACAAAACAAAGTGTTATTCAAATGAATTTTAGCGATACATTCTTCACAGACGGAACTTTGATTTTTTTCAAGGGGTTTTTGGCAATTAGCACAAATCGGTGGAAAAAGAATATCTAAAGCAAGGTCTTTCGCTTTAATTAAAAACGCAAGCATAGTATAATATTATCACAGATGTTTAATGTTTTCGGTTCAAAAAATGTCTTAGGTGTTGATATCGGAACTGCTTCTATTAAGCTTACAGAAATCAAGAATGGTTCTCCGAAACCGCAACTTTTAAATTACGGGATTTTAGAAACTTCAATGCATTTAGAGCGTCCGAATGAAGCGATTCAAACCAGTTCTCTTAAACTTTCGGAAAAACAAGTTGCCGATGCGTTGAAAGAACTTTTAAGACAGACAAAAATACAGACGAAAGATGTAATCGCTTCCATTCCTTCTTTTTCTTCATTTGTGACTTTTTTTGATTTGCCTTTGATGCCGGAAGCCGACACCCATAAAGCAATGGGATTTCAAATTAAGCAATATCTTCCTTTGCCGGTTTCAGAAGTGGAAATTGAATGGATGAAAGTGGGAGAGAAAGAAACCGAAGAAGGGAGAAAACAACAGATACTTTTAATTTCTATTCCGAAAGAACAAATTGTTAAATATCAAAGCATTTTTAAATTAGCCGGGCTTAAGCTGAAAGCGTTGGAAATAGAAGGATTGAGTTTGGCAAGAGCTCTGGCTGATGCAAGCGATAAAGACCCCATTCTTATAATGGATATTGGTTGCTATTCGACTAATGTCATTATTGTCGAGAACGGTCATCTCAGATATAATAATGCTAGTGATTATGCTGGCGCGTCGTTAACCAGAGCGATTGCTAACGGTTTGGGCATTGATGTCAGGAGGGCGGAAGAATTGAAGAAAAGCAAGGGGCTTTTAGCAAGCGGCGGCGAATATGAGTTATCCACATTAACACTTCCTTTCCTTGATGCTATAATAGAAGAAGCAAGAAGAGCGCTTAACAGTTACGGAGGAAACATCAAAAAAATTATTCTGGCTGGCGGCGGAGCGAATTTATTGGGAATCGAAAAATATTTTGAAAAAGAAACCGATCTGGAAGTAGAAATTGGAAACGCTTTGTCGAAAACTAATTATCCCTTGGAAATTGAGCCAATGGCAAGAGAGATAGGTACTAGTTTTGCCATCGCCATCGGACTTGGCGTAAAAGAATTCTTAAAATAATTAAAATGGAATATCCAAGAACTCTTATCGAAGAACAACTCCAAAGGCCCGAAGAGTTAGAAGTGGGCTGGCCTTGGCGTCTTTTAGTTCTTACCATTTTTATTTTCGGGTTGATGGTGGTTATCGTTCTGGGAATAAAATTTGGCTACGAGCCGTATCTTAATAAAAAAACTCAAACCCTTGATGCGCAGATTACTTCTTTGAACCAGTCGTTAAATCAGGGCCAAGTTGATGAATTTATAAAGTTTTATTCTCAAATCGCAGATATTAATATTCTAACGAAGAAACATATTTTTGGTTCGAATGCTTTGAAGTTTTTGGAAGAAACTTCATTGAAGACACTAACCTACACGAGTCTAAGCTTAGATTCGGCGCGAAAAGAATTAAAGCTTTCCGGCGTTGTTCCGACTTACGAGGCCTTAGCCCAACAACTTGAAATTTTTAGACAAAATGAATTAGTGGAAAATGTCAGTTTTAAAAATTCTTCCAAAAGCGATCAAGGAGGGATTAATTTTGACGCCGTTTTAACCATGCAAGACAGTTTATTCAGAGAAGCTCCGGCTTCCTTGTCCGTTTCTGCGCCTGATTCTGTTTCTATTTCTACCCCCACTTCTACTATCCCTAATTCAACTTCAACTCAACAATGAAGCATTCAACAAAAAGGTTATTGAGCATTTTTATGTCAGCCGTTTTTATCATCGGAGCTTTGGTGGTGTTCACTAGTTTTATAAGACCCGCTTATAAAACGATTGCCGAGAAAAGAGCTGAAGTTAGTAGCCGGGAAAAAACCATAAAAGAAGCGCAAATTACTTTTGATCAGGTTCAAGAAATGCTTTCGAGCTATAAAAATCTCGGCGAATTACAAAATAAAATTTCTTTAACCTTGCCTCAGGACCAGGCATTAGCTTCAGCGCTTTATCAGCTTACTAATCTGGCTTCTAATAACGGCGTTAATATAGAAACAGTCACTGTTTCGGAGCCGCCAGTCGTGCCAGCGGGAGAAGAGAATACTTTAATGAAAGGCATTGGAACGGTAAGGTTCACCTTGAAAGCCGTTGGCAGTTATGGAGCCCTAAACGATTTATTGAGCAAAATTGAGACAAATGTCAGAATTTTTGATTTAAGCGCGCTTAAGGTTGAAAGAGTTAACGAAAAAACCTCTAATAGTTTTAATTTTGACATCGGGGTCGACACGTATTATCTAAGCAAGTAAAATTTTATTATGGCTATTGTCATCGAAGCAAAAGAGAAAAAGGGTATAAACTGGTTCGCTGGTCTTATGCTGATTGTTTTTATAATAATCGTCGGGATAACCGCTTATCTTTTATTCTTTTCAAAAACTCCTTTACTTGAACAAATTTCTTCTCCGCAATTAAACGTTAATAACCAAATTTCTCAACTTCAAATTCAGTCGCAGATACAGGCAATCGCAAAAAATCAGCTTTATCAGTCGCTGAAAGAATATGCTACTTTGGCATTGCCTTCAGAAAGTTTTATCGGGAAAGCAAATCCTTTCACAAAATAAAAAGATAGTGACAGTTTCTAAAAATGGACAATAGAACTTTAGTCCAAGAGCTTTTAAAACAAAATCTTTTTGACGAAGCAACTGGTAAAAAAATTCTTGAAGATGCTTTTTCAGAGAAGAAAGATGTTGAAGAAGTGATTGTTGACCGGAAATTGATCAACGATGAAGTGCTGGCTAAAACGAAAAGCCGGCTTTTAAATATTCCTTTTAAAAAAGTAAAACCCGATGAGATTGACGAAAATTTAATTAAGAAGATTCCTCAAGAGACGATAAAAAACTATAAAGTTATTCCACTTTCTTTATCTGGCAATCTTTTGATAGTTGGAATGGTTTATCCGGAAAATCCGAAAGTTCAAGACGCTTTAAAATTTATTGCTAACAAAGAAGGCGTAAATTTAGGAGCGTATCTTGTGACGCATTCGGATTTTGAAAACGTCCTGAGAAAAATTTTTCCGTATAAATCCGAAGTTGTGGAAGCTCTTCGGGCGATAAAAATAGAACCGGGCAAAGGTCTTAGCCCCACGCAAAGAGTCACTAAATTAGAAGAAGGGATGACGGTAGCGGAAGAAGCGCCAATCATAAAATTGGTTGCTTCAACGTTGAAAGAAGCGGTTCAGGGGAATGCTTCTGATATTCATATCGAGCCAGAGAGGAATAGAGGCCGAATTAGGTTCAGGATAGACGGCGATTTGCAGGAAGTTTCTTCTTTTCCACTCGAATTAAGCCAGTCAATTGTTTCTCGTATTAAAGTTTTATCCGATCTAAAAATCGACGAAACGCGTATTCCGCAAGATGGCCGTTTTAGAACAATGCTTTTGGGCCGTGATATTGATTTCAGGGTTTCTACTTTTCCAACGCCAATGGGCGAAAAAGTTGCTTTGCGTGTCTTGGACTCGGCCGTAGGGTTAAAAGGATTGACTGAATTGGGATTAATGGGCAGAAATTTAAAGGTTGTTCAAGAGGGGATTCAAAGACCGTACGGAATGATTTTGCTTACTGGTCCAACCGGTTCCGGTAAAACCACCACTCTTTACGCAATCATGCAGATTTTAAACAAAGAGAATGTTAATATCATTTCGCTTGAAGATCCGGTTGAATATTATATTGAAGGGCTAAATCAATCTCAAGTGCGTCCGGAAATCGGTTATGACTTCGCTTCGGGATTGCGACAAATTTTGAGGCAAGATCCGGATATTATTATGGTGGGTGAAATTCGCGACAATGAAACAGCTGGGCTTGCGATTCACGCCGCTTTAACCGGCCACATCGTTCTTTCAACCCTCCATACGAATAATGCTGTCGGGGTTATCTCAAGATTAATTGACATGAAAGTTGAACCGTTTCTGTTGCCCTCGGCTATTAACTTGATGGTGGCTCAAAGAATTGTTCCTCGGCTCTGCCAGCAATGCAAGAAAAAAGAAACGGCTTCAGCGGAAGTTCAAAACATTATAAAAGAAGAGATTGCCAAGCTTCCAGAAGAAGTAAAGAAAGAAATAAAATATCATTCGCCGTACGAAATTTATCATAGCGTTGGATGCTCCGCTTGCAAAAATAAAGGGTTTAGCGGTCGGATCGCTTTATTCGAAATTTTAGACATGACTCCGGAGTTGGAAAAAATTGTTGTCTCAGGCCCGACTGAAGGTAAAATTTTGGAAGAATCTGTTCATCAAGGAATGATAACATTGCGTCAAGATGGAATTCTGAAAGCGCTTGATGGCATGCTTACTATGGAAGAAGTATTGAGAGAAACCAATCAATAATAAATTATATTGCGCTAACGCTTTAAAATTTATACAATTAAGCTATGGAATATAAACAAAAATTAAACGATTTATTATTAATTACTGCCCAGCAAAACGCTTCGGATATTCATTTAGCTGTTGGTAGGCGTCCGACCCTAAGAATCGACGGGAAATTGGTGCCTCTTCAAAAAGAAGAAATTCTTTCTCCGGAAGCGGTTCAAGGATTAATTTTTGAGCTTTTGACTCCTGCCCAACAAGAGGAATTGATAAGAGAAAAAGAAATCGATTTCGCGTATGTTTTTGAGGATAAGGCCCGTTTCAGAGCCAACGCTTATTTCCAAAGAGGATTTATGGCAGCGGCGCTAAGAACAATTCCGAATAAAATCAGAACTTTGGAAGAGCTTGGTTTGCCGCCGGTTCTTCATGATTTCACAAAGACCAATCAGGGTTTTGTTTTGATGGTCGGCCCGGCTGGCCACGGTAAGTCAACCACTCTTGCCGCTTTAGTCGATGAAATAAATCATACTAGGACAGACCATATTATTACCGTTGAAGATCCAATCGAATATCTGTTCATCCAAGACAAAAGCATCATTTCTCAAAGAGAAGTTAGAACCGATACTATCCATTTTCATAGAGCGCTGAAATCAATTTTGCGTCAGGATCCAGACGCGATAATGATCGGTGAAATGCGAGATAAAGAATCAATTTCCACCGCTTTAACGGCCGCGGAAACCGGTCATTTGGTTTTTTCAACGCTTCATACTAATTCCGCTTCTCAAACCATAGACAGAATTATTGATAGTTTCCCGGCTGAACAGCAGGATCAGGTTGCTTCTCAATTAGCTGCGGTTCTTTTAGGTGTTGTTTCCGAAAGATTAATTCCTAAAATTGAAGGCGGTCGCGTTCCGGCATGCGAAATCATGATTTCCAATCCGGCAATCAAAAATCTTATTCGAGAAAGAAAAATTTATCAGATTGATTTGGTTATCGAAACTAGCAGCCAGGAAGGGATGATTACTTTGAATCGTTCGTTGGCTGACTTGGTTAAAAGAAAAGAAATTTCCATGGACGAGGCAGAATTATATTCATTAAACCCGGCCGAACTAAGAATTTTAATTGAAAGATCGTAGAATTAACTAACTATATAAAATTTATAAGATAAATTTCTATGAAGTTTCGTTATCAAGCACGGAGCAAAGAAGGGGAATTGCAGGTTGGTTTTGTTGAAGCGGTAAGCAAAGATGCGGCGGCAGGAATTTTAACTTCCCACGAGCTTTTTGTTTTAAGCTTAGAAAGCGCTGAAAAAGAAAATTTTTTTGATCGTCTTTCGAAGATCCTGAAAAAAGTAAGATATCAGGATTTGGTAATTTTTACTCGGCAATTCGCTACTTTGATGGAGGCCGATATCTCTATCAGTGATTCTTTAAGAGCTTTAAACAAGCAAACAAAAAATCCTTATTTGAAGGAAGCGGTTTTCGATATTTCCAACGATATTAATGGCGGTTTGAGTTTATCCCAGGCGATGGAAAAGCGCTCTGATGTTTTTTCAGAATTTTATATTTCAATGATCAGGTCCGCGGAATTAACCGGCCGTTTGGACGAAGCAATGAATTTCTTGGCTGATTATTTGGAAAAGGATTTGACCATTAGAAATCGAATTAGAAACGCTTTAATTTACCCTGCCGTAGTCGTAGTTTTGTTTTTAGTAATTGGCGCAATAATGGTAACGTTTGTTTTTCCTCAAATAAAACCGATTTTTGAAGAATCAGGCACTAAATTGCCGGTTTTAACCAATCTTCTTTTATCGTCCGGTGATTTTTTGAAACAATGGTGGATAGTAGTTTTGGTCATTATTGCTCTGTTTGCGGTTTTGGCCAGAGAATATTTGCGAACTCCTGAAGGCAAGGGCGTTTCTCAAGAGCTGCTTTTAAGATCTCCGGTTTTCGGGGTTTTATTTAGAAAAATTTATACCGCCAGATTCGCTTCGGCAACCAGTATTTTAGTAAAAGGTGGAGTACCGATTGCTCAAGCCATCGAAATATCGGCGCACACAATCGGCAGCGCAATTTACAGTGAAATTCTTCACGAGGCGGCGGATAACATCAGGCGTGGCGAAATGCTTTCTTCTTTTTTGTCTCGATACGAAAATTATTTTCCTCCGTTAGTTTCACAGATGATCGCTGTCGGAGAAGGCACCGGCCGGATGGACGATCTTTTAATGAGAATATCTAATTTTTACTCCAGAGAAGTTGACGATACCGTTGCAAGCTTGGTGGAGCTTATTCAACCTTTATTAATTGTTATTATTGGAGGATGCATTGCGCTTTTGTTTGCTTCAGTGCTTATGCCGATATATAATTTAAGTCAGGTGATACAATAATGTTCATTGATCATATATCATGGATCGTGAATCATTATTAATAACAAAAAATAAATTTAAAGGGTCGAATAATATTTTTAAAAAATAAATTAAATTTTATGATTCAAGATTTAAGATTCAAGATTCGAGAGAGGGGTTTTACTTTAATCGAAATTCTAGTAGTTATTGCGATCATTGGTATTTTATCAAGCTTAATTTTGGTTGGCTTGAACGGAGCCAGAAAGCAGGGGCGTGACGCCAGAAGAGTTGCCGATTTAAGACAGGTTCAAACTGGGTTAGAATTATATTTTCAAAGTAAGGGGCAATACCCACCCAACGGCAATTGGCAATCAATAGTGACTGCGTTATCGGGTGCGGGCGCTGGATTAGGGATAAACAATGTCCCTAACGATCCTTTAAATGCAGGAGGATGGAACTATGCTTATTGCACTGTTGATCAAACGCAATATGCTCTAGCTGCTTATCTTGAAGACACTAATAATTCAGCTCTCAAGCAGAGCGCGAATGTCCCATGTTCTCCATCGTTAGTGGGTACTCCAGCCAATCCTGCTTGCAGTAGCGGCGCAGCTGTTACCAATAAGTATTGTCAAACGCTTTAACTTTAAACTGTTAAATGTATTTTTTTCTTTTTATTTTTGGCCTGATCATAGGGAGTTTTTTAAATGTCGTTTCTATAAGATTTAGCCCGGGCCAAAAACTCTTTGATTCAAAAATAATCGGCGGCCGCTCACATTGCCTTAGTTGTCGAAAACAACTTAACTGGTATGAACTAATACCAGTTTTAAGTTTTATTTTTTTACGGGGAAGATGTTTATCCTGCAAAAAAAGAATTTCTTGGCAATATCCAATCGTAGAAATTTTATCCGGTTTAATTTTTGTTTTTGTTCCGTATACGCTAATGGCTAATGGCTATAGCTTGGCGGCTAGTGTTATTTGGGTAATAATTTTTGAATTGTTTTTATTATTGAGCGTCATCGATTTCCGTCATTATATAATTCCCGATTCTATAAACGTGTCGTTGGCTATTTTGGGTATCATTTTAGTAGTTTCAAAGTTTTATGTTTTATGTTCCAAGTTTCAAGTTCCAAGTTCGTTTCTTGGTTATTATTCCAATCTTTTGACTTTTACCAATAGTATCTGGGTAAATCATCTGCTTGGCCTGGTTTTTGGCTTATTCATTTTCGGGTTGATTATCTTTGTTTCAAAAGGCAGAGGAATGGGCTGGGGCGATTTTAAGCTGGCTGGCGCTTTAGGGCTTATTTTGGGCTGGCCGAACGTTTTGATTTCTTTTATGTTGTCCTTTTTGATAGGAGGATTAGTTGGTATAATTTTGATAATCTTCAAAAAGAAAAAGATGAAAGAAGCGATACCATTCGGACCATTTTTGGTATTAGGCGCAACCTTACTTTTTTTCTTCGGTTTTCAGATCTTAAACGGTTACTTTAGACTATTCTTATAGAATTAATAAATTATATATAAAATGAATTTTATATGATTCATGATCCAAGATCCAAAATTCAAGAGGGGGGATTTACTCTTATTGAAACTTTAGTCGTTGCTCTGGTAACGGTAATGCTGGCCGCGATTATGATTGTCTATAGCCACACCGGAGAAAAACAAATTGCTCTTTTTCGCGATCAGGCGAAAGTAGTCGGAATTTTAAACCGAACAAAATTTTTAAGCGTTCAAATGTTTTCAAAAACTCCGATTACCCAAACTTCAATCGATGTGCCTTGCGCTTATGGCGTTCATTTTAATAATGACGGAAAGGACTTTTTAATTTTTAAAGACTTAAAAACCGACCCCAATCAATCCTGCACTAGCGGCAATCACAATAATAAATATGACAGTGGTGAGCTTTTTGAACAGTATTCACTTGATCAACGGTTGAAATTTCAAACCAACCTTTCGGATGTTGTTTTTATACCGCCAGATCCTGAAGTGATACTGACTGGCACCAGCGATAACCCAGCAAAAATTTTTCTAATCGATATATCGGATACTTCCGGTAAAAACAAAAAAGAAGTTGACGTTAATACTTTTGGCCAAATAACAACGCAGTAAACACATATCATAAATCTTAGATCATGGATCATAAATAGATCATGGAGCATGAAAACAAAAAAAACGATTTTCACGACAAACTGAAAGATAAAATAGACAAATACATCCATTCGGTCTATAAATTAACCAAGGGTTTCCCGAGAGAAGAAATGTATGGGTCGGTTTCTCAGCTACGTCGGTCGGCCATGTCTGTGATGTTAAATTACATAGAGGGATACGCAAGAATTAGGGATAAGGTTCACAAAAACTTTATAGAAATTTCTTACGGCTCTCTTCAAGAATCTAAATATTTGTTGGATTTTTCGTTCGAAGAAGAATATCTTCTCAAAGATGAATATGATAAAGTAATGAAATTAGCCGAAGAAATCGGCGCTATGCTATGGGGAATATTAAGAAAAATATGATTCAAGATTCAAGATCCAAGATCCAAGAGGGTGGGCAATTATTAATTGAAGCGGCGGTAGCGATTTCTATTTTTACTGTCGGTGTTCTTGGAATGGTTAATCTTTTAAACAGATCTTTGGGGTTAAACGTTGTCGTTACGAGCCAGTATATTGGTTCTAATTTAGCGATGGAAGGGGTGGAGATAGTTAAGAACTTAATAGATAGCAATATTATGGGCGGGAGACCATGGAATGAAGGAATGGCAAATACCGGAGAATATGAGGTTGAGTATAATACTATGTCGTTAACCGCTTATTCGGCAAGAAAGATTAAAATTGATTCTGCCACCGGCCTTTATAATTATTCAACCGGCAAAGACACAAATTTTACCCGTAAGATTCAGATACAAAATATTTGCAACCCTGATTGCGATGAAATCAAGGTCAATTCTATTGTCTCGTGGAAGATTAAAGGAGGAAGTCACGAAATAAATGCCGAAGATCACTTTTTTAATTGGAGAAAAATAAATCCAGCGCCCTAACCTAAATGATTATCAATCAAAAAATAAAAAATAATTCTCATCGAAACGGCTTTACTCTTATCGAGCTTTTAGTGGCGATGTCGCTTTTCATTATTATAATAACAATCGCAGTTGGCAGTTTTATTTCGGCGATGAGAACTCAAAGAATTCTCGTGGCGTTAATGGCGGTCAACGATAACGCTTCTTTAGCTATTGAACAAATGGCCCGAGAGATCAGAGTTGGGACAGGGTTTCCGGTAAGCGGAGCTAACTGCAGTACTTTAAATAATCTCACCTTTACGAATTATTTGGGGGATCAAATAAGATATTGGGCTCAAAACGGTTCTTTACTAAAAAGCGAAAGCAGTAATAATAATGTACCGGTGCCGATAACCGCTTCTAATGTAAACATAAAAAGGATGAACTTTTGCGTTCTGAACAGAGTAGACGCGAATAATATCCCTATTATTCCTGCGAGGGTTACAATTTTATTGGAAGTAGCCGTGTCGTCAACAGGCGCGGTAGGCCTTCAGGGTGTTGCCACTGACTTACAAACTACGATTAGTGCCAGAAATTCAGAATAAGTTATCCACATCCCTCTGGTTGATTTTTAGAAAGGTGATATAATTTAAATAAGTAAAAACTTATTTAAAATAATCAATTTTACAAAGGTCCAAAAATTTAAAATTAACAGTTTAAAATTAAAGTAAATATGCATAATAATAAATTTATAAAAATCTTTACTATATTCGTTTCTCTGGCGTTTATTTTAGAAATGGTGCCATTGGAAGCTTTGGCTTTGTGCGGTGGACCTTCAGCGATGAGTTCATGGAATAAATGTCAGTGGGCTATTGAACCTAAAGGACAAGAGCTAGCAGCTCCTAGCACGAAAGAAATTCGTTTTCCAAATTCTCAAGAAACGAGCTGGTGTTCAACTGACACTCATGGCGAAACGTATTCAATGCAGTTTCCTGCAATAAGTTGGTCAAAAGATAGTAGAAGCTGGCCTAATTGGAAAACGCTTTTTCCTAACGATCTTAATTTTTTACAGTGGGTTAGCGTTTCGCCACAAATATCTTTTTCGCAGAAGAAAGTTAGCGAGACAACAGCTACATATTATAAGTTGAAAACTAGTTGGCGTGGGAGAATAAGTGATAAAGCTCAAACAGAATTATATCCAGGGAGAAAGGGAGGAACAAACACTTGTTGCCCAGACGGGGACCCTGATCAGTGTAAGACTGGCACTGTCAAAGAGTGCCTAGTTAATTATTGCCAAACGAATTCCACCGATTGTTCTTCTTACCAGGTAACTACGCCTACTTATCAATATACGAAGACTATCATTGAGGGACCAAATACTTTCCATGGTTCTAAAATAACGAAATTGCCAGAAGTTACCGAAGAACAAAAAGCAGTTTGTAACCCTATCTTTGAAACGTACAAGACCGCTACTGGAATTCAAAAAGATGCATTAAGGCAGCAGCTATTTAGCAACGGGTGCGGCTTAGAGGCCGAGCATACTATTAGAACGACTCCTCAAACTACTGCTACAACTACTGGCGAAATTGTGGCGTGTGGCACGAAGGAACGATCTTGGGGGAATATTAGGGGTTGGGGTGAATCCGATGAAGAGTCTACTAGGGTTTGCCCGAGCGGAGGAGAATCTATTAACGGAGAGTCTTCTTTGGTTTTAGCCGATGGAACTACAAAAACTATAAAAGAGGAATTTGGTGAAGGAGGGTTGTTCGGTACTGGTGGTTGGAGCGATTATAAATTTGTACCTTCTAGTCAGCCAACTGTTACACAGATTGGAGAAGCATCGAGTGTTTCCAACCTGATGCAAGTGGTTACGCCTGATGAAGTCGTAGCTAGTGTCACTTGGCAAGCATCAGGGAAAGATTGTGATGGAGGGATTATTGAAGAGTGCAAAAAGTATGCTGGCGTGAGAGGAATGTATCTTACAGCTGATGGAACAGCGTGGGATGGTCATGCTTATAAGAGTGCAACTTATGGTGGTGGCGCTTTGGCCATTTTGGGGTTCTTAGTGGGTTGGGCCGTGAATATAATTTTACCAGGTAGCGGTTTTATAATTATGGGAGGTGTAACTTGGGGCGATGTTATTTTCGTCGGTGCTTTGCTTGCTCCTGGCGGGGGTGCATCTATCACCTTGCCTTCTGGGTTATGTATGGTGAATTGTAACCTCACATCGTTGCCCTTGGGAGTATCTCAAGCAAAAATTTCTACTCAACCAAATTGTGATAACCAAGGAGTTGTCAGTATCGGTTTGTCTATTGTCCCTGACTCTACTAAAACGGGAAAAGTTACTGGTTACGAACTTTTTAGACAAATAGAAGGAGGAACGACTCAAACCTCGATCAAAAAACAAGAAAATCTTAGCGTAGAACAATCTCAATCAGCAATTTCTTATACTGATACTACGGGGTTACAGAAAGACAAAAATTACCTTTATTCTGTTTCGCTTATTGTGGCGAGCGGAACTAAAACTTTAACCACGGCCACAGTGAAAACAACTTGTTCGTCTACTTGTGCTTTCTCCGCTTCACCTTCAACGATTATCAAACCTGCCAAATCAACACTTTCATGGAGTTGTGCTAATATTAGTAATTGCAGTATTAGTCCTTCAGTAGGGAACGTATCTCAAAGCGGAAGTACGCCGGTGCAACCTGATAAAACCACAACTTATACTTTAATCTGCAATAACGGACAGGTTTCTAAAACAACTACGGTTACAGTTCTTAAACCGGGTTATTGTGAGATTAACCCAAGTGGAGACGGTTGCCAGTAAAAATTAAGATTAGCAAGGTCGAAAATAATAAAATTTAAAGAAAATGGAACAAAAATTTAAATTAGGCAAAAAATGGTTTTGGATTGGAATCGTTTTGGGTTTTTCTCCGGTTTTTGGAATAATTTACGGCTTGTCTTTATTGCTTGAAAGAAATTACCGCAAAGAGGGATTAATTATTATTCTCTGGGCAATAGCTTGGTTTGTACTAAGCTCTGTCTTAATTACCCCATGGTTAAGGGCACAAGGACTTCTTCCGTCTCAGGATTGTTTGCGCGGTTGTTGGATTCAAGCACGAATGAAGATGCCAGCCGTTGGCGACATTTTAACTCCTTAATCAATTAATAATAAGCTCAAAAAGAAAACGGCCATTTCGGGCCGTTTTCTTTTTGAGCTAAAAGACTATTAATAAGACAAACCCCCATGTTTCGCACCAAAATAGTCTATATTGACAAAAATGTTATAATTTGCTATAATACAAAAACAAGATTAAGGATGTAAGCTATAGACAAAATAATCATTCGTTTTTTAACAAAACAACAAAAAGGAGGACGGAATGAAAATCAGGAATTTAGTTCTGGCGGTTATTGTTTTCTTGTTTTCTTCTAGTTTGGTATTAGCGGCTGAAGAAAAAACGCTTAATAACCAACAGATTTTTCAACGGGTAGCTGAAAAAATGAATATTCAGCTCGTTCCCGAAATCCCTTTGCCGAAAATTGAAATGGTCTCTCCGGATGGGGCTATAGAGGCTACGGTAAAAGTGATGGTAAGGGATTTTAAGGGCACGCCCTTTTGGAAATCTATGGGAGAAAAAAGCCAAGAAGAAATTATTAAAGAATTGAAAGATCTTTTGGCTCAGGCAAAAAGCGCCGGAGATTATGAATTGGTATACGACAATGGTCTTTACGATCCTTATGCCAATATCATATATCTCGTAAATGGCTGTTCAATGTTTACCAGAGTCCACGAGATAGCTCATTATCTCCAGGTGAAATATCAGAAGAAGTACCCGGAAAGTAATGAAGCTTTCAAGAATGTCTCGGAGAAACAAAGACAAGAGATATTAGAAAGCGAGGGCGAGTTAGAAGAAGAAGCTAGTAAGATTGCAGAAGAGGTTTGTGGGGAATTTTCTCCGCAAGTTTTAGCGAAGGCTCCTTGACGAAAAAGATTGATGGGCCTCGACTTTGCGCAAGCATCGTCGAGGCCTTATTTTTTACAAGAAAATTTTATATTTATAAGGGAAAGCGTGTATAATGAAAGCATTGGACAAATGGAAGGTGATTTAATATAATATAAAAATTAGCAAGGTAGGGTAGTTTTCGTATTTTTAGCTCTTTTCTTTTTTAATAATAGGAGGTTGTATGAAGAAGATATTGATTGTGCTGGGTTGTGTTGTGGCTCTGACGGCAATTTTCATGGCCGTTAGTGGTAACGCATCTGCTGCACCTGCTTCTGCTGTTGCAACATCTGTTTCTGCCGCCGAGAACCCTCTTTTGGGTAAATGGCAGTGGATAAGTTCTGAGGACGACGGTCTCGTCACCATCTATAAATTTAGATCTGATGGCATTGTCGAGATCGGAGTGCTCACTACAAAAGACAACTATGGTTTCGTACAAAACAGTACTGGGTATAATTACTACAGTCGGCTGAGGTATGTTATCCAGAAAGGCGAAGACGGAAATTATAAGGCGTGCTTTTTCCCGGAAAAAGGAGGATTAGGGCTTGAACTTGTCGTCAAATCAGACGGGAACAAGCTTATCCTTCAAAACGAAAGAATTTTGAAGATTACGGTAAAATACACTAACCTTCAAAGGGAAGAAGTACAGCAGACCGAGACGAAGACGATCCTCGGGTCTACATTCACTCTGGTCGCAGTTAACAAATAATTTCCCGCGTTTCGTACGCTATAAAGGGGTCTCGACTTTGCGAAAGCATCGTCCGAGACCCCTTATTTTTTTTAAAAAAAGTGATACAATTTAAATAATGAAACAAGATTCTGGCCAGGTTATGCTTATCACTGTTCTTGCTTTGGGTGGCATGCTTTTAGGCGCTACGGCTATAGGTGGCTTATTAATGACTTATCAAATTAGGCAATCTTCAGATATTGCAAATTCTACTAAGGCAATTATGGCAGCTGACGCTGGCATAGAACGGGCTTTGTATTGTGCAAATATAACGGGTACGGCGCAAAGATGTGATCCAGCAAACGCTGGCACTGATTTAAATTTTAGTAACGGGGCTAAAGTAACAGTTTCAATAACGGGCGATGTTACAGACCCGGTAAATCCTTCTCTGAGCATTAAATCTGTCGGCAATTCTTCGCAAATATATCGTGCGCTTGGATTCTTCTTGCAGCCAACGCCGCCAGCTCAACCAACTCCTTAAACAGTAATGGAGAAAAACAATACAGCGGTAAAAGAACGTATAGAAAAATTACGAAAACTTATAGATTATCATAGGGCTCTTTATCATACTTTTGACGTTTCTGAAATATCAGACGCAGCTTTTGATACTTTGAAAAACGAGCTTGAAGAGCTAGAAAACAAATTTCCGGAATTTATGAATTCAGAATCGCCAACGCAAAAAATAGGTGGAGAGCCGCTGGATAAATTTGAAAAAGTTATTCATGAAAAGAAAATGTTTTCTTTCAATGATGCTTTTTCAGAAGAAGAAATGAGAGCTTGGCTGAAACGGATTGAAAATTATTTAGACCAAAACCTCCAAAAAGAATCTTTTTATTGTGAATTAAAAATAGATGGCTTAGCGATAGAACTGGTTTATGAAAAAGGTGTTTTGGTTGAGGGATCCACTCGGGGAGATGGCGCTATCGGAGAAAATGTTACCCAAAATCTTAAGACAATTTTTGATATACCTCAAAAACTGGAAAAATTAGGGCATTATGACATACCCGATCAACTTATTGTTCGGGGTGAAGCGTTTGTCTCGAAGAAAGAGTTTGAAAGGATTAATAGAGAACAGCAGGGGAAGGATCAAAAAGCTTATGCTAATCCGCGAAACTTGGCGGCTGGCTCAATTCGTCAATTAGACCCTGATATTATCGCTTCAAGAAAGCTTTTTTCCTTTCAATATGACATCGTTAGCGATATCGGAAAACGAATACCAACTCACGAAGAAAAACACAAAATTCTTTTGTCGTGGGGATTCAAAATCAACCCGCATAATAAAACCTGTAAATCATTAGATGAGGTTTTTAAATTTAGGGATTATTGGGAGAAAAATAGGGAAAAATTGAATTACGAGGTAGATGGTATAGTTGTGATTGTTGATAATAATGAGATTTTCGAAAAAGCCGGAGTAATCGGCAAAGCTCCCCGGGCTGCCATTGCTTATAAATTTTCTCCCAAAGAAGCTGAAACGATTTTGAAAGATATTAAGATTCAGGTTGGCCGAACTGGCGCTTTAACACCGGTAGCGATTTTGAATCCGGTTGAGGTTGGCGGCATTACGATTACTCATGCCACTCTCCATAATTATGATGAAATTCAAAGATTAGGAATAAAAATAGGGGATACGGTTATTGTCAGCCGGGCTGGCGACGTAATTCCGAAAATAACCAAGGTTATAAAAGAATTACGAACCGGCAAAGAAAAAGAATTTAAAATGCCGAAAGTTTGTCCGGTTGACGGCTCGAAAATTTCTCAGGACGGAGTTATTTATCGTTGTTCTAATCCGCAGTGCGGAGCAAGGCATATAGAATCATTGAAACATTTTGTTTCTCGAAAAGCATTTAACATTGAAGGTCTTGGAGAAAAAATTATAGACAAATTTTTGGACGAAGGTTTAATTTCTGATGCGGCTGATATTTTTGAATTGAAAGAAGGGGATATTGCGGTGCTTGAAAGATTCGGAGAGAAATCAGCCCAGAATATAGTGAAAGAAGTCGCAGCTAAAAAAAATGTTAGCTTGGAGAGATTTATTTATGGTTTGGGGATTTTGCATATTGGCGAAGAGACGTCTCTATTGCTTGCGAAAAAAGCAATAGAGAAATTAAGAATTGAGAATGCAGAATTAAGAATTACTGATTTAATTAAGGTTTTTAGAAACATCTCCTTAGAAGAATTACAACAGATTCCCGATATCGGGCCGAAAGTTTCTGAAAGTATTTATAATTGGTTTCGCGAAGCAAGGAGCGTCGAACTCTTAAAAAAATTAGAAAAAGCGGGGGTAAAAATAGAAATTTCTCGGCTAAAAGCTAAAAGCCAAAAACTAAAAGCTAAGGTGTTCGTTCTGACGGGTTCTTTGAGCTCAATGAGCCGTGAGCAGGCCAAAGAAAAAATTAGGGATTTAGGCGGTGATATTTCAGAATCAGTCAGCAAGCAAACCGATTATGTGGTGGCAGGTAGCGATCCTGGCTCTAAGCATGAGAAGGCGAAAAAATTGGGGATAAAAATTTTGGACGAAGAAAGCTTTTTGGAGATGATAAAATAGGGTAATATAATACTCAAAAGATGGACAAATTAATCAACAAAAAAACTTTAGAACATTTAGCCGAATTGTCGCGAATCAAATTAGACGAGAAAGAAGAGCAAAAACTTCTAAAAGATCTTGAAGAGATTTTGGAGTATTTCAATCTTTTAAAAGAAGTGGATACCGAAAATATTAAGCCGTTGAGCGGCGGGACAATTAAACAAAGCGTTTTTAGGGGTGCTGAAGCTAAAAATGAATTTAAAAAAGAAAAATTAACCGAGCAATTTTTGGAGAATAAAGACGATTATTTAAAAATACCGCCAGTGTTCGAATAATCCCTTTAAACTTATGGAGTTAAACCTGACAATTAAAAAATTTCACGAAGGACTACAAAAGAAGGAATTTAAAGCGGCGGAGATAGCAGAAGATTATTATCGAAAGATTGCGGCTGAAGACGAAAAAATCGGCGCTTATTTAAGTTTGGATAAAACCGACGCGATAAGCCAGGCAAAAAAAGTTGATGCTGATTTATCGGCTGATAAAGAAATAAATTTTTTGGCGGGCGCTCCCTTAGCGATTAAGGATAATATTTTGATTGAGAACGAAACAGCTACCGCGGCCTCGAAGATTTTAAAACATTACCGCGCCGCTTACGATGCTACGGTTATCAAGAAACTAAAAGAAGCTGATGCTGTTTTTTTGGGAAAAACAAATTTGGATGAATTCGCAATGGGTTCGTCCACTGAAAATTCCGGGTTCAAAATAACTCATAATCCCCGTGATTTAGAAAGAGTGCCTGGCGGTTCTTCGGGCGGTTCGGCTGCGGCTGTTGCGGCTGATTTGTGCGTGGCGGCGTTAGGTTCTGATACGGGCGGTTCAATCCGCCAACCAGCAGGATTTTGCCGAGTTGTGGGATTAAAGCCGACCTACGGCGCCGTTTCTCGTTTTGGATTAATGGCGATGGCTTCTTCTCTTGATCAAATCGGGCCGATAACAAAAACTGTTGAAGACGCGGAAATTTTGTTTAATGCGATCAAAGGGGTTGATTCGCTTGATTCTACTTCGGTTGATTTTAAGCACAAGATCCAAGATCCAAGATTCAAGATTCAAGGTGTCACAATCGGAATCCCAAAAGAATATTTCCAGGAAGGCGGTTTAAGTAAGGAAGTTAGCGGAGGCATTGACGAAGCGATCAAAAGCTTCAAAAAGCTTGGTTTTGAGATAAAAGAAATAAGCTTGCCCCATACTAAATACGCGGTTGCGTGTTACTATATTATTATGCCGGCTGAAGCCAGTACAAATTTAGCCCGATATGATGGTTTGCGTTATTCACGAATTAAAGGAGAGAAAATAACGAATTTAAAAGAAATATATTTTGATCAGCGGGGCGAGGGTTTTGGCCCGGAGGTTAAAAAAAGAATAATATTAGGAACGTTTGTTTTATCATCCGGTTATTACGACGCCTATTATGCAAAAGCGCAGAAGGTCAGACGTTTAATAAAAGAAGATTTTGAAAAGGCCTTTGATCCATCAGCTAACGGAGTTGACGTAATTTTAGCGCCAGTTGCTCCAACTACTGCTTTCAAAATCGGCGAGAAAACAACTGACCCGTTAGAAATGTATCTTTCAGACATATTCACAATCCCGGTTAATTTAGCCGGTTTGCCGGCGATTTCAATCCCAGTAAAAAAAGAAAGCGGTTTGCCGGTTGGATTTCAGTTAATAGGCAAAGCTTTTTGCGAAGACGAAATTTTAAGTATCGGTAAACAATACGAAAACAATGTCTAATTTTTTTGAAACAATCGTCAGTTTCTTTTCGGGTATTTTCTCTACCGTTCAATTCGTTGCTTTATTAATTTCTGGCGCTTTGGCTATAGGAATTATCTTTGTTGTTTCTTCTTTGCATACTATGCGTAAGGAAGAGGTGCTATTGAGCAGAAAGCTTATTTTAACTGAGGATCTTTCTTCGGAAATTTCTTCTCGGGCTTGGCGAAAAATAGAACAAAGATTGAGCACAAACGATGAGGCTCAATTAAGATTAGCCTTGATTGAGGCCGACAAAATCTTAGACGAAATATTAAAAATTTCCGGCCATAAAGGAAAAACAGTTGCCGATAAATTAAGCCAGATCACAAGCGCTGAAGTTTCTGCTTTAAGGGAGATTCTAGAGGCTCATGATTTGAAAAATCAGATTATTCAAGATCCGGAAATAGAGATAGTCCCGGAGGATATAAGGCGCGCTCTTGCTGCTTACAAAAAATTCTTTACAGAAAGGGGATTGATATAATAAATTTGTTGCGGGGGCGGGAGTCGAACCCGCTTCTGGAGATTATGAGCCTCCCGACCTACCGTTGGTCCACCCCGCGATTTTATTTGCTATTTCGTAAGCTAGCTTTAGTTAATATTCCAAGATGGGCTTCTCGATGATGATTTGGGCATAACAAAACTAAATTTTTTGAACTATTATTTTTGCTATTTTTATCCCAGTGGTGAACATCAACCGAGATTGTATAGCCGCAAAACGCACATTTATTATCTTTAAAACGTCTTAGCGTAAGGTTTTTTGCATAGTGTCTCGACAGACCACCTTTCCAATTGCTATTTTCTCATTAGAAAAACCCACAGTTTTTCTAAGTGACACATCTGTTTTCTTTATCGTCCTGACAATTGTGTCGTCGCTAACCTGAAAAATTTTACAAAGTTTTTCCATTCTTACACTGGGGTCTTTATACAATTTAATGAGCTTGATCGTCTGTCTCTTTGTTAAAATGCTTTTTCTTGACATGCCAGTATGTCAAGAACATTACATCGTAATTAATAATAAATCAAGTATTTATTTGAATTTTCCTAGATAATCTCTTAGAATGAAGTTGTTGCGGGTGTGGTGTAGCCCGGTCTAACACGCCTCCCTGTCACGGAGGAGATCGCCGGTTCAAATCCGGTCGCCCGCGCAATTCTGTCAGGGTAGCTCAGTCGGTTAGAGCGTGGCACTCATAACGCCAAGGTCGTGGGTTCGATTCCCACCCCTGACACAAAAACAATGAACATAGACGAAATAAAAAAATCTTTTTCAGACGACCTAGAAAAAGCAAAAGACCAAAAGGCCGTTGAAGATATTAGGATTAAATATCTTGGGCGTCAGAAGGGGAAACTGACAGAAATTTTGCGTTCTTTGAAAGATTTATCGGTTGAAAAAAGAAGAGAAACCGGCCCGCTAGCAAATGCTTTACGAAAGGAAATTGAAGAATCGCTGACCAGAAAAACAGAACAACTACAAACTACAAACTACAAACTACAAACTAATTTTGATATTACTCGTCCCGGCTTAAAGCTAAAGACAGGCCGTCTTCATCTTTTGACTAAAGTTGACAGAGAAATTCGCCAAATCTTTTCTTCAATGAATTTTTCAGTGGTGGAAGGGCCGGAAGTAGAAGATGAATTTCACAATTTTGATGCTCTGAATATCCCAAAAGATCATCCGGCCAGAGACAGTTGGAATACATTTTGGTTGAAGAACTCTAAGCTTTTATTGCGTACCCACACTTCGCCTGTTCAAATTCGTTACATGGAAAAAAATCAGCCGCCATTCCAAATTATTGTTCCGGGCAAGGTTTTTCGTTACGAGGCCACTGATTCTTCGCACGAAACAAATTTTTATCAAGTCGAGGGTTTGATGGTTGGCGAAAATATTTCTTTGGCTAATTTTAAATTCGTAATCGAAGAATTTTTCAAAAAGTTTTTCCAAGGCCAAAAAATTGAATTCCGTTTTCGACCAAGTTATTTTCCGTTTGTTGAGCCGGGCGTAGAGGTTGATATAAAACTAAAAGGCAAATGGCTTGAAGTAATGGGCGCGGGCATGGTTCATCCGAACGTTTTTGAAGCAGTCGGCTATAACCATTACGAATTAACCGGATTCGCTTTTGGCATGGGCTTGGAAAGATTAGCGATGATTAAATACGGCGTTCCTGATATTCGTTTATTCCATAGCGGAGATTTAAGATTCATTAAGCAATTCTAAAATGAAATTTTCTTACACATTATTAAAAAAATTAGTTCCGGGTTTAAAAAATAAACAGCAAGTAATTGATGCGTTAAATATGCACGCTTTTGAGGCAGCTGATTTAGGCAAAGACACGATAGACGTTTCTATTTATCCTAACCGTTTTTCTGACGCCGCTTCGCATTTTGGATTAGCGCAGGAATTATCTGCGATTCTAAATTTAGAGCTGAAGCTTCCAAAAACAAAATTACAGAAATCGGTAAAAAATTCTAAAAAATTCAGCGTAACAATTAGGGATAAAAATCTTTGTCCGCGTTATATCGGTCAATATTTTGAAAATGTTAAAGTCGGGCAGTCGCCAAAATGGATGCAGGATATTCTTAAAAATTGCGGGCTTCGTCCGATTAATAATATTGTCGACATTACTAACTATGTGATGCTTGAAATCGGTGAACCGATGCATGCTTTCGATTACGACAAGCTGACTTCAGGGTCAATTATTATCAGGCGAGCTGAAAAAGGAGAGAAAATTATAACTCTTGATAACGAAGCGTATAAATTAGACAGCGATGTTTTGGTTATCGCCGACAGTAAAAATCCTTTAGCAATCGCAGGAATAAAAGGCGGCAAAAAAGCCGAAATTACGAAAGATACTAAAAGAATTATTCTAGAAGCTGCTAATTTTGACGGCGTTAATATTTATAAAACGCATAAGGCGATTGGTCTTGTTACGGATGCCGCTGTTCGTTTCTCTCACAACATAAGCAGTGTCTTGCCGGTCTTGGCCATTAATAGAGGCAGGGAATTATTAGAGGAAATTGCTGACGCAAAACCGGGTGAAATGATAGACGTGTTGGCAAAATCAATCGCTAAAAAGGTAATCCGCTTTGACGTGGAAAAGTTTAATAAGCTTATCGGGGTTAAAAGCGATGCGACTAAAATTATCGATATTTTAAAGCGACTTGGATTTAATATCGTGCTTAATAGCAGAACAAAGTTGCCTGATTCATTTTTAGTTGAGGTTCCGCCAGTTAGAACTGATGTTGAAATTTTTGAAGATTTGGCAGAAGAAGTGGCCAGAATTATCGGATATAACAATCTAAGGGCTTTGCCACCGTATGTTCACTTGAGTCCGTCTGGTTTTGAAGACGAAATAGTTCTTAAAGATAAAATAAGAAATATTTTAATGGGTCTTGGTCTTGATGAGGTTTACAATTATTCTTTTTCTTCGCAAAAAAACGGCGTTGAACTGTTAAATCCTATCGCAGAAGATAAAAAATATCTTAGGCCGAGTTTGATATCGCTTCTTGCGCAAAATATTACTGACAATTTTCGTTTCCTTAACGAAGTTAAAATCTTTGAAATCGGAAAAGTTTTTACAGGAAACAAAAATGCTGTAAAAGAAACATTATATTTAGGGTTAGCGGTCGGTCACAAAAACAAAAAGGTTCAAGAAACATTTTCCGAATTAAAAGGCATGATAGAAGAGTTGTTTAAGAGAATTGGTTTAGTTGATTTCACTTTCGGTGAAGGGAAAGATAGGGTTGAAATTTATTCCAACAACGAAACAATCGGCTGGGCCGAACACGAAAAAAATGCCAACATCGCGGAAATGAATTTAGAAAAAATTTTGGAATTCGTTGAAGAAGAATTTGAATACGAGCCGTTATCTAAATTTCCGGCAGCGACAAGAGATATCTCTGTGTTAGTTAAAAGTTCGGCGAGAATTGGAGATATTATGCAGGAGATTGAGTCAGTTGATCCCATATTAATAAATGATATTGATTTGATTGATGAATACGAAGGAGAGCATTTTGAAGAGAATAAAAAGAGTTTAACTTTCCGGATAGTTTTTCAGCACAAAGATAGAACTTTGACCGATAAAGAAGTTGATGAAAAAATGGCGAGAATCCACTCGGTTTTAAGCGACAAATTTAACGCCCAAATAAGATAATAATTTACCCACTTTTCTCCTTGTATTAATCTCTCGATATATTAAAATTAATGTATATATGAAATCTAAAGGTTTCACCCTCATAGAACTTCTAATCGTGATAGGTATCGTAGCAGTTCTAGCCGTCGTCGTCTTAACAGTTCTCAATCCAGTAGAATTCCTCAAAAAGAGTAGAGACAGT
>JBAZEU010000003.1:0-88066 GCA_041653755.1 Minisyncoccota bacterium
CCTATCACGATTAGAAGTTCTATGAGGGTGAAACCATGTTTACTCTCTCTCTCTCTCTCTCTCTCTCTCTCTCTCTCTCTCTCGATTAGTGGTTAGACAAGATTTAGAGTTCATATATATTTAATTCTAAAATATTTAATATTAAATGCAAGGGACTATTGATAAGTATTGGGGTTAATATTAATTCTTGAGAAAATTCAAGACAGGAGGATATGTCTTTCAAGACAAGTTTTACCTACTTGAAAGGTTATTTTTGTGAATAAAAACAATAAAAAAACCGCCTTATTGGCGGGTTTTTAGATTCAAGACTGGTGAATATGCTTCCACGCGCTATTTTAACCTACTTGTGCAGGCTCGTGGACGATGTTAGAACTTTTTATATTGAGAAGCTACGAGATCTGGATAAGTAGTCGCCACAAACCTTAAAAATTATTCTTCAGTATTCATTTTCGTTGTTTGGGAGAGAAAAAGCAAGACAGGAAAATTTGCGCAGAAAGACAAGTTTACAGTACTAGATAACGGTTTACCAATATAATTCGATATAATCTGATATATATTAGAATAGTAAATTATTATTGGGCAATAATTCGTTTCTGCATTTCTATATATCTTTTAACGAGATCAATGTTTTCCTTAGTTAAATTTAGGCTGATAGCCTGAGAAGTGTAGATTTTTGATCTATTTTTAAAAAGCTCATTGAACAGGTTAGATATTTCCGTCGGTATATTTCCACTTTTAGATTCGATGTTGACGAGAGCCTTGGTTGACTGGTGACTTTTATTGCTTCTAATCTTTCTCTCATGTACTGGATGATTTAGAAGAGTAGCATGTACGGCCTGTTCAAGTGCTTGAAACAAATTATAAGCCTTCACCTTCTCATTATTCACAGTCTCAACAGCTTTAATGAATTCTTCCGCAAGTTCAAGCTTTTCACGAGCCTCTTTTTTGTTCGGGATAAAATTAAAATAAACCGTCCAGTTTTGATTAATAGTTACCGCGGCGATAAAACCATAATTAGCGAATATTTTCTCGGGAACTCGTATACTTTTTATTTTATGCTTAGCAAGTTCTTCTGCCGTAACCGGTGCACCAGGACTTAGAAATCCTCCAACAGAAGGGTCGATCGTGATATGAAGACTCGTTTCCCTGTTGAAAAGCACTTCTGTAATTCCTGACTTGAAAACTATTAGGATAGCATAAATTGGTTCAGTAAAATTCCGGCGTGCAATTTCTGGAACAACCCAAAGCTCATGAATTTGCTTAATGAAATTTTTTATAGCTTCTGGGTTCATGACCATGGGCGATAGACGATGTTAGAATTTGCTTCGGCTAATTATAGTCCGTAAATTGTCTCTTTAAATAATTTAGCGATTTCTCCGTCGTCAAAAGTCATCTTATCCACCACCCTCTTTGTCTTTTCGGACATTCTTATATACATAAACTTAATCTTTTCCTTTGTTCGTTCTCTGCCATTTCTTTTAAGATAAAACGGAATATTATATTCAAAATACGCCAAACTATCTGCATCCATCAGTAACCTTGAATCTTCATCTAGCCCAAATTCATGGTTTTCTATAAGGTGACTAACCTTTTGAACAAATTTTTCATCATAACCATATTTCTTCAAGATATCTGCAACTATTTTTGCTGACCTCAAAGAATGCTGTTTTTTAAATTCGTCTATCTTTGAAAAATCAGTCAAATCTTTCTCTGTTATTTTATGCACCGCCCTATCTATATCATGGCCTAAGGCAGCAATTTGAAATGCTTCATCTGCATCTGGTTTTAGCTTTAAAAGATTCTTTAATACAAGCTCAGAATGAACTGGGTCAAATTCAATAGGAGAATTGGGTAAAATCTTTTTTATTTCTTCTTTTACTCGTTCAAAACTTCCCATTCTCTCTATTATACCAGTAAGACCGCCCTTTTGACGATTTTGGAATGGCCAACAGTAATTCTTAGGGAAATTCAAGACAGGAGAATATGTCTTTAAAAACAAGTTTTACCTACTTGAAAAGGCCTTTTTGTGAGGAAAAACAACAAAAAACCAGCCTTTCGTCAAGACTGGTAAATATGTTCTTTAGAGCCACTCGTGTGCAGGCTGGTGGACGATGTTAGAACTTTTTATCTGGAAAACATCGATAAGTATGATAAAGAATAAAAACTTCCACGAACCATTTAAAAATATTTCCCCAACCTTTTCTTATGATTCATTTTCGCTGGTTAGGAGAGAAAAATCAAGACGGGAGAAAATGCGCGGAAAGACATATTTATACTACTTACCCTTGAAAACTCCGTTGGTTGAGATGTTAGAGCTATTTGGAGCTAACTATTCTTAATATTATCGTTTCTTATGGTTTCCAAAATTCTCCACTTCGTAAAATCTTACCTGCTCCTATCTTTCCGCCGAAAATAATAATCTCAACTCCGGCTTCGCGAAGCATTGTGAAAGCAAGTTCTATGTCTTCTTGCCATGTATTAGACCTATCAAGAGCTTGTTTATGAGTTACCAATCGCCTGATGCCTGTTTGAATTATGGCCTGGGCGCAATCGCTACATGCCGCCCACGGACATACCATGGTAAGTCCTTTTGTTTTTATTCCAAGGAGTGCGGCTCGGTAAAGTACGTTTCGTTCTGCATGCACGCTGAATTTATAACGCAAAGGTTTCTTTTGTCGTTCTTGTGTTTCTACTACTCCATCAGGAAAACTATTGATTGCAGAAAGAACAATGCTCCCATCATCTTCAATTAAGATAGCTCCATTCTGAGTAGACGGGTTAGTACTTCCCTGCGCTTTGGTGTATGCAATTTTAAGTAAATTTTGCCAATCTAAAGACATCATAAAAATATAATATTAAGCCACGGGATTGATACCTAATTAATTTTTAATATGGAGCTGTTGGCGGAGTAAAATTAGAAGTCCAACGGGCGACACCCTTAGAAACACGCACTTCATCTATCCATCCCTTAGAATTCACGTCAAGCGCCGTAAAAGAATAAATATTGAGCCCAAGTCCTGAGGAATTATAGTTATATCCAGTGCAGTCTCTACTAGCAACAGATGCGCCATTAAAATACATCGTAAGAACATTCCCATATCTGACTAATGCAACATGAACCCAAGTCAAATCTGGGATAGTAGATGAGGATGTGAGCTCGTTCGGGTTCCAGCTACCACTCGCTCTACTAGCAAGACCTATTTTGGTCGTGGCTCCATCTTGCCATACAATCATCCATCCAGTAAGGGCAGGATATGTAGCTGTGGAGACTAACCCGTCGTTCCCTGTTTGCGCCCCATCTCTCTTTAACCAAAAATCAATTGTAAAATCTCCGGTGCCGAAATTCCAATCATTATTATTTGCTAAGGTTAAATAATCCCCTGTTCCATCAAATACTCCAGACCCTGTTCCGAATTCTTTTTGGGCAGTGGTAATTTGTGCATTGCCGTTGACAGTAACTGTTTTTCCTGTTTCATCAGTAAATGTCTGGGAACCATTAGCCCCATCCATATGCAAAAGTAACTTTGTATATGAGTCAGCTGTCGTTAATGTCGCATCTCCTCCATATCCCCAGCCAGCAGAATTGTATGATTTGGCACGAAAATGATAAGTGTTTAAACCTGAAAGACCTGAGATAGCATTAGAAAAACTTCCAGTCCCTCCTGAGTAAGTAGAAGTAGTTTGGGAACCGTAGCCTGTGGTTAAACCATAATCAAAACCAGTGATAGTCGAAGAAGCGTTGCCTTCATTAGTGATAGAACCATTTAAAGTAGCTGAAGTGGAACTGACATTAGTAGCTACATTCGTAGTTAAGGTTGGGACGACAACGGTTGGTGTCCAACCTCCAGTATTAGTCCTTGAAGCAATAGCATTAGGGGTAATCTTAAGGTGGTTGCCTACCTCCAATAGGACAGTGGAAGTGCCATTGTCTGCGGCTGCGTATTTGGTCTGGTAGTTTGTAGTTTCGAATAAGGCGGTAAGTTCCCAACTACCGCTGACGTATGAATAATACAGATTGGTGGAAGTGCTGTTGGTGGGATCAACAGGTAAAAGGGTTAAAGGATTAGGAGCCGTAGTTAAGGTTGTGAAGTTAACTGGTACCCAGCCAGTGCCGTCAGCTTTACGGTAATTAGCGGTATTAGAGCATTGATAAGTCCAGCCTCCTGGTAAAGCTGGAAGTCCTAGGGTAGGACAGGTTGAAGTGGCTGCGGTGTCGTCAGGAATGGAAACATATACCACATTGGCTGTTCCCATGGAGATATTGTCAAAATCAGCTAACCTGAGGGCTTTATCCAAGGTCTGGAGGTCTACCATCCTTCTACTGTCTCTTGATTTTTTGAGGAATTCTACTGGATTGAGAACTGTTAAGACGACGACGGCTAGAACTGCTACGATACCTATCACGATTAGAAGTTCTATGAGGGTGAAACCTTTATGTGATTTAGAAAAATTCATTTAATTTAATTCTAGAATATCTGGTAGGAAAAACAAGGGGGGTGTTAATAACTATTGGGATTAAGGCGGGACATTAGAAGATTTGAGTTTTTTATTTCTTTCTCCCACCCGGAAAAATCAATATAACTGGCTCAGTTGATCTCCCAGAACACTTGCCCTCGTGGACTATTTAGGATAATTTATTTCGCCAGAAATTTACTTAGAAAACTTGCAGCAAATAAAGGCTTTTTGATGCTCTTACTCTTTCCAAAATCCATCTGGTAAGGCATAATTATTTCCAAATAACGTCCGCTATTTCGGATTCAAAACTCGTCTGGTATGAATACCAAACCGCAATCTAAATCTTATGATGGACAAGTTAAACTTCCTCGCAGACTGGCGGGAAATTTAAATATTTTATGTTCTCGTTGCGGACAAAAAGCTATTAAATCTGGCATTCGAAAAATCCGGCAGGGAACAACTCAAAAATATTACTGTAACCATTGCCAGACATATTTCTCAATATCTCCCCTACCTTATCGCCGCTATTCTCCAACGGTAATTTTAAATGCGATAACAACCTATAATCTCGGCCACACACTTCAAGAAACTAAACAGGAGATTGCTCGCCGCTTCAAAATAAAAGTGCCGCAAAGCACCATTCATTCCTGGCTTATACAATTTACGCCTATCTGTACATTTATTAATTACCGGAAAAAATTTTCCTTGGATAAAAACGATTTAATCGTCTCCCGCGTATTTTCACATCAACAAGAATACCAATTCAAATTTCATCGACTCAAAGTAAATATACTTTGTAAAAAATACTTTCCAGAGATAAGACGCTATTTGTGGTGGATACGGGCGCATTGTCCAAAACGAATTTTTGTAGATAGCGAACGGTGCTCAAAAAACAATCTACATAATATTCATCTTACCGTAATGTCAGAACGCAATAACAATGCCGTTGCTCTTGCTAAACTGGGACTTATGCTCGCGAAACGAAATACGGAACGGCACCAAGCCATACAAAACTTTATGCTTATAAACGATACGGCTACAATTGCCTTAGAATTACCAATATATCTCTATCCAAACGAAGCGCCTGATTTGAATCTGACAAAACCACTGACCGGACATATCGATATCCTCCAGGTTCGCTATGATCATTTATGTATTCTTGACTATAAGCCGGATGCCCGATATGAAACCAGGGCGAAATATCAAACTTACCTTTATGCTCGTGCCTTAAGCAAACGGACCGGCATTCCGCTTGCCTATATCCGGTGGGCGTATTTTGACGATAAAAATTACTACGAAGTTAGACTTGATTTATAGTAAATTCTCAAATCCTCTAAAAGACTGGGTTCGGATAAGCGCCAACTAACTCCCCGGGTAGGATTCGAACCTACGACCATCTCCTTACACATTATCCTAAAATTACTTTTAGGGGTGGACTATATCTTTACCGTACCCGTTAATTAAAACGGATTTAGGTATCTCGGTATCTAGTCTCTACGGCGCCCCCACAATCTTAAAAAGATTTTGCGAGGTTCCCACGGTATTACCCATAGTTTATTATGGGCTTCACCGTTATCCCGAGATTATTCATTCCAAAGTTTCCTTTGAAAGCTGCGTATATTTCACAGGGAGCCGCTCTACCGCTGAGCTACCGGGGAATAATGTTTAATTATATGATTTTATCGTAAAAAATCAAACAAAAATTCTAAGAACTTTGATCGCTTCTTTTTGCACGAGTTCTATCAATATCGGTTAAATCTTTTTTTCGCAAACGGATGCTTTTAGGCGTGACTTCAAGATATTCATCATCGTTCATAATGCTCAAAGCATTTTCAAGGGTTAATTCTGTGTGTGGGATTAAAATAATCGCTTCGTCCGCCCTGGATGAACGCATATTAGACAACTCCTTTCCTTTGATCGGATTAACGGCCATATCATGTCCTTTATTCACGTTACCGATTACCATCCCTTCGTAAACCTCAACATTTGGTCCGATATACAAAGCTCCTCTCTCCTGTAAATTCCAAAGTGAAAAAGCAAGCGCTTTTCCGGTAGTCCTGGAGATCATAGAACCAACTTCATTTTTTTCAATTTCACCGGCATATGGCTTGAAACCTAAAAGATCACTGCATAAAATTCCTTCTCCGCGAGTATCAACAATAAATTCTCTTCTGTATCCAAGAATGCCTCGAATTGGAATTTCAAAAACTAAACGAGCCTGATCATTATGATTTTTAACAAACATCATTCTTCCTTTTCTTTTTGATAACTTTTGAATAATAACGCCAGACATTTTTTCCGGAACATCTATAGTTACTTCTTCAAACGGTTCCAATTTTATTCCATCTTCTTCTTTCATGATTACCTGCGGTTGAGAAACCTGCAATTCATAACCCTCACGTCTTAAATTTTCCAAAAGAATAGCAACGTGTAATTCACCCCTGCCAAAAACTTTATAAAAAGCTTTATTAGAAAAATCTACTCTTAACCCGACGTTAACCTCTAATTCTCTTTCTAATCGTTCTTTCAACTGCCGAATCGTAACAAATTTCCCCTCACGGCCGGCAAATGGAGAATTGTTAACCAAAAAATCTAAAGAAATAGTCGGTTCATCAATTTTTATGCTTGGCAGCAACGGTTGATTTTCATTTTCAACAATCGTTTCGCCAATATCGATATCCGGTATCCCCGCTATCATTACTATATCGCCTGCTGATGCTTCATCTATTTCTTTCCTTTGCACTCCCCAAAAAGTAAAGATTTTAGTTATTTTATAAGAACGGCTTTGTCCATTAGGATTCTTGATAATAACTTGCTGGCCAGGTTTAATGACTCCCTCGTAAATTCGACAGATAGCGCAACGACCCAAAAAATTATCATAAGCTAAATTAAAAGGCTGGGCTGCTAATAATTTACCAGTCGCTTCCTGGCTAGAAGCCGGTTTAACTTTTTCAAGGACCATATCTAAAAGCGGTGTTAAATCTTTGGATTCATCGCTTAAATTCAATTTAGCTATCCCCTGTTTGGACGAACAATAAATAACTGGAAAGTCTATTTGCTCTTCATTCGCTCCCAGATTGAAAAAAAGTTCATAAATCATATCTAAAACCTCTTTTGGCCGAGCTGCGGGTTTATCAATTTTATTTATTACCACTATCGGCTTCAGTCCAAGGTTCAACGATTTTTTCAAAACAAATTTGGTCTGCGGCATCGGTCCTTCCTGCGCGTCAACTAAAAGCAACACGCAATCAATTGAGCATAAAATTCTCTCTACTTCCGAGCTAAAATCAGCATGCCCCGGAGTGTCAACGATATTTATTTTAGTTCCCTTATAGGATATCGAGGTATTTTTCGAATAAATTGTGATTCCCCTTTCCTGCTCTAAAGAATTGCTATCCATGCTTTCATCGCCGCTCGTCATTCCTGTTTGACGCATCAAATTATCGGTCAATGTAGTTTTCCCGTGGTCAACGTGGGCGATAATTGCGATATTCCTGATTTCCATCGTTCTTAAAAATTTTAAAGGAATTACGGCTACGGCGTAATTCCTTGTTAAACAAGATATTTACATAATATCTCTTTTGGAACAATCAGTCAAACAAAAAATCAGAAATCCTAACGAAAACCCCGATTTTCATCGGGGTTTTTAGATTAAACTGATTCCGTGGTTATTCCATCAAAATGCTCTCCGTTTTCTTCCGCTTCTTCTTTCGTTTGATGAATCGTTCCGTCTTTATGGTTCGGCGGAGAATAAATAGTATAAAGCTTCAACGACTCTTCAGAAGAAGTATTGATGATGTTATGATTTGTTCCGGCTGGAACTATAATCGCAAAACCATCGGAAAACTCATGCTCTATATCATCTAGAACTGCTTTGCCACTCCCCTTTTCTATTCTAAAAAACTGATCTAAAGTATGGACTTCCTCGCCGATTTCTTCGCCTGGTTTCAAGCTCATTAGAACTAACTGGCAATTTTTCGCAGTGTACAAAACCTTTCTGAAATTATCATTCTGTATTGTTAGATTTTCGATATTTTCAATATAACCCTTCATAAATTTTAAAACGTTTTAGACAACGACCTTTTACCTTGTTATATTATTATACAAAATGGCTAGTCAAAAACCAAAAATATTACTTCACGTTTGCTGCGCTGTTTGCGGAGCATATTTGATTGAATTACTAAAAGAGAAATATGAAGTCATCTTGTATTTCTATAATCCGAATATTCACCCTAAAGAAGAATACGAAAAAAGAAAAGAATCTGCCAAAAAGCTAGCAGAAATTTATAATATTGACTTTATTGAAGAAAAATATATACCAGAAAAATGGTTTGAGATAATAAAAGGTTTAGAAAATGAATTGGAAGGCGGTAAAAGATGTCCAATTTGTTTTGAAATGCGCCTGCGTGAAACTGCTATATCCGCGGAAAATAATAATATCCCCTACTTTACGACCACTCTTTCAATCAGTCCTTATAAAGACGAAAAGATAATAAATGAAACCGGAGAAAAAATCGCCAAAGAGTATGACTTAAATTTTTTAGAGATTGGTGAGCTGGGCAATAAACAAGACCTATGGCAAAAGACAAAAGAACTAGCTAAAAAACATAATTTTTATCACCAAAAATACTGCGGTTGTATTTTCAGCCAAAAAGTTAATTAGCTCCTTTTAAATTTTTTGTTTGATAATTCTCTAATAGCGTCGCCTGCTATCCATTTAGCGCTTTTTGAATCAATTTTCTGGATTTCTTTGGCGAGTTTTATTGTTTTTTTATTTAAAACTGAATTTCTTTTACCGATTTGTCTCAATGCCCAATTTACCGCCTTTTTCACAAAATTCCTTTCATCGATTGATTCTTTCTTAATCATAGGGAAAAACCTTTCAAAATCTTTATCTTTGGCTTTTTTATTATGAACCGCCAAGCACGCCATCAATGTAAATCCCGCTCTTTTTACAAACTCTTCTTTTCTTTTGCTCCATTCAGTTGCTTTTTTGTAAGCGAATTTTGTTTTGTCAAATAAGTTGCTGCAAACCTGGTCGCAAACATCCCAAGAATCAAAATCTTTTACCCATTTTTCTAATTGATTTTCAGCAACCAATTCAGAAATATCAATAAATCCGGCCAATATCCTTGCCTCATGAATTTTTGAATTCCATAACTTTTGAGCTAATTCATGATTTTTGCCGATTTTTTTAGCCAAGGATCTCAATTTCGGGATTGGAACACCTAAAGTATTTTTAGAGCTGATGCCAAACCTTACCATCCCCTCAATATTTTTTCGGTTAGCCCAAGATTTTAATTTTTTAATAATTTCTTCGTAATTCATAAAAAGTATTTTAATCTTTTCTCGAAGGATAAAAAAGGGGCCCTTTGGATAAAAAACCATTAGACCCCTGATTGTATAACTCTTCGTGACATTCTTACTAATGCGGGAATATACTGGTTTGCCAGGGAACCGACCAATCTCCTACCCACTGTCTGTATGACAGACCCGGATGCAACAAAAAGAAAAACATTTTCTTCACCATTTTTCCTCCTTTTTTAGTAATCCGATAATGTTCTATAGTTTACGTTTTCTTTTATCTTCTTTTGCCTCGTCAAGCTTTATCGCTAACGCTAATAGCATTAAAGCATTTCGGGTACGAGGACTGTTACCTCCTCCAAAATAATTACGAAACCGTAAAGATGGTCCATGATGTTTATCTATGGTAACCCAAGCATCTCCATCGAGCGAAAAAGTGACAATCAACATTCCTTCTTCTGTTCCGTCATGATCATCGTGAACCCTTCTATAGGCAACTCCTGTTTCTATCTCAGGAATCCAAAAAGGATTCTCTAGAACACGACGAGCATCTTTCAATAACCTCTCGACTGACACTCCTTTTGGCATTTTTCTCTCCTTTTTTGTAATTTTTCAAACGAAGATCAGAATTAATCTTCCTACTAATAAGATATAACAAAAACAACAAAGCGTCAATTTACTTAGTATCGCTGGCTAAACGATGCTTACATTGAATGAATTAAAAACTACAAAAAAACAGAAAAGCTAATCGAAAATTTTCTATAATTTATCAACTCCTCCAAAACTTTTAAAAATATTGTTTACTAACGCAACATACATAGCCATATCCATTATGCTTATGGCATATACGTTACCTCGCCATATAAAGCATAGATATATTTGCTAGGACCAGTCATAACCGAAACAATTCTTACTTGTAACGAATCTAAATCAGCCTGAGTCCATGATCCGGTAAATGTTGCACTTTGCCAACCATTTGTAGCGGTAAAGTTAGTAAGGACTCCTCCTGTTTGATTAACTCCTTGAATATAAATATAACGAGGTATCCCTCCACCACCATTCTGAACATAACCATACGCCCAAATGACAATCTGAGAGACAGAAGAAACAGAAGAGATCGAAGACATTTCATAAACTTCTGCCGCACCATTGGCCATTTGTGCAACATAATCAGATGTATCTGGCACATTTGGTTGTACCACCTCATCATCTATTTTTGTATAATGCGTTGTTGGCGAAGAAGGAGTAATACCCCACTGAAGAGTTGCACCATCACCATTAGGATAAATATATCCTACTTGAGGACCAGATGGCGCATTTGTCGTCAACGTATTGTCGCTTCCATAACCCCAGCCAGCTGAATTGTATGATTTGGCTCTGAAATGGTAGAGAGTTGAAGCTGTTAAACCTGTAATACCTTTTGTAAAAGCACCTGTTCCTCCGCTGTAAGTAGAAGTGGCTTGTGAGCCGTAACTATCAGTTAAGCCATAATCAAAGCCAACTATC
Organism: Minisyncoccota bacterium; assembly: GCA_041653755.1. Taxonomy (GTDB): domain Bacteria; phylum Patescibacteriota; class Minisyncoccia; order UBA6257; family UBA9933; genus JBAZEU01. The sequence goes on from JBAZEU010000003.1 coordinate 11,266, forward strand.
GTAGAAGAAGCTCCTCCTTCAGCTGTGATAGAACCATTTAAGGTAGCGGCGGTAGCAGCTAAGTCAGTGGCAGCGTTAGTAGAAATAGTTGGAACAGTTACGGGTGAAGTTGGTGTTGCATTGGCTTCACTTGACTGACTGCTTTCGCCTACGCCGTTAACGGCTGAAACTTTATAATAATATGCGGTGCCATTGGTTAAACCAGTGTCAGTACAAGTTAAAACATTGCCTAGGCCTGAACAACCGCCAGAAGAAAGAAAAATTTCTCCGCCAGAAGAAATACCACGATAAACTTTATAATTAGTAATTGAAGAACCGCCGTCTGAAGATGGGACTGACCAGTTAAGAACAATTTGAGTATCGCCAGGAGTGGCTGTCAAAGATTGAGGAACGGCTGGAATAGTCGCCGCTACACTTGTCGTTAATGTTTGATCACTTCCATAACCCCAACCAGCTGAATTGTATGATTTAGCTCTGAAGTGATAAAGAGTGGAGGCAATGAGACCCGAGATAGCATTAGAAAAGCTTCCTAGTCCTCCTGAATAAGTAGAAGTGGTAGTCGAACCGTAACTGGTGGTCAGTCCGTAATCAAAACCTGTGATTGTCGAAGAAGCATTTCCTTCATCAGTGATAGAACCATTTAGGGTAGCTAAAGTTGAAGAAACATTAGTAGCGGCGGAGGTAGTTAAGGTAGAGACAGTGACGGTTGGTCCTCCACTTGCGGTATTAGCAGTATTGATTCTTGAGGATATGACGTCAGGAGTAATTTTAAAATGATTACCTACCTCATATAACACGGTGGAGGTACCATTATCTGAACTAGCGTATCTCTGTTGGTAACCTGTAGTTTCGAATAAAGCAGTTAACTCCCAACTTCCATTAACATAGGTGTAGTAGAGACCTGTGGAGGTAGAGTTGGTGGGATCAACTGGTAAGAGGGTTAAAGGATTGGGAGTTGTGGTTAAGCTGGTGAAGTTAACCGGTATCCAGCCAGTGCCATCAGCTTTTCGGTAGTTATCGGTATTAGAGCATTGATAAGTCCAACCTCCTGGAAGAGCTGGAAGACCCAGATTACAAGTAGTGGTAGCGCCTCCGGAGTCGTCAGGAATGGAAACATATACCACATTGGCTGTTCCCATGGAGATATTGTCAAAATCAGCCAATCTGAGGGCTTTATCCAAGGTCTGGAGGTCTACCATACGTCTACTGTCTCTACTCTTTTTGAGGAATTCTACTGGATTGAGAACTGTTAAGACGACGACGGCTAGAACTGCTACGATACCTATCACGATTAGAAGTTCTATGAGGGTGAAACCATGACGAGATTTAGACATATTATATATTATATTAAATTATCTACTGAACTTATGCAAAAAATGTTAGAATAAAATCTCCATGATTTTAACTCCTCATATTCTTGTTGGTGCCGCGATTGGCCTAAAAATTAAAAATCCATGGCTTGGTTTTCTTGCCGGTTTAATTTCTCATCTTATTTTAGATGCCATTCCACATCGTGAATATGGACAAGAGGATAGCGGTAAAAAAATAAAAGCAATGCGCTTTTCAACCATTCTAAAAGTCCTGCTTGATATATCAATAGGATTCGGACTGATTTATTCTGTTTATGTTATCAAGCCATTTATAATCAACTTTTGGGCAATTGCGGGAGTAATACTTCCAGACATTATTTCAGGACTATCTTGGCAGTTTCCAAATAAATTTTTTACCGTACTAACTAAATTTCATCTATTTCACGCCAAAAAGTTTGATGGCAAATTCGGGATAATTATCCAAGTTTTTGTCAGCGCAATAGCCCTTTACTTTATTTGCCAGCGGTAAATAAAGCCGTTTTTCAACGAATATAAGATGTTTGTTGGGGTTTCGTAGTAAAGCTTTGAAAATTCTGAATCAATTAAATAATTATTAATCGGTTCTCTATTGTCAACTTCCGCAAAATAAAGTTCATTCGGATATTCAACAAAAAAATGGAAAGAATCAAAATACCAATGGATATCTTTAATTTTCGATTGGTTTTTTAGGTTAAGCGAAATAATATCTCCCGCTTTTTGATTGAAACCCTTAATTTGATCTTCTAAAAAGTAAACTTTAAGCTTGTTGTTAAAATCGACAAAACCGATTTTTTTGCCGTCAGGTGAGACTTTAAACATGTTAGTCAAATTTAATATGTCGAACAGGGAAGAAGGAAGATTATTTTTCGTTTTGAAGACTAGATTAAAAAAACCGCTTTCTTGCTCGCCAAAGAAATAAATTTTTGAGCCAACCAATTCCCACTGAAAAGGTTTTCCTCCGGAGTCAAAAATAGTTTCTGTTTTTAGAGAATCTGTGTCCAATGACAAAAGCCCTCCGTTAGTTTCGACAATAATTCGTTTTGAATCAAATGGGTAAAAAACAACGCTTTTTATCTTAAATTTCGCATTAATTTTGGAAACTAGGGTATTAATGGTAGTTGCCGAAAAAGGGGGATTCAAATCATAAAAATAAAAGGCGTTAGTAGCGGAGTTTTGAACGATCGCCTTGCTTTCATCATTACTAATTTCAATTAAGGTGTTTCCTTTCAGCTTGGTTGGCGCATCTTTTGAATTATAGAGATAAAGAACTCCGCCAGCATTGAAAATGGTTTTTCCTTTTAGGCCGATTAAAAAATCAGAAATCTTTTTGAAATCGAAGATCAGCTCTTTGGTAATCTCTTTTGGAGTTAAAATTATATTGATTGCTTCGCTAACTTGGGTTGGTTTAACTGATAAATTTTTTTGCCAGCTAAAAAAACCAGCTTTGGCGATTTCTATTTTATATGTTCCCGGCAAGAGATTAGGAATTAAAGTTCCGCTGCTTAACGGCCCTGATTTATCTTTGAAGTTTTTACTGTCAACTTTTATGCTGACATCTTTTGGCGTTGTCTCAATAAAAATCGCTCCGGTTTTTTCAAAACGGAAAGCGCCTAAATCAAATCTCCATCCATTACTATAAAAACCAATCAAGACTCCGCTAATGGCGAATATCACGAAGAAGACTATAAAGACGTATCTTCGAATTTTCAAAATCTTTTCCATTTTGACAAGTTTACGTCATTTAAGTTAAAATGACAAAATGTTTGTACGAAAAATAGGAATTGACTTAGGAACTGCCAACACTGTTGTTTTTGTGCCAGGGAAAGGATTTATTATCAACGAACCGACGATGGTTGCTTTAAGCGTTCCTGACAACGCTGTCATGGCAGTTGGAAAAGAAGCTAAAGAAATGACTGGTCGGACTCCTTCCGACATTAAGGTTTATAAACCACTGAAAGACGGAGTCATTGCCGACTACTATATTACCAAGGCATTGCTTTCTTACTTTATCAATAAGGCCTGCGGCCGTTTTAATCTTTTTAAGCCGGAGGTGGTAATTTCAGTACCGGCGGGAATAACGCCGACAGAACGCCGGGCAGTTGTTAATGCCGCTAAAGAAGCCGGAGCAAAAGAGGTTTATGTCGTCCGGGAACCGATTTTGGCTGCTTTGGGAGCGGGAATTCCTATTAATAGCTCTTCAGGAAATATGATCGTTAATATCGGCGGCGGTACTGCCGAAGTGGCTGTGATTTCTTTAGGGGGAATTGTTTCGTGGAAAAGCTTAAGGGTAGCCGGCAATAAATTTGATCAGGCAATAACAGACCATATTAAAAAGAAATACGGATTATCAATTGGCGAACAAACAGCCGAGCAGATTAAAATTGAAATTGGTTCAGCTTTACCAGCCCGGACAAAAATGGAATTCCAGGTTCGAGGCCGTGATTTAATCAGCGGTTTGCCTCGTGATATCGCTATTACCTCAAACGAAACAGCCGAAGCATTACGTCCGCATTTAGTCGAAATCGCATCAGCTGTCCAAGATGTTTTTAATCAGACACCGCCAGAGTTAGTGGCCGATATTATGGAAAAAGGAGTAATTATTTCTGGCGGAGCAGCGCAGCTTAACTACCTTGATGATTTCTTCAAACGCGCATTGGGCGTAACCGTGTATCTGGCTGAAGACGCTATTCTTTGCGTTTCTAAGGGTACAGGCATAATTTTAAATCATTTAGACATTTACAAACGAGCTTTACTTAATAAGGCCGTATCGTAAAATTTTTAATTATCATGTTCGGTTATGACGATTTAAAAAAAGATTTTGAAAAACTGATTGATAACGATAACCTTTCTCGCAGTTATATATTTTTCGGAGAACCGCAACTAGGGAAATATCTCTTTTCCAAATGCCTCGCTAATTATTTAGAAAACAAAAAGTTTTCAGTTCCCGGACCAGATCAAATACTAAATGAAGCATTATTAATTTTACCGGTGGAAGGAACGATTAGTATTGACCAAATTCGCTCCTTAAAAGATTTTTTGTACAAAAAACCAACATTTTCCAAATATCGAACGGTTATCGTAAAAGACGCGGAAAATCTAACTGCCGAAAGCCAAAATGCCATGCTGAAAGTTTTAGAAGAACCGCCCAGCCATGGATTGATTATTCTAATCAGTAATTCCTTGGAAAACCTTTTTCCGGCGATTCTATCTCGGGCTCAGAAGATTTATTTCCAGAGACTTTCTCAGAAAGAAATTGTTGATTATTTAGTTGAAAATCACAACCTTTCCGCTAAAAAAGCAGGATTGGTAGCCCAGCAATCGTTTGGTCGCATTGGCAAGGCCGTTGAAATTATCACGCAAAAAAGCGGTGAGATGGGAAAACTAGTCAATCAATTTTTAAAAACAGGCCGATTGATTGAATACGATGAAGCGATTATTGATCAGTTTTTTGAAGCATTAATAGTCGAGCTGAGAAAGGATCTAGGAACAAATCATTCATTCCTGAGAAATGTTTTAAAATGCCTAACGACGATGAAACAAGTAAACGTTAACAAAAAGTTACAATTGGAAGCATTATGGCAGACAAAAAATTAGACAAAAAAAGCGGAGGAAATGGAGGAGGCGATGGTTCTAATGGGCTAGTCTTATTAATTGTTTGGGGAGGCATTATTCTTCTACTTTTCGGCGGGTTAAAAACTTCCGGATTTTTGAATCAAATATACGTGACTAACTTAAAATCTGATCAGAAATGCCAAACCAGCAACCCTCTTTGTAATGTTATCGGCTATGCTTACAATGGCGAAGGATTAGGGAGTTCAATTTTCCACTATCAAAAAACTGTTGATGTTTACCAAATCTTAGAATCTTCCGTTAATTCAAACTTATTTTACGCGGCCACTAATCACGGCATATTTTTCAGCCAAGACACGGGGAAAAATTGGTATCCTTTTTCCGATTTAAATAAAAAGATAAACAAGGATACGATGATTAACAAGATGATAGCAAATCCGGCATCAACCCAAGAGATGTTTATTTCCGTATCCAAGAAAAATCAAGGAAGTGTTTATCAAAGCGATAACGGACTTTTTACCTTGAATAGTTTGCTGGAATTTAATGGAGATACGGCAAATGATTTAATGATATTTAGAGGAAATCTTTATCTTGGGTTAAAGAGCGGAAAGATTTTAAATTATTCTTTGGATGCCAAAAAATCGAGGCAAATCGTTAAGCTCCCTTCGTCGATATTAAAGCTATCCAATGTCAATAACGCCGTTATCTACGCAATGACCGCTTATTCCGGCGTTTTCAAGAGCACGGATGGAATAACTTTTACAAAGATACAATCGCCAACCAACGTAACAGACATCGTCGTAAGCCAAGATAATTCAGTAATTTATATGACTACTAAAAATGGAATATTGAAATCATCAGATTTTGGCAATAATTTTAAAAAACTTGAATCCTTGCCGTTAGACGCAAATAAGATAGAGAAAGTAACCGCCAGTTCGGCAAACCATGTTTATGTTTTCGGGAACCATCAAACTTACGAAAGCATAGACGGCGGAATAAGCTGGAAGGCTTATGATAATAAAATAAGCAGAAGCATTTCAGCTGTTGTCGTGACAGAAGATAGAATCTTGGTCGGAACAAAATCATTTAATTTCTTAAATTTATGGCAGAGCTTATTCCAGTTTTAGAAAATGAAACCAAGCTTCTGCTGGACAGCTTAAAGCAAGAGCTTTCTGGCGTAAGAGGCAATCGACCAACGCCAAAATTGGTTGAAGATATAAAGGTTGATTATTTAGAGCAGAAGCTTTCAATTAAACAATTGGCTTCGATTGGCATTTTATTGCCGTCAACTATCGAGATAAACGTTTGGGATAGAAACAGCGTTGCTTCGATTTCAAAAGCTGTCGAAACCGCTAATTTGGGAGTTTCGGTCAATGTCGATAGCAACAGAATTAGAGTGGTTTTGCCGCCTCTTTCAGAAGAAAGAAGGATAGAAATCGCTAAGATTGTAAAAAAAGAAGCGGAAAAATCAAAAATTCATCTAAGAACTTTACGTGATGAATTTAATAAAAAAGTGACTGTTCAGTTCGATAATAAAGAAATTTCCGAGGATGAAAAATTCAAATTGAAAGAAAAAATCCAAAAGACGACAGATGAAACCAATAAAGAAATTGAAAATATTTCCGAAAACAAAATAAAAGAGATTTATACCTAAAGAAAATGACTGTTTTAATCGTTTTTCTAATTATCGTTGCCATTTCGATTATTTTAGCGGTCCATGAACTTGGCCATTTTTTGATAGCAAAACTATTCGGCATTAAAGTGGAAGAATTTGGCATCGGCTTTCCGCCGAAAATAATCGGCAGAAAATTCAAGGGAACTTTGTATACTCTTAATGCTGTTCCTTTTGGCGCAATGGTTAAAATTGAGACCGGTACGCCCGAAGATAAAAATTCTTTTTCTGGCAAGCCGATCAGAGTAAGGGTTGCCGTAATGCTGGGAGGCATTCTTTTCAATCTTATTCTAGGCTGGTTGATAATGTCTTCCGTTTTTATGGTCGGTGCAAAAGAAGGCGGAATTTTCATTGCTGAAGTGTCGCCTAATAGTCCGGCGGTAATTGCCGGGATAAAACCGAACGACAAAATAATCGGATACTCAAATATCGACGATTTTCAAAAATTCGTTTCCAATAATTTGGATCAAAAGATAGAATTAAATATCCAACGAGGAAATCAAAAAATTAACCTCGAGGTAACTCCCAGAAAGGTTCATCCGGCAGACGAGGGAGCTTTAGGAGTAGCGTTGGTTAAATCAGAAGCAATTCCAAAACAGAATTTTTTCCAGGCCTTAGCTAATGGATTCAAATTCACAATAAACATTTTCTGCCAGATATTTTTGTTTTTATTTTATCTGATTAAATCGGCCTTTTCCGGCGTATCGGTTCTGCCTTTGTTAAGCGGTCCTGTCGGAGCCGTTAAAATCGGCGCTGACTTTGCTTATTTGGGCATCACGTATGTTTTAAGGATACTCGCTTTGATTTCTATTAATTTAGCAGCTTTTAATCTTATCCCTTTCCCGGCTTTAGACGGAGGACGGCTTTGGTTTTTCCTGATTGAAAAAATCAGGAAATCGCCGCTGACTCAAAAAACCCAGAATATCGTTGATTCTTTGGGGTTTAGCTTATTGATAATTTTGTCTATAATAATAATGGTAAAAGACATTAAAGGGCTATTTTAGAAAATGCGGCAATCAAAACTTTTTACTAAAACTAAAAAAGAATTTCCCAGAGATGAAGAGGCGAAGAATGCCAAGCTTTTGATCCGCGCTGGTTTTATAGACAAGCTGATGGCTGGCGTTTATTCTTTTCTGCCTCTCGGACTTAGGGTAATCCAGAAAATCGAAAATATAATCAGAGAAGAAATGAATAATGCCGACGGGCAAGAAGTTCTAATGCCGGTTTTACATCCGAAAGAAAACTGGGAAAAAACCGGTCGTTGGGGATCCTTTGACGCTCTATATAAATTAAAGAGCAGGTTTGATAAAGAATTTGCTCTTGGACCAACCCATGAAGAAATAATTGTCCCTTTAGCAAAACAATTTATAAATTCTTATAAAAATCTGCCGTCCTATCTCTACCAGATTCAAACCAAACTTAGAGACGAAGAAAGGCCTAAATCAGGTTTGTTGCGAGGAAGAGAATTTTTGATGAAAGATTTTTACAGCTTCCATGAATCCGAAAAAGATTTGGATACTTTCTATAACAAAATGATTGAGGTTTATCAAAAAACCTTCAAGAAATTAGGGCTTGATACTTTAGTCGTCGAGGCTTCTGGAGGAAGTTTTTCCAAATATTCTCATGAATTTCAGGCGCTTAACGAAAATGGAGAAGATAAAATTATTCATTGCGACTGCGGTTTCGCTCAAAATAAAGAAATATGCAGCTTGAAAGAAGGGGATAAATGTCCGAAATGCAGCGGAAAAGTAAAAGTAGACAATGGCATTGAGGTTGGGAATATTTTTAGATTAGGAACAAAATTTTCGGAAGCGTTTGATTTAAAATTTAAAGGAAAAGATGGCAAAGAAAAAATGGTTGAAATGGGATGCTATGGAATGGGAATCAGTAGAATAATGGCGGCAATCGCAGAGGTTTCATCCGACGATAAAGGGCTTGTTTGGCCAGAAAACGTTTCACCGTTTAAGATTCATCTAATGGCGTTAGGCAGTCAGAAAAAAGAAGCGGAAAAAATTTATCAATCTTTACAAAAAGAAAATATCGCTGTATTATTTGATGACCGCGACGATATAAGTGTTGGAGAAAAATTTGCCGATGCTGATTTAATCGGAATCCCTTATAGAATAGTAATCAGCGATAAAACCGTAAAAGAGAAGAAAGTTGAATTGAAGAAAAGAAAAGAAGAAAAAGCTCGATTGGTGACTCAACGACAATTATTAAAATTAATTTAGGATTTTTTCTATAGATGACCTTTTTAAATTATCTTAAAAAAGATATCGGGATAGATTTAGGCACAACCAATTCTTTGGTTTATTTGAAGCAACGGGGGATTATTATCAACGAACCCACCATTGTCGCCATCAATACTAAAAGCGGCCAAGTTTTAGCCATTGGCAATGAAGCTAAAAAAATGCTTGGTCGCACACCTAATCACATAAGCGTAATAAAGCCGCTGATTAATGGCGTTGTTTCAGATTTTGAGATGGCCCAAGAGATTCTCCGACATTTCTTCAAAAAAATAAATCAAAATTCTTTCTTTAATTACAATCGTTTAGTCGTTGGAATTCCTACCAATTTAACTGAAGTCGAAAGAAAATCCGTTGAAGATGCTGCTATGGCTGCCGGCGCCAATAAAGTTTTTTTGGTCGAAGAACCGGTAGCCGCAGTTTTAGGAGCAAGATTGCCCGTTAACGAGCCGATCGCCAATATGATCGTTGACATCGGCGGCGGCACTACCGAAATTGCCATTATTTCATTAGACGGAGTAGTAACGGCTAAAAGCTTAAAAATAGCCGGCGATAAATTTAACGAAGACATTATCAGATATATTCGTGACGAATTTAAATTAGTGATTGGTGAACCGACCGCCGAAGAATTAAAGATTACTATCGGTTCTGCGATACCGCTGGATGAAAGATTAGAGTTGGCAGTTCGCGGCAGAGATATGTCCACAGGCTTGCCTAAAGAAATTATGGTAAAACACGGCCAAATAAGAACTGCTTTAAATAACTCAATTGTTTCAATTATTGATACCGTGAAAGAAACGATTGAATCTACCCCTCCAGAACTTGTAGGAGACATATTAAAACAAGGCATTCATCTGTGCGGAGGCGGCAGTTTATTAAAAGGAATTGACCAACGAATTGAGAAAGAAGTAGGCGTTCCAACGACAATCGTAGACGAGCCGTTAACCTGCGTGGTAAGAGGAACTGGCATTATCGCAGAGAATTTTTCCTTCTATACAAAAAATCTTTCTACTCCTTTAAAGCCGCTTGATATCAAGCTGTGATGAAAAGAGCTTCATTTCTAATCTTTGCGATTTGTCTATTGGCAGTAATTTTTTTTACTAAGTTTTTTATAATAAAAACAAATTTCCCTTTGAACCGCTTTTTTTCCACGCAGAAAAGCCTTTACGATGAAAATCTTTCTTTAAAAAAACAAAATCAAGAGCTAAAAGCCCAAATTTTTAAATTTCATCAAGCGGTAGACTATAAGCTTATTGCTTCTTCTACCAGTGTTTGGCTCAGGCAATATCAATATGAAACCGCCAAAGTGCTTTCCAGCTATCCGTTCAATACCAAAAATGCTTTAATAGTTAATCTTGGAACCGTTGATAATGTAAAAAAGATGATGCCGGTAGTAATAAGTGAAAATGTTCTGATAGGGGAAGTAGAAGAGGTATTCGATAGATATAGCGTCGTTAAAACCATTTTCGATCCATCTTTTCAGCTTCCAATCCGCATCGGCGAAAGCGAAATAGACGGCTTTTTAACTGGCGGCGATAGAATAAAAATTTCTTTAGTAGAAAAAGAAAAAGAAATAAAAATCGGCGATGTCGTTTACTCGGCCTCTAAAGATTTTCCCTATGGTTTAAAAATCGGAGAAATCAACGAAATCAATGATTCGACCAATGGGAATTTTAAAGAGGCGTTTATTTCCCCGTCTTTTAATCTTAACGAGTTAAGAGATGTTTATCTGATTTTAAGCAATGGCAAATAATAATTTTTTAACCATTTTTTGTTTAGTACTGACTATATTGCTGGCCATTATTCAGGTAACCGCTATTTCTTCCTTTGGCATTAAGCCAAACCTGGCTTTAATCGGCTTAATTATTTCAGCTGTTTTTATCAATTCTTTCTGGCTGTTTTTATGCCTAACAGCGGTAATTGCTTTTATCCTAAAGTTCCAACCGGGATTTGACTTGCAGATTATGGTTTTTTTATTAATCGCTTTAATTATTTATCTATTGATTAAATATTCTTCTTGGCAGCCGTTTTTGAGCATAAATGTTTTCGTTCTTATTTTTACGGCTACCTTTTATCTTTTAACTTCTTCCGAGCTTATTTTTTCAAGTATCTTTTTAAAAGAATTGGTCTATAATGTGATTATTGCTAACTTTATTTTAATGCTCTTATGGCCAAAAACAAAGAAATCTACCTAGAAGAAGCTATCCTTGATGATTTTGCCAAAGATTTAGATCTCATTGAGCTACCGCTCTCTGAAAAAGCTTTTAAGCTGGTAAAAGTGCTTATTCTTTTTGCGGTTTTGGCTGCAGTGGGAGAAATTTTGTTTTTGGGAGTTATAAAAGGCAAATTCTATCAAAACAGAGCTCTTCTTAACGCTGCGGAAAAAACAACGCTTTTAGCCGAAAGGGGATTAATTTTTGACAGATTCGGCAAACCCTTAGTTTCGAATTCTTCAACTTTCCGCCTGAATCTAAAAATTTCCAATTTTATCAAAGATAAAAACGAAGAAGAACGAACGATAAAAACGTTGAAAGAAGTTCTTGGTTTCACGACTGCTGATGTCGAAGATTTTTTGAAAAAGATAAAAGAAGTTGATTTAGAAACCCAAAACTCAATTGTCGTTAAAGAAATAACGCCTGCTCAAGCGCTGACATTGAAAAATTTAAACCTTGATTCTCTTGAGGTGGAAGAAGGATTCAAAAGAATTTACAATGAACCAGAAACTTTTTCTCATTTAATCGGCTATACGACCTTCACTAGCGCAAAAGACCTAGAGAAAGATTCTTCTTTGTCTTTTAATGACTTAGTTGGCAGAAGCGGTCTGGAAGCATATTACAATAATGAGCTTAAAGGAGAAAATGGCATTATTCTTAGCTACCGCAACACCAAAGGAGAAATTATCGAAAAGAAACAGCTTAATAATCCTATTTCCGGAGAAAATCTTAATCTGACTATTGATTCTGAATTTCAATCATATTTCTATAACCGTATGCAAGAAGGGTTAAGAAGCTTAGGCAGAGACGCCGGGATTGGCATTGCCATAAATCCTCAAAACGGAGAAGTTTTATCTTTAATAAGCATCCCCAGTTTCAACAATAATAAAATAACCCAAGAGGCCTTAACTAATCCCTCAAAACCATTTTTCGATCGTGCGATAAGCGGCGCATACTCGCCCGGATCAACCATCAAACCGTTGGTGGCTATTGCGGCATTAAAAGAAAAAATAATCAGCCCTTTAAAAGAAATTCTATCAACCGGCTACATTGAAGTTCCTAATCCATATTATCCGGATAAGCCATCCCGCTTTCTTGACTGGAAACCTAATGGCTGGGTTAATTTTTATTCGGCTATTGCCCGTTCTTGCAATATTTATTTTTACGAAGTCGGCGGCGGGTTTGAAGATCAAAAAGGTCTTGGCATCGAAAAATTAAAAAGTTACTGGGAAAAATTCGGTTTAGGAGAAAAAACTGGAATTGATTTGCCAGGCGAAGTAACAGGATTTTTGCCAGACGCTTCAACTAAAAAAGGAGGAGATAAAATCTGGCGCGTAGGGGATACTTATAACGTTAGCATCGGCCAAGGAGATCTTTTACTTACTCCAATTCAATTAATAAATTATATCGCCTTGATTGCTGACAACGGGAAAAATTATCGTCCTTTCGTTGATAAAAATATGGGAGTAAAACCCTTGAAGGACCTTTCAGACCTATTGCCTGAAATTAAAGAAGTTCAGAAAGGGATGATTGATGCCGTCATAAAGCCCTATGGCACCGCATATTCTTTGAACGACTTGCCGGTTAGCGTAGCGGCCAAAACTGGTTCTGCTCAAACCCAAAATAATACTGTCACTAATGCTCTTTTTGTAGGTTATGCGCCAGTTGAAAATCCTCAAATTGCAATTCTTGTATTGGTCGAGAATGCCAGAGAAGGAAGCTTGAACACATTACCGATAGCAAAAGACGTTCTGCTTTGGTATTATAATAAGCGAATCGCTCATTGATAAATGAGAGACCGCTTAATATATCGGACGGTCGTCCGCTATGAAAACAGGATTAAAAAATAATATTTATTCTTATGAAAAGCGATTTGCGTCAAGATATAGTTTCCGGCGACTGGGTAATGATTGCTCCAGACCGGGCTAAAAGAGATAAAAAAGGACCCTTGGGATTAATCAAAGAAAGCAAAAGGAAAAGACCTCCTCAAAAAGGATGTGTTTTTTGTGACCCAAAGATAAATCCCGGGAAACCAATTCTTCTTTATCCGAATAGAGAAGAATACTCAATCAGGGTTATCGAAAATAAATTTCCAGTGCTTACCCACGAAAAAAATCATGCCCGTTTTTTGAAAAAAGGACTTTATCGCGTAGTCGATGGAATAGGACATCACGAATTAGTCATTACTAAAAATCACGACAATAATTTCGCTCATTTAGAAAAAAATGTTGCTAATGACGTTTTCCAAGTTTTTCGTAGTCGGTATTCGACATTTTCTAAAGACTCTTGCTGCGCTTATGTTTCAATTTTTCATAATTGGGGACCAAAAGCCGGCGCCTCAGTTTATCACCCTCATTATCAAATAATTTCAATGCCTGTTGTTCCGCCCGATATAAGACATTCTCTCGATGGCGCAATGCGGTTTTTTAATAAACATAAAAAATGTGTTCATTGTGAAATTATAAAATACGAGAAAAAAGAAAAAAAACGAATAGTTTATGAAAATGAAAACGCCATTGTTCTTGCTCCTTTTGTGGCTCGCGAACCGTTTGAACTGAGAGTATTCCCCAAAAAACATTTTCCTAATTTTGAAAGCACTCCGGAAAAAGATTTAGAAGGCGTGGTAGAAGCGCTGCAAAAAGCTTTATCAAAAATCGAGACGCGACTCCACGATCCTGATTATAACTTTTTTATCCACACGGCGCCGATAAAAGATGAAATCAAATATCCTTTTTATCATTGGCATATTGAAATTCAGCCGAAGATAAGCATTTCGGCCGGATTTGAATTAGCGACCGGCGTAGAAATAACCGTTGTCGATCCTAATGACGCCGCAAAAATACTGAAATGAAAAAAATAATTGCTTTTAACTGGAAAATGAACCCAGCTTCTAATAAAGAAGTGAAAAAACTTTTTAAAATTGTTTCTAATTCTGATACCATTGTTTTCCCTCCTTTCGTTTATTTAAATACGCAACCAAAGCTTAAAAAGGCCCGATTGGGCGCACAAAACCTTTTCTGGGAAAATTCACCCCGCCAGCTGGCGGGTAGAGGAGCTTTCACCGGCGAAATTTCAGCATTAATGCTGAAAAATATGGGCGTTAAATATGTTATTATCGGTCATTCTGAAAGAAGAAAATGGCAGCAGGAAACCGATTGGACAATAAATAAAAAAGTAAAAACCGCTCTAAAAGCAGGATTAAAGATAATCTTATGCGTTGGCGAAAATTATCAAATTAGAAAAAAGGGGATTAAAGCAGTTAAAAGCTTCATAAGAGCTCAACTCCAAAAAGATCTGAAAAAAGTTAATGGTCCGCTGATTGTGGCATACGAGCCGATCTGGGCAATTGGCAGCGGAAATTTTTGTAAACCCAAAGATGCTTTGGAAATAATAAAATTCATAAAAGAAATCATAAAACCTAAAACCCCAGTGCTGTACGGCGGTTCAGTCAACAGCAGAAACATTTTAGATTTCTTAAAATATGAAGAAATTGACGGCGTCCTGGTCGGCGGCGCCAGTGTCGACAAAAAAGAATTAAAATTAATATTGAAGAATATTTATGCTTACTAAGCTCGTAGCGCAAATCGCTAAGTTCGGAACAGTCGGCGTAATGAACACCGTTATAGATATTCTGGTTTTAAATTTACTAACCCAGATTTTCAAATTCAGAAAATCTTTTTCCATAAAAGGGAAAAGATTTATGATCGCTAATGTAATTTCCGTTACTATTTCGCTAATAAACAGTTTTATTTTCAACAGATATTGGACTTTCCAGGCAACCGGGAATGTTGCTTTCCAAGGAATAAAATTTATGACCGTAGCGCTGATAGGCGCATATCTCATCCAGCAGCCGGCATTCAATAAACTCTACAACAGCTTCTATTCGATTTTGCCATTTTTAAGACCAAAAGAAGGGGAGAAAAAAGACTTTTGGAGAATGAATATCTCTAAAGTAATTGCGATTCTTCTGGCGGCAGTTTGGGATTTCTTGGGATACAAGCTTTTTGCATTCAAGTAAACTGGGCTTGCCCAGTAGTGAGCCGAGCACAGGAACGCCTAGTCGTTTTCCTTAATAAGGTGTAAGAAATTACCAAATCTATATTTTGTTAGGTTAAGACAATATTTTGCCAAAGGCGTTCTGGAAAACGAAGTACTCGATCTACTAACTGGGCTTGACTTTTCTGAAACTATCATGCTATAATACCGTCAGTGAGCGCTAGTATTCTTTCGATTAATCGGAGTCGCAAGACGCCAACGAAAGAATCTTTCTCCAAGTACAAAACTCCGACTTATGTCGGAGTTTTGTTTTGATATGCTAAGTTAAATTGATTACAATATATTTAACGAGTAATGCGAGCGGTTACGAGGCGAGCACTCACTAAACAAAAAACTTGGAGGTCACCACTCGTAACCGCTCCCGTTACTGGTTAAAATTTTTTGCAAAAAAGTTATCCACAGTTGCATTTGAAATTAATTTTATATAATTAAGGTAGAAGTTCTTAGTCATCAAAAGTTAGCGGGGGTTGTTTGGTCGACCACCCAATGCTAACTAAAATTAACCTCTCTGCAAACAAATGGCAAAAAAGAAAAAAGCCAAGAAAGCCAAAAAAGCAAAGAAGGCAAAAAAGGGAGGCAAAAAGAGAAGATAACTCTTGCCTCTATCTTAAACTGAAACATCAGCTTAAGACATAAAACCGCGATGAGCTTTTCACCGCGGTTTTATTTTGGTATGCTTAATCCATAAATCTAAATAAAACAAATGAAAATTTCTATCAAACAAACCAATATAGAGGTCACACCAGCTCTCTCCGAATACATCGACAAGAAGATTGGCTCTCTGGCAAAACTATTGAAAAAAGCAGAAGACAAATCAGAAGTTCTCCTCTATTTAGAAATTGCCAGAAATACCAAGCATCATCATTCTGGAAATGTTTTTTCCGCTGATGCCAAATTAGTTCTGCCTAAAAAAACTTTATATGCCAGTCATCCAGATTCGGATATAAGAACCGCTATTGATATCCTAGAAAAAAAGCTTCAGCAAGAAATCAAAAAGTACAAAGATAAATATTTAACAAAGCATGTTTAAAAAACTTTTCGGCCGGCCTAATTTTTCTTTACTAATAAAAAAAATAAACTCTCTCGAACCAACTCTTGAAAAATTATCCGATAGCGAGCTAAAAGCAAAAAACGAAGAACTCAAAAACAAATTCCAAGCTTCCGGGTTAAAAGAAGATTTTCTTCCTGACGCTTTTGCTTTAATCAGAGAGGTTTCCAAAAGAACTTTGAAGCAAAGACATTTTGACGTTCAGTTAATGGGCGGCATTGCCCTTTCTCGCGGGCAAATTTCTGAAATGTTGACCGGTGAAGGAAAAACCTTAGCCGCAACAGCGCCGGCATATTTTCACGCTTTAACAAAAAAGGGAGTCCATATAATTACTGTCAACGACTATTTAGCCCGCCGGGATACTGTCTGGATGGGCCAAATATATGACTTTTTAGGCCTGAAAGTGGGTTGTCTTTGCCATGAAACCGCTTTTATCTATGATCCAGCATACAAACAGGAAACTAACCCCGAACTCGACAAAGAAAGAGATGTCTTGGGCGGCTTTAAGATTTTTCATGAATTTTTAAGACCAGTTTCCCGCCAAGAGGCCTATCGGGCTGATATTGTTTACGGAACCAACCATGAATTTGGCTTTGATTATTTGCGAGACAATCTAGCTTATAGCAGGAGCCAACAGACCCAAAGAAAACACTATTATGCCATTATCGATGAAATTGACAGCATCTTGATAGATGAATCAAGAACTCCTTTAATCATCGCCGCACCTGATTTAGAATCAAGTGATTTCTACAGAAAATTCGCCCGCATTGTCAGTTACTTAAAAGAAAACGAAGATTATACGATTGATGAAAAATCGAAAAGTGTTCAAATTACCAACGCCGGGATTGATAAAGTGGAAGAAATGACGAAGATACAAAATTTCTATGCTCCGGAAAATTTCCGCTTAGTTCATTATCTTGAAGAATCATTAAAAGCCAAAACATTATTCCATCGCGATAAAGATTATCTTATAAACGATGGCCAAATTTTAATTATTGATGAATTTACCGGTCGTGTGCTTCTGGGCAGACGTTATTCCGGCGGGCTCCACCAAGCCATTGAAGCGAAAGAAGGGGTAATTGTTCAACCCGAATCAAGAACTTTCGCTCAAATTACGCTTCAAAATTATTTTCGTCTTTATGAAAAAATTTCTGGGATGACCGGTACCGCTCAAACATCAGCTGAAGAATTTCACAAGGTCTATAATCTTGAGACAGTTTCCATTCCGTCAAATAAACCGATGATACGGAAAAATCTTCCCGATCTTATTTATAAAACTAAAATGGCAAAATATAAGGCCGTTATCGAAGAAATAAAAGATCGATATTCAGCCGGCCAGCCGATTCTGGTAGGAACGACTTCGGTGGAACAAAACGAAATTTTTTCAAAATTACTTACTGCCGCTGGCATCCCTCATGAAGTTTTGAACGCTAAAAATCATGAAAGAGAAGGAGAAATTATCGCCCAAGCCGGAAAATTAAAAGCTGTTACTGTCGCTACGAATATGGCTGGCAGGGGAGTAGACATAATTCTTGGCGGAAATCCTTCTACTCCTGAAGAAGCGCAAAAAATAAAGGATTTAGGCGGACTTCATATAATCGGTACTGAACGTCACGAAGCCAGAAGGATAGACGACCAGCTTAGAGGCAGAAGCGGTAGGCAGGGCGATCCCGGTTCTTCTCGGTTCTTTCTTTCTTTAGAGGACGATTTGATGCGCATCTTTGGAGGAGATAGAGTAAGAAACTTGATGTCTGTCTTGAAAATCTCTGAAGACCACCCCATCGAATCAAAGATGATTTCGAAAGTGGTTACTGAGGCGCAGAAAAAAGTTGAAGGATTTAATTTTGACTTAAGAAAACATCTTTTGGAATATGACGATGTTTTAAACAAGCAAAGAAATGCCATTTATAAAAAACGCCAAGAAATTTTAGAGAAAATGTCGGAGAATAAAGCCGATGACATACTCGAAGAGTTACTCACTGACGATGAGAGCAATATTCCTGATAATTCGATAGATCAGGCCAGTCAGCAGGTTACTCCGCCCAAAGTAAAGCCGGAAGTTTTAGAAAAAATTAAAACCTTTAATAACGAACAAAAAAATATTCTTTGCCAGAAGATATTATCCGTCTTAGATATGCTTTGGATGAGTCATTTGGAAAATCTTGAAGCGCTTTCGGAATCAGTGCGTATCCGCGCCTATGGACAAAAAGATCCGCTGGTGGAATACAAATACGAATCCCGTGGGCTATTCAAAGACCTGCTTGATAATTTTAAAAACTCTATTAAGCAAAACATAGAGCAACTCATATAATAGGAATAGCTCCTCTTTGATATATCTGAACGAAATTTGATATACTGGTCACTAATAGAATGAGGATGGCAATTTTAGTTATTTTAGTGGTTGTTTTGATAGCCGTAGGTTGGCAGGTTTTTTCAATGGCAAAAGAAAACAAAAAAGTAAAAGACGAGTTTAACAAGCTGGCAAGCCAATTAGAAACGGTTAAAAAAGAAAATGACACCCTAAAAGAAGAATTAGATTATTATTCAAAACCAGAAAACTTATTAAAAGAATTGCGTGCCCGATTTAATTATAAAATCTCTGACGAAAAGATGATCATTATCACGCAATAGCGGAGTTCGTACCTGCCTGCCGGCAGGCAGGTAGTGGTAATATGTCCTTCTTTATGTACTAAATTTATGCGAGAGTAGTTTAGTGGTAGAATAGTTCCTTCCCAAGGAACAGGTGGGAGTTCGATTCTCCTCTCTCGCTCAGGTTAAAAGATTGCTGCGAGTAACGGAAATGAAATACTTATCTATTTTAAAAAACAAAAACTTATCGAAAGAAACTTGCTTATTAAGGGTTGATTTGAATATCGAAGATATGAATCCAAGTAATCTCCGAATCCAAGCTATTTTACCGACAGTTAAATTTTTGATCGACAAGGGGGCAAAAATAATAATTTTAAGCCATCGTGGACGTCCAAACGGAAAAAATAAGAAACTTTCACTAAAACCTTTCATGAAGATTCTTTTTAAATCACTAAAAAAACCGATTAGCTTCATAGAATTAAACGGCAAAGATTCAGCAAAAGTTAAAAACTCAAAACCGGGTAGCATCTTTTTGCTGGAAAATTTAAGATTTTTCAACGGCGAAGAAAAAAACGATCCAATTTTCGCTAAAAAATTGGCCGATTTAGGGACTTTTTATATTAATGATGCTTTCGCGGTTTCGCACAGGAAAAATGCTTCGATTGAAGCAATTACAAAATACCTACCGAGCTATGCCGGCTTTCAGCTTGAAAAAGAAATTGAAAATTTAAAATCAGTAATGGGAAAACCGAAAAAACCATTAATTCTTATTATGGGCGGAGCAAAAATCTCCGATAAGCTTTCCTTGGTGAATAGTTTTATTAAAAAAAGCGATTATTTTTTAATTGGCGGAGGAATCGCAAACACTTTTTTGGCAGCCTTAGGAATGCCGATAGGGGATTCGCTTTACGAAAAAGACATGACCTTAGAGGCAAGAAAAATATTAAAACAGGCTCCGAAAAAGATATTTCTGCCAATTGATTTTGCGGTTGATAAAAAACAAATTTTAGATATTGGAACGAAAACCGTAAAACTTTATGATAAAAAGATTCAATCTGCTAAAACTATTATCTGGAACGGACCAATGGGCAAGTTCGAAGACAAAAAATTTGCCAAAGGAACTCAAGAAATAGCCAAAGCAATTCTACGAAATAAAAAGGCAAAAATCATTATCGGCGGCGGAGAAACTATCGCTTCGCTCCAACCAAAAACTAAAAACTACAAACCGAAAACTAACGTATTCCTTTCTACTGGCGGAGGTGCTATGTTGGAATATCTATCCGGGGAAAATTTACCAGGGATTGAAGCGTTACAACAAAATTCACTAAAAATCTATGGAAAACAATAACGGAAATTTGAATGAAAAAGAGGTAAATCTTGCTTTTGTCGACGTTGAAACAAGCGGACTTTCGTTGATAAACAGCGAACTTTTAGAAATCGGTTTAGTTTTAGTATCTCAACCTCATTTTAACGTTATTGAGGAATGGGATATAAAAATAAAACCTCAACATTTAGAAACAGCGGAAGAAGAAGGTTTACTGGTAAGCGGTTATAATGAAAGAGATTGGGAAGATGCCGTAGAGCTAGAAACAGCCCTTGAACAATTCTTGGAAAAAGTTCAGGGAGCAATGGTTGTTGGCCATAATGTCAGCTGGGATCTAATGTGGTTAAGAAAGGCCATTGAAGAAAACGGATTTGGCAAAAAGTTCGCCCGAAGAAGCTTGGACACAAACAGTATTGCCTATACCAAGCTTCAAGACAAAGCCTCTGAAATTAAATACTTCTCGCTTTCAAACTTAGCAAAATATTTTGGCATTGAAGAAAACAACAAGCACCGCGCTTTGGCAGACGCTAAAACTACTTTCGAAGTTTTTAAGAAATTAATGGAAATCTAAATCGTTTAGATAATATATGAAGTATGATATTTACTTCCATAACGATTTAGACGGAATGGCATCAGCTGCCATTTTGTTTCATTTCTTAAAAAGCAGAGAAGATAAGGTTTTAAGTTTTTATCCCGTTGATTTCTTTTCCGTAACCCGGAAGAAATGGGCAAAATTAAAATTCGAAAATCCATCTGCCATAGTTGATTTTTTGCATCATCCCCAAGCCGAAATCTGGTTCGATCATCATCCAACGACTTTCATAAAGCCGTCTTGGAAAAAAGATTTCCGGCATAAGAAACTAAATCACTGGGGAGTTATTTATAAATCATGCGCCAGGTTGATCGTAGAAAGCTTGAAAAAAGATTTTAACTTTAGGACGCCGAAATACCTGAAAGAACTCACTGAATGGATGGATAAGGTTGACGGATATTATTTCAAATCCATAAAAGAATCCATTGATTTTAAAAAACCGGCCGTGAAGCTTGATCTATTGATAAGCAATTTCAAGCTGAATAATAAAATTATCGCAAAAATAATTTCAACTTTGTCTTCTAGCCCTTTGAAAAATGTTCTGAAAATCAAAGAACTTCAGCCATATTTAAGAAGAATCGAAAAAGAGATAAAAAAATCGAAGAAGTTTTATAAAACCAACATCAAAGTTATTAAAAATGTCAGCTTTATTGACGAAACCCAAAATGAAGCCATCAGTATAAGATCGCTCCTATATCATTTATATCCCCATACTCCTTATTTTATAATCCTGCATCGTGAACGAGGTGGAGGAAAATATGCGGTGACGGCAGGGAAAAACCCTTGGTTAAAATCAATAAATCAAGCGCCTATTGGAGAATACTTGAAAAAATTTAATGGAGGCGGGCATGACAAGGTTGGCGGAGCGGAATTCAAAACAAAAAATTTGGCTCTAAAAGCGTCAAAAGAAATTACGCAATTCTTAAATAATCAATACAACAAAAACAATATCAAATCTAAGATTTGATATATAAAGTAAACTTTCTATGGAAAAAAGTAATACAATAATCGTTTATTGCGATGGGGGATCAAGAGGAAATCCCGGACCGGCTGCCCTTGGCATTGTCATTAGTTCGGAAAAAGAAGAAAAAGGATACAGCCATTATCTCGGAGAATCTACCAATAACGATGCTGAATATCAGGCAATTATTTTTGCGTTGAAAAAAATAAAACATTTGTTCGGAAACGAAAAAGCAGGAAAAATGATAGTAGAAATTAAAAGCGACAGCGAATTGGCAATTAATCAACTTAACGGAACAAATAAAATCAAAGAAAAAAATCTGCAAGAATTATTTGTAATGGTTTGGAATCTAAAACAGGACTTTAAAGAAGTAAATTTTTCCCATATCCCGCGAGAAGAGAACAAAAAAGCTGATAAGCTCGTGAATCAAGAACTGGACAGCCAAAAGGGAATGTTTTGACGATTTTGACAATATACAATAAATTCTGTTAAAATTAGCGAAATCGGCAAGTCAAACGATAGCTCTTATCAGCTTTGTGCTGATAGGAGAGGAAAGTCCGGACACTCGCCAATTTGGCAAAAATAGTGGCTAACAGCCACCTAGCGAAAGCTAAGAGGTGCGATCAGAAACGTCCTGAGGCGAAAGCCAAAGGATAGCCCAATCCTAAGCTAGAAGGCTAAGCTCCACCATAGGGATAAGAAAGCGGAGATGAAACGGCTAAATTCCTTATTGAGTGCAAGGTCGTGTCGGGCATATAACTTGTTTATGTGCTTGGAGTACCGCAAGAGCCTGAGAGTAATCGAAGGCCCAGACAAATTATCGTATAAACAGAATCCGGCTTATGACTTGCCGGCTTGCCCCGCACTAACTTAGTGCGGGGTTTTTGTTTGAAAATTCTCAAAAAAATGATACACTATAAAAACTATGAAAAAATTAATCAAAAGACCAATTTTTATTATTTCCGTCATTATCGTTGTAGTAGTGGCAGGGTTGATAATTGTCGGGAATCTTAACAAGAAGCCCGTTTACCAAATCTCCTTAGTTCAAAAAGGCAATATCATCCAAGAAGTAAGCGAAACAGGGAAGATAAAACCAGCCGAAAGTGTTGATTTAACTTTTGATTACGGAGGCAAAATTTCGCAAATTTATGTAAGTGTAGGCGACAGAGTTTATGCCGGTCAAACATTAATGCAGCTAGAAAACTCAGATGCATATGCCCAAGTTCTTCAATCAGAAGCGAATCTAGAAACTCAGCAAGATAAACTCAATGAAGCTCAAAAAAATCTAAATAACGCCATTTTGGATAGCTACTCAAAAGCTATTGATGCCGTAAGGAACAAACTTGACCAAATGTTTATTAAAAATGAAACAGTATATCAGGCCTCTTTAAATTTAAATTTTTATAATACTGGGGACTTCTCTATAAAATCAGATATAGAATCAAAAAGATTGACTATAGAATTAGGTTTAAGAAGTTGGAAAGCTTCTTTAGACAAGCTTAATAGCACCAGTAGCTTAGATGTTTATGCGTCAGAGGCAAAAACAAATCTAGGGCTGATAAGAGACCTTACCAATAGATTTAATGATTATTTTAACACCGTGGATTCGGTATCTTCGCTAGCAGTCAACTATTTAAGCGCTTATAGAATATTGGTTTCTTCGGCGAACGCAGAAATCAACACTGCAATTTCTAGTATTCTGTCGGCAGAACAAACCAAGTCGCAACAATCCCAGATACAATCATCCGAAGCTAACCTTTTATCGGCCCAATCTCAGCTTTCGAAAACAATTTTAAAATCTCCTATTCAAGGAGTTGTCGCTAAGGTTAACGCTACTAAAGGAGAAATCATAAGTGCAAATGATGCAGCAGTCACAATAATTTCAGAATCAAAACTTGAAATAGAAACAAATATTCCGGAAGCGGATATCGCGAAAGTTAAAATAGGCAACGACGCCAAAATTACCCTTGATGCTTACGGAAACGACGTAATTTTTAATGCCAAGGTTGCAGAGATTGACTTGGATGCAACAATTATCGAAGGTGTTCCAACCTACAAAACTAAGCTTATTTTTACCGATAACGATGACAGAATTATTTCCGGGATGACTGCTAATATAACTATCACGACTATGACTAAAAACGACGTAGTGGTTATTCCTTATAAAGCGATTATTACGATAAATGGAGATAAATTTGTCGCTATAGAAACGTCAAAAAATAAAACAGAAAATAAAAAAGTTGTAATCGGCCTGCGCGGGTCAGACGGTAATATTGAAATTGTTGAAGGATTATCCGAAGGAAATAAAGTAGCCATCTATCCAACCTCTCAATAAATCGAGAAAAATTTGTTATGGCTCTAATTGAAGTCAAAGATCTCGCAAAAATATATTCAAACGAAGGATTGGAAACTATTGCGCTAAATAAAGCTTCTTTCACTATAGATGAAGGCGAGTTTGTCGCGATAATGGGACCTTCAGGATCCGGTAAATCAACTCTTCTTCATATCTTGGGGCTTTTGGATAAACAGACAAAAGGGGACTATAAGTTTAACGGTAAATCAATCGAAAATTACTCGACAGAGGAACTAGCTCATATCAGAAGCCAGCAGATGGGATTTATTTTTCAATCTTTCAATCTTCTGCCAAGAACTTCGGTTTTAGACAACGTACGTCTTCCTTTAGTATATTCGGGCAAGCCGGAAAAATTATGGGATAAAATCGCCCTAGATGCCATAGAATCAGTCGGTCTTTCTCATAGAATAAGTAATACTCCTTCACAACTTTCCGGAGGAGAACAGCAAAGAGCGGCTATCGCCAGAGCATTAGTAAATAATCCACGCGTAATTTTTGCCGATGAACCAACCGGAAACCTTGATTCGAAATCAGGGAGAATGATAA
The DNA here is from genome assembly GCA_041653755.1 of Minisyncoccota bacterium. Classification (GTDB taxonomy): domain Bacteria; phylum Patescibacteriota; class Minisyncoccia; order UBA6257; family UBA9933; genus JBAZEU01. The sequence continues at coordinate 35,785 of JBAZEU010000003.1, forward strand.
TGGAAACTCTCCAGAAATTAAACGAAGAGAAAAAGCATACGATTATTTTGATTACTCACGAAACGTTCACGGCCGAACATGCCCAAAGAATTATTCATATTTATGACGGGGAAATTATTTCAGATGAAAAAGTAAGAATCATAAGAAAAGCTAACGAAGAATTTCACAAATAATATGAATCTAAAATACAGCTTAAAAATTGCCGCCATTGGTTTGAAAACAAATAGATCTCGATCTCTTTTAACTATTCTCGGTATTGTCATCGGTATTATGTCGATTATTTTGGTAATGTCGCTGGGGAAAGGCGCTCAAGATCTAATTTTAGGAGAAATTCAAAGCATGGGCGCAAAAGTTATTGAAATACATCCGGGCCGAGAACCAAAAGGATTCAGCGACATCCTGCAAATGTTCGGCGATTCTTTAAAAGAAAAAGATTTAATCGCCCTTCAGAAGAAAGAAAATCTTCCTCACGCGAAAAGTGTGGAGCCATTGGTTTTTGGAGGAGCAACGGCTGTTTTCGAAAACGAAGCTAACAATATAAGCATTTACGGAGTAGGAGAAGAATTCATGAGAATGTTTAGCGTTGAGGTTAATAAAGGAAGATCTATAGACCAAGACGACGTAAAAAACCGCGCCGACGTGGTCATTATCGGTTCAAAAGTTAAAGAAGATCTCTTTGGCAACGATGAAGCTATCGGTCAAAAAATAAAAATAAAAAACAGGAATTTCAAAGTAATCGGAACATTAGCTAAGAAAGGGGGAGGTTCTATGGTCAATTTTGATGAAGTATCTTTAATCCCTTGGACTACGGCTCAACAGTATATTTTTGGCATAAAATATTACCAAGAAATTTTAGTTGAAGCCGAATCAGAAAGTTCAGTTGACGAAACAGTGCAAGACATCAAAATTACCCTAAGAAATTCTCACAACATAACCGATTCAGATCCAGAAAAAGACGATTTTAATGTTAGCACTCAAGCCCAAGCCATGGAACAAGTCGGAACCATTATGGGTATTCTGACTATGTTTTTAGCAGCGGTAGCGGCGATATCTCTCATCGTCGGTGGAGTAGGAATTATGAATATCATGCTTGTTTCGGTAACAGAACGAACTAGAGAAATCGGTTTGCGCAAAGCGATTGGTGCAACAGAAAAAGATATTTTAGCCCAATTTCTTTCAGAGGCAGTGCTCCTTACAATAATCGGCGGGCTAATTGGGATTATTCTTGGCGCTTTCTTCTCTTTTATTGCCTCTTTAATTTTAAGCAAAGTAGCTGGTCTTAATTGGACTTTTACCTTTCCTGTTTCGGCCGCTCTTTTAGGCTTGGGTGTCTCGGCCTTAATCGGATTGATTTTCGGAATCTATCCGGCGCGCAAAGCCGCTTTAAAAAATCCAATCGATGCGTTAAGATATGAATAATATGAACAAGAAAATAATTGCAGGTATATTAATATTAATTATCATCGGTATCTGTTTAGCAATATATTTCAGAATATCTCATTTGAAAAATGATCAGCCAGAAAATATTGTCGTATCGAACTCATCGCCAACTAGCACGCCAACCAGTACAGAAGCGACATCAACAGAAAATAATCAAAATAAAAAAATGAACTATCACATTATTACGCTAAAAACTAATCTCGGAGAAATTCAAATTCAAACTTTCGATTCTGACGCTCCAAAGACAGCAAATAATTTCGTAACCTTAGCCCAAAAAGGTTTCTATAATAATTTAATCTTTCACAGAGTAATCAAGAGCTTTATGATTCAGGGAGGAGATCCTTCTTGCGGTATTACGCAAGATTCCGGAATGTGCGGCGCTGGAGGTCCTGGCTATCAATTTGAAGACGAACTAAACCCCGATACGGCCTCATACAAAGCAGGTTATGTAAAAGGAGTAGTAGCCATGGCCAATTCAGGACCTAACACAAACGGCAGCCAATTCTTCATAATGCTCGAGAACAATGATCTGCCGCATAATTACACAATATTCGGAAAAGTCATAAAAGGCCAAGAAGTGGTTGACGCGATAGGGAATGTTAAAACTAACCAAAACGACAGGCCAATAACGCCGGTAATAATAAACAGCACCAGCGTTAACTAACGCAATCAATGCTTAATCTCATAAACACCATAATCCTCGGAATAGTTGAGGGTTTTACCGAATTTTTACCCATATCTTCAACAGCCCACCTCACCCTTGCGTCTAATCTTCTTCATATAATACAAAGCGACTATATGAAGAGTTTTGAAATTATTATTCAGGCAGGGGCAATTTTAGCGGTTGTATGTTTGTATTGGAAAAAACTTTTTAACTGGGAAATTTTTAAAAGAATCATCATAGCTTTCATACCAACGGGCATACTCGGATTAATTTTTTACAAAGTAATAAAACATTATCTTCTCGGCAACACCAATGTCATCCTTTGGGCTTTATTTTTAGGAGGTATTTTGATTATTCTGTTTGAAAAATTACGAAGAAGCGCTGTCAGCGATAAAGAGATAACCGATATATCTTATAAACAATGTCTTGGTTTAGGACTTTTCCAATCAATCGCAATGGTTCCGGGCGTTTCCAGATCAGCTGCGACAATAATCGGCGGCATGCTAATGGGGCTTAAGAGGGAAGTCATCGTTGAATTTTCTTTCCTTCTGGCTGTACCGACAATGATTGCTGCCACCGGACTCGACCTTGTAAAAAATGTCGGAAATTTTTCTCTGTCTCAAATACACTTTCTGCTTATCGGTTTTATCGTATCTTTCATCATGGCGGTTATAAGCATCAAGTTCTTGTTAAATTATATAAGAAAACACACTTTTACAGTTTTCGGTGCATACAGAATTATCATAGCTATAGTGTTCTTTATCGTTCTTACGCTTCAAATTAAGTAGAAAATAATTATTTTGGACTTTGAATTATTAGAAAAACTTCTCGAAGAAGAGCCAAAATACCGCTTAAATCAAGCAAAAAAAGCGGTTTTTTGCGATTTAATAGAAGATTGGCACGAAGTAAAAGCACTGCCAAAAAAGTTGATGGAAAAATTATCCGAAAACTTTTCTCTTGAAATAAAAAGCGAAATATTCAAAGCCGCTAACGGAAAAACCGCTAAAGCTTTACTAACTCTAAGTGACGGGCTACAAACAGAAACTGTTTTAATGGAACATGAAAAAGACAGAAACACCGTCTGTGTTTCTTCTGCGGTTGGCTGTCCGATGGGCTGTAAATTCTGCGCCACAGGAAAAATGGGCTTTAAAAGAAATCTTACGAAAGGAGAAATTCTGACTCAACTTTTAGTTTTTGCCAGATATTTAAAATCACAAGGTAAAAAAATCTCCAATGTAGTGTTTATGGGAATGGGGGAGCCGTTTATTAATTACGATAATGTATTATCCGCTATTAAAATCATTAATGATAAAAATGGTTTTGGCATTGGCGCCCGTAAAATTTCAATATCAACCTCTGGCGTAATTGAAGGAATAAACAAACTCGCGGAAGAAAAGTTACAAATTAATCTTGCGATATCGTTGCACGCTCCAAATAATCAATTGCGTTCAGAAATAATGCCCATTAATAATAGATATCCATTAGAAAAAGTATTGGAGGCAGTTGATAGCTACATAAACAAAACTTCCCGAAAAGTTATGTTCGAATATCTGTTGTTAAAAGACGTAAATGATTCCGAGATATATGCCGAACAACTAGCAAATATTATGGACAGACCGCTTTATATGGTGAACTTGATAAAATATAATCCGACTGGAACTTTCTATTCTTCTGACACAAAGACCATTCAAAAATTCAAAAATATTCTTGAAAGTAGGGGAGTAGAAGTTACTCAACGCTATAGCTTCGGCACAGATATTAACGCCGCCTGCGGCCAGTTAGCAACCGATAAAGCTTGAAATATCTCGTTAAATCGCTAAGATATGAGTATTGCCGGATCGCCTGCCTGCCGGAAGGCAGGTCTAATGGTTGCGTCAAATTTAAATAGAGGTTTTCTCTTTAGAACTGCGGGATCATCTAGTGGTAGGATGCGACTCTCTGGAAGTCGTCACCTTGGTTCGAATCCAAGTCCCGCAGTTCTGCAGAGAAATAAATTTAGTGGGGTGGGTCGGACACATAAATCGTAATCTTGGGGAGTTTATCCCGAGCAAAATCGAGGGAAATCCAGGTCCCGCAGCCAATTAGTGCACGGCTCTGAGTGACCAAAATGCTTTAAATATTATGAATCAAAAACAGTTTGAAATTTGGGAAAAACAGAAATGGCGTGAATATAGAATAGATCTCGATAAATTACAAAATGATTTAGCGGGGCGTGGTTTAGCGTATTCGGGAATTCGTATAAAGGAAGAAGATGATTTAAAAGCAAAATATGAAAGCGAAATCGAAATTAAGCGTTTAGAAATTAAAGAAAAAAAACAAAAAAATAACGGAGGAATGATTGGCATTTTAAATAAAGGTAGAAACAATACCTTTATAGGTAATACTTTTCAAAATCTTGCTGTTGGAATACAAGACGAGGGTGAGGGTACGATGGCGCAGAGTAATGTCTTTTTATCTTCCAATGAGAACAACAACCTATACGCAGAAGTTTTAGAATGGGCATCTAGTAAATTTAAATTTAGTGAGCAAGAGTTGTTTAATGAATTTCCGCAACTAAGCGATTCGGTTTTGAAAAACTGGTATTCAAACATTTTTAGAGGAGCTACCAATAACGATGAATGTTTAATCGGTGCTTATAATGACAAGAACGGCTCTTTTTATTATTCATTAACAGCAAAAGGAAAATCTGCTTATTCACTTTCAAAACAAAGTCCAAAATTAAATATAGAAAAAATAGAATTGGTTGGGAGAGATAAAATAGAACAACACGAAGAGAATAGTAAGGTTGAAATAAATAATAGACAAGGAAAAGAAAGTTTTTGGAGTAATTTTTTTTGGTATTTTATTATTGCGCTATTGGTTGTAGTAATAGGCGGACTTATACTTCATTATGGTTTTGATATAAAATAATCCTGACAAAGAAATATGCCTAAAATAATCTTAGCTACAACTTCTCCATATCGTAAAGAAGCCTTCGCTTTTTTAGGAATCCCCTTTGAGACAGAAGGAAGCGATGTGGACGAATCCCAAATAGAAAGAAACAACCCAGAAGAGTTGGTAAGGAAATTATCTCAGTCAAAGGCAGAGGCAGTCGCTAAAAGTCATAAAGACGCTATCGTAATCGGAATGGATTGTGTCAATTATTTTAACGGCCAGATCCTAGGAAAACCGCAATCAAAAGAAGAAGCATCCCAAAGGTTAAAATCTTTTTCTGGAAAAAATAATCAATTTTATACAGGAATCTTCATGATTAACACTACTTCTAATAAGAAGATTTCAAGTATCGTAAAAACCGAAATATTTATGCGAGAACTTTCTGAAACGGAGATCAATAAATATCTCAACGAAGATCCAAATTTCAATACTTATTCTCCGGGATACGATCCGCTCGGGCATTCCAGTTCAGCATTCGTTAAACGAATAGAAGGAAGCTATAACAATTTCACTAGGGGCATTCCTTTAGAAGAAGTAGTTGAGATGCTACACGAAATAGGTTACAAAAAATAACAGCATTATATGTATTACGTCTATCTAATCCAATGCGAAGACAAAAGTTTATATACCGGGATCACTAATGATTTAGATAGAAGATTTAAAGAGCACAAGGATAAAATCGGTGGGCATTACACAAGTTCTCATAAAGTAGAAAAAATTGTCCATATAGAAACATTCAAGACAAAAAGCGAAGCGTTAAAGAGAGAAATTGAGATTAAAAATTGGAAACGCAATAAAAAACTGGCTTTGATTAACTCTAATAAAAAGCCTAAAAATCGCTAAAATAGCGATTTTTTGCTTGCCCTGAGCTCGTCGAAGGGTTAAGATAAGGCATGCTTGTTGATGACATTACAATAAAAGTTTCTGCTGGAAATGGCGGAAAAGGAGCTGTAGCTTTTAATAAAAATCTAAAAAGCTTAGGGCCTGTGGGCGGAAGCGGTGGTCATGGCGGAAGCGTTTACGCCGAGGGTTCTTCCAATTTGAATGCTTTGGGCCAATTTCGGTTTAAAAAGGTGCTTGTGGCAGAAAACGGGATGGACGGCAGAGGACAATTCATGGACGGTCACGACGGTAAGGACTTAATTCTAAAAGTTCCCGTAGGCACTATCATCCATAATCTCAGCTTAAAAAACGAAGCAGAAATCACGAAAATCGGCGAGCGTGTCCTTTTGGCCAAAGGAGGCAAAGGAGGCAAAGGAAACTTTCATTTCCGATCTTCAAAAAATACTTCACCTAAGCAATCTCAACCGGGACTGCCGGGAGAAAATTTTGATCTTCGGTTAGAATTAAAATTTATTGCCGATATTGGTTTTATAGGACTTCCGAATGTAGGAAAATCCAGCTTATTAAACGAACTCACAAATTCCAAAAGCAAAGTCGCGAATTACCAATTTACCACTCTTGAGCCGAATTTAGGAATCTACTACGAATTAATTCTTGCTGATATTCCTGGGCTAATCGAAAATTCATCGCAAGGGAAAGGGTTGGGAATAAAATTCTTGCGTCACATCGAGCGAACCCGTATTCTTTTCCATTTTATTTCAGCTGAATCAATCGATCCCAAAAATGATTACGAAATAATCCGTAAAGAGTTAGGCGCTTACAACAAAACTCTTCTTCAAAAACCAGAATATCTATTTCTTACTAAAAGCGACCTATTAACGCCAGAAGAGCTCAAGAAAAAATTATCAATATTATCCGCCCTAGGCGGATCCGCCTCGGGCGGAAAAAAGATAAACTCGAACGCAATCGTAATTTCAATTCTCGACCCGGACAGTTTAAAGAACGTAAAAGATATTCTTAACAAGATTAAACTGGAAAAATCGAAATAGCTTGACATATCGCATGAATTAGTAATATAATGGTCTTGTATTAACTAGGGGACTTAGTCGGGTTTCTAAAAAATAACAATAAAACAATGGAAGGAACAATTAAAACTCTTACAGAAAAAGGTTTTGGATTTATCACTATTGATGGTGAAGACAAGGATCTATTCTTTCACGGCAATGACCTTAAGGAAGTAGCCTATGCAGATTTGAAAGTAGGCGACAAGGTATCTTTCGAGAAAGCTGATTCCGAGAAAGGACCAAAGGCAGTGAACGTAACCAGAAACTAAAGTAAGATTCAGTTAAAAAAACCACCTCGCTTAACGGGGTGGTTTTTAGTTTTGGGAATTTCGAGTAGAATAAAAACATAATGAAAGGCATAACACTTATCGGTATGCCCGGGGCGGGCAAATCAACAATCGGAAAACTATTGGCAAAACATTTAAGATTTAAGTTCCTTGACCTTGATATTTTAATCAACCAAAAAGAGGGGATTGATATTGACGAAATCCTGCAAAACAAAGGAGATGAAGAAATTTTACGCTTAGAAACAGATTATACTCTTCAACAAAATCTTTCAGACACGGTATTTTCTCCGGGCGGCTCTATAATTTATTCGCCTCAAGCTATGGAAAAAATAAAGCAAGAAACAACCGTTATTTATTTAGAAACGCCCCTCAAAGAAATTAGGAAACGTCTGAATGGAAAAATAAAAAGGCAAAACACGATAGTTGGCCTCAGAGAAAAAGGAATTGATAAATTGTACGAAGAAAGAATTCCTTTATATAAATCTTATGCCGATAGTACCGTCAATTGTTGCCAGTCAAATCGGTGTTTAAATTCAAAAATAATCGTAGCAAATATTCTTCAAACAATAGGTCAAAAAAGATAATTTCTACAGAACAATCGAATTTTCTACCGGTTTTTTGCCTTCGGTTTGAGTTTTCGTAATTATAACTTTGTCGTCAGAAATCTTTGCCTCCAATAGTTTAACTCTTTTACCATCGATAAAAGTAAAAACACCGGGTTCGGGATTCAACGCCCGAATTTTTCTTTCGATCAATAGGGGATCGTCTTTTAGGTCAACTCGTCCATTTTCAGTAATAAATTTCTTGGTATAAGTAGCTTTATCTTCGTCTTGAACAACTGGTTTTATTGCGTTATTTAAAAACTTCGGCAAGGTTTCAATTAATAAATCCGCTCCTAAATCAGCTAATTTTTGTTGTAAAATTCTGCATTCTGCCTGCCTGCCGGTAGGCAAGGCATTCTTAATTTTTAATTCCCGTTTTGCCAAAACGGGCCCGTGATCCATTTTTTCATCAACCGAATACAAACTAACGCCAGTTTCTTCATCGCCGTTTAAAATAGCGGTTTGAATAGGGGAGGAACCGCGATATTTCGGCAAGAGCGATGGATGAACACCAATCGTCCCAAGCCGAGGAATTTCTAAAATTTCTTTTGGGATAATCTGCGAATACGCCGCTACAATAAATAAATCAGGCTGCAATCTTGAAACTTGAATCTTGAAACTTGGATCAAAAGTTTCTGGTTGCAAAATTTGTATGTTCCATGATTTATGTTTCATGATCAATGATTTTGTTGGCGGGGGAGTGATAATCTTTTTTCTCCCAACCGGTCTGTCAGGATTACAAACAACCGTCTCCGGCATAAAACCAGCCTTAATCAATTTTTCTAGAATTATCGCCGCAAAATCCGGCGTCCCCCAAAATAAGTACTTCATATCGTTATATTTTTGTTGTTTGCTCTGGCGTATCCTTAAAAACTTCTTTCGCTTTATCTATGAAAATAATACCGTTCAAATGATCTGTCTCATGCTGAAAAACCCGCGCTAATATTCCCCAGGCCTTAATTTTTATTCTCTTCCCGTTTTTATCCAACCCAATAAGCGTGATTTTTTCTGGCCTTTCTACGATTCCTAACAGCCCCGGCACACTTAAACAACCTTCCATCAAAGAAGTTCTTTCTTTCGACGGCTTGGTAATTTCCGGGTTGAAAATAGCATAAGACTTTATTTGGCCGTCACTTGACGGCACCCGACCAACAAAAACTCTACAACTTAAACCAAGCTGATTTGCGCTAAGCCCGATACCTTCGGCTTCTTTCATTTTTTCTTTCATCGTCTTCAATAAATCGTTTACTTCTTTCTTGGAATGTTTTTTGAAGTCAAAAACCGACACTCGCTGCCTTAAAAATCTTTCTTCTCTTTTATTATTGATTATATAGATATTCATTTCTTTTTGGATTTTTCTGTTCTCATAAGTATCGCCGTAAAATACGCTCCTTTGTTTTCGATGTTTTTTCTTTCGGAAATATCTTTCGCCAAAGAAATCAACTTACCGTCATTATGCTGTTGGGCTAATTTAATATAAAACGATTTATGTTTTTCATCATTTAAAAGCCGAGCAATCGCCAAACCAGTTAATTGAAATTTCTTATACACATGGCTTGTTTTTGATCGTTCTTTTAAAAGTTTTAGATATTCTTTGTTATTTAACATTTTCTAAAAAAGAGTTAGCGAATTTCATAAGCTTCTTGCTATTGTCATAAGTTAATAATTTTATCGCTTTCTTAAAGTCAACCCATTGATATTTATCATGCTCATCGTTCAACTTAACTTTTCCGGAAATTTCGCAAACGTAACAAGCTGATATCTGGCCTTTTTTCTGGAAAACCGCCCTATGTTTTTCTGGATAATCAAATTTATCCTCAAACGGCAATTTTTTTATGTTTTTCGGCTTGCAACCAAGCTCTTCTCTGATCTCTCTTTTTAAAGCGCCGATATAGCTTTCGTTTGAAAACATTCCACCCTTTAACAATTCAAAGCCCTTCCATCGTTTTATACGATGCAAAACGAGAAATAAACGCCCTTTTTTGCTGTTTTTATAAATAACTGCTTTTATCCCTCTTCTGTATTTTTTGTATGTTTTCAGCATTTTGATACACTAAATATACCATGAAACGCCTTTTTATCGCCATTAATCCGCCGAAAGAAATAAAATACCAAATTGATGCCATTTGCGAAGATTTAAAGCCAAAATTTCCTGAAGCAAGGTTTATTCCAGCGGAGAATCTCCACATAACTCTAACTTTTTTAGGCGACCAGTCGGACGAATCAATCGGCCCAATTTTAGAATCTATAAAGAAAACTATTTTTGCCGTAGAACCATTGCAAATTGAGCTTGAAAATAGTATTTTTGCTTCGCCAAAGAAACCAGCAAATAAAATTTGGTTAATGGCCACCGAACAAACATCTAAAAAATTAAAAGAATTAAAAGATAAATTAGATAATGAACTCATAAAGAATTCTATTCGATTCAATGCAGAGAATTGGGGGTTCAATGCGCATATCACTCTGGCGCGTTCTCACCAAAACACGGATATAAAAGGACTATCCGCTGAATCAAACAAAGCAATATCTGAAGAAAGAATTAATTTCGAAGCCACATCAATAGATCTAATAGAATCTATGCTTTATGAATCCGGCGCCGAATACGAAATTTTAGAAAAAGTGGACTTCAAAAGGCCTAAATGATAAAATAAGCTCAAATGCGTAAATTCATACAGAAAAATCTTCAGAGCATACTCACTATTATTTTTATCATTGTCATTAGCGGCGCTAGTTTTTATTTTGGCTATAGAAAAGGTGTTCAGGTTCCTGCAACAACTACTATTCAGGGTGTTACTAATATCGACAAAGGCAAACCCCAAGGTGTTGATTTTTCTATTTTCTGGGAAACTTGGCAAAAATTAAAAGATAAATACGTTGATCAAAACATCGATGATCAAAAATTGGTTTATGGAGCAGTAACCGGCTTAGTAAACAGTTTAGGTGATCCGCATACTAATTTTTTCCCGCCCACTGATGCCCAAAAATTCCAAGAAGACGTCAACGGCAGTTTTGGCGGCATTGGCGCAGAAATTGATGTCCGCAACAACCAGCTTCAAATTGTTGCGCCGATGAAAGGTACGCCTGCCGAAAAAGCAGGACTTCGTTCTGGAGATAAAATCCTGAAAGTTGACGATCTTATCACTGACGGACTGACTACCGACGAAGCCGTTAAACATATCCGAGGCGAAGCAGGAACAAAAGTAACCTTAACGATAATGCGTGATGGCTGGTCAACATCAAAAGAAATCACTATAACCAGAGAAATTATAGAAGTACCGACTCTTGACTGGAAAATATTAGACAACAATATCGCTTACATTCATCTTTACAATTTTTACCAAAATTCTCCTTCTAACTTCTATCAGGCAGCCGTTGAAATATACGCTAAAAATCCTAAGGCCATAATTTTTGACTTAAGAGACAATCCTGGCGGTTATCTAGAGGCAGCAACCAATATCAGCGGCTGGTTTCTGAACACTGGCGATTTAATTGTTTCAGAACAATTTCGTTCGGGTGAAAAGCAAGAATTCAAATCATCGGGCAATGGCGCGTTCAAAGACACGCCAATAGTGCTTTTAGTAAACGAGGGTTCGGCTTCAGCTTCAGAAATCTTAGCCGGCGCCTTAAGGGACGATAGAAAGATAGAGTTAGTCGGTACGAAAACCTTTGGTAAAGGAACCGTCCAAGAAGTAGTGGCTTTAACAGACGGATCTTCGTTAAAAGTAACCATTGCGCATTGGCTTTTGCCCAGCGGCCATGTAATCGAAAAAAATGGACTAACACCTGATTATGAGGTTAACTTAACCGAAGACGACATTAAAAATGGCAAAGATCCTCAACTCGATAAAGCAATCGAGGTAGCAAACAGCAAAATTCAAAACGGGTCATTTAAAACTCTTTTCGATTCAATAAAACTCTAAAAAATATAGAATTTGCCAATTATATATTATGAAAGTAATTTTACTCCAAGACATTAAAGGATTAGGGAAGAAGCTAGACATTAAAAATGTAAGCGACGGCTATGCTCGTAATTTTTTAATTCCAAAAGGGTTAGTAGGACTCGCGACTCCTCAAAACATAAAAGCGATAGAAGCCAAAAGATTGGTTCTGGTTGAGAAAGAAAAAGAATTAAAATCTCAAGCAGAACAGCTTAAAAAACAAATTGAAAAGATAGAATTGATTTTTAAGGTTGCAGTAGGGGAGAAGCAAGAAATGTTTGCTTCTGTTGACGCTAAAGATATCAAAGAAAAAATAATGGAAGAGATTGGCTCCATAGAAGTTCTAAAAAATTCTGAAATTATTTTGGAAAAACCAATAAAAAAACTTGGCGAGCACCAAGTTGAAATAAATTTGAAGCAAGGCGTAAAAGCTAAAATAAAAGTGCTTATTCAGCCAGCTGAACTGTAACGATCTTTACGTCTCTGATATTTCCGTCAAAACGAACTTTCTTCTTAGACAAAAACTTCACTAACCCTTTTTTGACGGCATAAATGGTGTCATCTTTACCTTTTCTCGTATTTAATCCGGGTACGTACTTGCTGCCTCTTTGACGCACTAAAACTTCGCCTGCATTTACTTTTTGCCCAGCGGATCTTTTTACTCCTAATCTTTGTGCCGCGGATTCTCTGCCTAACTTGGTAGAGCCTCCGGCCTTAGTATGTGCCATTTTTATTTATGAGCGAAGCGATTAACTATAAAAATGAGCACCCCGTACATAATTTATTATGTGCGTGGGTAGCCAACCACTCGCTATTCATTAGATTTTAAGCTATAATTTCTAATATGTCAACACAATTCTTCGACGCTAAACAAAATAATAAGCTAGTTTTTGATATCGAGACCATAGGGGTTAATTTCGATTCCTTAGACGAAGCATCTCAAGAATCTTTAACTCGTTGGATTAAAAAAGAATCTGATTCAGAAGAAGATTACGAAGAGGCCCTAAAAGAAATGAAAGACGGACTTGGTTTTTCCCCATTAACTGGAGAAATTGTAGCCATCGGAGTTTTAGATGTTGATAAAAATCAGGGCGTAGTTTGCTTCCAAGCGCCAGAAAAAAACTTAAAAGAAACTACCGAAGATGGAATTATTTACAAGCCAATGACTGAAAAAGAAATGCTGGAAAATTTTTGGAAAGGAGCGATGCAATATCAAGAGTTTATAAGTTTCAACGGCCGTGTCTTCGATGTGCCTTTTATGATGATAAGATCTGCTGTCCATGGGGTTAAACCAACCAGAAATTTGATGGAAGGAAGATATTTATATCAGCAAAGAAGCGCTAAGCATATAGATTTGTTAGACCAATTAACTTTTTATGGAGCGGTTCGAAAAAGAGGGAGCTTGCATTTGTGGAGCAAAATCTTCGGCATCAAAAGTCCGAAAGAAGATGGGATTACCGGTGATGAAGTTGGAAAACTTTTTAAAGAAGAAAAATTTTGGGAAATTGCAAAATATAACGCAGGGGACTTAGTAGCAACAAAAGAACTTTACAAGAAATGGAACGATTACCTTAATCTATGAGTTTTAAGACTTGGGTAGGGGAGCATAAAAAGGACATACTTCTATTCTTATTACTATTCCTTATGTGTTCCTTATCTTTTGGATTGGGTTATTTGGTCAATCGTGAATTTAACCACGCTCCGATTATTATTGAGAAAAGTGCCAATTTTACCTCAGAGCAATAAACGATGAGCTGTAAAATTGAGCATCCGCCTAAGTTTTTATGAGAATAAAATCTGGGTGGATAAGTATTGACAATTAATGCTGTTTTGTGCTATAATTCTTATAACAGCTTGAAAATCTACTAACGAGATTTTCTTTTAAAAACAAAATAAGGAGGTAAAACATGGGATGGAAATTGGTAATATTGATTGTGACATTGGTTGTACTATTGACGGTGTTCCTTAGAACTGGCCTAAAACTGTTTTTCGAAAAGGAAAATGACAATGGCGTTTTATTTATCGCCGCCGCTACATTAATCGCCATCGCTATAAACTGTCTTTTTGCAGTAGGATTAGCTCATTTAGCGCATTGGTTATGGCAATGGCAACCAATAAGATAAGGAGGATTCTTATGAAAAAGTCCGGCAAAAAAGGATTACTGAAAGGGATAAAAAATCGTGATTTACATTTAGCCGATTTGATCGGCGATAAAGTGCCGAAAAAACGGAAACAGCACAAAAGGAGGAAAACGTGCCAACCACAAAAGTAATTAGAACAATAGGATTAATAATTACATTTGCTGGAGTGTTTTTAATGATAAAATCTCCGCTGACCACCCTGAAAAGAAAAGTCCCGAAAAAATGGAAAATAGGATTCGCGATTTATCTTATCGGTTTCATGATCGTACTTTTATCACCAGCTTTCGAGCGGTGAAAAAGTGCCGAAAAAACGAAAACCAAATAAAGAGTAAAAAGCCCGTTCAAGGACAAAAACCTTGCGGGCTATTTTATTTTTGAATAAATTCGCTTCTACAAATATCCAACCTGCTTCAACCAATATTCATTTTCCCATTCCCAAAGTTTCTTAGCGCCCAAAAATGCCTGGTAGTCGCCTTGCCAATACGGAAATTCTTTTAATTCAATTTGCCCTTGAAGCGGAGACCATTCATGTTCACAGGTTTTAGATTTTTTATCGTAAGCGCCATTTTTATAAGGCAAACTAATTTTTTCTCTTCCGCCTTTCACACGTAAAGTCGCTCCGCATTTCGAACAAGTTTTAATTTGATCAATTCTTAAAATCCAGCGCGTCTGAAGATTTTTTAAATCCTTTGCTAACGCCGCCACATAGGCAGAAGTTTGAAGATTATAATCCCGATAAATTGCTTTTGATGTTTTGATGTCTAAAACTCCGAATTTGCCGTCAATCAAAGCAACGGCATCAATGGTTCCGGCATATTTTTCGTCGTGATTGGCAACTCTCTTTTCAATATATTCCGGGTCAACCTGAATATGATTTTGTTGATAAAAACTTATAAACGATTCAATAGCCGGCACAATTACAGGGTCTAAAATAGGGGATTGGCCTAATAAAATTTGTTCTACGGCTTCGTGAATCTTCGTTCCTTCATCGGCCGATTTGTTTTTTACCGCTTCACTAGCGGCAAAATTATTCATTTCAGCGTAAAATTTGTACAACTGCGGTTTTGATTTAATATCAACTATTTTCGTTACTCGGGGATACCAAACGCCGTCAACATCATAGCCAGACATCCCTTTAAAATGTTCGAGGTTAGAATAAAACATATATATTAAGCTTATTTTAACAGAAACAGGGGAGCCCCACAATGGCTAAGTTGACCTTTTATCGTAAACTTGGTATATTGACAACAACGAATTATAAAAAGTTTATTTTATCTGTTCATTAAAAAAGGAGGAATATGAAAAGTAATCGGCAATGGATTTCAGATGACACGGCATATTTGGTGTTTGCTATGGGAGCATGTATTTCCTGTATCGCTATGATGATTGGACCATGTTTATCAAACTGGTGGAAAATTTATAATCTATATTTTTTAACCGTTCTTATCTTTTTTCTTTCTACTTTGTCAGTAGCAATCATTATTAATCAACGAGAGAAAATCAAATACTGGATTTTAAGAACAGCTGATTTATTTATTGTTATATGTATTGGTCCCTTATTAGATCTTACCTCAGACGACGAGGCTGAAAATAATATCACCTAATGACCACGAACTTTCCCGAAGCGCGAAACGATGAGTGATTAGAAAGAATCACAAAGATGAGGGAAGGTTCTTGCTGCTTTTCTTACCGGCCCTTTGTCATTGTCAGCGCTTCGGGAAACCATTTCGGAGAAAATAATGGAAAAAATATTGAAAGAGATTGCATTGGGGTTAATCCAACTTGCATTAGGATTTTTAGCGATAACGATTATATTCGGGCTTTGGATTAACATCGAAAAAATCTGGTCAAAAATAAAGTATTCTTTCCATCTTTGGTTAGGAAACTTACTGAATTCCATATACCCTTATTAATTTCTCTTAAAAGGGGAGAAATCGAAAGGGGAGTCATAGCCGATTACAAACCCCGCAGAGAAGAAATGTCTACCAAAAAGGATCCACCTCCTTCTGGCTAAGACAATCTTTTTTTCTCTGCGGGGTCACAAATTATAAACCCATAGCGAGCATACGGAGCTATATTGCGTAACGCAATCCACTCCTTTAAACCTCGCTATGGGTTTTGTTTTACCTACTGAAATTACTATCTGTCGCAAAAGAATTATTTTGCGACAGATACAAGGCTCCTTTTTCTACTATAAAACCTCTCCCCCAGTGCTCGGAGAATATTGATTTTCAGAACGTCCCACAGGTAGCCGAAGCTTGGTATCAGCCGCGATGATTTCGGCTACCGAGGGAAAAGAAAATTTTGTCGCTGGAACAAAATTATTCTGGTTCTGAAAAACAATTTACCAGAGCACTCACCTATTTCGCTATCCCCTTGAGCAAAGAGATGATTTGTTCAAATATCCAAACGATTGCGTGCCAAACTAATTTGAAAATTTCTACCAAACTCATTCCCATACTGGTCTTAAACCACAAATTAATTTTTTGGAATATATTTAAACCGGTTTGTATCCCCTCTTTTACATTTTGCTGATTTAAAACCTGATTCGCTTTATCAAAATCAATTGAGCTGCTGGCCTGTTTAACCAAATCAATAGCGCTGGTAGCATGTTTAAATAAATCACCAAAAAATTGGTTTAAGTCAATCATATTATTTATCTTATGTCTTTTTAATGGCAATGTTAAGCCGTTCCAATGTTTCTTCTTTTCCTAACGCATCCATAATTTCAAACGGGCCCGGCGACGCTTCTTTGCCCGATAAAGCTACTCTCAACGGCCATAACAACTCCCCTTTCCCAAACGCTTCAGTCAAAGGCATAATTTTATTTTCAATCTTTTCTAAAATAAAATCTTTCTCTTCGATTTTTTCTATTTCAGCAATTAAAAGCTTCAAGTTTGAGATAACTCTTTCTTTTTCCATTTCTTTCCATGATAAAAGTTCCGCCCGATAATCCGGCAATTCAAAAAAGAAATCGGCCAGATTTTTGAATTCCGCAAGCGTGTTTATTCTTTCTTTTTCCAAATTAAACACTTTAAGCAACAGGATTTCATTCTCTAACCATTCTGCCGGGACAAAACCTTCCATTATTGCTTTTACTTTTTTTATAGGAATTTGCTTAATGTATTGTGAATTTAGCCAATCAAGCTTGGTTATATTAAAAATCGCTCCAGCTTTTTGGATTCTTTTCAAATCAAATTCTTGAATCAATTCTTCGCGACTCATTACGTCTTTTTCTTCTTTTGGATGCCAGCCCAAGAAAGCAATAAAATTTACCATTGCTTCTGGCAAATAACCAACCTTTTTATATCCATTCAACGATGTTTCAGCATAACGCTTAGAAAGCTTGCTCCTGTCAGCCGCCAAAGTTAACGGCATATGCGCATATTTCAATTCTGAAAACCCAAGCGCTTTTTGAATTAAAATTTGCTTCGGAGTATTTGAAATATGATCCTCTCCCCTAATGACGTGAGTAATTTTCATTTCAAAATCATCGATCACTACGGCAAAATTAAAGAGCGGTTCTCGCAACCCTTTTGCGATAACAATATCCCCAAATAGATTACTATCGAATTTAACTTGACCTCTTATTATGTCGGAAAATGTTGTCTCCGTTTGTGGCACCCTAAAGCGGATAACTGCTTTTTCGCCTGATTTTAAGCGCTTTTCTGCCTCTTCTAAGGGTATTTTACCGCATTTCCCGCTGTATTTTGGCGCTAATCCTTGCGCTAACATGCTTTGACGCTCCATTTCCAGCTCTTCTTTAGTGCAAAAACACCAATAGGCCTTGTTTTCAGCCAAAAGGCGTGTAAGATACCCCTCGTAGATAGAAAGACGCTCAGATTGCCTGTAAGGGCCAAAATCACCCCTATACTGAGCCGGTTTGGCTGGATCTGGGCCTTCATCCCACTCTAAGCCAAGCCACTCGAGGTTCTCTAAAAGATCGGTTTCAAACTCCTTTTTTGACCGTTCTGTGTCAGTATCTTCTATACGTAATATAAACTTGCCACCTTGATTTTTGGCATATAGCCAATTAAATAAAGCAGTTCTAGCACTACCAATATGAAAATAGCCGGTTGGCGAAGGCGCAAACCGTACCCGGATCTCATTTTTCGGATCTTCAGTCATTAAGAAAATTATACAATAAACACAACAAAATGCCTATATTATATCTACGCTCTCGCTAACCTTAAAATTTCTTCTGCTAAAAGTTTTGCCGCGTCTGGCTTTGAGAAATTTTTGGCGGCTTCAGACATTTGTTTTAATAACTCCGGATTGCCGAAAAATTTCTGCGCCTGAACCATAAAAAGATGGGTTCTTAAATTACTTTGTTCTATCACAACTGCGGCGCCGGTTTGGCTATATTCATAAGCATTTCTAATTTGATGGCCAGATGCTGCATCAGGCAAAGGAACTAAAATTGACGGTTCTCCCATAGCCGCTAATTCAAAAATAGAACCAGCGCCAGCTCGCGAAACCACTAAATCCGCGGCCAGTATCGCCTCTTTTAAATCCTTGTCCTCTAAATAAGGCACAACTTTATACCTTAATTTTTCTTCATCAAAAAAGTCACGGCTTAAAAATTGCCATTCCTTTTTTACTTGTTCGAAATTTTTTATACCGGTTTGATGAAGCACTTGATAATCCTTTAATAACTCCCCTATCGAATCCAAGACAAAATCATTTATCGCTGTTGCACCTTGTGAGCCGCCGACAAAAAGAATCAACGGTAATCCTGGATTAAATCCTAAAACCTTTTTCGCCAGTTCTGTATCATCGCCTGGTTCAAAAAATATTTTTCTTGCCGGATGGCCAACTAATGCAAATTCATTCTCGTCAAAGTTTTTGTTCTTTCTAAAATAATTAATTGCCGAATTAAAAGATAATCCAATTCTTCTTGCCCATTTAGCAGAAACTAAATTGGTTAACCCAGGGATGCTATCTGATTCATGAATAAATATCGGAATCCGATAAAATCGACAAACTAATAAAACTGCCAGTGCACCTGGCCCGCCTTTTGAAAAAACCACATCAGGCATAAACCACAAAATTTTCCAGAGACACTGGAATAAACTAAAAATGAATTTGAAAAAATCAAAAAAGTTTCTGATATCAAAATACCGGCGGAGTTTTGATGAAGCAATTTTTACGACTCGGATACCGGAAAGCTCTAAAAGATTAAAATATTGTCCGGGTGCGCCAAAAAAACGGAGATCTGCTTCTATCCCCTTTTCTTTTGTTATTCTTTTCAATTCTTCGGCAACAGCAACTATCGGATAAATATGTCCGCCTGTTCCACCGCCAGTAAATAAAATTCTTAAGGATTTTTGACTCATAAGTTAATTGTATCTACTAATATTAACAACCACGCCCATCATCGTCAAAAAAATTGCCAACGCAGTTCCGCCATAGCTGATAAAAGGCAAAGGAACGCCGGTAAGAGGTATAAGGCCGGTATTAGCTCCGATATGAACAAAAGTTTGCAGTCCTATAATTGAAACCAATCCAACCGCTGTTAATCGCCCAAATTCATCTTTCGAACGCTGGGCTATTTTAAAACCTCTCAAAATAAGCAAAACAAATAAGCCAACCGTGACTAAGCTTCCGATAAAACCAAGTTCTTCCGCAATTACCGGGAAAATTGAATCTCCCACTGTTTCCGGCAAAGACCGGTATTTGATGGTTGAATTGCCGTAACCAACTCCCCACAGTTTTCCAGTACCAATAGCAATCAATGCCTGATTTTGCTGGAAGCCCTTGCCTAAAATATCCACGTTTTGTTTTAAAAACACCCTATTAATAAATGACTGGATCCTGTCGCTACGATAAGCTGTTTTGTAAATTACAAAAGACAAAAGAAGCAAACCGATCAAAACAGTAAGAATTACGTATTTGAATTTAGCGCCGCTGACAAAATAAACAATTAACGCCGCAACCATCACGATACATAAAGTCGTAGTGGCCGGTTGCGCTAAAATTAAACCGGCAATTATTCCAGAAACAGCTATGAAAGGAAGATACCCTTGAACAAAATTTGTTCGTCTCTTTTTTTCTTTGCCAAGCCATGCCGCTAGATAAACTATGAAAGAAAATTTTAAAAGCTCTGCCGGTTGGAATGAAAACGATCCAAGCTTCAGCCAACGGCTGGCACCACCCGAATGATAATTCAGCCCTGGAACAAAAACTGCAATTAAAAGCAAAATATTAAAAATCAAAAAGATAAAAGCTATTTTCTCCCAATTATGATAATAAAGACTAGAAGCGATCAGAAAACCGATAACTCCAAAAATCAATCCTATCAATAACTGATGTTTCAAATAATAATAAGGATCGTTGAATTTCTTCTTACCTAAATCGAAAGAAGCGCTGGAAAGCATCACCAATCCAAAAATCACTAGAAAAATTACGCAAAAAAGAAATAAATAATCGGGATGATGTCCGGCTCTTGTTCTCATCATAATCCATGAATCTTAAATCTTAAATCTTGAATCATAAAAATTTATTTTTTGTAACCGTTATTGTTTCGTATTGATACATGTTCCATGTTTTATGTTCTATGGTTCGCGCCTAAGCACTTTCCCGGCCAATATATTTGTGAACTGAGAATTATTCACCGCAATCTTGCCGTTCACGATAACCGTCTGAATTTTTCCGTCTTTAAAAATAGTTAAATCAGCGAAATTTCCGTCTCTTATTACTCCCCTACCTTTCAAACCTAAGATTTTTGCCGGCAAAGACGTAATTTTCTTAACCGCTTCTTCGACAGGCATTAACCCCTGCCTGCCGGCAGGCAGGCTTTTCTCTGCCATCTCCAAAAATTTTGGAAAAGTTTGAGTTGCTCTGTCCGGCTTTAAAACTTTAAAACTATCGGCAAAAGCGGCGCTATTCGAAGCAATAACCGCTTGGCTATGCTTTAACGCTTCTTTCACACCAACAATACTGATATTTTTGTAAAACACCACTGCTTGAAAATTAGTCAGTTCCATCAAAGCCAATAAGCCCTCTCTGACTTCCGAATTCCTATTGTCAGAAAATTCTTTCAAGGTTTTCCCGACTAAATACGGATGCTTCGGCGCATGGGATATTAAAATTTCTTCTCCTTTCAGCCGGGGTAATTCTTTGATAATTTTTTCTCTAATGTCCGGATTTTTTAAATTTTCTTTAATCACTTCTTCTCCTCCTCTTAATACCCAGTTGGGCAAAAATGAATGGATTGAAACAGTGCTGGTTGAAAATGGATATAAATCAAAATATACATCTACGATATGCAAGCTCTGACTGATAAGTTCCAACGATTGTTCATAATCTTTTTTATAGCCCATGATCGGCCGGAAATGACTGATTAGAGTTTTCACTCTGCTTTCTTTGGCTAAATTAAGAGTTTCATTTATCGAAGACAAAAGTCCTTTCTTCTCGTCACGAAGATGACTGGCATAAAATGCTTTATGTTTAGAAACAATCGATAATAAAGCTTTAATTTCTTCGTAAGGTGTTTCTATCCCTTGGCCATAACCCAAACCGGTAGAAAAACCGAAAGCCCCTTCTTTCAAAGATTTTTCCAAAATTGATTTGAAAACATTAATTTCGTTCTTTGTTAAATCCCTGAAGTCATCGCCGATTAAATCTCTCTTGATTGTTCCGTGGCCAACTAAAGTTCCGAAATTAACTCCCAACTGTCTTCTTGATAAAACCTTCAAGAATTCTCCAACTGTTCTCCATGAAATATTTACCGCATCTATATCTGTCCAATGCTTTATCGCTCCTAATGATCCGTAAATTAACGGCGCCAAAGATGAACCGCACTGGCCACCGATGATTGTGGTTACCCCTTGAAGAAGTAAATCTTTTTGTGAAGGATTAGAAAAAATCGTTAGATAACGGTCAGAATCATTGTTTATATCAATAAAACCGGGCGCTAAATAAGCACCCATCCCGTCGATAATATGGGCCGCTTTATAAGAAGGAAAGCTACCCATGGCAAAAATTTTATCGTTCTTAATTAAAACGTCTGCTTTAGCCGACGCCCTACCAGTACCATCGATAAGCTGAACATTTTTAATTAAAGTAGTCATTAGAAGATAAATTTAACTTATTTTACTAAATTCTTTCCTTTTGATAAAAATTTGAAAAGCTCCAAACTTTCGTTCCTCATAATATTCCCAGTTATTTTTATTGGGCTGCCACCAACGATTTTCATTTTCTTATTTGAAATAGTAAGTTCGTCAAATCCATATCTCTTTGAATCTTCTATTCTCATACCAAACACAATTTTAGAAATTTTTGCCCAATGGCAAGCGCTAAAACACATAGGGCAGGGTTCGCAGGTGGAATAGATTACACAACCCGATAAATCAACAGTTTTAAGTTTCCTGCAAGCCCCTCTAATAGCGCAAATTTCTGCATGAGAGGTTATATCTTTGTTCCTCCGTACTTTATTGTGGGCACAAATAATTATCTTTCTATTTTTGACTATGCATGCCCCAAAAGGATTTTGACCGTTTTTAATGCCTTGCTTCGCCTTATTAATAGCAATTCCCATAAATTCACTATCATCCATTTTTTTCTTTTTTACGGCGGTAGTATAAGACATTAAAACTTATAAATATCTTGCTAAGAAAAATATCGCTAACCCTAATCCGACAGAAACCGCGGAAATAATCCAGAAACGCATTGTCACCTGGCTCTCCGGCCAACCTCTCGCTTCGAAATGATGATGAATCGGAGTGGAGAGAAAAGTTTTTCTCTTAAATAATTTTTTACTTGTTAATTGAATGATAACCGAAGCCGATTCTATTAATAGAATTACGCCGAAGAATGGCAACAGCAAAGTAGTGTTGGTCAACATCGCCATCACGCCTAAGGTAATTCCTAATGACATCGAACCGGTATCTCCCATAAAAAACCTTGCCGGATAAATATTGAACCACAGAAAAGCTAAAAGCGCGCCGGATAAAACCGACGAAAAAGCCGCCAAGTGATAACGATTGAGAATGAAAGCGACTACTGTCAAAGCGGCAAAAGCAAACAAAGAAACTCCTCCGAGTAAACCATCCAAACCGTCTGTTTCATTCGCCGAAAAAGCCGCAGCAATAATTACAAACATAAAAACCGGAACATACCAGCCGCCTATCGGAATATTCCCGACAAACGGGACGTATAGAACTGTCCATTGAAGCTTAAAATAAAACCACCATGCGCCGACAGCAGCAATCACAGCATAAATAATCAATTTATGAGAAATTCGCAAGCCGCCACCATTAGGCCCGATTCTGAACTTACCCAACAAATCATCAACTAATCCGATTAAAGCGGCAAAAAGCAAAGCGGCAATAGGCAGATATGTTTGAGCTCTATCAACGAAATTAAAATATTGGAAAAATCCGTCAAAAAAATGGCTCAAGATAAAAAATATCAAGGCCAGTCCCAAAACCGTTCCCCAAATTATTATTCCACCCATTGTCGGAGTCCCTTCTTTCTTCTGATGGAACTTCGTGAAAATCGGCGTATCTGAACCGTTTCTGATTTGTTTTCCTATTTGATGTTTGTGTAAAAATCTGTCGAGGAACGGCGTAAAAAATAACGCCGTTAAAAAACCTATTCCCCCTAAAATTAAAATTCTTGTTGCCTGTAAAATTACCATGATAATATAAATTCTAATCTCTAATATCTAAATTCTGAACAATATCTAATTATCTAAATTATAAACTTTTTGGATTTTGCTATTTTTGATTTGTTTAGATTTTAGGATTTCGGATTTAGGGTTTACTGCTTCTAATTATTTAGAAGCAGGCGTGTATCTCCAAACCTATCCTCGCTCCCTAAGACAATTATCAAAATCGGGCCTCTGCCATTTGAGTCCTGAAATAATGAAATTAAATTACCTTTCGATTCATCAATAAATCCGGTTTTCCCGCCCAAGAAATTAGCTTGTCCGGCAAATTCGTTGATGCTATTTAAAATTCTTGATTTTTCGCTTTGTGTTTCTGTAATAGAAATTATTTTCTGAGTGGTAATTTTAAAAATTTCCGGATTATTTAAATAAATATAATTCACTAATTTTGCCAAATCATTTGCAGTTGATTGGTTCAGAAAAGAAATGCCGGTTGGATCAACAAATTTTGTTTCGGTCATTTTCAATTCAACCGCTTTTTGATTCATCGCTGTAATAAAATCCTGTTCGCCGTATGTTTCCGCTAATGCTTCTGCCGCGTCATTGCTTGATAAAGTAAGCATCGCTTTTAATAAATTACTGGCTTTATATGTATCGCCAACCCTAAAATCACCCGATACTCCTTCCGCTTCTATCGCATGCTCACTTAATTTAATCTCCGTATTTAAATCAATTTTTTCTGTCACAATCAACGCTGTCATTAATTTTGTCAAAGAAGCAATTGGCCAACGATTTTCAGTTTTTTGTTCCGCTAAATCAACGCCAGTATTTAATAATCTTTTCAAAAAGACTTGAGCGTAAATTTTTGGCTGTAAATTTTGAGTAGTCGTTACGTTATCGCCCGCTGATGTTGTTTTTAAAACCGCAGCCGCTGATGAAGAATTTACTGCTTGAGTTTCCTGGCTTTTCGCTGTTTCAACTAAAAATTGAGGGTTATTTCCCCTTTCTTGGATCAAAAGACGTACATACGACGAAGTGAAGAAAACAGAAACTAAAATTATTGCGGCCAGTAAAAGCCCTTGGAATTTCATAATAACATCTTATCAAAAATAAATTGGCTTTACAATTGCTTATTTTTAGAAAAAGCTGTCCTTTATGTAGTTAAAAATTGTCTCGGTGTCTTTTCTGGCATCGCTAGATCCTAATACTTCAATAGCGATAGGTCTTATTGCGCCGTCTTTCTGGATTTCAAAAACCGATAACATCGATTCTTCGCCAGAATCAGTTTTCCCCCACTCCCCTCCAACAAATTCTTGCTCATTAATTGCGTTATAATTTTCTAAATTAGAAAATGACGGCTGACCATAAAAAGAATAGTCTAGTTTTTGTGAAGTTAGTTTAAATATAAAATTTTTATTGTTGTAGATATATTTTGCCAAGGTAAATAAATCTTCTGCGTTAGAGATATCGTTGTTCCCACTTCCGGAAGCATCTTCAAGGCTGGAATTTTGCATTCCGATAGCTTTTACCTTTTCGTTCATTAATCCAACAAACCTTTCTTTTCCTAGCTGCAAAGACAATACTTCCGCTGCTTCATTTGATGACTCCAACAAAAGAGGATACAAAAAATCATACAAATTAACCTTTTGACCAACTTGTAAACGCGGTTTAGAAGTTGGCACTATCATTTCTTTTTTCACTGTTATGGTTTTGTCTAGATTAATATAATCCATGGAAACCATTGCCGTGATGAGTTTTGCCGCAGAAGCCGCTGGCTTTATATCCCTTGAAGCTCCTTCGAAAAAAACAAAATTATCTTTTATATCAACCGCTAAATAGCTTTGAGCTGTTATGCCGGGGATTTTTTTCTGATATTGAAAACTGTCTTGAGCAGGCTGATTTGTAAAAACTAAAACTGGTTCGCCAACCACCGTAATTTCATAAATCGCCTTTGCGTCTTCGTCTGAAAGACGAATACATCCTCCGGAATAAGCGGAAGAAACTTTCTGCCCATTTTTATAATAAGGCCAGCCGTGAATGAAAAAGTTTCCTTGAAACTCCATGCTCCAACGAAAATAAACTTTTGCAATCGAAGAAAAATGACTTGGCTCTTTTAAATCAATTTCATACATTCCGGCCGGTGTTTGCCACCAAGAACCTTCCA
Organism: Minisyncoccota bacterium; assembly: GCA_041653755.1. Taxonomy (GTDB): domain Bacteria; phylum Patescibacteriota; class Minisyncoccia; order UBA6257; family UBA9933; genus JBAZEU01. The sequence continues at coordinate 61,472 of JBAZEU010000003.1, forward strand.
TCCCTTTAGCCAAAATAGGAACTTGCTTAACAAGTCGTCCACCGATATAAGCGCTTAGTTGCATCGTGGATAAGTCCGCTTCCAAAAAAGCTGCTTTCTGTTCGATTAAACTATTAACAACATTTTTAAAATAATCAGGGTTGCTTAATGTCGGCTGCGAACCATACTGCAAAGAAGAAACAACTACTTGCCCCTGCGGTAAAGGAAAGCTGTATTTATAAATAGTCTGGTTGAAAAAAATTATCCATACAGCAGCCGCAGCAACCAAAATAAAAACGATTAGAACAACAACCCAGAGATTTATTTTTTTTAAAAAAATATTTTTCACTTTAGTCGTAAATTATTAATTTGGCAGTAACGCTCCTTTCGTATAAACATTCCTCGGATCCCAAAGCATCCAACCGTCTGATAATCCGGCATCATGGACTGCCTGAATCTGTTCTCTGACCATTTCTGCCGTGTAGTCCGCTCCCAAATCAAAATCCTGAAGCCAAGGACGAAGCTTGGCAATCGGAGCAACGAAACATTTCGGCGAATAAGCTGGCGTTGAAGTTGAGCTCGTCGCACTGGTTGTAGATACCGTACCATTCCCTGATAAACAGTTTTTCAATCGTTGGTTCGCTATTTCCATCGAGTATTTTACCACTTCATACGGATAAAGGGCAGGCTTTTTATATCCTAAAAATCCAGACGCATAATGGCTCGGATAAACCATCGGACAAACATAATCAAAATACTGATAAGCGTTTTCTATGACTTGCCCAATTCCCAAATCGTCTGAATTAACAGTTGTTAGCCCAAAAAGATCAGCGGAAATTTTATTACCGGCTGTCTGCTCTCTAAGATATTTCATGAAACTTCTAAGGATTCCACTTTTGGTGTTTTTACCGTCATACACGGGATACGACATATCGCTCATTTTTCCATCAGAAGGGAAACGAATATAATCAAAATTTACTTCATCAAATCCCCTACCAAACGCATCTTTGGCAATCATAATATTATAATCCCAAACTTCTTTTGAAGCCGGATCCATCCACGCCAAACCTTTATTGTCTTTCCATGTTGTTCCAGTTGATTTGCTTTGAACCGCTAGATCGGGTCGAGCTTTTGCTAAAACCGGATCTTGGAAAATTGTAATTCTCGCAATTGCATAAATTCCTTCATCGTGAAGCTTTTTAATAACAGTATTTATTCTTGGAGTTCTTAATTCTTTCGCTTTGTATTTTTCAATATCGCTATTTTGAATATCATAAGTGATGTATCCAGAATAATCTTTTATATCGATTACCATCGCATTGATTTCTGTTTCTTTCGCTAGATTGATTAATCGGTTTAATTCTGTTTGGCCACCGGCAACCCAGCTTGTTACGTAAATTGATTTAATAACGCTTGGCGGATTTGCCAATGGTTTTTGGTTTTCGATATCTCCTGTTCCGTTCGTGGTTTTTATTGGATCAGTCGCTTCCGCCTCTGTTGTGCTTGGCAAAGTTGAAGTAACAGTTGATGTACTATTTATTGATGCTAAATTTTGGCTAGGCGAAACTTCAAAGTTTGTTGTCTTTGAAAAAACAAAAAATAGGCCAGCGCCTACGACAACGACTAAAGATAAAATCAGATATTTCATTTAGTTAAATTTAACAATAAATTTGACGGTTTACAATAAATAAAATGCCCCTGAATCGAATGAGATTCAAGGGCATTCTTTATGCTTGTTAGCGAGGGCAGAATCCTATCCCGAAGCCGTAAAAGTTTTCCTTGTCGGTAAACTTTGTTCTCAGCTCAGGTATGATCGTACCCCACTTTGTTTCAAAACATTTGGATGCTCTTACAACAGTGATTTCTTCTCCGCAGGCTACGTCCACTCTCGTTCCTTTCTTGGAATAGCTCAACCCATAAAGAGGATCACTGTCCTCAGAAAAAGTCGCATAGGCTGTGAAATCACTTATTTTCACCCGTGGACCTACTTGCACTTCTTCTTCGGACTGCATCGGGATAAGAACGCCTAAGCCAAGTTTCGCGTTGTGAAAATCAACGGCGATTTCTTGCCTTGTCGTAAACGTTCCCGCATCCCATTCCCCTTCATTGTTAAGCGCGACATCGAGCCAAGATGTAAACTTCTTAGATACTGTTAAATCGAAAACTCGATCCGTGCTCATTTCATTCTCCCAGCTGCAAAAAGACACGTTTACATCTTTAGCAACAGGAAGAATCGCCAACGCCCACTTCGGTCCCCCATCATAAACCAATTTGTAAAACTGGCCATCAGAGAACCTGTACGAATCCGTGACGTCAGCAGGGTTACCGGCGAAAGCACTTTGCGCAATCCCGGCCACCAGAAGAATCGAAAAAAGAATTTTCCACAGCTTCATTGTTTCCTCCTTAATTATGTCGGAGGAAACCTTCCTCCGACTATTTGATTAAACAAACTGATCCAATCAAATAGTCGTTAAGAGGAACATGGTCAATTCTCTTCAGCAAAATCTTCCGGGGTAATAATTTTATCAAAGGATAAATCCTGCCGAGAAACTTTGGCTTTGAAACTTCCATAGTTCCTACCGGCAAACACCATTGACCCGAATCAACAATTTTCAAACTTAAATTATGAATTGTTTGCGAAGTTGCTAATTGATCTGTTGGCATACTTATTGCCGTGCAATGGATCGGGCCGTTTCTCGTTGACGCTTCGACAAAAGTAACTGGCCATACCACTCGCAGGCAAAGGATTGCTAACAAAGCTATAATCAGCCCTCGCTGAAACCTGCCTTCATTTTTCACTCTAAAGGCATTTATCCAGCTGAAATACTGATCACTGTTAGCAACTTTCCTGATTGTTTCTCGTTCTTGAATGGTTAATTTCCGAAAGACTTTTCCTAGTCTTCGGAGCTCTGCTTCCACTCTTATTTCCCTCACAACATTGTAGGGATATTTATGGAAATAGAGAGGCCATGCAAGAACTGCCAGCGCGAATTTTCTTTTCTCTGCCAGAACGGTTTCGAGAATTCCACTTCCCTCTGCCATTCTTACTAGAAAAAAAGCAATAGCCAAGAAAATTGATCGACGGTAGAAAACCAAGAGCCACGTGAAGAAATCAGAAAAGTTTTTTGGCGCGCGGCTTTTTGCAGAAGAACGTACAGTTTCACGAAACTGCTCTCCTTCTGCTTTTCCACCATCACGCCATTCTTTATAATCTTTCTGAGCTTCAACAATTTCATTCTCTGTAAAAAGTTTTCTCTTGATGTTCGAACCAACGATACTGTTCATACGACTGAGCTGTGGATCAGGGTCAAATAAAGCGGTATAACATTCCAATTTTTTCTCGTCGATTTTTTTCAAATCTCCAAAATAATCCTTAGGACTGTATGCCTCCCCTTTTTTCTCCGCTTCTTTCGCAAGTTGCTCAGCGAATGCTACTAGGCCTCTACCATGCTGAATTTCTAAGTTGACGTTCCTGTTCCTTTGATGTTCTGCTCCATCCCTTATACCGTCAGCAAATGGCTTTGACAATCCGGCTGCCCAGAATATCCAAAAAATAATTAAGACAAATTTGAATATTCCTCCGTTATTACCTAAAATCCGTTCCAAATGTTTTATTATCTTCATTTTTCTCTCCTTATATTTAAATTGCAAAGAACAGCTTAACCGTGGTAAATATAACATATAAATTATTAATTGTCAATATAATCTACAGCTTCTTTTTGATTTGAATCTACTTCTAAAAACCTGTAAACTAAACCTATTATGGCTCTCGCTATTTATAGAAAATATCGACCGAGAACTTTTGAAGATGTTTTAGGGCAAGAGAATATCACAGAGCTTCTAAAAAATGCCGCGGCTTCAAATCGATTGGCGCATGCTTATCTTTTTTTCGGACCAAGAGGATGCGGAAAAACAACTACTGCTCGTTTGATTGCCAAAATCGCCAATTGCGAAACTCGTCAGCAAGACGAAAATTTTAGAAAAAAAGGCGAACCTTGTAATCATTGCCGAGTTTGTAAAGAAGTCGATGAAGGGCATGCTCTAGACATTATTGAAATTGATGCCGCTTCAAATCGTGGTATTGATGAAATCAGAAATTTAAAAGAAGGGATAAACCTCTCCCCTACTTCTTATCAATATAAAGTTTTTATTATTGATGAAGCACATCAATTAACCAAAGAAGCGTTTAATGCTTTATTAAAAACCTTGGAGGAACCGCCAGCTCACGCAATTTTAATTTTAGCCACAACTCAAATAGAAAAAATCCCGGCAACGATCGCCTCTCGAACTCAAAGATTTCAATTTAAAAAAGTTCCGCTTTTAACGATTGTTGAAAAATTAAAGAAAATTGTTGAACAAGAAAAAATTGAAATCACTAAAGATGCTTTGGAAATGGTGGCGGCTGCGGCTGAAGGAAGTTTCAGAGACTCAGAAAGTTTATTGGAACAACTAGCAAGTTTGTCAGAAAAAATAAACCTGGAAAATGTTGAACAAACATTGGGCCGGGTTGGATTCTTAAAAACAGCCGGATTAGCAGAATTATTGGTTAAAAAAGATATGAAAGCGGCTTTGGAATATTTATACGAAATAAACGAGAGCGGATATAATCTTGTCCAATTTAATAAAGATCTAATTCATTATTTGAGGCGGGTTTTATCCCTGAAATTAAATCCCCAACTCGAAAATATGTTTAAAAAGGAAATCACTGACTCCGAGCTTGAAATTATCAAAAAACATAGTAAAATAGCCGAAGATCAACAATTGATAAAATTGATAAAATCTTTGATTGAAGCATACACTGAAATGCGCTATTCACCGTTTACGGTAGTACCACTGGAAGTAGCAATCGTAGAAAACTTAAAGTAATTATTGGGGGATCGTCTAATGGTAGGACAGTGGCCTTTGAAGCCATTAATCGGGGTTCGAATCCCTGTCCCCCAGCCATCAACATTTTTTATCCCAAGGCCGTATCACATAAATTTAAAAAGGGCGATCGTGATGACCGCCCTTTGTTTTTTACCTCCTTTCAATATTTGAAGTTATCTTACTTTTCTTTGCCTAAGAATTTCTTCCAGCCTGGAAAATCTTTGTACGTTCTATCAGGGGCAGAAGGCAATTTGCAATCTTGCTTGTATCTTTTAACGTATTCTCTGGAGTTTAATGCTTTCAATTTTTTCGCAATCTCGCTAGCCTCTTGCCACGTCCGATAGAAGTCTGTTCCGAGAAAGATTTTCCAGCCTGGGAAATCTTTGTATTGCCTATTAGGTTGGCGACGAAGCCTACGATCTCGCTTATACTTTTGAAAATATTCTGATTGAGTTAATATTCCCAATTTTTTCGCAATCTCGCTAGCCTCTTGCCACGTACCATAAAGCCCTCTTTCTCCCCTTAGAAAAACTGCGAAGCCAGGGAAATCTTTGTACAAGTCTTCCGGATGATGACAAAGCATACGATCTTTCTTGTACTTCTTAAGATATTCTGATTTGCTTGAGATGCCTAATTTTCTCGTAGTTTCGCCTGCCTCTTGCCATGTTGCATAGAACACTCTTTTTGTTCCCAGAAAAGCTGCAAAGCCAGGGAAATCTTTATATGTGTAAGGCCTGCCAGGAAGCTTACTGTCTTGTTTACGCTTTCTCGCATATTCCTCTAAACTAGATATCCCCAATTTTCTCGCAGCCTCGCCTGCTTCCTGCCATGTTGTATAGACTTCTTTTGTTCCGAGAAAAACTTTCCAGCCAGGAAAATCTTTATATATTTCATTGGGGCAAGCAGGTAATTTATAATCTTGTTTGTACTTTTTCCCCCATCTGTATTCTGTAACGCTAGATATTCCTAACTTTCTCGTAGCTTCGCCTGCCTCTTGCCAGGTCTTATAGAAAGGCTCATTAATTCTTTTGATCACATTGAGGATATCAACCTGATCATCGGAAAAAATGAAGTCAAAGGCTTTACCGCTGACGTGAAGAACCTCTTTGTCTAAAACAAAGTGGTTGCCAGCGAACTCTTTGACTCTCCCGGCCATTTCCTTGACCATAGCTAATCTTTCACAATTAGCCACAAAATCAAGAACAACGACTTTGGATTTACCAAGAACCTTTCTTAATCCTCGGCCAAGTTGCTGGTAAAAGATAGTTCTGGAGTCAGTGCAACGTAGGAACACAATTACTTCGACATCAGGTATATCAATGCCCTCGTTGAATTTATTCACAGCTAAAATATATTGCTGTGAATCTTCACGGAAGACACTGAGTCTTCTTCTGCTCTCTTTCTCCTGTATGCCTGAATGATAAGTTAAGGCGTTAGGAAAAAAAGATTTGAAGGTTTCCACGTGTTCTATCCCTTCACAGAAGATAACTGCCTTTTTGTCTGTTCCTGCGTATTGCTGAATCTGGCGGGCAATCTCATCGTCTCTTCGCTTAATAAAGATTGTTTCGTTAAGCTGTTTGATGTAGATACGTCTGCCCTTTCTCAAAATTCCCTTAAGAATCTTCTTAAGTTTCCAGTGGCTTAACCGATCGTTGAGTATGTGATACTCAACCTGGGTCAGCCAACCCTTGGCAATTGCTTCTTCTAAAGAATAATTAACTATCTCTTTGCCAAAAAATTCTCGGATATCTTTTAAATCCATTCTGTCAGGAGTAGCGGTGATTCCGAGAAGTTTTTTCGGCTTGAAATAGCAAATTACATCTTTAAAAGTAGAAGCCTGACCGTGATGAGATTCATCAACAATGATAAAGCCGAACTCATCTTCAAAGAAAACATGTTTCCAGTTCCTATAGGTCTGAAAAGAAGCAAAGACAACGTTGGCTTGATCGGCATTAAAATCTTTACTTGAACCATAGAAAGGTTTAAGTATAACTTGTTCGCCCAAAACTTTTCTGAACTCAAGCATTGCCTGATCGAGAATCCCGTTGTTGTGACAAAGGAATAATCCTTTGTGACCATTATTTATTTCTTTCTGGGCCCAGAAAGCAGAAACGATAGTCTTGCCTAGTCCGGTAGCCATAACTACCAATGCGGTTGCTTTTTCTTTGAAAGCATTAACGATCAAATCAAGAGCCTTTTGCTGATAATCAAACAAATTCATCATTTTCCACCTCTCCTTTTGTCATTTTAAATTTTGAAAGTACTTCTTAAACTAAAAAAGCCTAATATTCTTGTAGGCTATTCCGTATACAATAACAGGAAATATTTATTGTGTCAATTTTAATCCAAAGCTTATTCTAATCACTTAGAAAAATTACTAATGGTCTTATTATAATGAGTACCAAAACGGGGCATACAGCAATTAGGAATGGAAAACAAAAGCCGCTTAGCAGATTTACTGCAAAAGCGGCTTAATGTCTATGGATTACTCAAATCAAAGAAATAAGTTCCTTTTTCGGATCGATCCTGATAACTTTATCGAAGCCGTCAGAATTAATCTGTGATGCATTCTCATGAAAGAATTCGTAATCATGAGATGGGGCATCCTTGGAAAAAAATACAAACCCTTTTCCTTGCCGTGCTTTCATTTCTTCAGCCTTTGCGATTCCTGGCTTTTCCCAAAACCATATATTTACAGTCTTGAGCGAAGTCACGAAATAAAGGGCTACAATACGAGTAGCTCCGTACTGTCTCAATTTTTTTACAAGAGACCTTCGCTCCTCACTATAGCCAGTCCAGGTATCAAGAATTAATTTTAGCCCCGTTTGAGTTGATAATTTACGCCTCAGAAGGCGATACATAATCTCTTGGGCAAAATACTGTCCTCCAGTATACGGGCTCATATGAACCGAACCGAAAAGGCGTACAAGAATCTCATCGCGACTCACTGCAGATATTTCCGGTTGTCTTTCGATAACCTGCTTAGCATAATGACTTTTGCCTGATCCTCGTTGACCAACCAACAGATAAACAGTATTATTTCTCCCCATGTGGTATCCTCCTTTCTCTGTATGGATTAACTGATTTTAGATGAACTATTTATATTATAACTATTATTAAAGAATTAGGCAAATTTTATTCCTCCTCACATAAAATTTGTTTTAAGCCAAAAATAATCTTACTAGAAACAACCAGTTATTTATTCCTGATCGTAATATTTGAGAAGCGCTTTGATACCTGCTAAATTTTTATCCCACTCGATAGCTTCATGAGTTTTAAGTTCTACTGTAATCGCTGGAATGTTAATTGAAGCTAACCACCCTTCAGCGTCTCCAGTAACATCATACTGATCAAATGTTTTAACTGCCGTGTATCCTGACGCTTGAGCATAAGCATTCATAATATCAAGTGTCTTGGTGAGAATCCCGTCTTCACATTTTGATGCATAGACAGCATTTGCTTGGCTGTGCCAAAAAATAACGGCACTTGGAGTATTTTTCAAAATAAAATCTCGAATGGCTACTGTTTCTGGCTCAGAAAATACTTTTGATCCAGCACTTACTATAGTATCCCGCCAGGTACTTTTTGATTTCCAATTACAATCAAAATTACGATTAAGATCAACGTTATCTGCATTGAGACGCCCTGTTCCATCAGTTTGATTTTTTGTCTGTACATCTGAAATTGTAAAACGACCCCCCTTTCCGATTACCTTGTAAACTCCATCTGGATTAGCGGACGGAATCACCGTAATAATTAAATTTTCCGGAATGACGTCCGGAGTTTTTTCCAAATAATCCATAACTTGATACGCCAAAAGAACACTATTCCACTCATAGCCGCCATGGATACCGCCAATAAAAATCAAACGGGTATCCCCTTTTCCATATGTATAAGCATCAATATCACGACCTTCTACGGATTTACCGATAATCGTATGTTGAGATTGAAAATTATTTGATTCCGGAAGCGCCACCGGTGTTAACTCATGCGCTTTTTTATAACCCACAAACACAAATACACCAGTAACAATTACGGCAAAAATAAGAAGAATTATTACATTACGCCTCGTAAAGAGAACCCTCATTATTTAGCGTAGTGCTTTAGTAACGCATTAATACCTAATAAATTTTTGCTCCATTCAGTATCTTCGTGATTAGAAAGAAGCACGCTAATTGCGGGAATGCTTTTCTTAGCAAGCCAATTTACCATATCGCCCGTTGTCTCATAAAAGTCAAAGCTGTCATATGCTTTATAACCAGAAGCAATTGCATATGTATTAGTAAGCGTACGGGTTTCAGCTAAAATCCCGTTATGACAGTTTGAAGCGAACACACCGCCAGCAGCACTATACCATACAACAACCGCGGCAGGTTTGTTAATTTCTATATAACTTTTAATTGCCTGACTTTCTTTTTCAGAAAATACCTTACTTCCGCCACTCACTGTTGTATTTTGCCAGACACCTTTAGATTGCCAATCACAGTCAAAGTTACGATTGAGGTCTACGTCGTTAGCGTTAAAACGACCTGCTGTTAAAATACTTTTTGAAGTTGATACATCCGCTTGCACAAAACGTCCAGTAGCACCAATAACTTTATAAAGACCATCAGGATTCAATACTGGAATAACAGTGACTTTTACATTCTTGGGAATAACGTTGGGATTTGCTTCCAAATAATCCATAAGATTATAAGCAACAAGCACTGTGTTCCATTCATAACCGCCATGAATACCGCCAACAAACAAAAGTTCTGTATTGCCAGTACCATAATTATATGCAGTAATGTCACGATTTTCAGTAGATGTCCCAATAACTGTTTTATTCGTATCTGCTAAATTCTGATTTTGCGTCTCAACAGTACTGGTTGTCGTACCCTGGTTCTCTGTCACGGGTACGGTATTAAGCGAACGATGGGTGAAAAAATACACGCCAGCGATAATAATAGCTATAATAATAATTGCGCTAATAATGATTTTCTTCATAGTAATATTATTTTAGCATAAATATATTTATACAACTACCCCCTGACCGAGACAAGTTAATTTGATATAATACAACCAACTGAAAATTTAGTGTTATAAAATATGAATAAAAAAATTTTGTTGATAATTTTGATAGTTTTATTGATAATCATTTCTGGTTTCGGAGCATGGTATTTCATAAATAAAGAAAAGATAGTTCAACCCCTCAAACCAATAGCGCAAGCTAATTATCTTTGTAACGGGGGTAAAACAATAGATGCGACTTTTTACAAAGAGGAACAAAAACCGGTACAACCGGGACAACCACCAATTCCTTCTGGAAGCGTAATAGTCGTTTTGAGTGATGGACGAACTTATAATTTACTTCAGACCATTTCCGCAGACGGATCACGATACGCTAACAGTAATGAGTCATTTGTTTTTTGGAGCAAAGGGAACGGCGCACTTGTTTTAGAGAATAATGTTGAAAAAAGTTATACAGGATGTATGGTGTTATCCCCTGACCCGGGAGGATTACCGCAAACTTATTCTAACGGAACTGTCGGTTTTTCTATTCGTTATCCGGCAAATTATTCAATAAATGCTTCTTATGTATATCAAGAATTAGGCCCGGGTAAAAATATTAGCGGAATAAAGTTCACTATTCCTTCCAGTACTGCTTTAGGGACTAATTTATCAAGTTTTGATACCGGCGTTTCAATAGAATTTATCCCTGCGACTCAAGATTGCAATGCAAACCTTTTTTTGTTTGGTAATAATAACGCTCAGAACATAACTGACAACGGCAGAGATTATTCTTTTGCTTCAACCACCGGAGCCGGTGCCGGAAACCGTTACGAAGAAGACGTTTGGGCAATTCCATACACCAACCCATGTATTGCTGTCCGTTATCTTGTTCATTCGACCGTTCTTGAAAATTATCCGACCGGAACTGTAAAAATTTTTGACAGGCAAGCATTACTTTCTCAATTCGATGATATTCGCCAAACGCTTGTAACACAATAATGTCAAAACAAATTAATACAATTTCTGTTTCCCCTGAAAGGAAATTAATTTGGAACAACAAAGAATACAAATGTTCCTTGGGAGAAAACGGTGTTTCAGAAAACAAAAAAGAAGGAGATAAGACTACTCCTGTTGGTTGTTTTTCTTTAAGAGAAGTATATTTTAGATCTGACCGTATCGAAAAACCAATGACAGAACTTCCGACAAAAGCTTTAACTCCGAACGATGGTTGGTGCGACAATCCAAATGATCAAAACTATAATAGGTTTATTAAGCTCCCCTATTCTGCCAATGCAGAATCATTATGGCGTGAAGATAACCTATACGATGTTATCGTTGTGATTGGCTATAATGATGACCCAATTTTTCCAAACAAAGGCAGCGCTATCTTCATACATATAGCTCGAGAAGAGTACAAACCTACTGCTGGTTGTATTGGCCTTGCTTTGCCAGATTTATTAGAAATCCTCGCTACGATCGAAAAAAACACAATAATTTGTATTAACAAATCATAATTGCTAGCATCAGCTATATGGAAAACTTCGAAAAACAACCAGAAAAAATAGAAGACATTGAAGCAGAGATTAAAAAACTTCATGAAAAAGCAGAAGGTCTTCTCTTAGAAATTCCTGAAGAAAAGATGTCCGATAAGGTATACGACGCATGGTGGGCAGCTGATTCAGCCGTAGACGCTGGAATAAATCCAGAAGAAATAAAAGGACTGTTATTAAATGCGATAAAACTTTTTGAAAGGGAAATCGAAGCAGAAAAAGCTGAAACTAAAGAATAAATATATCAAAACAAAAACCACTCCGATAAATACCGAAGTGGTTTTTATATTCGATATATCTCTGCTATATCTTCAAATATTTTCTGACCGCAATGACACTAGAGGTAACTCCCACTACTATGCCGAACAAAATTTGTTGGAGTAAGATGAGGAAAAAATGAGAATCAAAATATTGTTTTAAATTCATTTCAGGGACAAAAACTTTCACATACGGACTGCCAAAATAAACTATCGGGAAAAGTATAATCATTGATAAAATCGCCGAAATCAAACCATAAGTGATGCCTTCCACAATATAAGGACCTGATGTAAAAAAATTAGAAGCGCCTACCAACCGCATAATTCCTATCTCATCTCTGGAAGAATGGATAGCCAAGCCGATAGCCGCAAGAGTTACAAGTACCGCTATTAATGTCAGGAAAATCGTCACCAGTAGACCGAACAATCTTGTCGTATCGATAATCTTTATTAACCGGTCTATCATCTGCGAATTTCGTTCGTCGTAAGAAACTTTTTCAACGCTGTTTTTAAATTCGTCTCCTCCTAAAAACGAAGCTATCATCTGATACTGTTTTGGGTCTTGCGCCTTGATACTTATTGAGGCCAAAAGCGGATTTTCTCCTGCCTGATCAATAGCCTGCGTAATTGTTTCATCTCCTTGATGCTGTTCTTTAAAAATTTCCAGCGCTTTATCACGCGAAATATATTCAGTGTTTTTTACTTCAGGCATCGCTTTAAGTGTGCTTTGAATTTTCAAGATTTCATCTTCCGGCGTAGTACTTTTAAAAAATACGCTGATGTCAATTTTATCCTGAATCGAAGTAAGGGTGGTTCTTGATATAACGTTAAAAAGATTAATGCCACCAAAAACAATCAAAGCCAAAAACATAATGGCGATAGTAGCGGTTGAAAGAGAAGCGTTCCTCCAAAATCTCTGTAAACCAAATTTTATAATTCTTGAAAGATTAGTAAGCATACTTCTTATATCATAAATCTTAAATCATAAATCATATTAATATGTATTTTCCTTTTTCTTCGTCCCGAACAATTTTTCCGCTTTCCAATAGAATAACTCTCCTTTCTAAATTATTAATAATATCTTTATTGTGAGTGGCAAGAATTACCGTAGTCCCCATTTCATTAATAGTTAAAAGCAGTTTGATAATATCGGCGGAATTAATCGGATCCAAATTGCCAGTCGGCTCATCGGCCACTAAAACATCAGGATTGTGAATTAAAGCTCTAGCAATTGCCACTCTTTGTTGTTCCCCTCCGGAAAGCTCTTTCGGAAAATTGCTTACTTTTTCTTTCAACCCTACCAGTTCCAAAATTTTCGGGACAAAATCCTTGATTTCTTTGTCTGGCCGGCCAGCCACCTCCAAAGCAAACGCAACATTTTCATAAGCAGTTTTATTGGTCAACAATTTGAAATCCTGGAAAACTACTCCGATATGCCGACGCAAACTCGGCAGCTCTTTAGGCTGTAATTTATTCACATCATAAGAGCCAAAAATTATACGGCCCTTATCCGGTCCTTCTTCGCCGACTAATAATTTAATAAGCGTTGATTTTCCTGCCCCTGATTTGCCCACCAAAGAAACAAATTCTTTAGGATTTACCTTAAAAGATACATCATCTAAGGCAATTGTTTCTGTCCCCTTGCCATTACCGTTATAAAACTTTGTGACGTTTTGAAAAGCAATCATATTACTGTCTAAGTATATCACTTTCAATGAAGATTTCAATCTCGCCTTCTAAAACTTTTTCCGCTTGGGTTGTTTCCACGCCAGTTCTTGTGTCTTTTACCAATTTATACGGGTTTAAAACATAAGAACGAATCTGATTCCCCCACTCTGGTTTAACTTTTGTCCGCAGTTTCGATAATTCCTGCTCTTGCTGGCCTTCCATTAATTTAATCAACTTAGCTTTCAGAATTTTTAAAGCTCTCTCTCTATTTTGCGCCTGTGATCTTTCAACTTGGCATGCGACAGAAATATTTGTCGGAAGATGAATAACCCTTACGCTGGTCTCAACTTTATTTACGTTTTGGCCGCCAGGACCGGAAGACCTGAAAAATTCAAATTTTAAATCCTCTTCCGGAATTTTGAATTCTTTTTCATCAATTTCCGGCAGTTCCGGCAAAACTTCTACTAACGCAAAAGAAGTGTGCCGTTTTTGCTCTGGTGAAAAAGGAGAAATCCTGACCAAGCGATGAACTCCGGCTTCTTTTTTTAAATAGCCATAAGCATAATCGCCTTCTATCTCTACGGTAACATCGCCCGAACCCTCATCAATTGTTTTTACTTTCCAGCCCTGTTTCTGACTGTATTTAGAATACATTTCACAAAGCATCCTAGCCCAATCCTCCGCATCTTTACCGCCAGCGCCGGCAAAGACAGATAAAATCGCCGACTGCTTGTCGTATTTTCCAGTAAAAAGAGTTTTGAGTTCTAATTTAGTGATTACCCGTTTTACCTCGTAAAATTTATCTTCATTGAAATCAACTTCCAACTCAACCAAAGATTTCTGGATTTTTTCAAACTGCTCAACCAATTCTTTTATTTCTCCGAATTCTTTCAATTTTTCTTCGGCTCTCTGGCGTTCCTTCCAAATATCCGGATCGCTTATCTCGAATTCAAGTTCTTTTAAACGGATTTTTTTAGCGGCGATGTCAAAGCCGCCCGCCTAAGCGGCGGGTTTGCTCTTGCAGTTCTTGAAATTGTTGTAATAAAGTCTCGTTCATAATGTACTTTTATATTTTACCACAAACTCTTGACACCATCAAAGAATCTTTGCTATGATTTATTTTTTATAGTAACTGAACCTTACAAAATTAAAAACGAAAGGAGGTGAAAACCATGATACACGGCTGTAGAGGTCACACGGCAACGCAGATCAGCGGAAGAAGAAGCCACGCCAGCGGCACGAAAACGAAAGCAGTACACGGCGCAGCCCACCTGCGGATACAGGGCTCAAGCGTCCATTGTTGTCTAACGCTCTGACGACGGAACCGGCCAAAAGGCCTTGGAGGAAGCGGAATGCCATTTTTGACTTACCGCTGTAGAGATCCTTAAATCCCTTATAGAAAAATTTTTCAGGGAGTCGTCTATAAGGGTAATAACGTTTCCGATGGATTTCTATCCATCCCTAGCCTGCTCCGTGTTCAGCATTCGCTAACACAGAGCAGGCCCCACATCATTATTCATTCATACCTTTCACCTTTCCGCCGTTCCGCTGAGAACTCAGAATTTATTTACTGGAGGTACAAATCCTCCTCTGGCGGAACCAAACCACGAGCGTGTGTTGTCTCAGACAATTACACGCTCGTTTTTTTATTTATTAACCAAAAAATATTTACTGTCTATTATTAACGATCGTTAAAGATAGACAGTAAAATAAAAAGAGCGCAGACCAATATGGTTACGCTCTTTCTTTTTTATCTCCTTTTTAAGGAGAAGAGGCCGGGGCAGGATTCGAACCTGCATGGACTTATCGTCCTGCGAGTTTGCAGCCCGCTTTGCCTGTGCCTTATTACTCTTCGGCTACCCGACCGTTAATTATTTTTTAACGAACTAAGAAACAAAAAAATCTAAAAATTAGATCATTTTTATGATAATACTATAAAATTCGAGAAAAGTCAACTATCTTGGAGCCGGAGGTGAGATTTGAACTCACGACCTTTGCTTTACGAAAGCACTGCTCTACCACTGAGCTACTCCGGCAGTATTAAAAAGACAAATAATTTTCCAATTTATCGATAGCCACTCTTTCT
This sequence comes from Minisyncoccota bacterium, assembly GCA_041653755.1. Taxonomy (GTDB): domain Bacteria; phylum Patescibacteriota; class Minisyncoccia; order UBA6257; family UBA9933; genus JBAZEU01. The sequence continues at coordinate 76,870 of JBAZEU010000003.1, forward strand.
TGCTTCATCGTGTCTCTGTCTCGGACCGTAACAGTATTATCTTCCAAAGTTTGAAAATCAATAGTTACGCAATAAGGCGTTCCGACTTCATCCTGTCTTCGGTAACGGCGACCAACAGAACCGCTTTCATCGTATTGAGTTAAGAATTTTACTTTTAATAAATCAAAAACCTCTTGCGCTTTTTTCGTGATTCCCTCTTTGTTTTTAACCAACGGCAAAACCGCCACTTTAATCGGTGAAAGTTTTTTATTTAACTTCAAAACGGTTTCTAATTCTTTGGTGGCCTCGGTTGTTTCGGTTCTGCCGCCTTCCACCTCCGAATAAGCGTCAATCAAAAACGCTAGCGAGGTTCTATCAGCGCCAGCCGATGTTTCAATGACATAAGGAATATATTTTTCTTTTGTTGCCTCGTCAAAATACGACAAATCCTTCCCGCTAGCTTTAGAATGATTCGACAAATCCCAATCGCCTCTATGATGAATGCCTTCAATCTCATTCCACCCAAACGGAAAGTTATATTCAATATCAAAGGCCTTTCGGGCATAATGAGCCAATTCATTTTTTTCATGTTCGTGGAACCTCAAATTTTCTTTTTTCATACCCAAACTTAAATACCAATTCATTCTTTGCTCTTTCCAATAATCAAACCATTTATCCGCCTCGTCCGGTTTTACAAAAAACTGCATTTCCATTTGTTCAAATTCACGGGTTCGATAAGTAAAATTTCCCGGCGTGATTTCGTTTCTGAAGGCCTTGCCGATTTGGGCAATACCAAAAGGAGTTTTTAATCGCATCGAATTCTTGACCCATTCGAAATTCATATAAATACCCTGGCAGGTTTCAGCCCGCAAATAAGTGACAGCTGCATCTTCTTCAACTGGCCCGATAAATGTCTTCATCATCAAATTAAACTTTTTCGGTGCAGCTAATTCACCGCCGCAATCCGGACAAACCACCTCTTGAATCTTAGAACTTGAATCTTGGATCTCTTTCAAATCGTCTTTTTTAAATCTTTTGTGGCATTTTTTACATTCCACTAATTCGTCGGCAAATCCAGCAGTCAAATGTCCTGATGCTTCCCAAACTTTCGGCGACATCAAAATTGACGCGTCTAAACCAACGATATTTTTCTGCAAACGGGTCATTTCATCCCACCACGCTTTCTTGATGTTATTTTTAAGCTCAACGCCTAAAGGACCATAATCATAACAACTAGAAAAACCGCCATACGGCTCCGATGATAAATTAATAAATCCCCTGCTCTTAGCGAGATTTACTATTTTTTCCATTAAATCTTTTTTCATGATAAAATATATCTATGTCTAAAATGAAAACTTTTCTTAAATCCCCTACTTTTTATCTTTTATTGATAATTATTATAGCTACTTTTCTGCGCTTTTACAATTTTACGAATGTGCCGCCCGGACTTTATCCAGATGAGGCAATGAATGGAAATAACGCATTGGAATCATTGTCTACCGGTCATTTCAAGGTTTTTTATCCTGAAAATAATGGCCGTGAAGGATTATTCATCAACATTCAGGCATTTTTCATTTGGCTCTTTAAGGTCACCGAACCGTGGGTTTTGCATATTCCCAGTGCGTTATTCGGAATATTCACTGTTTTAGGAATTTATTTTTTGGCAAAAGAATTATTTAAATCGACCTCTGTCGGACTACTGTCTTCTTTTTTCGCGGCTACAAGTTTTTGGCTTATTAATTTTTCCCGCATCGGTTTTCGCGCCATCATGGCTCCATTTTTTCTGGTCTGGGGACTATATTTCCTAATTAAGGCCTTTCGTAATTCTAGATTCTTAATTCTTAATTCTGTATTAGCCGGAATCTTTTACGGCTTGGGTTTCCATTCTTATATCGCCTACCGCGTAACACCATTATTAATTTTATTCGTTTTAATCTATTTTCTTATCCGCTCAATAAAAGAAAATTGGCAAAAAAAGTTTTGGCTGATTACATTATTATTTATGGTCGTTACTATTGCCGTGTTTTTGCCCCTTGGAATGTATTTTTTGAAGAATCCCCAAGATTTTCTTGGCAGGACTTCTCAAATTTCAGTTTTCAGTTCTCCACAGCCGTTAAAAACTCTTTTATTAAATACCGCTAAAACATTTGGGATGTTTAATGTCGCTGGTGATTTTAACTGGCGGCATAACTATAGCGGCAGACCGGAACTATTTTGGCCAGTGGGAATTTTATTTTTAATAGGAGTGTTTCTCGCTATTAAAAACTTAATTCAAAATTCAAAAATCAAAAATCAAAATGACAATTCAAAAATTTTTAATTTTCCATTTTGCATTTTAATTTTGTGGCTTCTCATCACTTCTCTCCCCGTTGTCGTTTCTAATGAAGGATTACCTCACGCACTCCGAGCAATATTGATGGCTCCGGCATTTATTATTTTAGCTGGGCTTGGAGGTGTTTGGCTCTATGGATTTATTAAATCAAAAATAATCACCCACAACCTAAGAACTTTAAATATCTTCATCGGTCTCTTTCTAATTATTTTGGTCTGTGAAGCCTACTTAACCTACTTTGTTTTATGGGCGAAAAACCCGAATGTTGCCGGCGCTTTTAACCAAGATTCAACAAGAATTGGTCACGAATTAAAATCAACCTGCGGTGAGAATTGCGCTGCCTTGCCAAAATACGTGATCGTTGAAGCGGGCGGAACAGATGTTCGAGGCATTCCAATGCCAGCCCAAACCGTAATGTTTATAACCGATACTTTTACACCTGAAAAACAAAACGCAAAAAATTTACACTACGTTTTACCAAGTCAAATTTCTCAAATCCCTCAAAACTCTCTGATTTATTCCATAAAATAATATTTTGCAAAGAAAAAGCCCCGAGTGATAAAACCTCGGGGCTTTTAAAAACTTTTAAAAAATTACATCAACTCCGCCACCAGTTTGGCAATCGGCGACCTTACGCTGGCGTCTTTAAGCAAAACATGCCCAAAACACGCTTGCCCTTTAAATCTCTCGACAGTATAAACTAGTCCGTTGGAAATTTCATCGACATAAGGATTCGCTCTTTGCTTAACGTCCCCTGTCAAAACAATCTTTGATCCTTCACCCGCTCTTGCCTCAATAATCTTTGTCTGGCTTGGAGTGAAATTCTGCATTTCATCAAAAATAATAAACGTGTCGTGTATCGTCCTCCCCTGTAAGTAATTGATTGGTTCTATTGAGATCAACCCATTTCCCAACATCATCGCTATCGGCGAAGAATCTTTCTTCCCGGGTTTGTCAGTCCCCTGTTTTTTCCCATTTGCATCGCCGTTCATAATCAATTCAAGATTATCAAAAATAGGCTTCATCCAGGGCGCAAATTTCTTTTCAACAGTTCCCGGTAAAAATCCAAGCTCTTGGCCTAATTCGAAATTCGGCCGATAGACCTCAATTCTTTTGAATCCTTTTCCAAGTTGCTCATAACCAGCAGCCAACGCCAAAAGGGTCTTGCCAGTACCACCATCTCCTACAAGCGTCACTACTGAAACATTCGAATCTTTTAGAAGCGCATACGCAAAAGATTGTTCTTTGTTCAGCGGCAATATCTTTTTCTGTTCACCCTCTTTTGTAGATTTAGCGACAAGCTTAAAATGATCTCCTTTATACAACGCCAGGACGGTTTTTATATTCGACAAGTTGTCATATAAAAAAGTACAACACTGATTTAAAAACAATTCCTTGGAAGAAATGAACTCTTCCAATTCTTTCGTTCCAAATATTCCGTCCCGATATATCTTTTCTGCAAAAATCTGACCAACAGAACTTTCAAGTTTTATTATCTTCCCGCCGGTATACATTTCATCTATGGAGCTTATCATTTTGTCATTCTTATAATCTTCTGCCGAGATATCATTAATTTTTGCATTCAGACGCAAACGTGGACTTTTCGTAACCAGAATTGCTTCCCCTTTTCCCCTTTCTTCCCATTTTCGAACAACAGTAATTATGTCTCCTTTATTGTCATCAATAAAAACCTTTCCTCCATTAGAAAGATCAGCCCCTTTTCTTGGGTCATTCCCGTTTGTGAAAATTTTATCCAACATCTGTAAAGCTTTCCTAGAATTCAGCCCATCACCATCTATACTTCTTTTAAAAGAGTCCAATTGATCGACAACCGATATTGGAATTACTACAACGTTATCGCCAAAACTTAAAAGCGCATCAGAATCATGGACAAGAACACTTACATCTAACACATACGTCTTCCTATTCATAAACATCCTCCTATTTACAAAATTGTTAAATTAGCCTCTAAAAGGATAAAATACTTCTTCAAAGGTGTCAAACAAGAGAGTTAACTTATCCGTGTCTTATTTCCATCACGTCGCCGTCTTGAACAACATATTCTTTGCCCTCTAAACGCAACCATCCTTTTTGTTTGGCCTGAGTCCAACCACTGGCTTCTAATAACTTTTGCCAATTTATAACTTCGGCTCGAATAAAATTCTTTTCAAAATCGGTATGAATCACGCCTGCTGCTTGCGGCGCTTTTGCGCCTTTCTCAATCGTCCAAGCTCTTGTTTCGTCTTCACCGGTTGTCAAAAAACTGATTAAATCTAAAACTCCGTAGGCCTTTTTGATTAATTCGCTCAATCCCGTTTCGTTCCCCTCGTCTCCCAGATCAACGATTAGATAATCCGAGTTTAAAGATTTTATTTTATTTTTTAATTCCTCAGAAACATCTTCTGGCTTACCATTTAAAAGATAAATTTGTTTTTTTATTGTCAAAAGATTCGTTTCTTTAACAACCGGCATATCTAATATTTCTTCGCCGACATTAGAAGCTAATATGTTTTTTTCTAAAATCTCTACAACTTTTTTAATTGCTTCAAAATCTTTTTGCTTTTGTTTATCAGTTTTAGCTTCGCCTTCTAATTTTTTTAATCGTCTTTCCGCTGTGTCTAAGTCCTTCAAAATTAATTCCATATTCACGATTTCTAAATCCCTCACAGGATCCACTCCTTGCTCCACATGAATAATTTCTGATGACGGAAAACACCTTACCACCTGAACAATAGCATTAACGTCTCTGATATGAGACAAAAATTGATTACCTAAACCCTCACCTTTATAAGCGCCTTTTACAAGCCCGGCAATATCGTAAAATTCAACAACCGCTGGAACGATTTTCTTCGAATTGCTTAATTTTGCCAATTTTTCTAATCGTTCATCAGGAACAACAACCACGCCCACATTAGGATCAATGGTGGCGAAAGGATAATTAGCGATATTCACCTGCTGTTTTGTAATTGCTTTGAATAAAGTTGATTTACCGACATTAGGCAAGCCAACAATTCCGATTGATAAATTCATGGTTATTAATTATACTGTGTCTGGAACAATGAAACAAATTTTAAAAATAATCTTTTTGGGTCTGGTAATCACCAGTATTTTTCTGCCGAATATAATATTTGCGGCAACCAAAACCCCTTTTTACTATGCGGGTTGGATTCCTTTTTGGAAAGATCAAGCCGGCGCTCACGACCTCTCAATCCATCTTAATTCAATCTACGAAATAAGCCCTTTTTCCTATGAAGTTAATTCCAAGGGCAAGCTTATCGATTCGATTCAAATCAATAAAGGTTTTTGGCCCGGTTGGCTTACGGCGGTTCGTGGCACTAAAACGAAAGTTATTCCCACAATCGCCTGGTTTGACGGCGATAATATCCATAAAATACTTTCCAATAAAACCAGCCGCATCAATCAAGAAAACGCCATAACAAAATTGGTAAAAGACCAGAAATTTGACGGCATTGATATCGATTACGAAGCGAAATTGGCTGACACAAATAAATATTTTGCTCTTTTTATAGAAGGACTTGCCATCCGGCTTCATCCTTTGAAAAAAACTCTTTCCTGTACAATTGAGCCGCGAATGCCGGTTTCTTCAAGATACACTCAAACCGGAACAGACGAAGATACTTTATACGCTAACGATTACGCCACTTTAAATAAATATTGCGATGAGATAAGAATTATGGCGTATGACCAAGGAGTAGTTGATATAAAGCTTGATGTTTCAAAAGGCAACGGCCAACTTTACGCGCCAGTGGCTGATCCGGATTGGGTTGAAAAAGTTGTTAAAGAAGCTACAAAAATTATAAGTCCTAAAAAAATTATGTTGGGCGTTCCGACTTACGGATATGAATATCAAGTAACATGGAACAACGGAATCACTACTTATTATCGTTTAAGAAGTCATACATATACGCAAGCGATGGAACGAGCGAAAACGTACGGAGCTACCCCTCAAAGAAATAGCGCCGGAGAATTAAGTTTCACTTATTCAACCAGTACTTTTGTAAGCGATTTATCAAAATCTCTAATTTGGACTGTTTCTTCGACTAAGCCAACTGCCATAATTTCAACTGGCACATCCACTCCAACAACACGCTATGTATCTTTTACTGACGCTCAATCAATAAATCAAAAAATAACTTTGGCAAAAAAACTTGGGTTGCGCGGAGTTGTATTTTTCAAATGGGACGGCGAGCAAGATCCGTCAATTTGGAAATTGTTAAAATAGATTAACCGTCCGCTATAATGCTTCTCTTATTTCTTTTAGTATTTCTTCTGGCAGTTTTTCGCCGGGTTTTGTGATTCCGGGGTAACGCCACGCAGAAATAATCCTTCGGCGATTCTCATCATCGCAAAGCATCGTCCAAAGCTCATAGGGGTGTTTTTTGCTGCCAGCTCTCTGCATCATCGCAATTGTGTCAGGCGCAATCCCCTTTTCTACTCTAAAAGGCGAATGAATCACTCTTTTTACTCTGCTTTCCGAAAGCTGGTAAAAACGCATCTTTCCTAAGGCATGACTGGTCCAAAATAACGTTTTTGGTTTTTTGAGAATCGCCATTTTTTTGTATAATGATTATATCAAATTATGCCCAGTAGTATTAAAAGGATAGTAACGCTCAATCGTTTTTATATATAAAGATGTTTATTATTACCAAAGACAACAATATAAGGGTCAATCATTATCCAAAGGAAAGCGTTATGAAAAACGCAATCCTTTTATAACTACTGGGTATGTCTAAAGTTTTTCAATGGTCATTAGTCGGCTTGATGGTTATAACGTCATTTCTGATGATGTCGCAAGTTTCGCTTCAGGAATCAGCGACAATGGACGAACTGGCGCATATTCCGTCCGGCTATAGTTACGTAAAATTTCTTGATTATCGCTTAAATCCTGAACACCCGCCGTTAGTTAAGGCATTAGCTGGCTTTCCTTTAATTTTCCAAAAACTGAATTTTCCTACGAATAGTTCTGCTTGGACAACTGATGTAAACGGCCAATGGGACGCTGGCACTCAATTTCTTTATCAATCGGGAAATAACGCTGATCAAATTATCAGATGGGCGCGAGTTGGCCCGATGATTTTAACTCTGCTTCTTATTATTTTTATTTTCATCTGGGCAAGCGAAATTATGGGCGGCTGGTGGGCACTGCTTCCGACTTTTCTGTTCGCTTTATCGCCGAATGTTTTAGCTCACGGACATTATGTAACAACTGATATTGGCGCAGCTTTAGGAATTTTTATCGCCACTTTTTATTTCGTAAAGTTTTTATTGCGGCCAACTGCTAAATATATTGTTTTTGCAGGACTAACCTTAGGAATCGCTCAATTAATGAAATTTTCGGCTTTTTTGCTAATTCCATTTTTTGTATTTTTGTTAATCGTTTATTTAATTTGGAAAACAAAAAATGATTCCCAGCGAGGCGCTTGGCTTCAATATCTTTTAAAATCAATTCTGGTTTTAATAATCGCTCTTGTAGTAATTTACGCGGTCTATGCTTTATTCACTCTTCACTATCCGGTTCAAAGACAAATTTCTGACACTAAACAAATTTTGGGTTCTTTTGCCGGCGGACCTAAACCAGGAACCTGCCAAGGATTACGTTGCGTAGCTGAAACAAATATTTCGATGGCCGGGAATAAATTGTCGCGGCCGCTAGCGCAATACATGCTGGGTTTAATGATGGTCTTTCAAAGAGCGACTGGCGGAAACACTGCTTATTTCCTGGGCCAAACCTCTAACCAAGGCTGGTGGTATTATTTCCCGACTGTTTTTGTCTTGAAAGAAACAATTCCTACGCTTATCTTGATAGGGTTAGCTTTGTTAATAGCTTTAATAAGTATTTTCAAAAATATTGTTTCCCGAAACGCAAAAAGAGCTTTTTCTAATTATCTCGGCACTGATTTTAGTTCTTTCGCGATGATTGCTTTTGTAATTTTCTATTGGGCTTACAGCATGAAAAGCAATTTGAATATCGGCATCAGGCATATCTTTCCGACTCTACCGTTTATTTACATTCTTTCAACCGATGTAATTAAAAAATGGTTTGCCTCGCAACGAATTGACGCCGGGAATATTGTCAAAATATTTTTCAGCGGAATAAAAAGAGTAATTACTTCTTCCGCAAAAGCTATCTTAATCACTGGCTTGTTGATATGGTTTATTATCGAGGTTTTCGTTTCTTATCCTTATTTTCTTTCTTATTTCAACGAGTTCGGCAACGGTGTTTGGGGCGGATACAAATATGTTGTCGATTCCAACTATGATTGGGGACAGGACTTAAAACGATTAGAAACTTTCGTCGAAAAGAATAAAATAGATAAAATCGCAGTGGAATATTTTGGCGGTGGAAATCCAAAATATTATTTGGGAAATAAAGAAGTTAATTGGTGGTCTGCCAAAGGAAACCCGGCTGAAGAAAACATACATTACTTTGCCGTGTCTGTCGGATTTTTACAATCCGCGTCAGGAAAATTACCGCCAGGTTCTACTCGTAAATCAGAAGATGAATATCTCTGGCTAAAAGCAATAAAAAATATCTATAAACCCGACTTCAAAACCGGAACTTCAATCTTTATCTATAAATTATAACCTGAAAACTTATTTCAGTTTATAGCAAACGTAGCTTGCTTCACAATTAAATAAGCATGGCTTATTTAATTTTATAATAGACCCTGTTTTCAGTTCGTAGATCGATATATAGCAATTTATCCAGCCCTGGGTCTTGTTTTAACGAATTTAATCCAGCGATAGAAAAATTTGGATCAAATCTTAAGCTAAAATAGATTTTTGGCGAGTTGTCGTTTGCTTCTAAAATAATCTCTTGCGAGTCAAGATTGTCTAACGACAAATTACTCATTTTCAAACCGACCTTATCAAGAACAATGTAAACCTTCAGAAAATTTTGGAAAAAGTTATCAGGCAGAACTAAATCCCCTGCTTTTAATGCTCTTGCAGAATAATCATTTACTTTATTTATCAAAAATCCTTCGGTATATGGCGCTTCATCGAAAATAATTCCGCTTTTATCAAACCACCAGCACCCCTCACCCTTAGAAGACTGCGAAGCTCCTCCGTTCGCTTCGAGAGAAGAATTGTCTTTTAAGGGTGAGGGGCACCAAACGCCAAATCTTTCTCGTTCTTTAACGGTTATTTCTATTGTTCTTTTTACTAATGATTTTTGAATAGTAAAATTTTCAAAAATTGGGTAATTTTTATTTAAATTCCTCACGCCCTTAAACCAGCTTAAAATATTATCTGAACCTAAAAATTTATTAAATCCTGATTGATCCGCCACAAAACTTTTCGCTTGAGAAATTATTTCACTCTCGTTAAATCGCTCAATGCCGCTGATTTTTATCTGTTTGATTTTAAAAACCGGCGAATAAATAACTAAATAACCTAAACCGCCTAACACAATTAAAACAATAAAAATGACTAGGAAAACTTTTGATTTTTTCCTTTTTGGTCGATGAGCTTTTTTTTCTTGAAAATAAACCGTTTGAGCCATGGCTGTATTTTTATCCTATCAAAAAACCGCCCTGTTGGCGATTTTTTGTTAACTCTCACTATTAAACATTTAATACGGCGCTGTTGGCGGAGTAAAATTGGAAGTCCAACGAGCAATACCTTTAGATATTCTTAGTTCATCAATATATCCATTAAGGAAGGTGTCATTATTGTTGGAACGCCCCACCCTTAATTCAGCTGTCTGATGCGATAATGTTTTTGTTCCAATAGCAACGAAGGCGGTTGGGTTTAATGACACTCCGTCCCTAAACATATATATAGTAGAGCCTGAACGGACAACTGCAATGTGATACCATTGGTCAACCGTCCAAGTTAAACTTCCTGAATAGTATTGAGCATCTACAGCACTTGCACTGCCGGCTTTGAAGAAAAGTGCTTTAGTAACTCCTTGGTCTGTGTTCATGTATATTTCAAAACCTGGATAATCCCAAGCATTACCTTGTGCCACAAAAAACTCTCCAGTCTGAATAGGAGAAGACATCCTCACCCAAAAATCAATAGTGAAATTTCCATTCCCAAAATCCCAATCAGTGTCAGCCGACATCGAAAGATAATCTGTTAGCGCATTGGGGATAGAAACAGAACCAGTCCCAAGCTTCTTTTGTGACGTAGAAACTTGACCACTTCCGTGAGCAGTAACAGTATGTTGTGACTGTGAAACATCAGGAAAATCAGTTGAACCGTTAGTTCCATCCATGTGAAGCATCAATTTAGTATATGAGTCGTAAGCAGATAAAGCGGTAAAACTTTGATCACTACCATATCCCCAACCAGCAGAGCTGTAAGATTTGGCTCGGAAATGATAAGTGGTTAAAGCGGAAAGAGAAGAAATAGCATTCGAGAAACTTCCAGCACCTCCTGAATAAGTAGAAGTGGCTTCAGAGCCGTAGGAGGTGGTTAAGCCGTAATCAAAACCTGTAATAGTGGAAGAAGCTCCTCCTTCAGCTGTGATAGAACCATTTAAGGTAGCGGTACTTGAAGCTACATTGGTGGCAGCACTAGTCGTTAAGACAGACGCGGTAGGTGTTATCGGACCACTTCTTGAGGCAACCGCATTAGGGGTAATCTTAAGATGGTTGCCCACTTCAAATAGGACAGTGGAAGTGCCGTTGTCACTTGCTGCGTATTTGGTTTGGTAACCAGTAGTTTCAAATAAGGCGGTAAGTTCCCAACTGCCTGAAACATATGTGTAATACAGATTAGTGGAAGTAGAATTGGTGGGATCAACTGGTAGTAAGGTTAAAGGATTGGGAGTTGTGGTTAAGCTGGTGAAGTTAACCGGTATCCAGCCAGTGCCATCAGCTTTACGGTAGTTATCGGTATTAGAGCATTGATAAGTCC
>JBAZEU010000004.1:0-42305 GCA_041653755.1 Minisyncoccota bacterium
TTTTTGAGGAATTCTACTGGATTGAGAACTGTTAAGACGACGACGGCTAGAACTGCTACGATACCTATCACGATTAGAAGTTCTATGAGGGTGAAACCTTTATGTGGTTTAGAAAGATTCATTTGATCTAAGTTTAGAATATCTGGAGATAAACGCAAGAAAGATAAATAAGCTCCCCAATACATCAAGCATTGAAAAAAATAGTGAAAACACTTAAACTAAACGCTAATCATGTCTGGACACTCTCATTGGTCAGGAATAAAACGCAAAAAAGAAATTTCAGATAAAAAACGCGGTCAGTCATTTTCTAAACTATTAAATGCAATCGCGATTGCCGCCAGAGTTGAACCTAACCCTGAATTTAATCCTCGCCTAAGAACAGCTGTTGATAAAGCCAAAGAAAATCAGGTACCGCAAGAAAGTATTGAACGATCGATAAAAAAAGCTAAAGAGGGTAATCTCGAAGAATTACTAATCGAAGCATATGGATCGGGTGGCTGCGCAATTTTAATTGAAGCGATCTCTAATAGTAGGAATCGAACAATGGGCGACTTAAAGAATATCTTTGCTGAAAATTCAGCGAAGATAGCAAATCCCGGCAGCGTACTCTGGGCTTTTGAAAAAACATCCGAAGGCTGGCAAACAAAGTTTCCTCAGCCAATACAAGAAACTGATTTAGAAAAAGTTAAAAAACTTATTGAGGAACTAGAAAATCACGACGACGTCCAAAACGTCTACGCTAATATTTAAAAATTTAACGCAATGTTAATTTTAGGAATTGATCCGGGGACAACACGCATCGGCTATAGCTTGATTAAAAAAACTCCAAAGGACTTAGAACTAATTGAATGTGGAGTTTATACAACCAAAGCTACCGATATGCAGGGCCGTCTTTCTTCTTTGGCTAAAAATCTTAGAAAGACTCTCAAAAATTTTTCTCCTGACTTGATAGCGATGGAAAGAATTTTTTTCTTTAAAAATAAAAAAACCGCTTTTGAAATAGCCCAAGCAGTAGGAGTGATGACATTGCTATCAGCTCAATTCAAAATAACTCAAGTTCAATACACCCCGTTAGAAATTAAACAAACCATAACTGGTTATGGTTTATCAGAGAAAGAAGAGGTGGCCGCAGAAGTTTTCAAAATCTTACGAATTAAAAAATTGGAAGGATATGATGATATGACCGACGCCATAGCAATTACCCTCACGGCAATTTGCCGATTTTATTATAAAAATAAAAGCTTCTACGAAGAGTTAAACAGTAAAAGCAATAAAAAAATTAAAAAAGGTCGTCTAAACAAAAAATAATTTATGGCTACCATCGACACATATTCTGATGACGGCACCATTCTCCCGGAAGAAGACGAGCCGCAAAAACAATGGCCGCCAGAGATAGAAGAATCTCTCGAGGATAATCCGAAAGAGAATCCCAAAGAAGAGGGCCTCGACAGCGAATTAGAACGAGGATGGTAATCGTTCCCCCGCCCCTTTTAATAAGGGGCGGGGAGTATATTAAAAATGACTAAAACTAAAACAAAAAAGAATAAAGCTTTCTTATTTCTAAAAATTTTTGGGACCTTAGTATTTTTAGGTCTTATTATTCTGGCTGTTGGTCTTTTTACTGTTGCTAAAATCGCCAAAGACCTCCCAAACCCAGAATTAATGACAAATCGTATACCTAGCCAATCCACTAAAATTTTTGACAGGACTGGCCAAATTCTTCTTTACGAAATTCACGGAGACGAAAAAAGAACAATGATACCTTTTGATCAAATCCCAGATTATTTAAAAGCGGCCACTATTGCCATTGAAGACAAAAACTTCTATACCAACCCTGCTTTTGATTGGAGAGGAATATTGAGGGCTTTCTTTATAAATATAACAAGAGGAGGAATTTATCAGGGTGGATCAACTATCACTCAACAAGTCGCGAAAACGGCATTTTTGACGCCCGAAAGAACTTACACCCGAAAAATCAAAGAATTAATCCTTTCATATTGGTTGGAAAAAAATTATTCAAAAGATCAAATTTTAAATCTCTATCTTAACCTTGTTCCTTACGGATCCAATGCTTATGGCGTTGAAGCGGCTTCTCAAGCCTATTTTTCAAAATCTGCAAAAGACTTAACCTTGGCGGAATCAGCATACTTAGCAGCGCTAACAAAAGCGCCATCATATTATTCTCCGTGGGGGGTTCATCAAGATGAACTAGAAAAGAGAAAAAACGATGTATTGAAACGAATGTACGAACTTGGATCTATTGATCAAGAAGAAGAAGACAGGGCGATCGCAACTAAAGTTACTTTTCAGCCGCAATCGCTTGGGTCCATCAAGGCGCCACATTTTTCGATAATGATTAAAAGTTATTTGGCGGAAAAATACGGAGAAGATATGGTAACTAACGGCGGGCTCAAAGTAATTTCTACCCTCGACTGGGATATTCAACAAATTGCCGAACAGACCGTTTTGGACGGAGCAAATAGAAACACCGAACTTTATCAAGGGAAAAACGCAAGTTTAGTCGCTCAAGACACCAATACCGGCCAAATCTTGGCATTGGTTGGTTCAAAAGATTATTTTGACACTTCAATTGACGGGAACTTTAATGTCGCTACTCAAGGGCTTCGCCAGCCAGGGTCAGCATTGAAACCTTTTGTCTATCTAACTGCTTTTGAAAAAGGATATGCTCCACAATCATTAGTTTTTGACGTTCCAACAAATTTTGACACCACTGGTAAAAATCCTTATCAACCGCAAAACTACGATCATTTATTCAGAGGGCCGATATCTCTCCGCGAATCCCTCGCTCAATCATTAAACGTTCCTTCCGTAAAAACTCTCTATCTGGCAGGATTAAAAGATAGTTTAAAAACTTTATCCGATTTTGGCGTTACTACGCTAAACGATCCTTCGCGCTTCGGTCTTTCTTTAGTATTGGGAGGAGGAGAAGTAAGATTGGCTGAGTTAGTCAACGCTTATGGAACGCTTTCTCAGGAAGGAGTTCGTCATAATCAAAGCTTTATTTTAGAAGTTGATGACAGCAAGGGAAAAATATTAGAAAAAAACGAGGATGTGGCGACACAAGTTACTGACCAACAATATGCGAGATTAATTTCAAGTATTCTTTCGGACCCGGAAGCCAGACGACCGCTTTTCCAAAGCAGCTTTGATTTAACCGTTTTCCCTGACAGACAGGTAGCGTTAAAGACTGGTACCACAGAAGATTATAGAGACGCATGGGCTTTCGGTTATACGCCTTCTTTCGCGGTCGGCGTTTGGGCCGGGAACAACAATAATAAACCGATGCAAAAACAAGGAGGAAGTATCTTGGCGGCTGTCCCTATTTGGCACGATTTTCTGTCACAGATTTTTGAAAAATATCCCGACAAAATTCCAGTTGAAACATTTAACAACCCTGATCCAGTCGAAGAAACAAAACCAATGATTAACGGCCAAGCTGCTAATCATTCAATTCTTTATTTTGTCGACAAAAACAATCCTTTAGGATCAGCTCCTGAACATCCGGAAAACGATCCCCAATTTAATAATTGGGAGAGATCAGTCCAATCCTGGCTCAGCAACCATTAAGAAGTTTTAATAGGCATTACGATATAGAAATAGGAACTGTCATCTGGGGACTTGATAACCGCCGGTTTGTTTTCACTATTAAGACCCAGAAATAAATCCTCTCCTTTAATATTCTTCAAACCACCCAAAAGGAAGCGCCAATTAAAAGCCGCTTTGTTTTTTTCTCCTTTAATCTTGACCGGGATAAGATATTCGTTTTCTCCGAGGGCCGAGCTTGACGAAGAAATTTTAATAGATTTTTGATTATCTAAAACAGAGATTTTAATTTCATTGATGCGGTCCGTAAAAATACTGGCGAGCTTAACCGCGTTTATAAGTTTATCTTTTTTAATAATTATTTCGGTGTCAATTTCTTTCGGAATGATAGGCTGGTAATCAGGAAATTCTCCGTCTATTAACCGTGAAATTATTTCTGAATCGTCAATTTTAAAAAGTATTTGATTTGGGTCAAAATAAATAATTGCTTTCTCGGTATTATCCTTAAGTAATCTTATTACCTCTTGAATAGTTTTAATTGGGACGATAGCCTTAAATCCTTGGGCGATGGTTGATTTAAATTGGCTATTAGGAATTGTTTTTTCTGATAATCTAAAACTATCAGTAGCGGCAACTTTCAGAAAATTAACCTGATAATCAAAAAGGATTCCGTTTAATTCCGGCCTAGAGCCGGAAACCTGCGCTGACTCTTCGACTAACCCAAGAGCTTCTTTTAAGACGTTAGATGCGATCTCGACAGAGTTTTGATTGTTGGATATTTTTGGAATCAAAGGGAACTCTTCTTTTTTTATTCCTTGAATTTTCGCTTGATAATCAGATGTTTTAATAATTAAATTATTGTTTTCTGATTCTAAATTAATTCTTTCTTCCTGAATGTTATTGATAATATTCAGGAATGTATAAACAGGAATTGTTAAACTCCCACCTTCAATAACCTTCCCTGAAACGAAACCGGTGATTGCTATTTCTAGGTTGGTCGTCAAAAAAAGAATTTTATTTTCAACCGTTTCAATAAGACAGTTTTTTAAAATAGGCAAAGTTGAATTATCGCTGGCGATTTTTTCAATTTTTTCCAAACCTTCTTTTAAATTTGTTTTTAAGATTATTAGTTTCATGTTTATATATTAATGGTCGACTTTACTATTATAGTTATTAGTTAATTAAATTAGTAGTTGTATTAGTAAGGGCTGTGAATATGTTGATAATTCTTTTCTAGGGTTGTTTTAGTTTATGTTTTTAGATTTTTCTTTTTTGCTAACCCATGGATAACTATCGGAAAACTCTTTAATAAATAGTTGATGAATTTATTCATATAAATCAGCCATTTTTATATATTAATTCCTTAATTGACGTTATTTTTTGATTTAAGTTTTGTTTCTTTGTGATTTCAAGCGATATTTTCTCGTAAGCATAGATGGCGGTAGTGTGATCTCTCTTCCCCAGTTTTTCCCCAATATTTGGGAAGGACATATCCAGGATATCCCTCATCAAAAACATAGTGATTTGTCTTGGTTCGACCACGTCTTTCTTGCGTGAGCGATTGCTAAGGTCGGCAGGAGACATTTCGTAAAAGTCCGCCACCGCCTTAATAACCTTTGTGGGGCTGATATTTCTGGTTTTTTCCTGAAGGGTATTGTCGATGATCTCTTCTACGATTTTCGGCAATAAATCAACGCCTTTCACATCCTGGTAGAAGATTATTTTATTCAAAATCCCCTCTAATTCTCTGATGTTTCTTTGAATTTTAGTTGCGATTAGAGAACAAATTTCGTCCGGCAGGTAGCTCTTTCTTTCTTGAAGCTTGTTTTTAATAATCGCCAGACGCATTTCGTACTCAGGATAGGTAATATCAGCGATCATCCCACCTTCGAATCTGGAACGCAGCCTTTCTTCGAGCACCGGCAGAGCGGACGGCGGTCTGTCGGAAGAAAAGATGATTTGTTTATTGTTTTCATATAAAGCGTTGAAGGTATGGAAAAGTTCTTCCTCGCTTTGTTTTTTACCGCCGATAAATTGGATATCGTCGATAATTAAAACGTCGGTATTGCGGTATTTTATTTTTGTTTCTTCTGTTCTTTTAGTGCGGATAGCCCAAATTAAATCATTAACGAATTTTTCTGAACTAACGTATTTTATTTTAACTTTGCCCTTATAAGCGCTTCTGATTTCGTTTCCAATAGCCTGAATTAAATGAGTTTTTCCCAAACCAGTGCCGCCATAAATAAAAAGCGGATTATATTTTTGACCAATTGATTTTATAATCGCTTGGCTTGCGGCGTAAGCTAATTCGTTTGACGGTCCGACTACAAAAGAGTTGAAAGTATATTTTGGATGGAGATTAGTCTCTGGGTCGATTTTAAATTCTTCGAAGCCGTCTGCTGCCGCTGGCTCGGCAGATTTTTTAGTTTGTTTGATCGGCGCGGTATCTGGTTTCCCGATCACGGTATATTCGATTTTTTTAATTGAATTATCTAAAGAAAAAAGAATACCTAAAAGAAGTTTGTTGTATTTGTTTTCAACCCATTCTTTGGCAAAGTTGGAAAACAAGCCAACAAGTATTTGACCGTCAGGTTTTTTTTCAATTAATTGGCTATTTTTAAACCAAGTAAGAAAATTGGGCCGGGATATCTGAAGTTCAAGTTCAGCCAGAGTAGTTTGCCAAAGTTTTTCAAGTCCAGTCGCCATAAAAATTAAAAAAATATATTATGTTGGTTTAATTCTATTCAAAGCTTCAACTAAGTCAAACCCTGTTTTTTCTAAAAGTGTTGATTAACTGGGGAAAACTTTTCTTAACCGCTTGTTTTCTTGTTAAATCTCTGGTATATTATTCAATAATGTCGTTAACATATCAACCTAAAAAGCGAAAAAGAGCAAGAACACACGGTTTTTTGAAGCGTTCTAGGACTCCTGGAGGGAGAAGAGTTTTGCAGAGCCGAAGACAAAAGGGCAGAAAAAAACTTTCTGTTTAATTTTTTATAGCGAATAGAATATTCGATATATCAGGCATATGTTGGCTAAAAAATTTAAGTTGCCGATTCAAGAAGGCCTTAAAAAAAATCAAAAGGCTTTTAGTTTTTTAAAGGGAAAATATTTTAATTTTAAAATTTCGAAAAATGATTTGAATTATTCCCGTTTTGGCGTTATCGTCAGCAGTAAGATTTTTAAAAAAGCATTCGCAAGAAATAAACTAAGAAGAATTATTTTTGAAAAGATAAGGAGTAAAAATTATTATTTAAACCCCGGGAACGATATACTAATAATAACGTTACCGGAAGCTTCAAAAAATTTCTTAATAGGAGCAGTTGGTATAGAAAAAATTATTAAAGATTTAGAAAGCAGTTTTAATTTTATACATAACCAATGAAAAATCTTTTTAACATAATTCTCTTCAATCCGCTTTTAAATGCTCTGCTGTTTTTCTACCAGCATTTTCATGATTTAGGGTTAGCGATTATTCTTTTAACTATTATCGTCCGGCTGATCCTTCTTCCGTTTTTCTATAAGGGCGCCAAAGATCAGACGATTATGCAGCGGCTTGCGCCAAAAATAAAAGAGATTCAAAAAACCCATAAAGATAATTTGAACAACCAGACGCAAGAATTGATGAAGCTCTATAAAGAACATCGGGTTAATCCTTTGTCGAGTATGCTTTTGTTGATTATCCAATTACCGATTCTTATCGCCCTTTATCAAGTTCTTTTGCATGGCGTTCAGAAAATAGCCGTTAATCCTTTGTTTTTGAATTGGATTAACCTGACAAAACCGAGTATATTTATTATAGTGATAACGGCGATAGCGTCGTTTTATCAGGGGATAATTTCTCTGCCTAAAATCGCGAAAGACAAGGTTTTAAGCCCCACAGACAAGATGAGCAGGAATATGATCTTAATGTCGCCGATGTTCACAGTTGTGATTCTTTTGTTCTTGCCCTCGGCTCTCGGTTTATATATTCTAGTTAGCGCTGTGTTCTCGATAGTTCAGCAGTTATTCATTAATAAAACATTAAAAGATAAAAATCTTCCTGCATAAGCAAGAAGATTTGTATATAAAATGAATTTTTTATAGAATTTTTTAATTAAATTATATATAAAATTTATAAAATAAATTTTTTATGGATTGGTTACAGGAGATTCTAACAAAATTAATTAAGTTGATGGGTTTTGAAGATTTTTCAATAAACTACGATCCCGATCGAAGCCGTTTTATGATTTTCATTAATAATCTGGATTCTGAAGAATTAACTTGGCGTTTAATTAATGATTTAAATCATTTAGCGAAAACATTAACAAAGAAGCAAAATCAACAGTCGGTGTTTATCGACATCAATAATTATCGGGAAAAAAGAGAAGGATTGATTATCGAACTGGCACGAGCCACCGCCAGAAAGGTGGTAGCGACTAAAACAGAATTAACTTTGCCTTTTATGAATGCCTACGAAAGGAGATTGATCCATCTAGAGTTGTCCTCTAGGCCAGACGTTAAAACAGAAAGTATTGGCGAGGGCAAAGAAAGGAAACTCATTATTAAGCCGATAGATTAAAAAACGCTTTCTTGAAGAAAGCGTTTTTTAATTACGATCCCTACAAAGCAAACTGATAGAGTTTGTTATCGTAGCGATTAATAAATATCAAAGAATTTCCAACTTTTGTTAACCTAGAAATATCTATGGGCGCATCAGCGCTCGTGGCGAAAATTTCTTCTGGCTCGTTAGCGCCATTAATATCAATCTTATAAATAGAATCATTAAAGTAAACGGCTTTCTTTAAATAGTCATCTGGTAGGTTGATGGCGCCTATTGGCAGGCTTTGGCTGGTTGCGATAGCGCAATAGAGCAAAGAATCGGCAATGGCGCATTTATCTGGAAGAGTATAGAAATTTAGCGTTGTCTCTTGGCTGTTTTTATCAATTAAAGACATTGCTAATTTCTGTTGGTTAGCGGCTAATTTAATTCCTTGGTTTTTATTTTTTTGCCAGTTTATCATTAAGCCGTCTCCCGAAGAAAACAATTTTGCTGATTTATCTTTTAAGTTGATTATCCATGCTTCTCCTTTTGTTTGGCTCGATGGTTGTGGGAGTAAAAGCACATTGTCTTTATCTATCCATGAGAGGTCAAAATCCTTTTGCGCTAAAGACATAACCGTTGTTGTCTTTTGTTTTGCTTTTGTCGCAAGGTCTTTAATAACCAGATTGCTATTTCCTGACTTAGTGTTGACTAGGTAAATTATTTTTTGTTCAATTGGTGACCAGTCAGCTGCGGTTATTCCGAGATCTAACGGTTGCCAAACTTTTCTGGAGAGATCGAAGATGTTAAAAGTAGACGAGGAGAAACTGCCGGATTTTATTAATATCTTTGAGCCATCGCTAGATGCTTTTATTGATTGGAGATTATTGATCGTTTGGCCGCTGATTTCTTCGTTTTGCTCGCCAGCTTTGAATATTTTTCCATCCAAAGCAATATAAGATATTTCGGTTGTGGTTGTTGAGGTGTTTGCCCAGTAACCAAAAACTTCTTTATCGCTTATAGGATTAATTTTTTCTTTTAATAATTCTTCGGCAGTGGGCGAAGGCGTTTTGGTTGGATTCAAATATGGCTTGGCTTTTTGCCAGCCAAAATAAACTCCAACTCCAAGAGCTAAGAAAGCGACTATTATTATGATGGGCGTTATTTTTCTCATAAAAATTTGTTTTAAGGTATGACTACGTCCCAATGGAATCCTCCATTTGTTTGCGACTCCAAATTATATATCGCTCCCGAAGAACAGCGGTAGCGCTCTTTATAGACAGAGCTTGTCCCAGATAACTTAGCACAATTGTTTAAGATATATGTCGAAAGGTCAGACCCGGCAGTAGCGGGCTGTAGGTCTACTTTATAGCCGTTAGCGTGGCTGTATACGCCTTGTGCATGTCCGGTTTGCTCACATCCTCCAGTTAGCGTGATCGGACAATCTTGCGTTCCATGGTGGATAGCGTTTTGACAGTGTTTAGCTAAGTCGCCTAATTCGTTTATTGTGTTTTGTCTTAAGCAGCTGACCTTAGTGCAACCGGGGCAGGATTCCCAAACAGTAATTCCCCATGAAGCTAATTTACTGCGAATCTGTTGCTCGGTGAGAGAAGTAGCGGGGTTGGTGGTATCAATTAATTCTCCTGTGGAGGAGGCGGTAATAATAGTACCGAAAGAAGGTTCTTCTAGTTTAATTAAATCCGGGTTAATAGTATTTAAGATTAAAAATGCTGCTAAGAGCAGAATTACCCCCCAAAGAGCTTGTGTAATTCTATCTCTGGCATCTTTCTGACGAGTCGGATCGCCAGCTGACATTGAATATTGAATACCGCCGAAAACAATTATTCCTAAAGCCAAGACACCGACTAGGCCTAATGTGATTAGATAAATTTGCTTTATCAGGGCGCCAAGGCCAGTTGCATTGGACCATGGGAAGCTGAAAGTTTGTCCTACAGAAGTTTGACCAGTGGTTTGTTCGGCCGCTTTTACAGAAATGAAACAAACCAAAGATAATAAGGATAAGAAGATTATACTTAAAATAAAAATATTTTTTGTCTTTTTGAAGTTCATTTTATATATAATTAATAAATTCTATTGAACTGTTAATTTTAAATTTTTTGCGGCTGATTCAATGCTTTGCAGAGTGTTTGAAATAGATGCGCTGATATTAAGAGTCAACCCGCTCGGCGTGGAGGTGCCTACGTTAAGATTTAAAATATCTGGGCCTGTTTCGTTTTCTTCGAGAGAAGCGGCTTGGTTGTTCACGGCCCAGCCAAAAGAAAAGTCATTCAAAGATAGCGCATTAAAGAAAAACGGGAGAGCTTCAAGATGATAGCTGCCGCCTATCTTTACTTTTTGTGTTAAATAAGGGGAATTGATTATTGCTTCGGGATTTTTAACGGGGATATAAATAAATTTATTCAATTCTTCCCCTTTATAGTTAACGACAGCAATCCGTATTGAGATATTTGTGCCAGCCTGATTCTTTGGAATAAACCTAATATTTTTTAGCCCAGTTCCCTTGGTGAAGAGTGAATCGTTAATATACCAACGAATTTCTTTTGCGGAAATATTTGCTATTTGATTATTGTCGATTAGCTCGAAAGACACGTCTATGGGGGTTGAATAAATTGGGAATGCTTTACCCTGATACCAGTCGGGGGTATAGCTATAGGCTTTCCAAGAGGATAAAAACTGAGGCGTGGAAGTAGCGTTGACAGAATCAAAAATTAGGAAAGAGAAAAGGATGAGCATCAGACAAAGCGTAAAATTGAGTTTTAAATTATTATTTTTCATTTTTTGGAGTTATTAGGCATGGTCATTTGAGCTACTCTTGCTGCGGTTTGAACGATCTTTGCTTGGGGAATAGGAATTAATGATGTTGCCACTTCAGTTGCTTTTAGCGCTGTTTTAACTATTCGTGGATGATTCATCACGAAAATGACTATGAACAAACAAAAGGTTCGCATCGGGAGAATATTAATGACTGGGATAAATTTCAGCAAGTTGGCGACAATCAATAAAGTGCCCCAAAGCCCACCGATCCTTCTTATTATAAGCCACGTAACTATTACAAGCAAAACAATTATAGCGAGTATCAACTCTAAGGCCAAAAAAACAGGCATAAGAGCAATTGTTGTCGAGAGTAGATTTGCTACAATGTCAAAAAAGTCAGCTCCACCACAAATCAAAACCATTATGATTGTTTCTGGTAATGAAATTTTTTGTTGGTTTTGATTTTCCTCCATATTTTTATATTTGTTTTTCTTCCCGCTGCTCCAATAATTGAGCCGGACTAGTGGTAATAATCTGGTCTTCAAAATAAGAAGCGATTACCTGGATAGCGACATGCTTTAAGCCGGCGAAGAATAATCCTTCTCCAATCGCTGCCTCAAGGAGTAATGATTTTTCCGCTTCGGTTAGATTAAAAGTTTTTTGGACCAGATCAATTGTTGCCGGTGATTGTTTGAGGAGTAGAGCCAAAGTGGAGTTGGTGATAATTGGTTTGCCATAAGGCGAGCTTAAGAAATCTTCTACATCTTGAGTGATAGTAGTCACGCCCAAGAAATATTTTCTGGCTCTCTTTACCAAAGAGAATAAGAATGATGCGCTGTCCGGATATTTCATCATCCACCATGCTTCATCAATCACTAAAATTCTTTGTTTCAACTCGACCCGGATCAAGTTCCAGATGAAATTTAAAACAACATACATTGCGATCGGTCGAAGCTCGTCTTCGAGATCTCTGATCGAGAAAACAACTAAGCGGTTGTTGACGTCGACAGAAGTGGGTTTGTTGGCAAAGCCGGCATAACTGCCTTTAGTGAATTTATATAATCTTTCAGCTAATCCCCGACCGCCCTCCATGCTTTGCAATATGGTTTGAAAATCTTCCAGAAGCGGCGGAGGAATTTTAGCGAAGTCCTCTCTCTCCGGAGTTATATTGCGGGAAGTGTATGTTTCAGAAAGCGCTCGATCTAATAAGGCCTCTTCTTCGGCAGTCATTTCGCCAAGCATCAATTTTAACAAGCCAGTTAAGTTTACGATGTGCGATCTGAATCCTTCTGTCGGCGATTCGCCTTGCGGAACTGGCGGGATATCAAAAGGATTAATGGAATTTTTAGAGGTTAAAGAGATATTGATAAAGCTTCCGCCAACCGCTTCGGCTAGCTTTTGATATTCGTTCTCCGGATCGATTACTAAGACATCAACCCCAAGCATCAAAGACCTTAGGATTTCAAGCTTGGTGGCGTAGGATTTACCGGCGCCAGCCATAGCGAATACAACCTTATTAGCATTTTCTAAAGAGAACCTGTCAAAAATTATTAAGCTGTTATTTTGACGATTAATACCATGGAGCACTCCTTCGTCAGAAGTTAAATCAGTTGAAATAAACGGGAAGAACGAAGAGGTCGGGCCGGAATTAAGCGGAGTATGTATTAATAATTTATCTTGAGCCAAAGGCAGAGTTGATTGGTATCCTTCGAGCTGTTGGAAGAGAGCTGGCTTCACGTAGACCAAATGTTCTTCAAAAAGCGAAGTGATTTTATTCTCAAGCTTTGTTAGTTCTTCTAACGTGCTTGCGTACATGGTCAGATAAATACCGACATTGAACAATCGTTCTTGGGCCTGTTGAAGAGTGTCGCGTAGTCCTTCAACGTCCTGGAAAGCGGTTTCAAGCAGCGGGTCTCTCACCAATCCTTTTTCATCTCGTTCCATCAATTGAGCTTGAATTTGAGTAGCCTTTTTTCGGAGGTTCCTTAGGGCCAACGAGGTGTCAACCGGATGAACGAAAATTGAAACATCCATCAAATTCGGGAAATTGATAATCGAATTAAACCAGCCAACCGAAAGGTAGCGAGGATAAGTAAAGACGAAAACGCTTTTGATAAAGAAATCGCCAGTTCTTAAATATCCCGGGCTGACTTCAAGCGCGGCTGGAGCAATAACGTCTTTTACGTCTTTAGATGAAGCGGTATAGGTTTGTGGTATTTTTATTTTGTTCATAGAATATGAAATATTTTATCCATTCGTTTCTTTCGCAATTTCCAGACCTTTTTTCTTCGCCGAAGGATTATAAAGGTTATAGAAAAGCTCGATCAGTTCTTCGTCGTTCAACGGGACAGCGCGTAAACCGATTTGCGCCAAACCTTGAAGTGTTTGATCAGTTCGCTGATCAAGCTGGCGAATTTTTTCTTCTAGTGTTTGATTAATTGGTTGATTTTGACTGACCATTTGTCCGCCGCTCTTTAAAAGCTGGAAAGCTTTTTGTCCGCCCTTGGGTATTTGGGAAATATCATAGGGAATAATGACAAAAAAAGTTTTTGTCATTATTTCGTTTTCGGCGACGAAAGAATTAATAAATTGGCGATATTCGCTGATTTGGTTTTTTAAGAGCTCGTTAGTTTCTATTTCTTCTTTCTCCGCTAGTTTTTCGAGATACGATTCGATGTTCAGCTTTCGGGAATGAATAATTATCTGAGTCGAAAAATCTAAGGAATTTAAAAAGTTTTGATAAGCAAAAATAATCGAGCTTTGTTCTTCCTCCGATTTGAGATCAAAATTAAGACCAGCCACCATCAATACCCGGCGTAAACCGCCATTCTTTAAAATTACAACGCCGTCTTTAATCTCTTCGATATCGACAAATTGTTGCGTAGATTTTGAAATTTGTTTAGGCATATGTTTTTATCGATAGTCCACTCTCCTGGCGGCTTCTTTTTGGCCGGAAAGTTTTCTGAATAATTCGAATCTTTCGGTTGATTTGACTGCCGGTGCGATTGTCCTTTCTCTTTTCGGCAGAGGATTTTTGGTAGTCGCAAGGTCTCGCCAAAGGTTTTTAATGTCTGGCATTTCAGAAAAAAAGTTTTTAAGAGATTCTCTCTTTATAACAACATTTTGCTCTTTGACTTCTCTGGTTTCTGGCAGAATGATTTCTTTGGTAATTTCTTCTCTTTGCCAGAGATAAAGCCGGGGATTTGTGAAGAAATTTATGGCGGAAACAACAACTTTTATCAGCGGTTGGCCGTTAACTTTTATAAAGGCGAAAGCCATGGCAGCAACTATTAAAATCATAGCAATTATAATCCAAAGCCAAAACTTTAAGACGAAGAAAAGCGCAAAGCATAAAGCGCCGGCAGCGGCAAAAAACAGAAATTGTTTGATGGTTAGCGGCCCTACGATTTTATCCTCTGTCTCGATAAATTGCGGAACTTGGAATTGCATTATTTTCGTAAATCAATAATAGTTTCGTCTTTGCCTGCCTGCCGGTAGGCAGGGGTTTTTTCGACCTCGGTTTTTATTTTTACTTTTTGAAGATCTACTAAGTCGATCATTTCTTCATCTTTTGTGATAGTCGCTACGGTCGGTTCTTTATCTTTTGCTGGTTCAGGTGGTTTAGGCAGGGCAACAACTGGTGGCAATTGTTGAGGCGGCTTAGGAAGTTCTATTGGGATAACAGTTGGAATAGGTTGTCTTGGCGGCGTGATAGGCGCTTTGGGAACTATCGGTAAAGTCGTTATTGTTTTAGCTTGCATTGGGGAAAGATTTTTTTCTTCAGGATATGTTTTCGGCGATGGAGGAATTGGTGTGACAGAAATAATTTTCGGCTTAAAAGATGGAGGCGGCGTTGGAGTGATAGGTTTCTGCCCAACGAACATTTTTGGCCCTCCGTCTGTCTGATCGGTTTGTTTCTGGGGTTCAAATTGAGTGTAATGGACTACTTTAAATGTTGGCGCTCCGGTTTTAGCTACGGTTGGTTTTTCTTGCGGTCTTTGCGTTGGTGTCTCAATTTCAGCAATAATTTTTTCTTTGGAAGCTGTTTCTTTCCTTCTAGAGAAACCAAATAGTCCTCCTAGTGTTGGCTTTCTTTTCTCTGTGGTTATTGGGGTGGCTGACGCAATTGTTTCTGATTTGAATAAAATTGCCGGACCTTCTTCTGGCGCTGGTGGCATTGATGGTGTTAGTGGCTTCGGTTCCTCTTTTGGTTCTTGGCTTTTCGGTTGTTCGGATGGTCGTAGGTCTACTGGCGGTATGGAACTTTTCATTTCTTGCCGAGATATCGTTGGCGGAGTGGTTTGCTTTGATTCTTCTGTTGGCGGTAGAGGCGAATAATTTTTTTCGATTTCTTCTTTTAACGGAGAGAAAATTCTTTTTCCAATATCTTTTGCAACGTTATCGGCAACCTTATAGTTAAGCCCTGTTATTTCTTGGATTTCTTTCGCCATGTCTTCGGAATGTAAAAATCCTAAAAGTACTTCTCCTGTAACCATTGCCACATCGTCAACCCATTCTTTCTTTAGATAGTTGGTCTGGCAAACAGTATTAATTAGACTATAAATAGCTGTTGAATTCAGAATGTTGCTTATCTTTTCTGGAAGATTCTTAGCTCTTTTAACGATTTCTCCTTCGGGTATGAAAAGCATAGGATTTTATTTTTTGCCTTTTGGCATAAGATTTTTTATGAACTTTTGTCCTTCTTTCGTTGTGAGATGATAACGCATCCTTTCCGTAATGGAGCCCATTAAGGTTGGCGGGGTGCTAATCGGGGACGACCCTCCAAAAGTTGTTGCTCGGCGATAAGCGCCAGTTATCCCTTGGCCGATTGCTCTTGTGAAGCGATTGTTACCTTGGCTTGCCATCCTGGCGGTTTGGTTTGCTATTGGTCCGGTTGCTCTTGTAGCTCCTCGAGCAGCTAACCTAGACATCCAGAGTGCAGTTCCTGCCCCAACTCCAATCCCTGCGGCCATGGTTATCCCTAAAATTTTATCTGCACCCTTGATCCCTATCATATTGGCGATTATAAGCCCGCCCAATAGTAGACCCGTAAAAATAAAGTAATTCCCAATAGTAGCCCATGGAGAGGCGAAAGCGGACCCGACGTTAGTAAATCCTTGCGCACCTCCTTTATACCCCGCAGTAAGGGCGAAAGAAATAAAAAGCATCATAACTGGAGCAAAGAAAATCCATCTTAGAAAATGAGTCCACCATTTTTTCCATAGATCTATTGTCGCCGGGAAAATAGAACAAAGCCAAGCTAACGGCGACAATACGACTAGAATACCAACGACCACATATCTGATAAGCAACATAATAATGATGCCGATCATAGTTAGTAAAAGAATTACCATACAAACTAGCGAAAAAATCGGGGCAGCTATGCCCGTCGCTACCACATTGCCAGTTTCTTTTATTATCCCAACAAGCGCTCCTTCTTGTCCTCCTATGTTATTTATCCCAGAGAGATTTAATATTGTATTCCCAATTTCATCTATCTTGGTGTCTCCCAAGATTGCTTTCGTGGCTATATTGGAAATGTCGCCGATAGCAGCGCAAATCATTAAGCTGAAATTGACTAAAAGAGCGGCAACGATTAATTTTGTTAAGGTTTTTTTGAAACCATAGTTTTCCATTCTTAGAATCGTGCCAAAAGCAACGACGATAATAGCCAAAACAAATCCTAAATTAGCGATGTCTCTGGCTTTTTGCCAAGCTCCATATATATAAGAATTACTAGGGTTGAATATCTCGTTGTTTATGTTAATAGCAAAACCTAAAAATCCTGCAAAAATTTTGGAAATTACCCAGATAATCGGTTTCGCTACAACTGTAATGAAAATATTAGTTGCGCCTACTAGTGCATTTTTGGTAACTTCTCCCAGCGAAAATAAAGCAGCAGAAGCTTTATGTGGGCTAACAGCGTAAATTATCGTTATCCCGAACACCAGGACGATTACGACAAGAAGAAATAAATTTTTGTATTTCTTAGTCATCATTAGATGATGCTACATCGTTGTTGGGTGAATTGTAGTTGTCGAAGTTCTTGCTGGGCGGCATCTATGTCGTCATTTGTAAGGAAATTTTGATAGACGTCCCCGTTATTCACAATAAAGCTGTTATAGTCATTTTGCGCTTTTTGTTGATCTGCCGGAGTAGTTGCGCTTTGAGCCTCGTTAAGAATAAAACTAAGCTGGCTGACTGTGCTTTGGATAACGGCGATTTCTTGAGTCAAGGAAGCAACTTTTGCTGCGGCTTCAGTGCCATTAGAACAACGGCTCGCAACTATGGCATTCGCTGCGCTAAGCGATTGCTGCTTAATATTCAAAAGACTATTTTCGTGATTTAGAAGGCCTTGTGTGTCACTAATAAGCTGAGCTAGCAATTGTGATGAGGTACTGGAAGATTGTTCTGACCACCCGCTACCGCTAGCTGAAATAGTGGTTCCTCCTGAAGAAGAGCTTAAACCCATTTGATCCAAACCACCTTGTATGAATCGATTGATTAAAGCATTTGCGAGAGCGGAAAAAGGCGATTCAACATTGCTTATAAAATCAAAATTTATCGTTAGAGCTTTTGAGACCACGTCTTTAATCGATTGCCCTGGAGTGGCTATTATTTCTCGTATACAATCTCCAGCGTCGCTCGTCTCTAAACATTTTTTTGCAGAAAGATATCCTTGACCGGCGACGGCTTCGTTTTGGGCGGCGTCAGCCTTAGCTGTTCCTCTGGTTGTCATTTCATCTTTGATTAAAGCTACGGCACCATAAAGGTTGTTTTGGGGTTCAAAAACATTACCGCCGGAATCCAATGTACATTTTATTTTTTCTGCGAAACCATCAGTACTTGGGTTCGAGTTATCCGACAATGACATGCCTAATGTTCGTTGCAAATCATCTCTAAACTCTGGACAAATATAATCAGCCGGAATTTCTTGCCAAGCTTCGTTTTCTCCTCTTGCGTATGCTTGATTTGAATAACTTTCCCAATTTGTGACAAATTGCGGTGAGCCGTCTCCCTGAATCCAATGAATTACTTGGTCAGAGAGCAGGTTTAATATCTCGTGAACAACTGCATCACGAAATCCTTGAGTGGCGAAATCCTTTGCCCACTGTAGGACATTAGACACTGTTTGTGCGATATTGGTGTGTATAAGCGCAGGGTCAATAACAACATATTGTGCATGTGCTTTTTGAGGTACCAATGTTATTGCAGAGGAAATGATTAATACGACGACGATAAAAGTAGAAAAAGATTTTTTAAAATATTCGTTCATATTTTTTTATAGCGAAATTTTATTTCGATATAACCTTGGTTATAGACCGACACTTTTAGCTTTTAAGTTTATAATAGTTTGGATATCTAAACCGGTTTTTAACAATTGGTTGATAGCATTGAAAGCTAAATAGGCCTTCAATGGATCCGATTGTATGTTTCCTATCGCTCCATAAATAATCTTAGCATTTTGATAATAAGTAAGTAAGTCCTTATGAGAAGATAGCCATGCATAAGGGGCGGGGGTGGTTAAAAGTTTGTCATAAGAACAAGCATAGGCGTCAGAAAAGTTTTTTGCCAAAGTTCCGTCTTTTCTTTCGAAAGCGTTTGATAATGCTTGGGTAGCGCTATCGTTGACTTGAGCAAAACAATTGATGGCGATATCTCGAAGGTTTTGGAGATATTCTTTTTTAATGCTTGGTGCGTTGGAATAATTGATTTTCAATATTTTTTCGTCAATTGCTTGATTAAGCGGGAGGTAATCTTTGGTGTTTATATCTTTCAAGGCGGCATCAGAAATTTGCTGTTGATCAGAAGACAAAT
This sequence comes from Minisyncoccota bacterium, assembly GCA_041653755.1. GTDB lineage: Bacteria > Patescibacteriota > Minisyncoccia > UBA6257 > UBA9933 > JBAZEU01. The sequence goes on from JBAZEU010000004.1 coordinate 18,680, forward strand.
TCTGGCCTGTTTTGTAATTTAATAAATCGCCGCTCGCTCCTAGAATCTTTGAAGCCATATCTTTTGTAAGAGCTTGAGTAAGATTTTGGTCTGAAAGATCGGTTGATGAAGTCGAAGCAGGGTTTTTGGTAAAAAAATTCTTAATGGATTCTATGCTTAGGTTTGACAAAGGGTTATTTGGGTTGTTCCAAAAAGAATTTGGATTTTGAGCGGAAGTTATTGGTTTTATATCGCTTCTAAACACAAACCAGCAGCCTATAAGTAAAATTGCCGCTATGATGAAAAAAACACTAAGTTTTAGCGGGTTCATTGACTTTATTATACAGAAAATGCGCAATTAAAACAAAGTGGATAACGCTGTCAATTGATTAATTGACAGGTTTTGGGGCCGAGAACCTGGATCGATACCAGCTTTTTTCAATATTTCTTCTATAGCAAGTTTACTTGATATATCGAAACGAAGTTTTGATATTTCTGGTTTATTCTTTTCGGTGCCCGCGGAAAGATTGTTTAAAATCGTTTTCCTTGGTTGCTTAAAAATAATCTTTATTAGTTTGTAGTACTCAGTTTGTAGTTCGTAGTCTATAAAAGAACAAGGAGTTAATTTGATGATTGCGGAATTGACTTTTGGCTGGGGCTGGAAAGCGGCTTTCGGGATATAGTCAATAATTTCCGGTTTGGCCCAGAATTGGATAGAGGCGGCCAGAAGATTCATTCCGTCCTTTCCCATAATCCTTTCCGCGACTTCTTTTTGGATGGTGAAAACGATTATCTCTGGCTTTGGCTCCAAATCGGCAATAATTCTAAAAAGATAGCCGGTTATATAATAAGGTATGTTACCGACCAACTTGTATCCTGGATCATGAATCTTAAATCTTGAAACGATTTGCGGTAGAACCTTTAAGGCGTCTCCTTGGATAACCTCAATTTTATCGTCTGATTTATGATCCAAGATCCATGATGCAAGACGCGGGTCTTTTTCAATCGTGATAATTCTGCATTCGGAATTTTTAGCCCTTAACTCTCTGGTTAGTTCTCCGTGCCCTGGGCCAATTTCAACAATAAAATCGCCTTTTTCAATTTTTAGGGCTTCAACGATCTTTTCTAAAGAATCCTTATCTTTTAAGAAATGTTGACCAAGTCTTTGCGGCATAGGCTGAAATATGATACGATATAGACCTATTATTACTTATTTGAAAAGCTTATTAAAGCCCTTGGGGCATCTCTCAAAAACCAACAAAATCCTCATTGGGGCAGTTTTTGCTATTTTGGCAGCTAATTTTACATTAATAAAACAGCCAGTTTTGCTCTCAACCGTACTTTCAAAGCAAGAAATTCAGCCCGGTGGTCCGATAACCACAGCTAATTTAGTGGCAGTTTTTGACACAAAGGCTACCGAGAATAAAGATTTTGGAGTTTCTAATACCGGTCTTAACGGTTTTAGCGTAGCCGAAAGCGACGAAGAATTAGCGGGGTTTGCCTTAGTGGAGGACTCCGCTTTTTTGAGCTCGAGCGGTCCCCTTAAGAACATCTTAACTAAAAAAGAAAACTTGATGATTTATAAGGTTCAATCAGGCGACACTATTTCAAAAGTTGCTGAAAATTTTGGGATTTCAGTCAACACGCTTATTTGGGCTAACAGTTCTTTATCTAATCGTTCGCTCACCCCAGGCCAGGAAATTATTCTTCTGCCGGTTTCAGGGGTTATTTACAAAGTCGTCAGCGGCGATACATTGGAATCAATCGCCAAGCTTTATAAGGTTGATGTTGAAAAAATTAAACAATATAACGATGTTTCTTCCGGTTTAGCGGCTGGCACCACCTTAGTGATACCAGGCGCTAAGCCATCGACGAAGACAATAGCCGATACGTCAGCTTATTCTGGCCTGCCAAAAGTTTCCGGATATTTTACTATGCCTACTACTGGTTGGAATTGGGGCCGTTTGCACGCGACAAATGCTGTTGATATCGCTAATAGTTGCGGTACGCCAATCTTTGCCGCAGCCGAAGGATTGGTGATGGAGGTTGATAGCAACGGTTATAATGGCGGTTATGGAAATTATTTGAAGATAGAACATTCTAACGGCACAAAAACTTTATATGCTCATGCCAGTAAAATTTTTGTCACTCAAGGACAAATGGTTCAAAAGGGAGAATTAATCGCTAATATAGGTAATACCGGAAACACGCATGGTTATACCGGCTGTCATCTTCATTTTGAAGTTTACGGCGCTCAAAATCCCTTTGCTAAATATTAGAAATAATACGAATCTACGAACAATATAAATATAAAAGGGACGAATTTTGGTTCGTCCCTTTTTTGTATGGCTTGTTAGCTGAATTTCAGTATTTTATGATCTGGGCTTAACCTTGTGTCTACTGTTGAAACCTCTAGGGTGGTTGCTTCGTCTAGTCCTTTTTTTGTATCCCAGTTGCAAGTGATTCCCCTGCGTCCGAAGTCGATAAGATAGAATGTCCATGCTTCCATGGGTTCCGTCAACGGTTTCAGCCCAGGAACAGCCAGAAAAAGAACCTTCAAACCGCCTCCATAGCCGACAACCATTACGGAATATTCTCCGTCGGGGATAGTGCTCTTCGGTTTTCCTCCGTGAGTGGTTTTAGCGAGCCAGTAACCGAAGAGTAACGTAAACAGAATAAATAAAGTCCAGTTTATTAACTCTACGTTCATAGTCCTCCTTTCCATAGATTAAAGGCGAGCGGAATGCTCGTTTGCTATTCTTAATATAGCATATTTATATCTATCGGTCAAGAAAGACCATAGACCAACTAGAAACTAATTTCTTCTCTTACTCTATACCCGAACGCTTCTGCAATATGTTCGGGTTTTATTTTTTTCGATTCGTCTAAGTCCGCGATGGTTTGGGAGATTTTTAAAATTCTGTAATAGCCGCGGCCGGAAACAATATTTTTTTCTAAAATCTTTTTCATAAAACTTTCTGCTTCGGTTGTAAGTTCTACCAGCTCATCAACTTGCTTGGAAGACATTTCGGCGTTGGTGTAAATTTTCGGTTTGATTTTTGAAAATCGTTCGGCTTGAATTTGTCTGACTTTCAAAACTTTATTTCTGATTTCTTCGGATAATTTACTATTGGAAGATTTTTTGATGATGTCTTCTACTTTTATCCGCGGCACTTCAATTTGAATGTCGACTCTATCTAAAAGCGGCCCTGAAATTTTCTTGCGATAGCGAAGAACTTCTGCCGCTCCGCATTTGCAATCAATTTCTGGGTCGTTGAAATATCCGCAAGGGCAGGGGTTCATCGCCGCCACTAAACAAAATTTTGCCGGAAAAGTTAAAGTACTTTTTGCTCGTGAAACAATAATTTTTCCGTTTTCCAATGGTTGGCGCAGAGCTTCTAAAACATCCCGCCTGAATTCCGGCAATTCGTCCAAGAACAAAATACCGCGATGGCTCAAGCTGATTTCTCCGGGTTTCGGGCTTTGTCCCCCGCCAACTACCGATACCGGCGAAGCGGTATGGTGAGGCGATCTAAACGGCCGGAAATTAATAAATGTTTCTTCCTCAAGCACTGAAGCGGCGCTATGAATTTGAGTAGTTTCGATGGATTCTTCCAGGGATAGAGGCGGTAAGATTGAGATCAACGCTTGGGCTAGCATTGTTTTTCCTGTCCCGGGCGGACCCATCATTAGAAGATGATGATTCCCGCTGGCCGCCACCATTAAAGCCCTCTTAGCATTTTCCTGCCCTTTTATTTCTGAAATATCAACGACATATTTATTTTCGCCATGTATAAATTCTGTTTCCGGGCAAGCAGGAATTATTTCTCTTTCTTCCAAATGATTTATTAATTGTTCGAGAGAAGAAACCGGAATGATTTTTATTCCTTTGATAATTGCCGCTTCAACCGCATTTTGTTTCGGCAGAAATAAAAAGTTAAAGCCAAGTTTTTTGGCAAGCTGGGCAATACTCAAAGAACCATTGACCGATCTTAATGTTCCATCAAGAGAAAGTTCTCCGACAAAAATTTTGTCTTTAGTGTTAAAATCTTTTAACTGTTTGGTGGCGAGAAGATATCCGACAGCGATTGCTAAATCATACTGAGAACCAGTTTTTTTGATGTCAGCTGGCGCCAAATTCACGGTAATTTTTCGGTTTTCTTTGTTCGGTGGTTTACAGCCGGAATTTTTTAAAGCGGAATTAACTCTTTCTTTTGCTTCCGACAGCGCTTTATCCGCCAGCCCGACAATACTAAAAGAATGGAGGCCGACATTTATATCGGTCTCCACTTCAATTAATTTTGCTTTGATTCCTTCGAGTTCAGCTGAAAACAGCTTAGCGAGATTCTTCGGCATCCCTTGAATTAGTATTAATGTATCTTTTGCTTACATTCTTTGCAGAGTCTCGATTCCGGCACAATCTTCAAGATTTCCGGAGAGATTTCTTTTTTGCAGTTTTCACAAATTCCGTAAGTGCCTTTTCCTATTTTTGATAAAGCGATTTCAATATCGGCTAAGCGTCCTTTAAGAACTTGGGCTTGGGCCAATTGATTTGAAAATTCTTCCGATTCGTCTGTTTCAATATCAGGGTCTAGTTCGCTTCCAAAATCAGGTATCGCTTTTAATTCTTTCAGCTTTTTTAAAATGATTTTTCTTTCTTTAGATAATCTTCTTTTTAATTTTATCGCGCTCCAACGAATTATAATCATGATAAAAAATTTATTAATTCTTATGTTCTAAGGTTAACTAAGTTTTTTATTTGGGTCAACCGAAATTAATGCTTAAAAATTAATTTAGACGATATAAAATATCCGATTAAGATAAAACCGATGATTACCGCTAGAATAATAACGACTAAAAATATTGCTTTTCTGTTGATGGGTTCTGCTGTGGTTTCTTCTTCTAATTTTTCTTGTGCCCAATCAGGAATGGTTTTTGGCTCCTCGTTGATTGGGACAGTTTCTACAATAGAAGCGGGTTCCGGTTCGGATGCGAAAGGAGCGAAAGGAACTTCCGGTTCAAGCGGTCTGGTTATTTTCGGCTCTGGATGTGATTCTTCGTAAGGAATAGTAACTCCTTGTCTAGCGGTTTGCCGGTCAGAGCCCATTGTTCTGACATTTATTGCTTCTTTCGGCGGAGGAGTTATCGGACCAACTTCGTTGTTGATATTCTCATCGTTCATACATTCCATTTTACTAAATTAAATAGGTAGCACCAACCTCTAAATTGACAGAATGATAAAAACAAGTTATTATTATTCACTGAACATAAACATAACCTAAAAAGGAGGGAACGTGGTCAAGACAGTGTTGATAGTTGATAACAGTCGGGTTGTTCGCGAGATAATCCGAGATTCGGTTCTTTGCTTTTTGCATCGTGATATCCCCGAATTAAGGAGTGTTGAAGCCAGCAACGGAGAAGAAGCTATTGAGAAAATTAACACTGAAGATGGGTTAGTTGCCGTTGTTGTTGAACAGGCTATGAATGGGGTGGACGGAATGGATGTTTTAAGGCATCTCGCACAGAGTAAACCTAACGTTGGGGGTATTTTGGTGAGAGATGATTCCGAAATAGGTTCTCCTACCGAAGATCAATTTATTATAGCGGGGCTGAAAAGGAAGATTTCGATAGTTCACCGATTCGGGTTCGAAGCGATGAATAAGATTATCGACAAGGTTAGAGAATCCGTTTGGGTGAATCTATGAGAAGCCGGAGATAGAAAATGGAACCGCCCACTCAAGACATACCGGATGTTTGGAAAGTTAATTAATGAAGAAAGGCGCCTATTCATCTTGTATGGATAGTGCGCCTTTTTATTTTTATATATTTTGATAATGCTTTATAGAATGTTCTTCGTGAGAGAAAGTTATAGCGATGAGATCAATTCGCCAGCCTTTTTCATTAGAAATTTTTTCCGGGAAATGGCCAGCGTAAAGCAAAGCGGTTTTTTGAATCTTTAAAAGTTTTGATTTCGTAAGTTGGTCCTCTGGCGAGAGTTGTTCTTCGGGAGCTTGCCCGGAGGACATTCGGCTGAGCTCAGTCGAAGCCATTTGTCGGAGGGTTTTTACTTCTACGAAAACCAAAGTTTTATCTGGTGCCTTACATATAATATCTATTTCACCCCAAGGTTTCCTAAAATTTCTTTCAATAATTTTATATTTATTTTTGATAAGAAAATCACAAGCGATGTCTTCACCGAAGTTACCAAGATTTTGTCGGTAGGTCATAAAGATTTTATCAGTTCAGGTAATTCTATAAACGAAGAAGCATAAGCATCGGCATCACCAATTTTATTTTTAGAATAAATAATAATTTTCATGCCTGCGGCTCTGGCTGCTTTAATGTCGTTTTCTACATCACCGATATAAACCGTTTCTTCTGGTTGTATATTTAACTTTTGAGCAGCTAACAGTAACGGTTCTGGGTGAGGCTTGTGATTTTCTGTGTCTTGGTATGAAATGGCAATCTTAAAGTAATTCCTCAATTTCGCTAGTTCAGGTACTTCATAGACGTTGCTTTTCGTGCGACCCGTAACAATCGCAAGGGTATAATTTTTGCTTAAAGATTTTAATATTTCCTCGGAGCCTTCGGGCATTTTTATAAGCTCGGTGTGATATCCGATTTCACTGCTTTCTCCAAGATCATATATTTTTTTGATTTCTTCTTCTGAGGTGGATTTAGTTAAGATCTTTATCGTTTCAACTAAGCTTAAATGAAACATTGTTTGAAATTCTTGTCGTGTCGGTGGTTTATAGCCGGATTTGTTCATTAAATTCTGAAAGAATATTAAATTTGCTTCGAATGAATCGAGCAAAACACCATCTATATCAAAGATAACAGCTTTGATCATTTTAATTTTATCTTATCAAAAAATCGCCTTTGCAGCGATTTTTAATGTGGGCGCTGAAGGGATCGAACCCTCGGCCTACTCGGTGTAAACGAGTCGCTCTACCACTGAGCTAAGCGCCCTGATTTTCTTTTTTATTTGTTCTATGTTTTCTGAGGTAATCTAAAATTTGTATTGCTGAGTTTTGGTTACTATCCATCATACCAAGGATCCTGAAAGATCCTTTGTCGAAAGATTTTTCGATGAGATGGGCAATTTTTAGCAAGCGGCCATTAAAATAAGCGCGGAAAAATTCTTCCATTACTTTGTCTTTTGTTTCAAACTCCGATTCGTTATCAGCGTAGATAGATTCGCATAAAAAATATAACACTTTTCTCTGGTTATGATAAGGATGGGTTCTGATAATCTCTCTATCTTTGCTAGAACATATGATCTCTTCCGGGTTTATATTCTCTGCTTTAGACAATTTTTCTTTTATTTTTCTGGCTTCTTCTGAATTTTCCCATTCTAATTCTTTCTCTAGATAAGTATTCTCCTTAAAAATTTTTGGAAGATATTGTTTTACGATTTCTGAAACAACGGCTTCGTTTAATCCCTCAAACATCATAAAGAACCCTATTTTTTCTGACTTTTTTCTCGTTGCACCAACCTTCAAGCCGCCCCTGTAAGGCTTTTGGAGATCTTCGTGTACTTCTTCGGCGTGGAAGCCTTTAAGATGTACCGTTTCGTGGAAGATTGTTTCAGCCCTATCTAAGGGGAGCATTGTTTCGCCAGCATCTATTGCGATTAATTGTTTATCCAAAAAAGTTGTTGCTACTCTGTCGGGAGTATTGTCGACTTCTTTATAAAGCTTTTTTGGAACTATGTGTATGTTTCGTTCGGGAATGTCGAATGGTACTAAGTCGTATTTTGACAGCAGAATATTCGTGGTTTCGTTCGCTAATCTTATGGTTTCGGACTCAGCAGGTTTTTTATGATATTCTAATGACTCCAAAATTTTTCTTGATTTTTCGGGTATCTGTCTAAGGTGCCCTTCGCCGAATCTATCCAATAAAGATCTCTTTGCTTCCTCTTTTTTTTCTAACGAAGCAGGCCCAACAATAATTGGTTCTGGTCTTTCGAATTGTGGTAATTTTTCGGGCATAATAGTTTTTTGTTTTAGCTAAGCGCGCAAAATTCTAGTGGGCGCACTTGGATTCGAACCAAGAACCTTGGCCTTATAAGAGCCCTGCTCCGCCATTGAGCTATGCGCCCTAACCTATACTGCTATTGGTTTTATTTTATACGGTTTGAGCAAATTGTAAAACTCTTCGCCCTCAAGGGTTTCTTTTTCCATCAAGACCTGAGCGATTTTATCTAATGCCTTGCGATACTTTTGAATAATGTTTTGAGTGGTTTTATAGGATCGATTAACAAAGTTTTTTATTTCAGCATCAATCTCTTTGGCCACTGATTCGGAATAATCTTTTTCAACGGCGATTTCTCTGCCAAGAAAAACCATTTCATCGGTTTTGCCAAAAGTCATCGGTCCTAATTTTTCACTCATTCCATATTTAGTCACTAATTTTTTCGCTAATTCAGAACTTTGTTTTAAATCAGAAGAAGCGCCGGTTGAAAGATCATTGAAAACTTTTTGTTCTGATACATAACCGCCGAACAATATTGCTAAGTCGCTTAAGAATTGTGACTTGGTTCTTAAATGTCTATCTTCGCTCGGGAGATTCATAGTATAACCGCCAACCATTCCCCGGCTGACAATAGAAATTTTATGAACTGGATCGGTATTTAATAATCCGGCCGTAACCAAAGCATGGCCAGCCTCGTGATAGGCGGTAATCTCTCTTTCTTTTTGAGAAACGGCTTTTGATCGGCGTTCCGGTCCTAAAACAACTTTTTCGATGGAAGCGTAAAGATTATCTTGGGTGACAAGTTTTGTGTTTTTGGTTGCTGCCAAAATTGCCGCTTCGTTCATTAAATTAGCTAACTCGGCGCCGGAAAATCCTGGCGTACGAATTCCTACTTTTCTTAAATCAACATCTTTGGCTAATGGTTTGCCTCGGCTGTGAATTTTTAAAATTGCCTCTCGGTCATTGATGTCAGGCAAATCTAAAATTATTCGACGATCAAATCTGCCTGGTCTTAATAACGCTGAATCCAAAACATCAGGTCTGTTTGTGGCGGCGATAACGATTCTCGTGTCTTCTCTTTCGAAGCCGTCCATTTCCACCAAGATTTGATTCAGGGTCTGTTCTCTCTCGTCGTGTCCTCCGCCAAGCCCCGCTCCTCTCTCACGGCCAATCGCATCAATCTCATCGATGAAAATGATCGAACGGCCAACCTTTTTAGCGGTTTGAAATAAATCTCTTACCCTTGAAGCGCCGACTCCAACAAACATTTCAACGAACTCAGACGCAGACATATAAAAGAAAGGAACATTGGCTTCGCCGGCAACAGCTCTGGCTAATAAAGTTTTCCCCGTACCGGGCGATCCCAAAAGAAGGACTCCTCGGGGAATACGGGCTCCCATATCCAGATATTTTTTTGGATTTTTCAGAAAATCAACCACTTCTATCAGTTCTTGCTTTGCTTCTTTCAGCCCAGCCACGTCATCAAAAGTAACCCTATTTTTGAAAGGATTAAAAATTTTTATATTAGCCCGACCAAAACTGAAGGCCTGATTTACGCCAGTCTTGGCTTGGCGAAACATCAGCCAGAAAAATACTCCGATAATTAGCAAAGGTAAAAGTATCGGGATTAAAACGCCGGCCCAGTATTTAAAACCGGACGCTTCAACAATTTCTATTTTTACTTGTTGCAATGCTGCGGGGTTAACGCCGTAATTTTTTAACGTTTCGGACAAGCTGGTTTCCAGTTCTTTGGTGGCGACAGCGGTCTGGCCGTTTTTTAAAGTGATTGAAAGATTATTGCTATTGACGCTGATTTTTGAAACTTCATGATTATTAATTTTTGTCGCCAGTTCATCCAATGAGAGAGTCGTAACGCTTTTTTGAAACTGCGAAAACAAGGCAAAGATTATTGCAATCGCCAATAAAATATTAATCGCTAAAAAGATATTTTTCCCGATAGACTTCATAAACGGTTACGAAATTACTTTTTTAATTTCAAAGTAATTCTTTTTTCTTCCGGCTTAACAGAAGCCAGAATAAACTTGTATGCTTTTTTGGGTTCTAATGCTTTTTTCATTTCCTCAATGCTTCCGAATTCAGAAACGTGGATTAACCCTTGAATGTCTAAATCTAGGTTTACAATCGCGCCGAACGGATTAAAACTATAAATCGTTCCTTCAAGCTCCTGACCTTCCTGATATTTTTCTTTGACTAAATCCCAAGGATTCGCCTGAAGCGCTTTAAGCGACAGGGAAACACGTCCATCTTTAATTTCAATAATTTTTGCTTTGACAGTGTCGTTGATTTGAACAACGTCTTTGGGGCCTTCTAAAAGCTTATGGGATAGTTCGGAGATGTGAATTAGTCCTTCGAGCTCGGGATCATCAGTAAATTTGAAGAAAGCGCCGAAATCAGCAATACCGGAAACAATACCTTCAACGATGTCGCCAATATTATATTTTTTTAAGGCTTCCTGGGAATTGGTTTCATTGGCTTCCCTCTCGGAGATAATCAGCTTGGCGGTTTTAGGGTTGAGATCGATAATTTTTACCGTTAGATTCTGACCGACTAATTTTTGGAGTTCCTGAAAGATTTTATTTTTATCAGCGTTTTCTACTCGCGGATAATGAGAACTTAATAATTGAGAAACCGGCAAGAAAGCTTTAATGTCTTTTAGGTCAGCCATTAATCCTCCGGTGTTAGCGCCTGTGACCGTTACTTCAATCGGCTCGCCAGCTTCTTTTAACTCTTTTAATTCGTGCCAAATTTTTTGCTGTGAGGCGCCAGCTAAAGAAAGCTCTACGTAGCCTTCTTCGTTCTCTTGGTCAACTACTTTTGCCGGCACAGTGTCGCCGACTTTCACTTCTCTTAAAACATTTTTAGCGTTTAGAAATTCTGTTCCGAAAATAACGCCGGTGCCAAATTTTCCTAAATCAAAATAGCAGACACCCGCTTGTCTTTTTATCAGCTTGGCTTCAGTAATATCTCCGGGCTTTAAAAATGCCATAAAAGCCGGGTCAAGCTTCATTAGCTGGCCGAAAGCAGAATTTTCTTTATTTGATACGATTACAGGTGTCTTCATATATCTTTGATATATTGAATCTTTGATTCACTATAACAGTGTTATTCTATCAGAATATATTTGAAAATCAAGGATTTATCTGGTAAAATAAAATAGTAATGATTATTTCTTTTTACGGCGAAGGGTGTTTTAAAATTCAATCAGGAGACCTCACCCTTTTAACAGACCCGCTTACAAAAGAGAGCGGTCTTGATGTGCCGCGATTTAAGACAGATTTGATTTTAAAAACTTTAGTTTCTTTCCCGCCCGAAGGCGAAAATTCTCATGAGTTAGTCGGTCCGGGCGAATACAATTTCAAAGTCGCTGACAAAGAGGTTGATGTCGAAGGATTTTTTTTAAACACCGAATCAACGGATAAATTTATCAAAACGGTTTATCTGGTTGGTTTGGAAGATTTAAAACTTTGTTTTTTGGGGCATCTTTCCGAAGGATTGCCGTCAGAAATCAGCGAACGACTGGAAGAAATAGACATTTTGTTTATCCCGGCTGGCGGAGCGCCGTTTATCGACCAGAAAAAAGCAGCAGTTTTGATCAAGCAAATTGAGCCGAAAATTGTGGTGCCGAGTTTTTATAAAATGCCGAACTTGAAAAGGCCGGCTGAAGATTTGAAGAAATTTTCGAAAGAGTTTGACCATGACTCGGTCTGCGAAGAAAAATTGGTGATCAAGAAAAAAGACGTTTTAACGATCAAGGGCACAAAAATTGTATGCCTCAAGGCCTAAAAAGCTTTTTAAGAAAGATACAAAATTCTGATGAAAGCGTTAAAAAAAGATATTTGCTGATTTTTTCGATTATCGCGATGGCTGTCGTGGTTGGTCTATGGGTCTTGTATCTTAGAGAAATGTCGAGCGTGGATGTTGCCAAAGAACATGAATTTTCTGTTCAAAAAGTTTTTTCTGCGGTTTCTCAATGGAGCAAAGATATAATTTTTAAAATAAGAGAAGGTCGAGTTATCAATATTGAAAGATAATTCGGCACAGCTACATTATATATAAAGTAAATCTTATATGGTCAAAATGCCTAAAAGAGCAAAAAAAGAACTAGCCCAGCCGGCGGAAACAAAAATACAAAAGCATCAGGACCGGGAAATTTCCGAAGAACTCCAAGAATGTTATTTGGATTACGCAATGAGCGTGATTGTTTCCCGCGCTTTGCCTGACGCTCGTGACGGGTTGAAACCAGTTCAAAGAAGAATTTTATGGTCAATGTGGGATATGGGTTTGGGCCATGGCGCCAAACTTATAAAATCCGCAAGAGTAGTCGGAGAAGTAATGGGGAAATATCATCCTCACGGCGATATGGCGATTTACGATACCTTAGTAAGAATGGCTCAAGATTTTTCTTTGAGGTATGTGTTAATTGACGGTCAGGGAAATTTTGGAAGCATTGATGGCGATGCGGCTGCCGCCCAAAGATATACCGAAGCGCGGCTCTCGAAAATTTCCGAAGAGATGCTTGCGGACATTGAAAAAGAAACCGTCGATTGGCAGCCGAACTATGATGCCAGCCGGGTTGAGCCGAAAGTTTTGCCGTCAAAACTGCCGAATTTATTGCTTAACGGCTCAATGGGGATTGCGGTTGGTATGGCTACCAATATTCCTCCGCATAATCTGAACGAAATTATTGACGCCATTTTTTACCTAATTGAGAATTCTGACGCTTCGACTCAGGAACTTTTCAAGTTTATTCAGGGCCCGGACTTTCCAACCGGCGGTTTGATATTCAATAAAAAAGCCATTATGGAGGCCTATAGCGCTGGCAAGGGGCCGATCACTATGCGGGGCGTTGCCACAATAGAAGAAACCAAAAATAACCAGTTTTCTATTATTATCACCGAGATCCCCTACCAAACCAATAAAGCCGAACTGATTTTAAAGATTGCCCAATTGATTACTGACAAAAAAATTGAAGGTATTCGAGACATTAGAGACGAATCAGACAGAGAAGGATTAAGGATCGTAATTGAAGTAAAATCAAATGCGCCAACCCAAAAGATTTTAAACCAGCTTTACAAATTTACCGAGCTTCAAAAAGATTTTCATTTGAACATGATTGCCCTTGCTGACGGCATTCAGCCGCAGACGATGTCGTTAAAAGATTTGCTTTCGGCCTATCTTGAACATCGCAAGGTTGTTGTCAGAAAACGAACAGAATTTGAACTAAAGAGAGCAAAAGAAAGAGCGCATATTCTGATGGGTTTGGTTAAAGCGCTTTCGATAATCGATGAGGTTATTAAAACTATCAAAAAATCTAAAGATCGGCAGGATGCTTTTAATAATTTAATCAAGAAGTTTAAATTCAGCGAGATTCAGGCCAATGCGATTTTGGAAATGAAATTGCAGACATTGGCTAACCTTGAAAGACAGCGCCTCGAAGATGAATTAAAAGAGAAAAAGAAATTAATCGCTGAATTGGAATTAATTTTGAAAGAGCCGAAAAGAATCTTGAAAGTCATTAAAGAAGAGCTGACGGAAGTGAAAGAAAAATACGGCGACGAAAGAAAAACCAAAGTTGTTTCAACCGGATTGCAGGAATTTAACGAAGAGGATTTGGTCCCTAAAGAAGATGTAATAATTACTCTTTCCAATACGGGCTATATTAAAAGAGTTGTGCCTTCAGCTATCAAAGCGCAAAATAGAGGAGGGAAAGGAACAATCGGTTCTGAACTTGGCGAAGAAGATTTTATTGTCCAATTTTTACGGGCGAACACTCACGACAATATTTTATTCTTTACTGATAAGGGCAGAGCTTTCCAGGCCAAGGTTTATGAAATCCCGGTTGGCACTCGAATTTCCCGCGGAAAATTAGTTCATAACTTTTTGGATTTTCCGGCTGAAGAGAATATATCCGCCATTATCAGTTACCCGGCGACCAAACCTGCCCGCAATGCTTCGCGCAGCGATGCAGGCGGGGACGAAAAAGAATTAAGTAATCAATTCTTAGTAATGTGCACATATGGCGGAATGATTAAAAAAACGCCAATTTCTGATTTTCAGAATGTCAGGCGCAGCGGCATCGTTGCCATGTCCTTAAAGAATGGCGATCTTTTGAAATGGGTAAAAATGTCTTTGGGCAAAGACGAGGTCATTATTGCTACCGCTAAGGGTCAAGCAATCAGGTTCAAAGAAAGCCAGTTGCGACCAATGGGCCGTCAGGCCTCGGGCGTAAAAGCTATCGGTCTGAATAAAGATGATTTTGTGGCAGGGCTTGATATAATTAAAGGAGAGCAGAAGACCGCCAAAATCTTAGTAGTAATGGAAAATGGTTTTTCCAAGCAAACGCCTTTGTCTTCTTACCGTCTTCAATCCCGAGGAGGTAAAGGGATAAAAACCGCCAAGGTTACGGCTAAAACCGGTCAAATCGTGACTGCTAAAGTTTTAGCTGAAGAGGAAGAAGTGTTCGCGTTATCGTCTAAAGGCCAAATCATCAGAACCAAGATTTCTAATATTAGAACCGCCTCAAGAGTTTCACAGGGAGTCAAGATTATGAAGTTGGAAAAAGATGATAAGATTGCCGGAATCGTCGCCATCTAATAAAATATATCGAAAAAAATTTATATGAATTTTTCAAAAAAACAAATTACTATCGTCGGAGGAATCGCGATTATTGTCTTGCTGATTGTCCTGGCGATTATCTTCGGCCGGGCCGCTCCAACCAACCAAAAAGAAATTACCCTAACGGTGTGGGGCGTTGGCGACAGCGAAGATGTTTTAAGACCGGTTTTTGAAAGTTATCAGAAAAGCCATTCTAAAACTAAAATTCAATATACCGAATTTAACGAAGCTGATTACCAGAAATCTTTGATTAACGCCTTAGCCGCCAATAATGGCCCGGATATTTTTATGTTTCATCGTTCTTGGCTGCCGGCTAATGCCGATAAAGTTCTAGTTTTTGATAAGACAAAAATTTCTCTCAATAAATTAAGAGATCTTTTCCCGAAAGCAGTAGAACAAGATTTCTCTTATGGTGAAAATATTTATGCGCTTCCTTTATATATAGACACACTAGCAACTTTTTATAACAAAGATATTCTTGATAACTCGGCCATCGCAATACCGCCCAAGACCTGGGACGAATTTAAGCTTTTGATTTCAAAATTAAGAAAACTTGATCCGAAAACTAACTCTATTATCAGAGCGGCTGGAGCTATCGGCGGTTCTA
The DNA here is from genome assembly GCA_041653755.1 of Minisyncoccota bacterium. Taxonomy (GTDB): domain Bacteria; phylum Patescibacteriota; class Minisyncoccia; order UBA6257; family UBA9933; genus JBAZEU01. The sequence continues at coordinate 33,876 of JBAZEU010000004.1, forward strand.
ATGATAGCATTCATAGCGCCTCGGACATTTTCACTCTCATGGCGATGCAAGAAGGCGTTAATTTCCCGAAGAATTCCGGAGAAAGATTAGCTTTTGGCAACAAAGGGCAGAATGCATTGAATTTTTATCTGGAATTCACTAATCCGAAAAGCTTGATTTACGCGTGGGACGACGCTTTTAATTATTCGTTGGATGCTTTTGCGAATGGACAATCGGCGATAATCTTTGACTATCAGCGCACCATAGATGTCTTAAAAAAGAAGAATCCCTATCTCAATATTGGCATCGCTCCAATGCTTCAGTTCAATTTGGACAGTAAAGTGAACTTTGCCGATTATTGGGGACTGGCAGTTTCTAAGAAAAGCCAGAATCCGTCAGCTGCCCAAGATTTGATATTGGCCTTAACAACAAACGAAGCCTATGCCAAAGCTTATTTGCTATCAAGCGGTCGGCCGCCAGCATTGAGAAGTTTGATTAATAAATATCAAGATGATCCTTCTTTGGGTGTTTTTGCGCAACAAGCGCTTTCTGCTAATTCTTGGTATCAGGTTGATAGTGATTTTATCAGCCAAACCTTTTCTGATATGATAGAATCAGCGTTAGCCAAGCAGGTTTCGATAAAAGATGCCCTTGAAGTGGCGGAAAATAAAGTTAATTCGTTGATACAACCATGAAAAAAATAATTTCAATCCCAGTTCTTTTTTCCGCTTTATATCTTTTGCTTTCTACTCCGGTTTTTGCTGCCGGTTTAGTTCCTTGTAGCGGAGCCGATTGCACTTTTAATTGTTTCATGAAGATGTTTCATGATATTCTCTATAACTTGGTTTTGTTGAAAATCGTTATTCCTTTGGTCGTGGTTACGATTGTTTGGGGAGGTTTTATGATGATGTTTTCTGCTGGAGATCCTAAAAAAGCCGAAACCGGCAAAAAAATTATTACCAGCGCCGTAGTTGGAGCAGTTATTGTTTTTTGCGGCTGGCTGATCGTTAATCTTCTTTTTTCTGTATTGGTGAAGCCGAGCGCTTTAAGCCAAAGTCCACTGCTGGAAGGAAGTCATTGGTATAACGTAAGAATCAGTTGTCCTTGATTTTAGAATTAAAACAATTAGAATTTTATTATGATTAAAAAAATAGGACTATTTTTATTAGCTGCTGCTCTGCGTTTCCAGTTTGCCTTGGCTGACGGGGGAGGTCAAATTCCTGGCGGAGGCCAAATTCCTTCTGGAGAAAGTTCCGGCGGTTTTACCAATCCTCTGAATTTTGGGAGTATTGAAGAACTTTTAAAGGGTCTTTCCAACTGGGCAATAACCATCTCTACTCCAATCGCCGCCTTGATGATTATCGTAGGCGCTTATCAGCTTTTGTTTTCTGCTGGTAATCCTGACAAGGTTAAAACTGGCAGGCAGACCATCCTTTACACCGTGATTGCTTATGCTATAATTTTATTGGCTTGGGCCCTTGCTCATGGAGTGGCTGAGCTTATCGGAGCAAAAACGAGTTAAATAAAAGGTCGAGACGAAAACGAACTATTTTATTTTAAATTTAATCAAATGAAAATTAATTACAAAAAAATATTTCCACTTCTTTTGTTATCGCCTTCAGTAGTATTAGCTCAAATGGGAGTAACCTCAGAAAATGTTCCAGAATCGGTTAACCTGACTAACATTATTACGGACGTTATTAATTGGGCGTTCGGTTTGTTGATTCTTTTAGCGGCAGTTTTTATTATCATTGCGGCTTTTATGTATTTGTCTAGCGCCGGCAATGAGGATAAAATAAAAAACGCTAAAAATTACATCATTTATGCTGCGGTAGCGATTTTAATCGGGTTCTTAGCAAAGGCCATCGTTACACTTGTAACACGACTTCTTGGCGTTTAATATTGGCTTCTAATATTTTTAAATTGAAAAACCCCCGAGAACTTTTTAAGTTTCTCGGGGGTTTTGTTTTGCGAGATGTTTTACGAAATCGGATCGTGGTTAATTATTATTTGAACCACTCCTCCAGTTTCATTATAAAAACTCATCTCTGGCGTAATTACTCCGAAGTCGTCCGTGATGAATCCTTCCTCCCCGTTAGCAAATCGCACTCGGGTGTCGGTAGGGCCTTCAAGGTGGAAGTATGCTCCGGCCGGACCTTCAAATCTTTTTGACTTGCTCCATTCTCCGGGCGTAAGAATTACTTCTTTCGTCTCGGGCAGAGCTTTAACGGTTTGGGCTTGAGCGGTCTGGATTTGAGCTTGGGATTGGTGGGTTTTAGCTTTGTTCGAAGCGGAATGGATGATCCCGACAACAATTATTAAGCTGATAATTGTCAGGAATCCCCATTTTGTCCAGCCAGGGATGGATTCGAGTTGTGGTTTTTCTTCTTGCAGTTTCTCTTTTTTTTCGGTTTCAGCCATTTTCTTCTCCTTTTCTGGGCAAGGCCGGATTTATCAAAAGAATCGGTCTAGCTTTTTGGTCGCCGGACAAACTAATGTCCTGAAACGTTCTTGTTGCTTTCCCTCTTTCGGCCATTACCGTTTTAAGGGCTTCTTCGTCAGAAATACCCGGTATAAGACCTTTCAGTGTTTTTACCAGATTCCCGACGTTTGTGATTTCGACCATTTCTCCTTTTGCCTGTTTTTCTTCCTTCGCGGCTAAGTCGGCATCTTTTGCAAATTCATCAGTCGGTTTTATCTCGCCGATATTTAGACGGACAAGTTTGACACCGAGTTGCTGGAGTAAGATTCCTCCATTGCCTTGACGGATTTCTGTCACGATCTTTTTTCGAACGGCCAATTCTTCTTTTAGCTGGGCTTTTTCTTCTTGAGAGAGCGCTTCATGCCACTCCTCAATTTTTTCCCAGTTTGTTCCGAACGAATTTTCTTCGTACTTCGTGGGTGGTTTTGGAGGCGTATTGAAATATTTGAAAAGAGAGTTTGTCGGGAAAGGCGAGTTTATTTTTTTAATTTTTTCTCCGGCAAGCGCCTTTATCAAAATTTCAACCGCTTCTTCCCCAGCAGACATCGCTTCGTCATAATCCGCCGGGCCTTCTCCCACCGCTCTGGTCCACATCCTTCCTTTTTCTTCGAGGATTTCTTCAAGGATGGTAAAGACACCATTTTCTCCGCCATTGTCCAAATACTGGATTAAATTTTTCCCATCCGGGACAACAGTCAGAGAAATTGGAACTTCGATTGGAACATTGTCTGGTGTTCGCAAGTCTTTAATCGGGAAATCTTTATTCTTTTTACGCATATCCACAAGAATTACATTGCTGATAAACGGAAACCCGAATAAAAAGCACCATCCTTCTCTTATAATTTTATTGGTTCTTCGACCGAAAATGGTTAAGAGACCAATATGCGGGGGGTCGTTTGGAATCTTTTTTAACCCCGAAAAAACAATCCACACAAGCGCGAGAACTACTAAAGCTAAAACATTCATTTTACTCCTCCTTATAGGTTGAATTCATTTTTATTTCTGCGAATAGATGTTTTTCAAGGTGCAGCTTTTATTCTTTATAATATACCATAAAGATTTTAAAAAGTCAATCCCTCACCCTTTTAGTAAAAAGGATAAGGGATGGAGTGTTCTTCCGGTTTTTGCTAAGATATTTGTACGTTTTGCTCCCGTGGCGGAATTGGAATACGCGCAGCGCTTAGGACGCTGTCCCGCAAGGGTTAGAGGTTCGAGTCCTCTCGGGAGCACAAGCGTTGAAATAAGGCAAGAGAAAGTCCGTTTTGTCCATTGTTTACGCCGTATTCTTCAGGTTCTAACCTCTCCATTTCCTTATCAATACCCCTTAACCCTTCCTCAAGGATAAGTAAAGGTTTTTTCGCTTGAATAGTGAGTTTTTTGTCTTTCAGGAAAAGGTTCGAACCAATCCATTGAAGAACGTCCCTTTTATCTTCCGAGAGACCATCCCGAAACGTCTCTCTGCCTTCGTTGGCAAAAATCAGGGTTTTCTCGGTTAATTCAACAGCTCTTCTTCCATAGTTAATTCCCTCTTTCAATCTTTTCTCTATTCGCATCTTTTCTTCGATCAATTTTTTCTTTTCACCGAGATATTCCGAATCGTCAATCAGGTCTTTGAATCGCATCTGGTTCAAGTTATGAAGTTTCGTCTGGCAACCCACGGCTGCTTTTTCCAGGGTTCTTTGAATGTCGAGACACCCCTTATTTTCTTCGTCCAGCATTTTCTCCAAATACTCTAACGCCGGATTAAGGAATGTTTTCGACACGTAAATCTTATCGAGATATTCCAAAACCTGCAATTCTAAATTCGTAAGATTTATTGACTTTTGACGACAGGTGGAACCCCTCTTTTTCCAGGTGCAGTGGTAATAGGTGTAGTGATATCCGTAGCGATTCTCTTTTTCTTCCGCGGTAACCATACAGCCGCATTCTCCACATCTTATCAGTCCGGTAAAAGCGAATTGATGTTTTTTTGGCCTTGGTCTTCCCTTCCTGCCCAAAATCTCCTGAACTTTCCAGTATTCCTCTTCTGTAATCATCGGCTCGTGTTTTCCCTGAAAAACACCTTCTTTTCTTTCAATCAGTCCGTAATAAAAGGAATTGCCGAAGATTTTGTAAATACAGGCCCGGCTTAAGGGCTTGCCGCCGCTCTTTTTGTGAGTTCTGGTTTTAAAACCCCATTCCTCATTAACGGTCTTCAAGATTTTTAGCGGAGACATACCCTGAAGCAAAAGGTTCCACATCTTACGGATAAGAAGAAATCTTTCCGGGTCAGGAATAATAGTCCTCTCTTTTGGTTCATTGAGGTATCCCAAAGGCGGAAGTCCAGGAAACCACCCTTTTTCGAGTTTGGCACGGTTACCTCTTTTCACGTTATCGCTTAGATCGTCCACATATTTTTTGGCCATGCCGAATTCCAGTTGCATCAAAAACTTATCATTGCTGTTGTTGAGGAAAGTATTGATTGGAGTGACTATTTCGGAAATATTCCCTTGGTCCAAAGCCCAGACTAGAGATGAGCCGTCAATGGGATTTCTGGCTAATCTATCAAGCTTCCAGACGATGATTCCCTTAACCTGCCTGCCATAGATTTTTTTCATCATAGCGTTAAAAACCGGCCTTCCCGGTGATTTGGCGGAACGCGACTCTGTTAGAATTTCAGAAACATTCAACTTCAACCTATCGGCCAGTTCTTTCAGCTCATTCATTTGGGACTCAATGGAAAGGATTTGTCTTTCTTCAGACTCGGAGGATTTACGGCAATAGATGATATAGGACATGAATTGGACAAATTAATGATCCCTAATCCTACATATTTTTAGGATTTTGGTCAACTGTCGGGAATGATGGCGTATCGGATTCCGGATTTCGACCTTTTTTGTAACGTGGATAAAGAATTGCCTTCAGAAGATAGACCAAATTCAGAAATCTCTCACAGGCCTCCTCTCTTGAGATTTCTTCTCCGAACTCTGTAAGATAATTCTTTCGGAATTCTTCGATTGTTTCATCGCTTGGTTTCATAGTTATTACCTTAAGCGTAAAGGAACAAGGAGAAAATCAAAGACGTGAAAATATGGCTCAAGGAAACAGTATCACCGGTCTTTTGTGTGAAAAACTTTTCGGGCAAAATATAAAAAAGGGTCAGTGACAGAAAAAATTCATCCGATTGATGTCTTAATCCAAAAGTTGTCCACACCGAAGGATTAAAAACCTGCACGCTCGCGCAGTTTTTTCCGTCTTGTGAGGCTGGTCCTGATTGAACAAAATTATTATTGATGAACAAGAAAAAAATTATGGTTGCGTCAAACAAAAAACCTAGAATCAATAACTGTCTCCGACAATGCCGGAAATCAATGAGATACACACAGGAAGATGTCGCCTATATGTTGGGCGTGAGAGCGAGAGCCATATCCAACTGGGAACGAGAAATTACGCATCCCAGCCTGGCGAATGTTCTGAAACTATCCTATGCCTACAACCGGCTGGTTGACCACCTGTATTACGATCTCTCGAAAACATTCCGGCACGAAATAAAAGCCAGAAAGAATAAATTATTCCCGCCCAATGAATGACAACAACCCGAAAAATAAAATATGGTGGAGACCATTATGGACAGGGCTGGTCAGAGATTTTACAGGTAAGCATTCAAAGAAGTTAAAAGTCAGCGTCTGGCTACTTTTATACCTTTTTCTTTCAGCCGATTATGGCACCGGAGTTTTTTCCGGAAGTTATTCCGAAATCAGTTGGAGTATGGGCAGAAGCAAAAGCACTATCAGAAAGTGGCTGAAGACCCTGGAAAGATACGAATACGTCGCAGCAGTCCGACAAGGGAAGAAACTCCTTATTCGCATCCAGAAGTGGAAAACCATCAGCAAGCGTCCAAGTCTGGGCACCATTGAAAAAGAAAGTGTCCAGATTAGAGCAGGTAATGTATCCGAATTTGGACACATCGGGAAATCACTAAAAGGTCGAAAAGAGTATTATTCAAGCCAAAAAATCAAAAACAAAGGTCGTTACGACGACATAGATAATAATATAAATAAAAACGTCGTTAATAACGTCGTACGTAATTTAACTTCTATGAACAACGAAAACGATTCGCTTTACACTAAGGACGAACTCCTGGCCATGGAAATCAGCAATGGCCTAAATGACAAAGAAAACCTGAGGGCTTACCTCTCCCTCTGCCGGAAGTATCCGGAACCCTTCTTAAGAAAGGTCTACAAAGAGGTAAAAGAACTGCCGATTGAGAAGATTAAAAAATCAAGAGGCGCATTATTCACTTACTTAATTCAAAAACTATGCCGAGAAAAATAAAACGCAAGAAGAGACCAAAAGAAGAAACCATTATAGCAATCGACCCCGGAACCCGTTATTGGGGAGTCGCCATCTTCAGAGACAACACCCTCAAAAGTTCGCTGGTTAAGGTATTAAAAACCAACGGCTCGCCCAGGAAACGGCTGGACGAGGTCCGAAAGATATTTATCTCCCTGCTCAACAGTTACGAGCCCGACATTCTGGTTCTGGAGAAACCGTTCTTCTTCTGGAGCAAGCAGTCCAGATTCCTGGACGTGGTGGTGGAAGAAGTAAAATCCCTGGCCAGAAAAAACAGAATGAAAGTCCATGAGTACTGCCCCAGAACCGCCAGAAAGATTGTCTGCGGCAACGGCAATGCTTCCAAAAGCGAGACCGCCAAACTGCTGTCAGCTTTGTATCCCGAATTATATGTCTACCTGAACCAGAACAGAAAGTACAAAGACAGATACTGGGGACATATGTTTGACGCGGTGGGGTTAGGGGTGTGTTATCTGAAAAAAACGGGAAAATAGGAAACTGCTCTTTCCGAAACTTGCGGTTATGGATTAAAATATAATTTTAGCTTCAGAAACCGGAGATAAGGAGGATCGGAATGCTGTGTCCTCACTGTGGTCACAAAAACGAAGAGGGGATTAGGTTCTGTACCGGTTGCGGAGAACTGCTGGGTGGCAGAGCGCGGAGTCACGCAACAGGAACGGCTAAAACCAGAATACCGGTATGGATTCAATCCATAATTGGAAAAGGTTTTTTATTAGTTCTCTCCGTAATTGTCATCGTTTTGCTAATTTCAATAACTTTAGCCATACACCGAGCTTCGCATCGTCCGGCTCCTCCGGGAATTCCTTATTCATCCTCTCCTCTACCCTCTCCTGCGCCACCAAGGGAAAGCGTTCAAGTGCCGGTGCCCGCAGTTACTGAATCATCTCCACCTTCTACTCAAACCAACGCCGTAGAAAAAAAACCTGTTGCGCCACCGGAAAAAGAAAAGGCTGTTGAAAAATCAGTTCTTGTAGACCGGGACTTGGACAAATTCATTAATCTTCCGGCAAAAACAGAAGAAGAATTCAAGAAATTCAAACAAGACGAAGGCTGGCGATTACTTCAAACGATAGGCCTGAATATTCAATTTGATCAGCTTTGTCGGAAAGCCGAGGACGCTAACAAGAATCACGATTGGCGGGAAGTGATAGACCTCTATACGAAAGCGTTGCAAACATATCCATACTATGACGCTTACTTCCGCATCGCCAACAGTTACAACCAACTCAACCAGCCGGACAAAGCGCTGGGGTGGACATACATAGGAATTCAAAAGTTCCGGTATAACCTGTTCTACGAAATCGCGGCCGAAGCCTACTGCAAAAAAGGAGACGAGACACGAATGTTGGCATGGCTGGAAGGCGCGCTGAAAAGCGGATTCAAAACAAGCAAAGAAGGGTTGGACAGAACTTTTTCCCGATACAAAGACGAGCCGAAGTATTTGTCCTTACTTCAGAAATATGACCTGAAGTAAAAGGAGGTTCAATTGCCGATACTGAAAAGAGACGAAATCAAAGAGGAGTGGTCGGTTTTAATAGAAGGCGCCCAGGGAAGAGCCGGATATATTTTGGGCACTACGGGAAACGCCATAGACCGGTCAAATGTGCCGGACATAA
>JBAZEU010000005.1:0-40279 GCA_041653755.1 Minisyncoccota bacterium
TCATAGAACTTCTAATCGTGATAGGTATCGTAGCAGTTCTAGCCGTCGTCGTCTTAACAGTTCTCAATCCAGTAGAATTCCTCAAAAAATCAAGAGACAGTAGAAGGATGGTAGACCTCCAGACCTTAGATAAAGCCCTAAGGTTAGCTGATTTTGACAATATCTCCATGGGAACAGCCAATGTGGTATATGTTTCCATTCCTGACGACACCGCAGCCACTTCAACCTGTCCTACCCTATCCTTACCAGCTTTACCAGGAGGCTGGACTTATCAATGCTCTAATACCGCTAATTACCGTAAAGCTGACGGTACTGGCTGGGTACCGGTTAACTTCACAACCCTGACTACGGCTCCCAATCCTTTAACCCTTCTTCCTGTTGATCCCACCAACAGCACTTCCACCAATCTTTACTATTCATATGTTTCAGGCAGTTGGGAACTTACCGCTTTATTCGAAACTACTGGTTATCAAACTAAATACGCAGCCGCTGACAACGGCACTTCTACCGTCTTACTTGAAGTAGGCAACCATCTTAAGATTACCCCTAATGCTATTGCAAGCAGAACTAATGTTGGAGGAGGTGGGGGAGGAGGACCGACTATTACTGTTCCAACCCTCACTACTAGTGCGGCCACCGACTTGGCCGCTACCACTGCCACCTTAAATGGTTCTATCACGGCTGAAGGAGGAGCTTCTTCCACTATTGTTGGTTTTCAATACGGATTAACCACCGGCTATGGTTCTGAAGCCACTTCTACTTATTCAGGAGGAACAGGAGCTTTTTCTAAAGGTATTACTGGTTTAACAGCTTCTACTCTCTACCACTTCAAATCTGAAGCTAAAAACTCAGCTGGTTGGGGTTATGGAAGTGATGCGACATTTACTACAACTTCAGCAGGCCCTTGCGGTGGAATTGCTGCCGACACAAGCGGCACCCTTAATGGCAATACTGTTTATTGTGATGAACACAACCGGCTCTGGACACCGACTGCTGTTCTTGGCGGTTCGGCAACAACATATGCTTGGGGTGGATTTGGAACCGACGAACCAACCAACTCTTGTATCGGCATTTCCGGCAGAGCTGCCTGTAATTACTGCGACAACTTAACCTATGCCGGATTTGATGACTGGCAACTGCCTTCCTGCGTCAGCGGCGCTCAAAATTCAAGCTGTATTCTCTATCAGTTCGGCTTAGATGCTTGCGGCAGTTATCCGTGTACTCCTGCTTGGGATACAAACGCTCAAGCCGACGGCTATTGGTCGTCTACTGAGTACAGTAGCAACGGCGCCTGGGGCGTGGGTTTCGGCGGTGGCAGCGTGAGCTTCGGCAATAAGAACGGCAGCTACTATGGACGTTGTGTTCGCGGGCAATAGCCGTTTTGGTTTTTGGTCGTTGGGAATTTGAAATTTGAAAAAAGTTAAAAAAATTAATATCGCCGGATTCCCAAGAAGTTGATTTGTTAAAACAAACAGCTCTTCGGAGAGAGCGGTTGAAAATCTATTGCGACTCCTGCCGCCTCGTAAAACATGAGGCATTGATGGTCAAAAGGTCTTTCTTAAAAAAGCCAGACCTTTGGAGAATTGATGAGTGCGGGAGTGAAAACGCTCAAGCCAACAACTATTGGTCGTCTACTGAGTACAATAGCAACAACGCCTGGAACGTGAATTTCGGCAATGGCAACGTGAACAACGACAATAAGAACAACAGCAACTATGGACGTTGTGTTCGCGGGAAATTGATTTTTAGCCCGTTGCGATAATCTAAAATTTAATATGTCAAACTCCCAACATCTCCCTTTGTACCTTAAGATTTATCAACTGACTAAATTCTTATATGAAATGGTGAGAAATCTTCCGAAGCAGTACAAGTATGCTTTAGGAAAAGATATTTTAGAGTTAAGCTGGAAATGTCAGGACTTGGTTTTAGAAGCGAATGCTTTATCTCATAAAGAAAAATATCCGAAGATTTTGGAATTAAGCACTGTTTTCGACCGGTTAAAGATCAGATTAAGAATGGCCCAAGAAATAAATCTGATTTCAAAAAAACAGTTTGTTCATATTCAAACTTATTACGCCAAAGAAATCGGGGAGATGGTGGGAGGCTGGCTAAAATGGTCTCAATATCCCGATGAGTGAAGTATTTAATTTTGAAAAATTATACCAAGCTTATCTGGGTTGCCGGAAGACAAAAAGAAAAACCAGAAACGCTCTAAAATTCGAATGGGACTTGGAAAGAAACCTTTTCCAACTCCAAAAAGAACTCGGAACAAAGAGATATAAGCCGGGCCGTTCAATCTGTTTTGTGGTAAAAGATCCCTCTCCCAGGGAGATATTTGCCGCCACTTTCAGGGACAGGGTCGTTCACCACTTGCTGGTCAACGAAATAGAAATAATGGGAGAAAAAAGTTTCATTTTTGACAGTTTTTCCTGCCGCAAAAACAAAGGTGCACATTTGGCGATCAAGAGACTGAAAGCGTTTATCAAGAAAGCGACAGAAAATCATAGAAGAGAAGCGTTTTACCTTCACTTGGATATTTCCGGGTTTTTTATGGCTATCGAGCATCATATCTTATATTCTCTTTTTGAAAAAATGATTTTGAGGCAGAAAAAGTCCCGGCAATGGAAAGAAGATATTTTATGGCTGGCAAAAATTATTATTTTTCACAAATCAACCAAGAATTATATTATCAGGGGAGATCCTTCCTTATTTAGGTTTATCCCTTCCCGGAGGTCTCTGTTTAACGCCCCCGAAAACAAAGGTCTTCCTATCGGTAATTATTCTTCCCAGTTTTTTGCCAATCTTTACCTCAACGAAGTAGACCAGTTCATAAAAAGAGGGCTTAAATGCAGATACTATATCCGTTATGTCGACGATTTGGTTTTGTTGGACGAAGACAGAGAACATTTGAAATATTTGAGGGACAAAATCAGTCTTTTCCTGAAAGAAAATTTAGATCTGGAATTAAGTTCGAACAAGACAAAGTTGCAATCAATCCATAAAGGAATAGATTTTTTGGGGTATTTTATAAAACCCGGTTATATTTTAGTCCGGCAAAAAGCAGTTAAAAGATTTAAAAATAAATTGCATAGGTTGGATAAAAGCAAGAAAGAAATTCCAGAGTTGAAGAAAATTTTAGCGACGGTAAATTCTAATTACGGACATTTTAGGCACGCTTGCAGTTTTAATTTGAGAAAGAGCATTTACGAAAATCATTTAAGTGGTTTGAAATTTTTACCAAAGCCCAGATATATGTCGCTTAAAATAAGCAGCGAGACATAATTTATTTTTTCGATGAAAAGGGTAAATTCAGGGGTTATTATGCATCAATCCCGCGGTTTAAAACTTTCTCTACGGTCCGAATAGGGTCTCTCGTCTTAGGAAAGAAAGTTCTCGCCAGCAATTCTTCTATAAGCTGGTTCCAGTTGATCCTCAAGTGGTGTAAACTTGCCGTGCAGTACAATTTTCCTCTCCTCGAACCAGTATTGACAAAGGACTGGCTTTTTGTTATGCTTCGGGCAGATTTTTAATAATATTATAGATGAGACGAGTGCTTTGGGTGCCAGTAAACTGGTTTCTAAAATACTCGTCTCATTTCGAGACAAGCCGTCAGCCTGAGCGAATCAGGCAATGAAAAGATATAGGAGGTATGCCATGGGAAACATGGTGAGCCGCACCCTGTCGGTGCACAAAGAGCATGAGGTTTTGTTGAAGCTTGAGACCGCAGGTCTCAACGAAGATCTTGCCCAAAGAGTCATTGACTCAAAGGGCAACGACCTTGCCGCTAAGGTGGTACGGTTGATTCAGAACGGCGGTTTCGAGCCGACGACCAGCCAGAAGCGCGCCCGTGAAATCATGGGCAAGAACTTCTTCGGAGTCGAAGAAGCCATCAAGCACTTCGGAGTCAACCCGACTGGCCAGCAACTCACAGCTCTTTCGGAGATTCCGTTCTCCGAGGCAGTGCTCGAAGAATTGAAGGGCACTCATGTCCTCGTAGCGGTCTTCCCGCTTTCGATTCTCGAGATTCGTGGCAAAGTAGAGAAAAGTCTTTTCTACAGCCATGAAGATTCCTGGTATAACAAGGAATCCTTTGCCAAAGAGCGCGGCGAAGTCAGCTGGCGGCTTGTACGCAAGACTCCGGTTGACAACTCGACCTCGAAGAACTGGCAAGAGCAGCAGGCATCAATCGGCAAGAACGATGAAGTGCCCACGGCTCAGATAGTGGTTTACACCATTATCGGTCATTACCTTGCCACCGGTGAACGCCTGTTCGAACATATCTATGTTCGAACATCGTCTGTCGCTTCGGACGGCGTTCGTGTCCGTGTCGGCCGCTTCGGCGGGTACGGTCTCGATGTCTACCGCTACTGGGACGGCGGTCGTAGCGATGGCATCGGCGGGGCTGCCTCTCGGAAGTTCTGAACTTTGAATTCTTGAGAGCTTGTCTTTCTTGAATTCTTGAGCCTCCGTCGATTTTTTCGGCGGAGGCTCTTTTCTTTTAATTTATAGTGGGTTATTCTAAAATTGTCTTGCTAATTCAGGTGCGGCTACGGTTTCACCTCGCAGGACGTCTCATCTTTGAGATTTCACCAGAGTATCGTCGTCTACGGATTACGATAGTGTGTGAACAAGATGGAGATAGAACTTCTTGCCCATCTTTAGAGGAGATGATAACAAAGGTTTTCTGCTCCCAAATAAAATACAGGAAAGAGAGGATATAAACTCTTACGAGTAGTAAACCTCAATTTTCGGTGCCATGGATGAAGATAGGCAAATTATGTCGCTTCGGACGACAATCGTGTCAATGTCGGCAACTTCGACGAGAACGGTCTCAATGTCAACAACTACTGGGACGACAATCGTAACGATAACATCGGCGGGGCTGCCTCTCGGCGGTCACCTCTCCATTAATTTGGAATACCCTCTTTTCGAGGGTATTCCATTCAATGCTCTTTAGTCGACTTAATCCATCCGCCGAGCATTCTTCCTATCTCATCAACGGTCTCTTGTAAAAGAACATACTTTCTATTATCAATTACTTTTATTTCTTTACAGAGACGCAAAAATACTCGTAGGAAGTTTAATTTAAAACTAACCTTTTCTAATACCGTAAGTTTATTAGTATTAGATAATTGGCTTGCCCATAAGATATTTTCAAGAATATCTAAGATTAGATTTTCACATCGTTGCCAAAGCGTGTAGCGGTCTTGCTTCGTAACATTATTTCGATAAGCATAAAAAACCTTATATAATTCGTAGGTCTTTTTGAAAATTGGCATATCAAAATCATTCATAATATGAAAATTTATAAAAATGTTTTTAAAAAAATAGTTTCATTGGAAAATCTGTTTTCAGCGTGGGATAAGTTTAGAGGCGATAAGCAGAAAAAATGGGATGTGTGCGAATTTGAGTGGCGGTTGGAAGAAAACATTTTCCAGCTTCACCGGGATTTAATAGATAAGAAATACAAGCACGGGGCATATACCTCTTTTTATATTAACGACCCAAAACAAAGGCACATTCACAAAGCTACTGTTAGAGATCGAGTTTTCCATCACGCTGTTTTCAGTGTATTGAATCCTATTTTTGAGCCGACCTTTATCGCTCATTCGTTTTCGTGTCGTGTGGGCAAAGGAACGCATAAGGGTATAGAGGTTTTGGATAGAATAACAAAAAGGGTAAGCTGCAACAGCAATAAGCCCTGTTTTGCTCTTAAGTGTGACATTAAGAAGTTTTTTGAAACCATTGACCATGCTATTCTTATGACTTTCCTTGCGAGACGAATAAAAGATTCTGATGCTATGTGGATTCTTGAAGAAATTATTGAGAGTTCCAAATCTGAATATTCTAATCTTTTTCAGGCAAAGGGGCTGCCAATTGGAAATCTGACCTCTCAGCTTTTCGCCAATCTCTATCTTAATGAATTTGACCAATTTATAAAACATCGTTTGAAAATAAAAAACTATGTTCGCTATACGGATGACTTTATAATAGTTTCTAATAATAAATCTTTTCTTGAAAACCTTATTGAGCCGATTAGAAAGTTTTTATATGATGAACTTGATTTGAAGCTTCATCCTAAAAAAGTTACTATTCGCAAGTTGCATTGGGGAGTAGATTTTCTCGGTTATATTGTTTTTCAGCACCATCGCTTATTGCGAACGAAAACCAAACAACGGATTTTGAGAAAATTGCATAAACGAGTTTCTGAATATAAAAATGGAATCATTAAGAAACGGACGCTCGAGCAATCGCTTCAATCTTATCTCGGCGTTCTTGCCCATGCTGATACCTATGAATTTGGCAATGAATTGAAAAACCAATTTTGGTTTTGGTTAAACGATTAGCCAATTTAGTATAAACGATTGCCTTTTCTTTTATTATAGAATATTTTAATATCTTCCATTCAGCGGAGTTTTTAATGGTAAGTAGTACAAACTTATTCTTCTATGCTATTTTTCACATCTTGATTTTCTTTCCATAACCAGCGAGAATGAGTACAGGATAGAAAATTCACCGGAAAAATAATTTTTAAAACGGGTCCTTATCAAAAATCAATCCTATGCATCAGTTTTACCGCTTGAAATCTCATTCAGAGTTCGGATAGTGTCCCGTAGGGGGAGTTGAGTAAGACGAAATATCTTTATATAATTTCTATATTATGAATAAAGTAAATTTTACTAAAGTAATTCCTGTGCCTGGAGTAGTGGCCGGAATTTTTAGCTTGTTGTTTAGCGTAGGGATAGGGATAACTCTTTTCATTGGCCTTGCCATGGGTTCTGGGGGATCTTCTGTCCCTTTGACATATTCTTTGTTTCCCGTATTCGTTTTATTATCTATTTTAGCATCAATCATAGAGATTGTTTTGTCCATAATAATAAAAAAAAATCCTAAAGCTTTCGGAATACTTCTTGTTATTTGTTGGATTATTATGATTTCTTTTTTTGTAACGGGTGTTTTATTTATTAGAGGGAAAGTTTTTTTACTGTAAACAGGTTCTAACATCCCTCCTCCGCTGAAGCTACGGACGGGCAAGGCGTCCAGCCATGGGAGTTGAGATTACAGCAAAAGAAAAAGGGAGATTTTTTTAGGATCTCCCTTTTTTTAATTCTTGCTACGGATTCCATGAACCTCCACCGCCATCTCCTACGGTCCCAGGAATTCTGACTGTGGTGTGTCCACCAGTTACGTTTCCTTCTCTATCAACGTTGAAGGACTCGTGGACATCTCCATTCCCTAAAGGAGAAGGACCTAGGGGTAGTATTACAAAGTCAGAGTTTAGTCTCTTGACTATTGGCCCGGATTCTTTCCTGACCCCACTATCGAATCCTCCAAATCCTCCTTGGTCTCCCATCTTTTCTCACCCCCTTTCTTATGATCTTTTTGTACCAAATTCATGACCGGAATGATTGTGGCAATTACGTTTTTGGCATTGCCATTGATAACTTGCATTACAGCTCTCACAACTTTTAGGTGATCTTTGCGATTCAAAATACTTTTCTAGCTCTTTCTTGATAGCTTCTGTCTTTTCTCTGTGAGCAGCCTCTTTTTCTATTCTTGCCATCATTTCGAATTGATTTCTCATATTAATGGCAAATTTGCTGTTTATCAAAGAATTAATTTCTAATCTTGCTTTTTCTCTTTTCCATGCTTCATTTTTTGCTGATAATTCTGAAGCTAGACCCCCTAGCATGCTTTCGTATCTTGCATCCATTTTTTTCCAGAACGGATCACGAGGAAAGGAATTCCATGGAAGGGGCTTCTTCATGAAAATGTCGCTCATTTTAGGTACCTCCTTTTTAAGTTTTTAAGGGTTGAATCTATCTATAGTGTGGGATATATTGAAAACTTAGTCAAGTTAACATTTTGTGACAGCTTCGAGAAATTTTAAGTTAAATTATATTCATAGAACAGGTTCTAACATCGTCCAGCCAGGGGAGTTGTTGAAAATCGCCAATAAGGCGATTTTTTGATATGATTAAGCTAAATTCATACATCTATAAACAAAATGAGTGAGGCAATTATTTATGGTGCTTTAGGGATATTGGTGATTTTAGCCATGGTAGTTTATCATGTGCCTGGATTTTGGATATTTCTGGGAGTAATAGTTTTTTTACTTGTAAAAACTTTTAATCCATTTAGACTTTCCGTTGAAACTATCCCCAAAGGATTTACTGAAAAAAAATTCAATACCGGAAAAGTAACTTTAAATTATGTTGAGGGTCCAGATAACGGTCCTTCATTATTATTTATTCCAGGTCAAATGGAATTCTGGCAGGGGTATGAACTTGTGATGCCTCATTTTTCAAAAAATTATCACGTTTTTATTGTTGATATCAGGGGCCATGGAAAATCTACAAGAACTCCAGGGTATTATTCTTATAATATAATCGGGGAAGACCTCAAAGAGTTTCTTGAAGAAGTCGTTAAAAAACCCGCGATTGTATCAGGGCTTTCTTCGGGAGGTATCCTTTCGCTTTGGCTGGCAGCCAATGCACCCGAAAATGTTTCGATAGCAATTAGTGAAGACCCTCCTCTTTTTTCTTCGATGCATCCAAGAATCAAAGAAGAAAAATTTATGTATCGCCTTTTTGAAACCGCGATAGAA
Source organism: Minisyncoccota bacterium (assembly GCA_041653755.1). Lineage (GTDB taxonomy): Bacteria > Patescibacteriota > Minisyncoccia > UBA6257 > UBA9933 > JBAZEU01. Next base: position 8,609 of record JBAZEU010000005.1, read on the forward strand.
ACACTTGGGAAGCCAAAAAGAGACATAAAAGATTTTTTCGCTAAACAAGGAATTCCGATAGAAGACAAAGAAAAACTCTTGCTTATGCCTTCTTTTATAGCAAGTTATAGGGCAATGAGCCTTGAACTTAATAAGAAAATTCGTCCGTCCAGGCAATATGATTTGCTTAATGCCCGATTCGATCAAAGGGCTGGTTTAAAATTTATAAGCGAGTATGATGTTGATTTTTCAAAAGCAACAATTGATGGAAGATTAGTCGAAGGCTTTGACCCGGAAGAAACATTGAAAAAAATTAAATGTCCCGTTCTATTGATACATGCATATTGGTCTAGACATAAAACTTGGGGGTTGCTCGGCGCATTGGACGATAATGATGTTGAGAAAATCCGTTCAATCGTAAAAGATATTAAAGTGGTAAAAGTAAACGCCATTCATGACGTTCATTTGGCAAAGCCGAAGATATTCATCAAAGTGGTGAATGATTATTTGGAGGGCTTAAATATGAGACGAAATTAAATCTTTCAAAGTTTTCCGTCATTCCCATTATAATTCGGATAAGGTCTCGTAGGGGGAGCTAAGTAATCTATATAAATTTCAGGAGATGGTCGTAGTCCGCCTGTTGGCGGACGAATCCTGCCCGTGGGGCGGTTTTTTATTATCCGCTTGACAACTATGTTATCTTTTTCTAACATTAAGATAGTTAGAAATAGTTAACGTTGCTAAAAATAAAGGTCGAAAATTAATAATTAACATTAAAAATATGACTCAAAAAAGATTTTTAATCTACAGGATCATCGCTGTCATCATCGTTTCTTTAGTGGTTAGTGTTTCTATTAATTACGGCAATTGGTATTTGCCGGTGATCGTTATTGCGGCTTCTTGGGCCTTCCTCTATACAATGAGCAAAAAGATAGAAGAGGTTATCGCTGATGAACGCGACCGCATGATAGCCGGTAAAGCTTCGGGCCTGGCGATGAGAATCTATGTTTTGGTTTCCGTTATCGTCGGTATCATCGCTTATACCACGGGAAGAGACAACGAAATGTTATTCAGTACTGGAACGACTTTACTGTACTCGGCCTGTTTCCTGATGTTCCTTTACGCTATTTTATTTAAGATTTTCGAAAGAAAAAGCCATGATTAAGGTAAGAATTAAGGAATTCAGGGTTAAGAAAGGGCTGACTCAGGAAGAATTGTCTCAGAGAGTTGGCGTGCGTCGCGAGACCATTGTTTTTCTTGAACAGGGGAAATATAACCCTTCTCTTAAATTAGCATTAAATATAGCCAAGGAATTAAAAATATCGATTGATGAGCTATTTTCTTTGTCGTGAGGAATATAGACAATGGCCAGTTTGTAGAGCTTTCCTAATAGGGATGATCTTTGTTATAATAAAATGGTCGTAAAATAATTAAACTAAAAATAAAAATATGAAAGTAATTAAATGGTCTGCCCGAATACTTTCGTTGTGTATTTTGATTTTTGCTTTGCCGTTTTATTTCGGATACGGTAACCCGTTGCCGTTTGCCAAATCGTATTATTCATTATGGGAAAATATTGCGTTGGTCATGATGCCTTTGGTCTTTATCGGCTTGGCTTTGGGTTGGAAATATCCAAAAGTGGGAGGGTTTCTCGTAGTGATTCCGGTCGCGATAGGTTTTGCGGTCGGACTTTTAACGGAAGCGAATTTAAGCATTAATTTGCTTGCACCGCTTATTCCGGGAATTTTATATTTAATAGACGGGCATAAGAACGCTCAAAAAGCTGTAAGTTGAGATTAATAATTAACGGCATCTTGTCGTCCAGCATATTCATGGCTGCGTCCAGTTTATAATACTTCTACTCATGGTGTGAGGTTCTCTTACAGCTTTGAGTTGAGCTAGACAAAAATCGCCAACAAGGCGGTTTTTTGGTAGGATAAAAAAATGGAAAATGTAGAACAAGAGAAAGAAAATTTATTCAATAAGGTAGAATCTGAGAAAGTAGTTGATGTTTTGTATGAAAAATTACCCGTTATCGCCAAGGGTCTAATCGAGAAATCGCAAGATTTAAATATTCCTGAAAACAAGGGTTTTTTCGAAAATCCAGACGATCCGATGGAACACGAACCTAATTGGCATCAATGGGGGATAATCACTCATACAGCTAAATTTACTGAAGCTTATAAAGCAGAAACTCCTGAATTTCTAAGACAAGCAGGACTGGCTGAATTTGTAAACGAAAAAATGGCTGAGCAAATTGACGGGCTAACCAAAAATCGACTTCTTTCAATTTCTATCCCGCTTCATGATTTAGGGAAATTTACAGAGCGTAAATTAAAAACAGGACCTGACGGCACGATTAGCCATAGTTTTAAGGGTCATGAGAAGGCCTCTGGTCGAATAATCAGACAGCCAGAGTTCATCCAAATGTTAAGAGACCAAGAGTTAACCGCTAATCAAATTGAGTATATTGCTCATTGTGCAGAGCGACATTATGAACTTGGGTTACTTAGAGATGCTGCAAAACGGTCTCAAACAGGATTTAATTTCGCTTTAATAGAAAGCGAATTGTTTCTAAAATCAGCTCAAGAAATAATATCAGCGAATCTTGATATTGCGGCTGAAATTGGAATTATGTATTTATCTGATTCTTTGGCTAAAATATCGCTCAGAGTAAAAGCTGAGAGCGATGAAGAAATTATTACTCAAAGAGAATCGGTGACGAAAATAATAGCTGATCTTGGTTTAAGCCCTAGATTAGTTAACGCAACGCTACAGATGCCGGTTAATATGCGGTTAGTGAAAAGGTATTTGGAAATTTGCAGAGCTACTGAATAAATTTATGCTCTTATGTAAGTTTTTCTTCCTTTGTTTTTTCTCCTAGATATTCTAGAATTAAATTAAATGAATTCCTCTAAATCACACAAAGGTTTCACCCTCATAGAACTTCTAATCGTGATAGGTATATTGGCTGTTTTGGCAACCGTAGTTCTAACAGTTCTCAATCCAGTAGAGTTCTTCAAAAAGAGTAGAGACGTCAGAAGAATGACAGACTTAAAGTCTTTAAATTCTGGGTTAGAACTAGCTGAATTTGAAAGCTTAGCCATGGGAACAGCCAACGTGGTATATGTTTCCATTCCTGACGACTCCGGAGGCGCTACCACTACTTGTAATCTGGGTCTTCCAGCTTTACCAGGAGGTTGGACTTATCAATGCTCTAATACCGATAACTACCGTAAAGCTGATGGTACTGGCTGGATACCGGTTAACTTCAGTAATATCTCTGCTGGTTCTCCTTTTCCGTCTTTACCCATTGATCCAACCAATGCCACTTCTTCAGGCCAATATTATACCTATGTGACTGGAGGATCTTGGGAACTCAATGCTATCTTAGAGTCAAATGAATATCGAAATAATACCTCAATCGTGAAACAGAAATTGCCCGGCGTCTTTGCTATCGGCAGTAATCTTTCTCTTTCACCGATTACCAATACCTCTGGTTTAGTTGGCTATTGGAAATTGGATGAGGGAACTGGCACTGTTGCTTCTGATTCTTCGGGGAATAACAATGCATGCACCTTAACTAGCGGTCCAACATGGATAACTGGTAAGGTGGGGAATTCTTTAAACTTCAATGGGAGTAGCAATTATGTGAATTGCGAGAACGGAGCGAGTTTAAATATCATCGGCAACACTATCTCGTTGTCTGCGTGGATTAAACCTAACGACTTTGTTGCTTCGTATAAGTCAATAATAGGGAAAAGGAATGGAGGAGAGGCTTATACATTAGAAACATACACGAATGGCAATGTACGGTTTGGAACATATGGTACTTCGAACGCAGAATTATTAACAACGACGAATCCATTATCTATAGGAGGATGGTATCAGGTTGTGGGCGTTTATAATGGGACAAATAAGTACATCTATGTTAATGGTATCTTAGTAAAGTCGGTTGCTGCGACTGGAAACATATTAACCTCAGGTTCAAAAGTGGGGATTGGTTCGTTAAATGGCAATGGGGCGATTGGTCCTTTCAATGGCGTGATAGATGATGTTCGTATTTATAACAGAGCATTGTCTGCGGCAGAAGTTCAAGCACTTTATAACGCAACAAAATAAAAAATTTATTAAATTAAATGGAGAAAAGTAATTTCAAAAGTCTGCGAAACGGTATCATACTGAAAATCAAGTTTATATATCAATCACGTGGTTTAAAACCTTCTCCAGAGTTCGGATAAGGTTTCGTAGGGGAGTTGAGTTGTTTAAAATCGCCAATAAGGCGATTTTTTAGTAAAATGGAAATATGAACAAGATAATTCCTGAAATTACAAAAATAAAAATAGAGGACTTAGGTTATGGCATATTTTTTGAGTCTAATCGGAAAAAATTGGAATTGGATAGTTTTTCAGTTGCACGGGTTATCGTCGAACATAAAGGAGCTTACAGGGTTAAAAATACAAGCGGTGAGTATTTAGCAAAGATAACCGGGAAACAAATGTTTAACGCTTTATCAAGAGAAGACTATCCTGCCGTTGGCGATTGGGTGGCAATTACCGAACTCGATAAAGAGCGAGCGGTAATTCACAAAGTATTGTCGAGAAGAACAACGATTAAAAGGAAATATAGTGGTAAAAATGAAACTCAAATTATAGCAACAAATGTTGACGTGGCGTTTATTATTGAATCGGTTGATAGGGACTATAACCTAAATCGTTTTGAAAGATATTTTGCCATAACTAATGATGGGGGCATAAAGCCTGCCATTATATTGAATAAAATAGATTTGATTCCTGAAGAAGAATTAGATTCAAAATTGAATCAGATCAAAAATCGGTTCAGCGATATTAATATTTTTCCGACCAGCACCATAGCTGACAAAGGGTTAGATGAACTAAAAACGTATATGGTAAGAGGAAAGACGTATTGTTTTCTTGGTTCGTCTGGAGTTGGAAAATCCTCTTTGATAAACAAATTGATTGGTGAGAATAGCATAAAAACCGAAAACATAAGTCTTCGTACTGGTAGGGGAAAGCACGCCACTACAAGCAGAGAAATGTATTTTTTGAGAAATGGGAGTATCGTAATAGATAATCCAGGAATGCGGGAGGTTGGAATGACGGATACAAGTATTGGTATAGACGGTTTATTTGACGAAATAACTGCTTTAGCAAAAAAATGTAAATATGTTGATTGTACGCACACTAACGAGCCTGAATGCGAAGTATTATCAATGTTAAAATCTGGCGAGTTAAATGAAAGCAAATATTCTAATTATATTAGTTTGAAAAAAGAAGCTGAATATTACAAGATGACTGAACTTGAGAAAAGAGAAAAAGATCGCCAGTTCGGAAAATTCATTAAGAAAGCGAAAGAACAGCTTAAAAATATGGATAGTTAATTAACTTCCGTTATGAAACAGATTCTAACGTATCTCGCGTCCCGTTATGGGGTTGAGTAAGACAAAAATCGCCTCCGTCAGCTGACGGATTGGCGGTTTTTTGATAGAATGAAAATATGAAAAAAGTTTTATATTGGTTACCTCGTATTCTATCAATTCTGTTTATTGCTTTTATAAGCATATTTGCTTTGGATGTTTTTGGCGAACCGCAATGGTTTTTGGCTTTGTTCATGCATTTAATTCCCAGCTTTATTTTAGTTATTTTGACTGTCATTGCTTGGAAACATGAACAGCTCGGAGGACTTATTTTTATCGTTGCTGGACTTCTTATGTTAATTTTTTCTCACTTCGAATCGTTAATTATATCTATCCCAGCTGTTGTTATCGGTGTACTTTTCTTGGGTGGAAAGGATAGAATATAGATAATGTTTAATTTGCCGGTTCTATTATCAATAATCCCATTCTTGGTTTTTCTTATTCTTTTGCTTTGGATGAAAACTTCGCTTCTCCGAGCAGCTGGAGTTACGCTTGCTTTATTTACAATTTTGGCGATTTTTTATTGGCAGATATTACCCGTTTCTCTTTTAGCGTCTTATATTAAAGGTTTTTTAGTGGCTTTTGATATTTTTATTATTGTTTTCGGAGCGATTTTTTTTCTGGGCGTACTTAAGGATTTGGACGTGATTAAAAATATTTCGTATTATCTTGAGCATTTTTCAAAAGATTATAGGGTACAAATAATAATATTGGCTTGGTTCTTCGAAAATTTTATAGAAGGAACAGCCGGATTTGGGACTCCTGTCGTAATTGTCGTTCCGCTTCTTATCGGACTTGGCCTCCCTGTAGTGAAAGCCTTAGCGGTGGCGCTTTTGGGGAATAGTGCTTCGGTTGTTTTCGGCGCCGCCGGAGCGCCGATTCGTATCGGTTTTGCCGGGCTGGATATTTCTTCGGTGCCGTATATTTCATCTCTTATTAATTGCATTGGATTCATCGTGCCGATTTTTATGCTTTGGATAATTACATCGGGCAGAAAAAACTGGAAAAACGAATTTTTTGAAGGTTTAAAATTTTCCATTTGGTCGGGGATAGCTTTTGTCGTACCCTCAGTGTTGGCCGCCGCTTTTCTCGGGCAAGAATTTCCATCTATTATTGGTTCAATAGTCGGCCTGCTTTTAGTGATGCTTTCAATTAAGTTTAATATCTTTACGCCGAAAAATGTTTTGTCATTACGTGGAGAAGAGAAAATTGAAAAGACAATGTCTGCTTTTAAATCGTTTTTACCTTACGGAATTTTGGTTTTAATTTTGATTGTCGGTAAACTGATTTTTGGAAACACGAGCGTAAATATTCATTTAATAGTCAATCATGCTTTTAGCTTGTTTAATCCCGGTTTCGCATTCCTTATCGCCGGATTAATTATTGCTTTTATTTGGAGAAGTAAAAAAGGAAATCTTTTACTTTCAACAACGGTCGCTTTTAAAAGGACGATAACCCCATTTCTAGTTATTGTTTCGATGTCGGCCTTTGTCCAATTAATGATAAATTCTGGGCAGAATCATTCTGGATTGCCGGCAGCCATAGTGCTTATTGCTAAAGGTTTTGAAATAAGTTGGTTGCCGTTTTTCGCACCATTTATTGGAGCTTTTGGCAGTTTTATAACCGGCAGTGCCACGATTTCAAATATTATGTTCGGAAATTTTTTTAATGCCGCGAGTCAGGCACTTGGTTTTAGCACGGCTGTGATGCTATCGCTTGGCGTAGTTGGAGCTTCGGCAGGCAATATGATAGCTTTGGCGGATATGCTGGCGGGCGAAGCAGTGGTTGGCGTAAAAAACCAAGAACGGCAAATTCTTAAAAAAGTGTTTGTTCCGTGCGCGACTTATCTAGTAATTGTAGGAATTATTGGAATGGCCATAATTCACGTATGGTCTTAGAAATTAACACAACAAGAATATTGATTAATCTTAGTAATATAAAAGTAAAACCAAGTTAAAAAAGGCGAGAAAATCTTTTTAGATTTCTCGCCTTTTTGGTTAGATACTTTTTGATATTTTTCTATACTAATAATAGAGGTGCATACAGAACTGCAGCCAAGCCTAAATTCGCAGTCATTCTTTTTTCTACAAACATCATATTTTTTACCAAAACAGGGTAGGGTGGCTTTTTTGAACTGTCCACATTTTGTAAATTGTCCTTTTGCGCCACATCTTTCGCAGAAATGATAATTACCAGTGCCGGAATGTTTACCAAAATTAGCGCAAATTTTCCAAAAAGGTTTTTTGGTTTTCATCCGAATCTCACCTCCTTATTGTTTAATATTTTTAAATAGCCCACTAGAGTATATCATTTAAGTTAAGAATATCAATTAGGCAATTTAATATTGACGAAATAAATCATTTATTGTAGATTGATATCGGTAAAACTGGTATCAGTTTTTTAATTTAAAAATCAAATAAGAAAGTTTTTTGTTATATAACCGAAAAAGGAGGATGTTATGTTGAAACCGTTTACGGTAGAGCAAACTTGGTTATCTTGCATAAGATGTGGCTACAAAACAGATTTACTGGAAGAAAGAAAGTTTCGTTGTCCAAAATGCGGCAGTCTTTACGATATTTGGCACAACTTCGATTCTTTAGGGGGACTATTTAGGTTGGGAAAACCCCTTAAAGAGTATACCGATCTTTTTGATGAACGAGCCGAGAGTGCTACTTATTGGTCCGATGATGATCCAATGATTTGTTCTGGAATCTGGCGTTTCAAGGAATGGATAATGCCTTTTATGCCAAATAATTTAATTGTGAGTTTGCATGAAGGCATTGTTCCAATTATTAGTGCCGGAGAGAATCTTAAGGATTGGGTTGGTGACGTTGATCTCTATATTATTATGGAAGGATTGACTCCCACTGGCTCGTTCAAAGATTTTGGTGGAACAGTAATGATGTCAGTGGCAAAGGCTGCTGGTATTAAAGCTGTTGCTTGTGCTTCAACTGGAGATACTTCTGCTATGGCTTCTGCTTACGCAACAGCTGCGGGTATCAAGTGTGCTGTAATCTTACCGAAAGGTCAAATTACAGCAGTGCAGTTAGCGCAGCCACTAGTATATGGAGCAAAAATTATCCTTCTTCCTGGAAATTTTGACGATTGCATGCGAGTTATGCAAGAACTGGTTGCTATTTACGGAGTCTATCCCGCAAATAGTTTGAATCCAGCCCGGATTGAAGGACATCAGGCCACTGTTTTCCAAATTGCTCAATTTTTTGGTTGGCGGCTGCCAAACTGGATTGCTCTTCCGGTTGGCAATGGCAGTAATTGTTCGTCAGTTGGAAAAGCAATGAGACTGATGGATAAGGTTGGCTTCGCAGGTTCATCTCATATTCTTGGTTGCCAATCTGAAGCCGCTAATCCACTGGTAAAGTCTTGGAATTTAGCAGAAAAAGAAAGCCAAGTATCTTTAGAGGAATGGAGATCACAATATCAGCCAGTAAGGGTAGGCGAAACTGCTGCTACAGCGGCTCGTATAGGTGATCCGGTTTCTCGTGATAAAGTTATGAGAGAGATAATTCTTTCTGGTGGTGCCATGCAGGTTGCCACAGAAAAGGATTTGAATGAAGCTGTATCCGTATGTGGCAAAGATGGTCATTTTGTTTGTCCTCAGACGGGTATTGCTTTAGCCGGAGTTCGTAACGCAGTAAAGAGGGGGTGGATTTCAAAAGGAGAAGAAGTTGTTGTAGTATCTACGGCAACTGGGTTGAAGTTTACCGAAACAGCAGCGGCTCATTTGCAACATAACATCGTTTCAGTAAATGATTGTAAGACAGAAACTGTAGCAAGAGTTTTGAGCGTATAAAATTTAAAAGGGAGGCAGTCCATCATTGGATTGCCTCTTTTATTTTAAATCAAACAGGTTATAATCTTTCTAACCAGCGAATCATAATAAAACAAAAACGCTCACATAGAGCGTTTTTGTATATTCTATTAAAAAGTTATTTAGGAGAGATGCTTTGAAACGAGTTTTGTCATTTCAAACATATTGACAACTTCTTTCCCGCCAAATACTTTCTTTAAATTTGCGTCAGCGTTGATGTTCCTTTTATTCTTTGGATCTTGAAGATTGTTCCCTTTGATGTATACCCAAAGCTTTTTGACAACTTCTGATCTCGGCAAAGGACCTTTGCCAACAACTGCTTCAAGTTCAGCACTAACAGTTAACGGCTTCATAAACGCAGAATTGCTTTTTGGTGCCATAAAATTGTTTATTAGTTTATTTTGCTAGACCTTAATATTGGCGACCTTTTACTATATAGGGGATTATAATATAAACAGTAGTATGTAGCAACCCCCCCCTTAGCTTACGTTTACTTAGATAGTATGTTATACTTAAAAAAATAATTAACCAAACAATATATGGCAAAAAGAAGAACGGGATTGGATAAACGTAAAAAAACACATTCCCACAAGACCAAAAAACGATTAGCAATAAAGAGACTCATGCTAGCGGCAAAAAAGAACAGGAAGCATAGCTAAAATTATTAAATATCTACAGTAAGGGACGAGTAATAGACAAGTTTCGGACCAATATTGACCTAATGATGTTTTTGTGATACGCTGTTATTAGTGAAAACTGGTAACAGCTTTTAACATATTAAAAAAGGAGTGAAGCATGGAGAAACTAACCGATATGGAAATATTTTTCTTTTTAGCCTCGCATCTTGATAATCCTTGTAGCATCGTTGTCGAAGGGGAAAGGCATGATATTAGGTATTTGTATGAAGAAATAGCAAGAAAGTTTTTGTTAATAATGACCAATCCTTTTGCAATAATTCTATTAGAGAAGAAGCTTATCGGGTCATGGAAGAAGATAGGATAATTTCAATCAAACAGAGGAGGATAAGGATTATGAAGATTTTGATGATTGGCGGTAATAAGTTTTTACGCAATGTAATTACGCTCTTGCCGGCACAAGTTATTTTTACTACTCGTAAAAAGGCTATAAGCGTTTTACACTCAGAAAAGCCAGATGGCGTAGTTATTCCGGGTCCTTGGATGGAAATCACCGGGGCAGGGTTTGATAAAAGAACCACCGGGAATATTAATCTTCACAGAAGAATAAAAGCCCGGGTTGGAGAAAGAGTAAAGATTCTCAGGTGCGGTTACGAAGATATGGGAGACGAAAAAGACTTTGTTCAGATTCCATGTTTTTTGGATGAATTTCGTAAGAAACTCAGAATTCGAATGACAAGGGAGAACTGATGAAAAAGAAAGTGATGTTATACGTGATTGGATTTTTGCTGTTATGTTTGAGCGGGTGTGCTTCGATAGCAACATCTTTCTATCCTATCCATCTTTAAAAGAGAATAGAGAAGAATTTAAAAAGCCACGAATCCTTGTTAGGGTTCGTGGCTTTTCTTTATGTGTCAAAATTGGAAATTAAAGCTTATTCCTATAATCGTGCCAGTCATTGAACGTGATGCCCAAATACTCCATTTTTGATCAGGGTGGTAAAAACGGTAAAGATCAATTATTGATTTTACTGCCAGGAATGTCCTAATTTCGTCTTCGTTCAAATCACTATTTTTTTCCATATTGTGCAGGTCGTCGTAATGCTTTTTCTCGTGATAAAAAGTTTCTTGGAAAAAATTGTGTAGTAGTATTCCAAGGACAAAATAGGACTTTGTTTTGTGCTTTTCTTGAATACTTAAGGCAATCTCGCTACCAATATTCTGTGTCATAAATCCGGCAGAAGAAACCATAAAGTTATCTGTTTTTCCGTCAACTCCGCCGTTCCAAGTTACGAAACGACCGAATTCTACGTCTTTCCCTCCGACTGCTTCGGCTGCTAAATAATGTCCAGCTTCGTGAAGGCCATAGCTAGTCATTCCTCCGAGTGCAACCTCAATGATCTTATTCTGAAGAGATTCTTCGGCGAACAAAGTTTTGCCAAATAACAGAAGAATAACGGCTAAAATCAGTATTTTCTTTATCATTTTTCATCTCCTTTTTGGTTTGGGAAGTAACTAATTAAATAATAGCATTTTTGTATAAATTAGTCAATTGAGCAAACAGGGTATGTACTATGATCCTTAATTTTTGGTAAAATTATTTCTTATTATGTCTCAAATCTTTTTCGATGCCTTTTTAGATTCTATAAAAATGGTTCCATTATTGTTTCTGATCTATGCTGGAATAGAATTTTTAGAATATAAATATGGCGAAAAATTAAGAGGAAAAGTTCGACAAGCAAAAAAAGCGGGTCCGGCAGTCGGAGCTTTAATCGGTAGCGTTCCTCAATGCGGATTTTCGGTAATTTCAACAGCGCTTTATTCCCAACGACTCATTACAATCGGAACATTGCTGGCGGTTTATTTATCAACCTCTGATGAAGCGGTGCCGATTCTTTTATCCCAACCGGACAAGGCAAAAATTGTAATACCGCTTATATTAACGAAGATTATCGTTGGTGTGATAGCTGGTTATTTGATAGATTTGTTTTTTAGAAAATCCAACCAGAAAATTTTTGCTCATGATGACGCTTTTTCTCACGGTGAATGCAGGGATCATGACCATGAAATAGAAGACAAGGCCTGTTGCGGACATGATTTATCAAAAAATCAAAAGACTAAAGATCTTATAGTTCATCCGATCAAACATACTATTAAAGTTTTCCTGTTTATATTTCTAGCTTCTTTCCTGATAAATTTGTTAGTTTTTAGAATAGGGGACGTTAATTTATCTAAAATTTTTCTTGGACATAGCATTTTCCAGCCGTTTTTAGCCGCTATTATCGGTTTAATTCCGAATTGTTCCGCTTCGGTATTCATTATCGAATTGTTCCTTAAGGGCGCTATAAGTTATGGATCGGTTATTGCCGGTCTTTGCGCCAGCGCCGGTTTAGGTCTTTTGGTTCTGTTCAAAGAAAACAAAAATATTAAAGATAGCTTGAGGATATTGGGGTTGCTCCTAGCCATAAGTATATTTGTCGGGGTTTTGATTCAATTTATCTGCGGGTGAAACATCTCTTGACAGATTATATTGGCTGATACATGCTATGAGCTTGGTTCTTTTAAAAAACAAATTTACAGTTACTTCCGAAATTTCTTTAATTAAAAAAGGGGGGGTTGATGAGCTTGTTTATCGTAGTCCCTAATCTTTTAAGATTTGACGTGATTGTAGGTGTTTGGCTTCTTAGGAAATTTGGACAAAAAAAGTTTCCCGGAATAGATAAGGCGAAAGTTAAATTTTTTGGTGATATTAATGGATTGCAGGGTAATTTGCTCTATGTCGGCTGCGGAGGAGGAGAGTTTGATCATCCTTTTATAGCCGATCTTGTGATGGAATCGCTTGAAATTAATGGTAACCCTGTCTTGAAAGAAGTTTTGAGGTCTATGATTAATTCTGATCTTGGACGCATCCTCAAATTAGCTCATAACATTCTTCTTAAAGACCCAGAAGATATTATTAATTTGATAAGCAAAGCTTTGGAGAAAAAATATCGTGAACAATCGATATTTTTCTTCCCAAACGGAAATACAGAATACGATCAAGTCCATTTTACCGAGGGAGGAAAGGTTCTCAATATTGCGACTGTTCGTCTGAATGAAGGAGAAGACTTCTTTGAACGTATTCTGCCTCGAGAGGTGAGCGTTGCTATTCAGCAGAAGCAATCAGGTCATGTTCTGATAACTATAAATCCGAGTTATAAGATTAATCTTGGCGATATAGTTTCAGCGATCCGTTCAGAAGAAGCGATTATGAGGCATGTAGATCTTGAAGGCATAGGATGGGACTATCTTTCTTCTGCTCCGGTAGTCCAAGGAATAAAACTGTGGTTTTTCTCTCCAGAGAAACAGTTTTTGTTGAACGGAAGCCCGACTACAACAAAAATTCCTTCAACATTGATTAAACCGAACCGGATGGAAGAGTTAACAGAATGGTCTATTGATCCTGCTTATTTTCCTAACAAGGATTGCCGAACGCAAGATATTTGTGTTTTTGATGCTAAACATACCTGTCCGTGCTATTGGTGCGGATGGCCCAGGTGCAGAGGGAAAAGATACGAAAGAAAGATTGGGCTAAATGGGGGATTTATCCCTACGGATGATCCTCGCATTAGAGCTCTTGCTAGTTTTTAAACCAAAAGAGGACAGCGGCATCTCGCTTCTGTCCTCTTTAATTTTGCGGAAATTTTACCGGAATTTGATTGACAAAAAGATAAAAATGTTTTAATATATCATTAGATACTTAGCAATTGAATCAACGCTGAACGTAAACCTTTAAATAATAGAAGGAGGTGAAAATGGTTATTTTGCGAGAAGGATTTGATCAACAGGGGAATCTTTTCAACGGTTTGAAAATGACAGTTTCTCCAGCGTTGCTAGAAAAAATTTGTTCAGAAGTGGAAGAAATTATTGGTAAAGATTTTTTGCGGATGACGACCAAAAAAGATTTGGAAAGGAAAATAAGAGAATTTTACGAACAGAACAGAAACGAAGTTGAAGATTTTGGGGGGATTAATTTTGTCATAAAGAAAAGATTTGGTTTGAAACCGGTCATCTTAGAAATTAACCCGCTAGAGTCTATGGCTGAGATCGTTGTTCAACTTCATTTTCCACTGCAAGGACGACAAAGAGGACTAGAATCTTTTTTAAGAAAGGCTTTTTGCCCTTATGGCTTGGATAAACTTGTTGCAGATGGAGGATTAAAAATTCACCTTTATCTGAAAGGAGAATCTTTTCCTATAAACAAAAGTTTAGACGTTAAGGGATGCCGGAGTTTTATTTGCAAATCGGAAGACGTTCAATCAACGTAAAAGCCCTCACGGTGAAAATCGTAAGGGCTTTTGTTTTTTTAGAATTGGGATTATAATACATAAATATGAAAAAGCTTTATAGAAGTGATAAAAATAGGGTTTTTGCTGGAATAATAGGCGGTTTTGGAGAATATTACGAAATTGATCCAACCCTTCTAAGAGCTCTTACAATCGCGGTTGTGTTGATAACTGGTTTCTGTCCGGGAGTAGTTGCATATTTATTGATGATTCTAATAATTCCTAATAAGCCAAAAGAGATTGAATACGTTGAAAAAGAAAAGTAATCAAATTTCTTAATTTTCTTTCAAAAAGGCGGTGTGACTTCAAAAACCCACCGCTTTTTTGTTTTTACCGGGTTTTTGGCGGTGGATAACTGGATTTGACAAAAACAGAGGTAAAGCGTAGGATTATTAACTGGTAAAGTCGTCGAAAAATTAATTAATTTTATATAAAAATGAAGAAAAACATTTTTTCTGGATTCGCAAAGCCGTTAGTCGGCTTAGTTGCGTTTACGTTGGTCGCTTCGACAATTTTCGGAATTAACTTTTTTGCTTCGCTGGGAAAAGCTTCAGCCGTAACACCAACGACAACAGTGACATTAAGGCCAAACGAGCCTGGTTCTCCACCAACCGAGCTTTTAATTTGGGGCGCTTTTCCTCCTAACTGGCAAGCTGCTGGTGATCAAAACGATTCAACGGTAGTTTATACTACTGATACTGGCTGGAGAAAAGATTTATATGGAGTAGAAAATACAACTCTTAGTGGTTCAATTAACAAGGTAACCGTTTATATAAAAGCTGGATCGCCAAATAATCCTGTTGGTAGAGCCAAGATAGAAATCAAAACTGGTTCAAAAAATGATTCTAGTCCAGAGATAGCCACAACTACAATAGGTTGGGTTACTTCTTCGCAGACATGGACAACTAACCCGTCTACAAATTTGGCTTGGACATGGGACGAGATTAATGCTCTCCAAGTAGGCGTATCGTTAAAATCAGGCGGAAAAATAGGCCTGGGTCCAGTCGGTAATCAGATAATGGGATGTACAGATGTTTGGGTTGTTGTAGATTATGCTTCAGATTTCACAGCTCCAACTTCTGCGATTACTTCACCGTCTGATAACGCTTATGTTAAAGGAAACACTACTATAAGTGCCACTGCCAATGATACGGGATCAGGCGTTGCTAAAGTGGAATTTTGGCATTCAAGTCCTGCCCCTGTCGTAAAAATCGGGGAAGATACTACTGCTCCTTATTCGATAAACTGGGATACAACTTCTGTAGCCGATGGACCTCATAGCTTATGGGTTGATGCTTACGATAATGCAAATAATCATGCTGTTTCAGCTTTGGTTTCCGTAACGGTTGACAACACAACCCCAGTTCTTCATCTGCCAACAGATATTACAATGGAAGCAACAAGCCCAAGTGGCGCAGTAATAACCTATGAAGCAACAGCAGATGATATGGCTCCGGCCAATCCAACAGTAGTCTGCGCTCCGGCTTCTGGCTCAACATTTGTTCTGGGAGATACAACGGTAAATTGTTCAGCTACTGATACAGCTGGGAACATCGCTAACGGCAGCTTTAAAGCTACTGTTCAAGATACAACCGCTCCAATAATAACTGCTCCAGCGGATCAAACCTTTGAAGCAACAGGACCTTTGACGGACCCCGCTGGGTTAGTAAAAGCAACGGCAACAGATATTGCCGATGCAAATCCGGTGATTACTTATGAACCAACAAGTTTTCCTGTCGGCACGACACTTGTCACATGGACGGCAACAGATGGTTCTAACAACAGCATTACAACAACTTCTAATGTAACCATCACAGACACAACCGGACCAGAAATTAATTTGAACGGTAACAATCCATACGACATATTCGATGGCGACAATTATTCCACGCTTAATCCGGATCCGGATTATTCAGCGATTGATTTAGTTGATGGCGATATCACAGGAACAAAAAAAGTTACCGTGACAGGAAAAGATTTTGAAAATACATTAGGCGCTCATACGATAACTTATGTAGCGGTTGATTCTAATAATAACAGTACTACGGTCACAAGAACGGTAAATGTTGTGAATAGAGATAAACCACTTATTCATATGCTTGGCAATGTCACGCTTACTATTGAAGGCGCACTGACATATTTAGACGCTGGAGCAACTGCTATGGATAGAGATGGATCAGATATTACGTCATTAATTGTCACTATTAATTCAGTGATTAGTAATATAGTGGGGACATATTCTGTAACCTATGACGTCACCGGAGCTGAGCTTGGCACTTACACAGGAACAAATATAGCTGACCAAAAAATAAGAACCGTAAACGTGGTTGATACTACTGCTCCGACAATTACGATAAATGGCGATAATCCAACTCATTTGGAAGTAGGAGAAACTTATAACGAATTAGGGGCAATCGCTTCAGACATTGTTGATGGTAATCTTACTCCTTCGATTATGACTGCCGGGACAGTGGATACTTTAACGGTTGGGACTTACACGATAACATACGATGTCACAGATGCAGCGAGTAATTCTGCTACGCAAGCGATCAGGACAGTTATTGTAAGTCCGGCTGACACCACAAACCCAACGATTATTTCCGCCAAGACAACAGGCACCAGCACGATAGAAATTCTTTTTGACGAAGAGCTTCAAAATGACCCGAACGGTCATCATCCGAGCGCTTCTGATTTTGATGTCTACAATGATTTAAACGGTTCATTAAGTTTTGACGAAGGTGATTTTATCTACGGAATAACCGATGTAAGTTATGCAAATCAAAAAGTGACGATTACTTTAGCTAACGCTATTGAACCAAGTCATAATCCAAGATTATTCGTAAGACCTATTTCTCCTACGCCAGCAACTCTTATCGATTTGGCTGATAACTTATTTAACAATGGAGAAGCTTTTGATATGGCTATAGAAAATAATATAGCCCCGATTATTTCAGGCGAAACCGCCGTACCGGGAACAGATGGCGTATCAATTGTCATTAATTGGACAACTGATCATCCGGCAACCAGCCGTGTAGTTTATGATACGATTTCACATCCTGAATTGAATTATCAAGACCTGAACTATGGTTATGCCTTTAGTACCGTTGAAGCAGATGTTTCTCCTATGGTCACCAATCATAGTGTTACGATTTCTGGTTTAAATCCAGCTACAAATTACTATTTCCGTAGCGTTTCTCATGGTTCTCCAGAATCAGTAAGTCAGACAGAATACTCTGTAACAACCAATAATCTTCCTACGCCTCCGCCACCAGTAGTTCAACAGGGAAATACTTATGGTGGTGGTTCTTCGCTGGTTGTAAATACTCAAACAACTACAACTGAAAATACCGGCGAATTAGTAATCAATGAAACTAACCTTACCGGAGGTGAAACGCAAACAACTGGTGGAGGTGCGGGTGTTACTGGTGGCACGACTGAAACAGGCGAACAAGGAGCAATCGGCGAAGCAACGACCACTGAAGAAACTCAATCTTTAACTGCAAACCTACCGCCAGTTAATACAAATTCACAGCCATCATTACTCGCAAACATCTTGTCGATAATAGGCGAAAAGGTTAGTCTTTGGGTCTGGATTGTATTATTGGCTATCCTTATTGCTTTGTGGATTATCTACCGCCGAAATCGTCGCCGAAGACAGTAAAATCTGAAAAGAGTTAAAAAACATCCCGATCAATATCGGGATGTTTTTTTATTCAGGATCGTTATAAGTTATCAGTTTTAAGTTAATGTGATAATATTATTATATGCACGTTCTTAGAAAGACATTGCTATTTGTGTTAATTATATTGGTTCTGATATTTATTCTTAAAATATTGACAAAGTCCTAGAACTTCTTTTAGAATAAAGCTTTCAGTATTATTGACTTAGGTTCGGGACTTAACGGCGCTCGGCGCAATACTACGACCCGCCGAACTGAATGCTTACCCCAAAATGTGTAGAGGGCAGAGCATAACCGAAGAAGAAATTAGTCCTGGGATTCCTGGGCAAGTCTGTAGCTAAAAGGGCTACGCTTCGGCGGACCTAAGTCAAACCAAACTATTGCCTATTGACAAATTTGTGGTAGTTTGCTATACTATATTAGTAATAATCAAAAAGGTTATTACTTATTACAAAACAGTTCATTGAAATTTGAATAGAATTTAATTGTATTTCCATCAGTTCACGCTAACAGGGCAATAGCCCGAAAGGAGAAAGTGTATGAATATGAGTGTAAGAAATTCGCGGAAGAATCAACCGAAACAGATACACTTAGAGCCGCGGTGAACCACCGGCCGGGTACAGACGATTAAGGGAGAGTTCATCTCCTTTAGTTGTTGAGTGCCATCGCCCCTGGATCGTACACGAGGATGTTCCTCGGGTACATAATAATACGGAGGGAGCCCTGATGCCTTTCCTGTAAATACTTTACCCGTAATTACATATCCTCACCAGCCGGCTAATCTACAGAAATACAATTATTGTAAAAAACTTAGACCTGTTCGGCTTCTGACCGATATCGGTCGCTAACGGCCAGACGGAAACGTCAAGGCCCGTGCTCTTCTCTGTTTCGGAGCCAAAGAAAGTCAAGCCGACAGGTCTAAGTCGCATTCATCGGGGTTAAGAGGTAGCCCCAAAACTGAATTCATCATATTTACCTCTGGGGGTTCCGATTTAATTGGAACCCCTTTTTGTTTTCTTCAAAAATGTTCTAAACTTATTCAAAGGTCGAAAACGACAAATGATAAAATCAAAAAAATCTCAATGGAAAACAAAAAGAAAAAGGTAGTACTTAATATACTTTTACTAATCGTTGGTTTGGCTTTGGTTGTTTCTGGGATTATCAAGATTTCAGGAGGATCAAATACCGGAAAAGTTTCCAATAAGTTCATTAGCAAGTTTAACGCAATTTACACTTTGTCGGGGAAGATTGCTACTGACATGAAATCGGCTAGTGATTTACTTTTGGGTATATCCGCTAAAGAAAAAGCGAAGGACTATACTGGAGCGGCAAAAGACGTAGGGACAAGCATCACAAAACTTGATGATGCAGCCGTTAAAATTAATTCTCTCAGCACAACAATTGCGGAGTTTAAAATCATGGTAGAGGCCGTGACAGACGCAACGGTGAAAGAAAGCGGTCTAAAGCTTGTGTCTTTATTAGAACAGAGAAATACCGCAACCTTGAAGTTAGTAAGCGATTCAAAGCAACTTGTTGAGCCGGCCAAAAAATATTATGAGGACTTGGCAGCTGGAAAAACTGGCACTTATCTTGATAATGATCAGGTTTATAATCTGACACAAGAAATTAACAAAGATAATACCATTTTGGCATCTTTGGCGACTCAAATCGATAGTGCTAATAAAGATCTGGCAAATCTTGCCGGATTCCAATTGAAAACAACAAAATAATAAAGCCTAGTAACTCAGGAAGATATAAACGCTTCAACGTTTTTCTCGATAGAATATATATTATTACCAAATCAAATTTGTAAGTAAAACCAAAGTTCTCCGGAAGACGTTTTGAAAAACGCAATCTTCCTGAGTTTACTGGGAAAGGTCGGGTTACAATTAATTCGATTTAAAATATGAAACTAGGAAAAGCTGTCTTATTTGGAGTTGCGCTGTGGGCTGTGATATTTATTCTCGTATGCGCTTTTGTCGGATTTAAAGTTTACGATTCGAGATGGATACACATTCTGACAGCCGTAATAGCCGGCGTTCTTTCTTTAATTTTTGCCGGTATAGTTAAACCCCGTAGCGTTGTAATAGCCCTAGGATACGGTTTTACTTGGGTAGTAGTTGGTGTTATTTTAGACGCTATCATTACGATTCGGTTCAATCCAGCAATCTTTATGTCCCGATTGTTATGGGCAGGATATGTATTGATATTGTTGGCGCCATTATTGAGGGTTAAGAAATCTTGAATATTTTAACGCATAGAAAAACCCTCTAAAATATCTGAGGGTTTTTCTTTTATATCGACAGAATGTCGTTTTTATGTAATAATTTTATAATAGAAAACTAAAAGTTTTATATATCAAATAAAGTTGCTATGGATAAAAAATCTGGTAAAAAAATTGGTTTAGCTTTGGGTGGTGGAGGCGCCAGAGGATTAGCTCATATCGGCATTATTAAGATTTTGGAACAAGCCGGAATTCCAATAGATTTTATCGCTGGAACTTCTATGGGTGCGTTAGTGGGCGGATTTTATGCTGCCACTAAAGATATAAAAGCGTTGGAAGATATATTTTTAAATATAAGGAAAAAAGATATTTTTTCAGCATCAGCGATGTTAATTGGACGAAAAGACGATCCATTTAAAAGCGAAATAATTACAGATTTTTTAGTTTCAAAATTAGATGGTAAAAACATTCAAGATTGTTCTGTTCCTTTTAGAGCAATCGCTATGAACGTAGAAAACGGGGAGGAAACAGAGTTCAGTAAAGGACCACTGGTTGAAGCGATTAGGGCAAGCTCGGCATTACCAATACTTATGAAGCCAATAAAAATTGGAGATAAAATTTTCGCAGATGGAGCGTTTGTTAATAATATACCAGCAGATGTTGTTAAAAGAATGGGAGCTGACATTGTAATTGCTATCGATGTTTCAAAGGGCTGGATAGATTTTTCGGAAGCATCGATTAATATCAAACACGCTTATTCTTTAATTTCAAACATAATAGACGGATTAGTATATCAATTAGCTAAAAAAAAGCTGGAAGCCGCAGATTTTGTTTTGAGACCGGCAGTTTTCAATTATGAAACCCTGGCTTTTAGCCATGCAAAAGATATTATTGCAGCTGGTGAAAAGGAGGTCAAAGAACACCTAAAAGAACTTCAGCAAAAAACAGGCATATATAAAGAAATCCCGAAGACGATTCTGGAAAAAATTATTGATTTTATTTTTACGGAATGATAAGCTTTGACGATTTTAAAAAAGTTGAATTAAAAGTAGCGAAAATACTTGAAGCGGAAAGAGTTGAAAACTCGGAAAAACTTTTGAAATTGAAGGTGGATTTAGGCGAGGAAGAAAGACAAATTGTTGCTGGCATTGGAAAGGCATATTCACCTGAAGAATTAATCGGAAAAGAAATCGTGATTGTGGCTAATTTAGAACCGAGAGCTTTGATGGGTATTGAAAGCAACGGAATGCTTTTGGCCGCAGACGGAGAGGGGATACCAATTTTACTTACACCAGACAGAGAAGTTTCACCGGGAAGCATTGTTAAATAAAAAAGGCCAGAGGTTGTTTTGAGACAACATGGCCTTTTTTGAATTCCGAGTTTTTTTAGATATTATTTACTCGGAACAAAGTCCGGAGATAGTGGAATCAAATTTCCATCTTCTCCCATAACGACAAACTTGGCTGATTTAAATGGATTAAAAATTTTGGAATTTGCTTCGTTGTTGATGTAAACATTCGTGTTTGAGACAGAAGCTTCGTGTTCTTCGTTCACACCAACCACGGTTATCCGCGTAAGCCAATTTTTATGAGGATTTTTAGAGAATTTAACTCCTGTTACCCTATAAATCCTGCCCCCTCCTTTGTCGATAGTGGAATCTATTTTTGCTGCAGCCTGACCTGCGGCGAAACCGGCGTTGTAGACCATCTCATCGTGTTGTTTCACATCCTTTTTATTCTTTGACAAACCAATGGTGAAGCACGCTTTCCAAAAGCATAATACAGCAATGACTATCAATATACCTACCCACACATTTCCTTTCTTCATGTAATCCTCCCGTTAATTAAATTTGTAAGGTTCATAAATACTGAACCTAGCGTTTAGTATTAAATAAAGAATAGCATATTATCGTTTATTTGTCAATAAGTAGTATATTTTGATACAATAATTAGTATATGGACTTCGAAATTCTTAAAAAATCACAAAAAAGCCGGGCTCGAATCGGGATTTTAAAAACTTCTTTTGGTGAAGTAGAAACGCCAACCTTGGTGCCGGTAGCCACGCAAGCAACGATAAAAACTCTAAACAGTGAGGAATTACCGCAGACAAAAACGCAAATTTTAATTTCCAATACTTTTCATCTTCACTTAAAGCCCGGGGAGGGGATTATTAAGAAGATGGGCGGGCTTCACAGGTTTATGAACTGGCCAAAACCAATAATGACTGATTCTGGCGGTTTTCAAGTTTTCAGTTTAGGATTCGGAAGAGATTTAGGAGTAGGAAAGATTTTAAAAAATGGTTCTTTGCCTACTGGCAAACAGGCGAACAGCCCGAAAGATCTTAGAATAACTAGTGACGGGGTTTTGTTTAAATCTTATTTTGATGGAAGAAAAATTTTCTTAGGGCCCAAGGAATCAATAAAAATCCAAGAGTCACTCGGTGCTGATATAATTTTTGCTTTTGATGAATGCACTTCGCCAACCGCAAATTACGAATATACAAAAAAATCGTTGGCAAAAACACATAAATGGGCAAAAATCTGTTTAGAGACGAAGAAAACAAAACAAGCGCTTTTTGGAATTGTTCAGGGCGGAAAATATAAGGATTTAAGGCAGGAAAGCGCAAAATTAATTGGTTCTTTAGATTTTGACGGATTCGGGATTGGCGGAGAATTTGGCGATAATAAAAACGAGATGGTTAAAATGATTGACTGGGTAATAGACGAATTGCCAGAAGGAAAACCGCGTCATTTATTGGGGATAGGCCATCCAGAAGATATTTTAAAGATAATTAAGGCCGGAGTTGATACTTTTGATTGTATCGTTCCGACTCATTACGGTCGTCGTGGGGTTGCTTTCGTTTCTACCGGCCGACTCGATATGAACAAATCAAAATTTCTAAACGATAAAAACCCGCTTGATAAAAAATGCGATTGCTTCGTCTGCCAGAACTATTCAAGGAGCTATATTACGCATCTTTTCCGTGCCAAAGAAATCACCGGAATGAAATTGCTAACTTTTCATAATTTGTATTTTTTCAACTCAATGGTTGAAAAAATCAGAAAAGACATAAAAAACGGAAAGATTTAAAAATGAAAATAATCTCTTGGAATGTTAATGGGTTAAGGTCCGTGCACAAAAAAGGCTTCCTAAATTGGTTTAAGAGAACTAATGCTGATATTGTTTGTTTGCAGGAGATAAAAATTCAGGAAGATAAAATCCCCCAAGAACTATTATCGCCGGATAAATATCACTCATATTTTAATTTTGCGGAGAAAAGGGGATACAGTGGCGTTGCTTGTTATGTTAAGAAAATCCCCTTAAAAGTGGAATATAAACTAGGCATAAAAAGGTTCGATAAAGAAGGCAGGTTTTTAAGCTTAGAATACCCAGAATTTACCTTAATTAATTTTTATTTGCCTCACGGGGGCAGACAAAAAGAAAATCTAGTTTATAAACTAGAGGTTTACGACAAGCTTATAAAATATTTGGGAACCTTAAAAAACAAAAAAGTAATACTAATAGGGGATTTTAATATCGCCCACCAAGAGATTGATTTAGCCAGACCGAAACAAAACCAGAAGAACATAATGTTTACTCCGGAAGAAAGGAAGCAAATAGGCAGAATTATTGACCTTGGATTTATTGATACATTTAGAGAATTTCATAAAGACGGCGGAAATTATACCTGGTGGCCGTATATGGCCAATGCCAGAGAAAGAAATTTGGGCTGGAGAATAGACTATTCTTTTACCTCGAAGAACTTAACGCCAGAGATCAAAGACGTTTATATTCTAAAAAAGGTTTATGGCTCTGATCATTGTCCGATAGGGTTAGAAGTTAAAATTTAGTTTTTAGTGGTTATTTGGTAAGATAAAACCATGAATAAAAAAATCGAAAAATTCGCGAAAGAAAAATTAGGACGAGAAGTCGCTGCTGGAGTTGACCATTTCCGTAGAGTTTTTAGTATTTGCCAGAAATTAGCAAAATTAGCAAAAATTAAATACGACAAAGAAGTTTTATACGCCGCCTGCTTTTTGCATGATTTAGAGGATGAAAGCGGAGCTCCGCATAATATTGTTGCCGCAAAAATTGCTGAAAAATTCCTCAAAAAGATAAAATTTCCGGCCAATAAGATAAAAGCGGTTCAAGAAACAATAAGAGAGCATATACCAACTGGCAAACCAAAAACGAAAGAAGCTATTTTGCTTCACGATGCAGACTTGCTTGATTTCTTAGGCGCCACTGGGATAGTGAGATTGTCTATCGCTTCTTGGGATTGGATGGGAAAATCCTCATTAAAAGAGTTTATTCCCGTATATAAGAATTTCAGAAAAATCTGCTATAAAAACCTCGTTTTAAAAAAAAGCAAAGAAATAGCTAAGGCAAAAATAAAGTTCATGGATTCTGCAATAAAAGAATTAGAAAATGAACTTTCAAAAACTTCTTAATCTTTACGACTATAAAGTTCCACAAGACCTAATTGCTCAAAAGCCGATTCTGCCGAGAGACAAAGCTAAACTTTTGGTATACGAAAAAGAAACTAATCGAACTTTTTACGATAGATTTTCTAATATAGCGGAATATTTGCCGAAGAATGCGGTTTTGGTTTTTAATGATACGAAAGTAATACCAGCGAGGTTTATCGTGAAAAAATCCACTGGTGGAATTGCTAAGCTTTTATTCGTTGAGAAAGTAAGGGATTGCTGGAAGGTTTTATCGAATACAAAATTAAATGTTGGCTCTGAAATCTGTTTAGCTAAACGAAAGGAATATGGTTTTTTTGTAAAAAATAAGGAAAATGGCCATTATTTCATAAAGTCCGTCTTCAAGATAGCTAATGTCTATAATTTTCTTGAAAAATACGGCCAGACGCCAATCCCACCATATATTAAACATTCTTCTTTGTCTGAAAAACAATTAAGAGAAAATTATCAGACGGTTTTCGCTAAAGAAAATGGTTCGATAGCCGCGCCAACTGCTTCGTTACATTTTACGAAAAATCTTTTGAATAAAATCAAAAAACAGGGGATTGATACAAGATTTTTGATTCTTCACGTGAATTTGGGCACTTTCGCACCCCTCACGGAAGAAAATATTAAAAATGGTAAACTTCATCAAGAGTATTATGAAATTGACAAAAAAACCGCGGACTTCTTGAATAAAGCGAAAAAAGATAAAAGACCGATTATTGCGGTAGGAACAACCGTTGTAAGAGCCTTAGAATCGTCAGCTGTCAAAGATAAACTTTCAAAACTATCTAGCAATACTCAAATATTTATCAAGGACGATTATAAATCTAGATTTGTTGATGGAATTATTACTAATTTTCATGTTCCGAAATCAAGTTTAATGATGCTAGTTTCCGCTTTTGTTGGACGAAAAAAGTTGCTGAATCTTTACAAGATAGCTATCAAAAGACGATTTAGATTCTTTTCTTTCGGCGACGGAATGTTAATATACTAAACATGAAAATATTTGTTAAAGCCAAGCCAAAATCAAGAGAGAATAAAGTAGAAAAGATTGATGACCAGCATTTTACGATTTCCGTGAAAGAACCTCCCATAGATAATAAAGCCAACATAGCAATAATGGAGTTATTGTCAGAGTATTTTAACGTTCCAATTTCAAGCATTGGGTTAATTTCTGGCCGTACTTCTAAAAATAAGGTTTTTGATATAAGATAAAGAAAAGGTCGAATTATTTTTTTAGATTATTTATTATGTTTAATCAGGCCTTACCTCAATCGTTTTTGGCTCACCCTTGGATTTTCTGGTTGGTAATGATTTGGACATTAGTATGGAAAGGATTGGCATTGTGGAAAGCGGCCAGAAAAAATCATTCGATTTGGTTCGTTGTCTTATTGGTTCTGAACACTGTCGGTATTTTAGAGATTCTTTACATTTACGTCTTCAGCGAACCCAAAAAGATTCCTTTGGGGAAAAAGGATAATGTTTAAGAGAAAATAGTAATGGCGAAAAAACATTATCATAAGCATTACCACAGATCATCAACATTTTCTTTAACTGGTAATTCCTTTTATTTTTGGTTTGATTTATTTTTGATAATCGCCTCTATTGCGGTTTTACTTTTAGATCTTTTTCATGTTTATACGGTTGACATTGATACTGTCGTCTTGATAATTGTTTCAATAATTGGCGTCTTACCGGTCTTGTATAGCGCGATAAAAGCTTTATTGAGCAGAAAAATAACAGTTGATCTTTTAGCCAGTATTGCCTTAATCTTCGCTCTTTTGGCTCGTGAATGGCATTCTGCGGTGTTTATAAGCTTAATGTTAGCATCAGCCAGACTATTCGCTCGATATACCGAAAACCAAGCCAGACAATCCATTAAAAGTTTGCTTAAACTGCGACCTGAGAGAATTCATATCAGAGCAGGAGATAAAATTATTGAGGTTGGCATAAATGAAATAAAAGTTGGCGATTTAGCAATCGTTGAAGCTGGAGAAAGAATTGCCGTGGACGGAGAAATAGTTTCGGGAAACGCTTCAATTGATCAATCGTCTTTAACCGGAGAATCCGAGCCAATCACAAAAACCATTGGTGATGAAGTTTTAAGTTCAACCTTAAACCTGAGCGGGTCAATAATCGTCAAGGCCAAGAAAGTTGGCAAAGATACTACTTTTTCGAAAATATTAGAATTAGTGGAAAAATCTCAATCTGGTAAGGCACCAATTTCTTCTATAGTAGAACGTTTTTCTGGCTGGTATATATTTTTTACTTTAGTTGGCGCAGCATTACTTTTAAGTTTTTCGCACAATTTGACCCTAGTGCTTTCAGTATTGCTTGTTACTTGCGCTGATGATTTAGCCGTGGCAGTGCCCTTGGCTTTTACGGCTGCGATTGGTACAGCGGCCAAAAGAGGAATTATTGTGAAAGGAGGAAGCTTTATAGAAGGGATTACGAAGATTAAAACTATGGTTTTTGACAAAACCGGGACAATTACCGAAGGAAGACCATCGATTCAAAAAGTAGTAACGTTTAAAGATTATCCGGAAAAAGATTTTTTGGCTGTTTTAGGCGCTATTGAAAATGTGTCTACTCATCCCGCTGCCAAAGCAATTTATCAATTTGTTCGTCAGAAAAACATTGAACTACCCAGTTTCACGAGCTTGGAAGAATGGCCAGGATATGGCATTGAAGCGGTAATTGATGGAAAGAAAATTTTTGCCGGGAAATTAAGTTTTTTAGAAAAGAAAGATATTATCTTTTCAAACGAAGAAAGGAAAATTATTGATCAAGAGAAAAACCAAGGAAGAACAGTAACGATATTGGGGATAAACCAAGAAGCGATTGGCTTCGTTTCTCTTGCCGATACCATAAAACCTCATGCTATTCATATGCTGGCAGATTTAGAAAGAAACGGCGTTGACAGGTTAATAATGCTCACCGGCGATAACGAAAAAGTAGCTGAAGAAATCGCAAAAATCAGTCATATTCCTGAATTCCATGCTAACCTAATGCCTGAAGATAAGATAAGTTTTCTCAAAAAACTTATTGGTCCTAAAAGAAAAGTTGCTATGGTAGGAGATGGCGTAAATGATGCGGCGGCTTTAGCTTTGGCCGATGTTGGAATTGCTATGGGTGCTATTGGTTCTGATTCCGCTATCGAAACCGCTGACGTAGTTTTGATGAAGGATAATCTTTTTAATATTCCTGATTTAATGGATTTAAGCCGGTACACGATGAAAGTTGTCCGACAGGATCTGATTATTTGGGGCGCAACTAATTTGGTCGGTTTAGCACTAGTGTTTTTACATTTTTTGACTCCTACCGGGGCAGCCACATTTAATTTTTTAACTGATTTTTTGCCATTATTTAATTCTTTAAAACTTTTCCGTCTGCATTTGCATACTAAGCCGATAAAAACCCTTTTGGGTTGATATTTTATTTTAAATCATTAAAATTTCTACTATGCCCAGTAGTATTACTGCGATATTATTAACGTAATTTTTCGTAGTCGATTACTGGAGCAGGGATTGATTAAATAACATAATATAATTAATAATGCGATGAGTTAATTTAAAAAATTACCATCGCAGTTTCACTACTGGGTATGATAGAAGAATTCACTTTTGGTTCGATAAAAATAAATGGCGAGATTTACGAAGAAGACGTCATGGTTGATTGGGAGGAAGAAGTTAAATCATGGCAAAGAAGAGAAGCCCACCTTATTGATGTTAATGCGGTTCAAAAAGCTCTTATGAAATTTCCTGATGTGATTATTATTGGTACTGGAGAATCGGGCGTGGCCCAAATTTTAGATGAGGCTAAACAAGAAATTGAAAAGAGGGGAGTAGAATTGATTATCGAAGAAACGCCAAGGGCTGTAGGAACTTTTAACGATCTGAAAACCCAAGAAAAAAAGATAGTTGGCTTATTTCATTTGACTTGCTGATTTTTAAATAATACAATTAACCCTCTAAAAGGTCGTCGTCTAAATTAAAAATATAAATTTTATGTGCGACACTTGTGGATGCACTCCATGCAGCTGTGGAGGAAAAATTGTAGAAGGAAATTGTGATGGCTGTAACAAGCCAATGGCCGAATGCGATTGTGAACCTAAAAAAGAAAGCGAAGAGACGCCAGAAACACCGCCAGAAATAATGTAGTAATTAAAAATCCGCTCACAAGGGCGGATTTTTAATTACTGTGAATTTCCACGATATCTTTATCTTCTAAAATATATTCTTTCCCGATAATCCTTGGTTTTTTAGATCCTGACTTAAATAATCGCGCATATTTAAAATTATCCGCCAGATCAAAATGAATCTGTCTGGCTAGATCCACGAGCTGACTCCCTTTATTTAAGGTGAACGGATGACCAAGATCTGCTGGTCTGTTTGGCGATTTAGTATAGACTCTGACTATTCCGGCTAAATTGAAAATTTTCTGCTTTAAACTTTCCAGCCCCGTTCCGTTCAAACAAGAAGTTAAGATAACGTTTGGCTTCTTGGTAGATCCAAGCAAGTCGGCCTTATTGCCGACTATTAATGTTTTCTTATGTTCAATGTTCAAAGTTTTCAACAGTTCAAGGAAATCATCAAATTCTTTGGATACATCCAAAACAATTAATAAAACATCCGCTTTTTTAAAAATAGCTTTTAGCCAGCCGGGAGAAAAATCTTTAGTTAGCGGGGGAGTATCAATAAGCTGAATTAAAACATCTTCGTATGGCATCATGGCTGGTTGAGGAATTTTTGTCGTAAAAGGATAAGGGCTAACTCTTGCTTTGGCATTGGTCAAGACGTTCAATAAAGAGGATTTCCCGGAATTAACAGGGCCAGCAATCGCAACTTGGCTGGCGCCTTCCTTATCCATATGATAGAAAAGCTCTTTTTTGGCCTTCTTCTTTTCTTGTCTGCGTAATTTAGCGATTTTAGTTTTTAGATCTTTCTGGAGTTTCTCTGTGCCTTTGTGTTTCGGTAGAATAGACAAAAGTTCCTCGTAAACAGAGGTTTTTTCTTCGGACGTTTTGGCTTCTTTTAATTTTGCTTCGACAGAATGATATTGCGGAGGCAGATTGGCTGGCATCTCAGTAGTAGATCGAGCGCATTAACGCCCAGTCGTTTTCATTAATCGACGTTTTAATATTAACAAGTTCTATATATGGTAATAAAAACCTTAGTATACCCAGAGGCGTTACGGAAAACGCAGCGCTCGGCTCACTACTGGGCATTGGCTTATTTTAACAAATTAATGATTTTTGGTATATTAAATATATGAAACAAACCTACATCCATAATTATAAAGTAATGTATGAAGAAAACGCCCAGCCGGGAGTTTACTATCTGCAGGCCGATTTAAATACCCAGGAAGCAAAACCATTTTTTGACGAAGCACGAAATAAAAGGATAGCTGTTTTTGAAGACGATAACGAACGTCATTTTATCTTGACCCATAATTCTGACGGCAGCTATTCCCTAGAGAGAAAAAGTTAAACTTATTGGGAATTCAAACAGATGAACTTTGAGATTTCTTTAGCTATTTTGGGGCCTAACTCTTCGTAAACCAAGCCGTGTCCATTATCGAGTTTATTTTTAACAAAAATCTGTTTTTTGTTTTTCGATCTGACTCTTCTACGGATACAATCCGCTGATTGAGGCAAAACCATTTTATCATCTTTCGAGTGAACTATGAGAATTGGTTGTTTAATCGTTGGCAACGCTTTTTTTGTTTCTTTCACGATGTTGGTCATATTTAATATATTTAAATCTGAAGTCGCCTGAAAAAAAGCTACCGCATTTTCTTTCACCAAAACTCTAGCTATAAAAGGCACAATTTTCCTGGACCATCGCAAGAAAATTGATAAATAGATGGCCGCTCCCAAAGAAATAATTCCTTCAACTTCATGTTTGGAGGCCAGAAGAATCGCTAAATTAGCCCCCCAGGAATGTCCACCGATGTAAACCTTGTTAAACTCTTTTTTAAAATCCAAAAAAGATTTTTCTGCCTCTTTCTGCCATTGAGCATAATCAGCGCTGCAAAAATCAATTAACGACGCTTTTTTGTAGGAAGAATAGCTCGGCAGACAAGGGCAATAAACAGTAAGCCCATCGTCGGCTAACATATTAGCGATTAAAGTAAGTTCTTCTGGGGTTGAAAAAAATCCATGCAGCAGAAAAATTGCTGTTTCGCCTCTCCTTAAAAAAATATCGCCTTCATTCAATTGAAGGGTAGTCATATATAAATGATAGCGTATTTTTGAGTTTAAGTGAATAGGCAATAAAATCTATCCATTAATCATTTGTCTGCAGTTCTATTCGGCGGATGCCCATTAGATCTCCGTTGTAATAAGTATTAGCGAACTTAAATGCGTAATATCTATACGCTGTTGTGTTGGTAACCAAAATATATTTAGGGTCTGGAGTGTTGGCGGAAACGTGTATGTCGAATAACGTAACTGCTGTTGGTATTTGCGTCCACTCAGCATCATTCCCATAAACCAAATCTGCGAAAGCAGCCGGGTTGTTGCTTCCCCAGAAAGTGAAATTTTTTACACCGTAAACCATACCGCTTGCTCCAGAATTGTGGGCATTTTCGTAGTAAATTCTTTTAATAATTTTTGCAGAACCTAAATCAATATGAAAACGTTGATTTGTATATGCATTTGCAGAATACCATTGATTATTAACAGGGGTTGAAATTAGGTTTTTTGTTGGGTCGGTAACGAAATACGGCCAATATGTTGTGTTAAATTTACTCGTCGCCTTTACGTAGATATCGGATTGTTCCGGTGGATAAACGCTCATATAGGGTCTCTGAGACATAGCGTTAGGAGTAATCTTAAGATGGTTGCCTAATTCAAATAAGGAGGGAGAAGCTCCATTGTCAGTAGAACCGTATTTAGTTTGGTAGTTTGTAGTTTCGAATAAAGCAGTTAACTCCCAACTTCCATTAACATAGGTATAGTAGAGACCTGTGGAAGTGGAGTTGGTGGGATCAACTGGTAAGAGGGTTAAAGGATTGGGAGTTGTGGTTAAGCTGGTGAAGTTAACCGGTATCCAGCCAGTGCCATCAGCTTTTCGGTAGTTGTCGGTATTAG
>JBAZEU010000006.1:0-38485 GCA_041653755.1 Minisyncoccota bacterium
GAGAAATGCCTAGTTTTTCAAAACCGACGGTGACAATGTGAAAATAACCGAGAACGAACAGGACCGGCAGGAAGAGAATAAAAAGAATTAAAATTAAGCAACCGGCAGGCAGAAAAAACATTTATTTGCCATGGCACTTTTTATATTTTTTACCGGAACCGCAGGGACAAGGGTCATTCCTGCCCACCTTATCTTTTTTGGCCGAAACCGTAACAGGCATTTCCTGCCGGGGCTGTTCCGTTAAGCTGACTTTTAGGACGGTGTTGGCAACGCCAACCTCTATTCTCTTTAACAATTCCTGGAACATTTTGTGGCCCTCTGACTTGTATTCAACCAATGGATCTCTCTGGCCGTAAGCTCTCAGCCTTACCGAATCCCTCAGATAATCCATGTTTTCCAAATGCTCCAGCCAGAGCATGTCCAGAATCCTCAAAAAAACCACTTTCTCAACCTGCCTCATTCTTTCTGATCCCAGTTCCGTTTCCTTTTTCTGGTAATCTTCCTCCTTGTACCCTTGTTTCTTTATTATTTCCAGGATCTGGGACTTCAGCCCGTCTTCCTGGGCTTTCTGCAGAACCTCTATTCTCTTCCTGTAAAATATCTCTCTGTGCCTGTTCATGACGTCATCGTAATCCAGAATATGCTTTCTCA
Organism: Minisyncoccota bacterium; assembly: GCA_041653755.1. GTDB lineage: Bacteria > Patescibacteriota > Minisyncoccia > UBA6257 > UBA9933 > JBAZEU01. Next base: position 652 of record JBAZEU010000006.1, read on the forward strand.
GATCAAAATTCATTCCCTCGATCTTTTCCTGGGCGGATTCAATGGCGCCGGAAACCAATCTCGCCTCAATAGGCTGGTCTTCGGGGATCTTAAGGGCCGTCATTAGCGATTTTATCCTGTCGGAAGCGAAAATCCTCATTAAGTCGTCCTCCAGGGAAATGAAAAATTGCGAGGAGCCCGGGTCCCCCTGCCTGCCCGCTCTTCCTCTCAGCTGGTTATCTATTCTTCTTGCTTCATGGCGCTCCGTGCCGATAATATGCAACCCTCCCAGTTCCTTTATTTTTTCAGCCTCTTTTTCATCAACCGGGTTTCCCCCTAAGATTATGTCAACGCCCCGACCAGCCATATTGGTGGCTATGGTCACCTGACCCAGCCTTCCTGCCTGGGCGATAATCTGCCCTTCTTTTTCGTGCTGCTTGGCGTTTAATATCTGGTGAGGCACCCCTTCTCTTTCCAGGAGCTTTCCCAGATACTCGTTTTTCTCGATGGAAGTAGTTCCCACCAGCACCGGCTGTCCCAGCTCGTGCCTTTGCTTTATTTCCCGGACTACGGCTTTGAATTTCCCTTCTGTGGTCTTGTAAATCCTGTCAGGCGAGTCCTTTCTTTTCATGGGCTTGTTGGTCGGGATAACAATGACCTCCAGTTTGTAAACCTTGTCGAATTCTTCCGCCGAAGTGGCGGCGGTTCCGGTCATACCCGAAAGCTTCTTATACATTCTGAAATAATTCTGGAAGGTGATGGAAGCTAAGGTTAAAGACTCCGGGTTAACATAAACTCCTTCCTTGGCTTCGACTGCCTGATGGAGCCCTCCTGACCAGCGACGCCCTGGCATCAGTCTGCCGGTAAACTCGTCGACAATAATCACCTGGCCGTCCTTGACCACGTAGTCCCTGTCTCTTTTGAAAAGCACTTCCGCTCTTAAGGACTGCTCTAGGTAGCGCAGGTATTTCATTCCTTTTTCCTCGTAAATATTGTTCAGCCCCAGAATCTTTTCAACCCTGTTTATGCCGGACTCGGTCAAAGTGACCGCCTTCATCTTTTCGTCTATCTGGTAGTCAGTCTTGGAATCCAGCTGGGGAATGATCCTGGCAAATTCCTGGTAGAACTTGGAGCTTTCCGTGTCAGGAGCAGAAATGATCAAGGGAGTCCTGGCCTCGTCTATCAAAATGGAATCAACCTCGTCAACAATGGCGAAATTAAACCCTCTCTGCGCTTGCTGATTCAGATCATAAGCCATATTGTCTCTTAAATAGTCAAAGCCGAATTCATTGTTGGTGCCGTAAGTAATGTCAGCTCCGTATGCTTCCTTCCTCTCACACGGCCTCAGATAACTCTCCACCACCTTAAATCCGCCGACCTTATCCCTTTCGCTGTCTGTTTCGGCGCTTGCCTGCTGGTAAGCAGGATCGTAAACGTAGGCTGTCTCATGAGCTATGCAGCCGACAGACAGGCCAAGCGCATGATAAATCTGGCCCATCCAGACGGTATCCCTGCGAGCCAAGTAATCGTTCACCGTCACCAAATGAGCTCCCTTTCCTTCCAGAGCATTGAGGTATAAAGGCAGGGTGGCGGCCAGGGTTTTTCCTTCTCCTGTTTTCATCTCGGCAATCCTGCCCTGATGCAAGACAATACCGCCGATTATCTGGACGTCAAAATGCCTCTGGCCAAGAACCCTCTTGGCAGCTTCCCTAACTTGGGCGAAGGCTTCGGGAAGAATACCATCCAGCGTTTCTCCTTTTTCCAGTCTCTCCTTGAGCTCCCGGGTTTTTTCTTTCAGTTTCTCATTAGAAAAACTCTCGAATTCTTTTTCCAGAGAGTTTATTTTTTTGACAACCGGCTCCAGCTTCTTTAGATAATTCTCGTTGGCATCGCCGAATATTTTATTGATTATTGACATAATACCCGTTTATTCTATAACTTTTTAACGAATAAATAAAGGGGGAGCTTTGCAGCTTCCCCTTTTTTATTTTTCCTACCTCCTTTTAATATTACTTTTCAATTATTACCTTATCGCCCTTTTTCATCTTGAAGGTCCTGGCGGCGTTCCCTTCGTTAATCGCTATCTCTAAGAAATCGCCCCTTATCGGATGTTCGAAGTCTCCCCCAAAAACAGCAATTAATTCTCCTATTTCGGCATTAGCGTAGGTCTTGCTGATATGAGGAATAATCTGATCCTTGAAAGCAATGGCACACTCCTGACCGCCTGCAAACTCGTTGAGATCCTGTTCCGTACAGCTCAACAATAGATTACCGTAGTCGTCAATAAAAATCACTTCGCAACCCATAGAGTTGTCCTGCACGGGCCTCGGAACAAAACTGAGCTTCTTTAGTTCGTCCAGCTTGATTTCCTCACCTAAGTCGGTCACTCCTTGGATATATAGCGCGGCTGCCGGACAATAGATATCTCGCCCCTCAAAGACATCAGAGCTTGGTCTTAGGAAATAATCGTCTTTAGTTAATTTCCATACAGCCTCTCTGGTCTTCAAATTATTGAGGGCGATAATCCTTTCTATCTTCTCCGCTTCCATCACTGGCCCCAGAATACCGTTATCCGGCCCGACGAAACAATAATTTTCAGTCTGGACCAATAGAATCTTCCTGTCGGTCCCTACTCCCGGGTCAACAACCGCTATGAAAACGGTCCCTTTCCTGAAATGCCAGTAATTGGTCAAGAGTAAGAAGGCACCCTCTTGATGATCGAAAGCTGCCACATGGGGCGTAAGAAGTTTTACCTTTATATCAGGATCAATTCTGTCTATTACACCTTCCATAACGCTGGAAGCTCCGTCCCGGAATCCAAAATCATGTTCCAATACAATCTGCTTTTCCATTTCTCCTCCCAATTTAGTAATAAAAATAACCCTTATCGGGTTTAGCTGATTATATTTATAATATATTTTACTAAAAATGTCAATAGCGGTTCTTTTTCCGATCAAAGCAGTTCTCTCGGCAATAAAAGAATAACTAGGCTGCTGACAATGGGCAAAATCCCCATCAGGATAAAAAGAGGAGTAAAGCCGAAAAAAGAAACGATCAGGCCGCCAGCCAAAGCCCCCACTCCCAAAGCTATCTTGTTCATGCCTTCCCAGCTGCCCCACTGGAAGATAAATTCTCCCTTGGTCAGATGAGCGGAGTAAACTGCGCTGTAAGCCGGGGAAGATATGGCCCCGCCTATCCCGAGGAAAACCTGAATCAAGAACAGTTCCCAGATGCTGTCAACGAGCAAATAACCCAGAAAGCTCAATCCGGAGATCAAATAACCTGCAGCAATGACCAGTTCCTGCTCCCTTGCGGAATTGGTCATTTTTCCGATTAAAAGGGTGATTATTCCCGAAACCACGGCAAAGATAGACCAGGATATGCCGGCGTCCAGCAAGTCGCCTCCCACGCGGTCAATGACGAAAACCGCATAAAAAGGCCCGATCATTGCCCCGGAAAAAATAACCAAGAAATCAACCGAGAGAAGAATTTTTAAAGCCCTATTCATTAAGATGGATCTCTGTTTTGATGAATCCTTTGCGGAACTTGGCTCCCTTTTTTCCTTTAACGAGAGGTTTGGCTCCCTGGAGAACTTCCACCCGCCAGAGATCGGAAAAGAACCAAGGCTCCTTGGCCACGTCCGTCACGCCCTTTGGCAGGCCGATAACCCAGTCAAAATCAATCTTGCTCGGATTATATCCCTCAAAATGAGAAAACATGTCACTAACCAAGCCTTTCATCTTAAAAACATTCTCCTCTATCTGCAGAAACTCCTCTGCTTTAAGGTCGTTCCTGGAAATCCCAAGGTAAGCCAGTCCTCCTTTTTCATTAAGGCATTCCACTCCCCGGGAAAAGAACAGGGTAACTCCCTTTACCGTGTCAGGCGGCTCAGTTATGAAAACATCATACTTTCCCCTGAATCTTTCGGGTATGGGTTTTAAAAAATCGCAGGAAAAGGCGCTTTTCCCGTAACCCAGCTTTTTGAGCACGCTGTTCTCGTAATCTAAAACTTCCTTGTCTATATCCAGAACCGTTATTTCTTTGGGTTCTCCGGTCAGGGCCAGGGCTATACCCACCAGATCGTCGTCCCCCAAACAAATAATCCTTTTGCCCGTTAAATCTCCCAACTTTCTCATGACCCCGATTTTCTTGACGACTCCCTCTTCGGTAATCTGCAGCTGGTCAAACTCTTCCTTCTCGAAAAGCTTGCCCTTTCTGTATTTTTTATATTTTTTAAGCAGTTTTTCGTCCGGCTTCAATTCGCAGGCGCCGAGGAAAGGAAGTTCTTGAGGGACAAGCTTTAAAGCGGAAGCTGTTTTCCTTCCTTTTGAAGTAAGTGAGATATAAGTGTTTTTTATTTCCACCAAGCCGTCTTTTTCCATTCTCTTCAGAGCAGAAACCCAGCCCGGCATGTAAGTCATGCGGGAAGTCATTTTCCAGAAGTTAATCTTCCCCCTTAGCAGATAACTTAAAAGTTTGTTTTTCATTTTAGGTTAACCTTGATTATTTCAAAATCTTTATTGAAAACCCTGCCTCCTCTCTTCAGAAGATAGGCAACCGCCCTTTGCGAACCGAAAAAATCTTTTACGAATTTAAACGTTTTCTCTACGTCAAAAGACCTGCAGGTAAAGATATTCAGACAAACCAGGCGCCAGTGCGGAGAATAGTGTGCGGTAATGCCGCTGGATTCAATCAGTTGGACCAACGAAGGGCCGGCCGTCTTGGACAAGGAAAAACCGAAATCGGGAATAATTGGTTCGCCGTAGGGCTTCATTTTAATAACCTGACAGATTTCTTTGGCGAATCTACGAAGCTTTTCCCGCGAAGTAATGACCGAATAATCGCAGTCATACAGATCAACTATTAATTCAATGCCGTATTCAGTTTTTTTTAAGGAATCTGCCAGTTCTCTTGGCAGAACCATTGAAGCCTTGTGCATATTCGGAGTGTACCATTCTGTTTTTAATTTTAAATCATTGAACCTTTTTTGGATCTTACCCAAAGATTTCTTGAAAGTCCCCTTTTCCATGGAAGCTGCCACGAAAGAAAAATATCCGCCGATATAGGTGGCAACGGAAGTGATGAAAGGCTGGACCTCCGGGAACATTTCTTCCATCTGGCGAAAACTTGACGGCATTTCTTCTGGCTGAAAAACGCTTGACCCGGTCTGGCGGATGATAACGCCCTTCGGGGAAAGAATTTTCTTGCAGTCCAAATAAAAGGAAGTTTTAAAAAGACTGGCAGCCGGACCGATAGGATCGGGAGAGTCAATAATGATTGCGTCAAACTTCTTTTTCGTCTTCTTTATAAAAACTGCTCCGTCCTGGATATGAACCTTGAGTCTGGCATCGTCCCAGGAATCTCCGGCCATCTCCGGAACGTATTTTCTGACAAGATCTATCACTTCTTTATCGATATCGACCAGGTCAATTGATTTTACCGGATGTTTCAGAATTTCTCTTAAAACTCCCCCGTCTCCTCCGCCGATAACCAAAACGTTTTTGGGGTTGGAATGAGAAAATAAAGCGCAGTGGACAAGGGGTTCCTGGTAATATTTCTCGTCTGCCTCGGTAAACTGGACTATGCCGTCCAGAACGAGCATCTTGCCGAAACGCTGAGTGTCTAAAACCAACAAGTCCTGCAAAAACTTTCCTTTGGAATCTTTCGTTTTTCTTTTAGCTAAAACCTTGGAAACCTTTATCATCTGGGTAATGTCCGGAAAAAGCTCTTCTTTGAACCATAATTCGTTGTTTATTTTTTCTAAAGCCATGTTATTTCTTGACCTTACCTCTTTTTATCTCTTTAATCTCAACCTTTTCCGGCTGGAAAGCTTCCCTGAAATATTCCAGAGCTTTGTGGGGCATGGCTTTGTTACCGCAAGTGAAAATGTCAATCGCCAGATAATTAAACTCCGGCCAGGCATGAAAAGCGATATGGGACTCGGCCAACAAAACAACCCCGGTTATTCCCTGGGGTAAAAACTTATGAGTTATAACTTTTAAAGGAGTGCTCTGGGCTCTTTTTACCGCCTCAAGCAAAATTTTCTCAATTTTCTTTGAGTCCTCGATAATTTTTCCATTCCAAAACTCGGCTATCAGATGAACGCCCGCGTATTTTTGTTCGTTTGTTTTTTGGACCCATTGAATGGATCTCTTTGTTTTCTTGGTCATGCCAGTGCAGCCAACCGCTTACCGAAAGGAGAAGTTTATAAGCTCCCCCAGCTAATCCCGATGGGTTCACCGGGAAAAAACAAAGAGTTAAAAAAAGCGGTTAACTCGTTACTGATATTATTTTCCTTTATATCATTTTTAAAAAATTTGTCAAGACAAAAAAACAATCCCGCAAGAACAGAATCGACGCGCGGGATTGTCAAAAAGAAGTTATTTCTTCTTCTTTTTCTTTGCTTTTTTCTTTGCCATGAAAATGGTAACGATTTTTAGAAAAAGTCGTTGCAAACAGTCGACCAACTGTCTGCGTATTAGTTTATTTTTTCATTTTGCACAACTTTGTCAAGTGTGCATAACTGAAAAATTTATAAAAATTGAATTTCTTCTTGCAAATTAATTTTAAATTTTTTCTTTACCGTTTTTTTTGCAATATTTATCAACTTGATTACGTCTTTTTCCTTGGCTCCGCCCAAATTAACGATGAAATTGGCGTGTTTTTTTGAAATTTCAGCCTTGCCAACCCTTTTTCCTTTCAATCCGCATGCTTCTATCAACCAGGCTGCAGAAAAACCATCAGGATTTTTAAAAACCGAACCTGCTGAAGGATAATTCCAAGGATGGTTTTGTTTTTTATAATCCAAATATTGTTTTATTTTCTCAGCATCGCTCTTTTTTGTTTTGATTTTTACAGAAAGAATAATTAGGTTCTTATTTTTTTTAAAAATGCTGTTTCGGTAAGAAAAACGGCAGTCTTTATTCTTAAGAATTTTAATCTTTTCCGTTTTGACATCGAAAACTTCAACCTCTTTAACAACGTCTTTCATTGATCTGCCGAAAGCTCCGGCATTGCCGTAAACCGCTCCCTGGATCGTTCCGGGAATACCAGCTGCCCACTCTGGACCTTTTGAAACGCAAGAAGAAAGTGGCTGGCCATATTTGATAACCAGCCCCTTGAATCCGCCATCGGAAACCAAAACATTACTTCCTCCTCCGAGAATGAAGAAAGGCAGTTTTATTTTTTTTGCAGCGATAATTGCCTTTATTAGATCTTCTTCCGTTCTGGCAACAAAAAAATACCTAGCCTTGCCGCCGATCCTGAAAGTAGTGAAATTTTTCAGTGAAACGTTTTTCTTGATTCCGGGCAATTCTTTTTCAATATGCATATTGTTGTATTGTAACAATATTTTGTTAAAATGTAATTGGGCGGATGGCAGCACTCACTAAAGACTTAGTTTGGAGTTAACTCATCCGCCTTTTTATTTGGCGCAATAAAAACAGATCCCGCTCGAGTGGGATCTGTCGACTTAGTAGAGTTCCTTGCGGAACACTCACTGCCTAAATGATAACAAATAAATCAGCTTTTGTCAAGATTGCTATTTAGCTTTCTCCCACCACTCTCTTCCGAAAGCTAGGAATGTTCCTATAAATAATCCCAGAATGCCGGCTATGGCCATATTAAGCAGAGGCCTTGGGCTGATTGGTTTTTCCGAAACGGTCGGATCTTTTATTATCAAAGTGGGTTGAATGTTTTCTATCTGATTTTCTAAAGAATTAATTTGATTTTTCAAATCGTTAATCTGTTTTTCTAAAGCGTTAATTTGCAAATACCTATTCTCTATTTCTTGTTTTTTCGCTTCTAGCTTTTCTTTAGTGTCGAACAAGGCAAACTGAGTTCCAGGATCTTGTTGGTAAATTAAAATCCCCTCTAGAGCATCAACCTTCTCTTCTAAGCTGCTTTGCTCCTGCCCCAAGGAAACAATCTTAATTTCTGTTCTTTCAATATCTTTTTGCGAAACCTTAATGTCTTCTTCAAGAAGCTCAATTCTTTTCCGTAGGAGTTCTTTTCCTAATTCGATTTTCCCCTGATGTTCCGTAACAATTAACTCGTTTTTTTCATCTAAAACCTTCTCGGATTTCTCAGTGTCACTAGATTCTATTTCCATCTTTATTACGCTTGTGTCTTCCGGATTTTCAACTTTTATTATCGGATATTCTATCTCTGGAATATCCAGCTTCGTCCTGATCAGGGCTCCATAAACGTCTCCCTCGATCCTTCCCATCAACTGCTTTGGGCTTTCTACCGTTTCTCCGCCTATTTTCCCAATTTCTAAAACCGTATCAATTTTGTAAATCTTCGGTGAAAGAAAGCTGAAAATCGCGGCCACAATTACCGCCGCTAAAAACAAAGATAAAATAAAAAGTTTTCTTTTCAAGATTACTTTGACGTAATCCATCAAGTCAATTTCATCTTCCATATGTTCTTATTATATACTTTTGGGAAAGATAATCAATATACGAAACTGTACCACAAAATACCAAGGTATTCGTGAACGGCCAAGTCGGAATTTCTCAGGTTTTGGGCGTCCGGGAAGAAATCAAGAGCATTATACTTTTCCGTTTTCACCTTAAAATCTGTCGGAGCTGGGATGAAATTAGCTTCCACCTTCTCAAACTCTCTTTTGGCTCTTTCCATATGGTAAGCGGAGGTAACTAAGAAAAAGGGCTCTTTTTCTACCATTTCCTTCACGTTTCTGATGTTCTCCCAGGTATTCCTTGACTGACCTTCGATAATTATATTCTCTTCTTCTAGTCCCCTGCTGATAAAAAACCTTTTGACCCCTAGAGCTTCCTCGCTGGTAGGCAGTAAAGGATCAGTGCCTGAAATGATTATCTTCACCTCTTGATTTCTCAAATACGAAATACGCAAAACCTCGCTCCCCCTTAAAATATCGGCTTCTTTGCCCCCCAGGAGAAGAACTACCTTGTCTGCTTTTCCCATATCCCCTTCTTCCAAGGGGGAATATTTATTCTCTAGGGGCGAGAGCAGATAATTACTTATAATCGTTATGGAAAACAAGTAATAAAGCAGAATACCGAAAAGCATCAAAACCTTTCCTAGGGTTTTTCTTCTCGAAATAACCCAGAAAAACAATCCGATGACAATTAAAAGCAAAACAAAAGAACTGGGCAGTAATAATTGTTGTAATATTTTAAAGAATAACATTCGGTTTATAAGATGGGACGATTTCTTTCAATACATCTATTAATTCCTGCCTATCAGCTTTTTTGATTGTTTCTCTCAATCCTTCCAGATTATTATTCAGTTTTTTCCCATCTATTTTTGAAAGCCTGGCCATAAAAATTTTCTGATTCTGAGTGGCAATGGTACCCTCTTCAGCGGTCAAAATCTCTTCAAACAATTTTTCTCCAGGTCTTGGCTTGGTAAAAACAATAGGGATGTCTTTGTCTGGCTCTAAACCAGAAAGCCGTATCATTTCTTTTGCCAAGTCTATTATCTTAATCGGGCTTCCCATATCTAAAACGAAAACTTCTCCGCCCTGGCCCATGGTACCAGCCTGCATAACTAAGAGGCAAGCCTCGCTCGTTACCATAAAATACCTTTTCATTTCCGGGTGGGTAACCTCTATGGGCTCTCTCTTTTTGATTTTTTCCCTAAAAATAGGGATTACGCTTCCCCGACTATCTAGAACGTTGCCGAATCTGACTGAGATGAATTTGGTAGAATTCTTTTGATTAAAAACCTGGCAAATCATCTCCCCCAGCCTTTTAGTGGCTCCCATAACGGAGCAAGGGTTTACCGCCTTATCGGTAGAAATAAAAATAAATTTTTCCGCTTTATTCTTGATTGCAGCGCTAGCTACTATTTCCGTGCCAAAAACATTATTTTTGATTGCTTCATCGGAATATTTTTCCATTAAAGGCACGTGTTTGTAGGCAGCCGCATGAAAAACGACGTTGGGCTGGAATTCTTCAAATACCTTTGCGATTTTATCCTCATCCGTAATATCTGCCACCAAGGCAACTTTGTTCAACTCCGGGAAGCTCTCCTTCAATTCTCTGGAGATATTGAAAATGCCTGTTTCGTCTTGATCCAAAATCAAAAGTGAAGAAGGGTTGAATTTTGCGATTTGCCGGCAAAGCTCAGAACCAATGGAACCGGCACCCCCGGTAACCAAAATGTTTTTATTCTGAATGAAGTTTTCAATTGCTTTTTGATCTAGAGAAACCCTGTCCCTACCCAACAAATCACTCATTTCAACCTCGCGCAGCTGGCCAATGGTAATTTTACCGGCCATTATCTCCTCTATCGGCGGAACTATTTTAATATTTTTAAGCTCTGCCTCTCTTCCTTTTTCAATAGCCGCATGGATGACTTGGGAATCAGCTGAAGGAATAGCAATAATCAATCCCTCAATATTATATTTTTTAACAATCTCGGGGATATCTTTTATCCTGCCCAAAACCTTTAATCCGTGGATTGATGTCCCTTGCTTTACCGAATTATCGTCTACAAAGCCTATGGGTAGATAATGGCTGGAATTGAAAACAGATATGCTTCTCAGAATCTGCTCCCCCGCGTCTCCAGCTCCTACGATTAAGGTTCTTTCTTTTTTTTCTTTCTTTCCGGTCGGAAAAATCTTAGAATAAAGCCTTTTCGAAAAACGGAGGCCTCCGCACAGAATAAAAATAAAGAAGTAAGTAATAAAAAGCGTGGATCTTGGAAAGCCACTAAAAAGAGGGTAATCTCGCAAAATGAGAAATGCGGCAATTGTAATTAAAAAACTCAAGATAGTCCCTTTTGTTAAAGAAATCAATTCTTCAGTGCTGACATATGCCCAAGTAAAATAATAGAGTTTAAAGAAATAGAAAACAGGAACTGTAATTAACAGTGATAATATGATTATTCCTTCAATACTGGAAAGATATCGCGAAGGAATTTGCCCCTCAAATCTGACTAAAAAAGCTAAATAAACCGAGGAGATAATTAAAATTATATCTCCTACGAGGAAGAACAACGCTCTGACTCTGGCGGTTTTCTTAAAGATTTTATCGGGGAAATTACTCATAGAAACCCCTAATACTTTCTATCACATACTCTATCTGTTCTTGTGTTAATTCGGGATACATCGGCAAAGAAATAACTTCTTGCGCTAATTTTTCCGTATAAGGAAGTTTAAAATGAGAAAGCCCCAAGCCAGGATGAAGATGGTTAGCAATGGGATCTTTAATCAAAGTTTCCACCCCCTTGTCTTTGAGAAAATTAAAGAGTTCGTCTCTCTTTTCTGCTTTTAAGACAAAATTCTGAAAATTATCGAAGTATTTTTCATCCGAATCGGGAGAGGGGGGTAATTTGACTCCCGCGACACCAGCCAATCCCTCATTGTAAAGAGAAGCTATTTCTCTTCTCCGTTGAATATATTTAGGAAGATATTTAAACTTTAAATTCAAAATGGCGGCTTGAACATTATCCAGTCTCGAATTCCACCCGAAACAAACTATTTCCGTTTTACTTTTTTGACCGTGATCTCTTAATAATTTTATTTTACCGGCTAATTCTTCGTCGTCAGTCGTCAAAACGCCGCCGTCGCCAAAACAACCTAAAACCTTAAACGGATATAAACTAAAAGAACCAACTAATCCGAAAGAACCAGCCATTTTATTATTATATTTTGAGCCCAACGCCTGAGCGGCATCTTCGATAACAATCAAATTATGCTTCTTAGCAATTTCCATCACTTTATTCATCTGGCAAACTCTGCCATTAAGATGAACTGGTATTATTGCTTTTGTCCTTTCTGTAATTGCCGCCTCTATTCTATCGACATCCATTGTAAAATCATCTTTAACGTCTACTAGAACAGGTTTTGCTCCACAATTAACGATAACAGCGATTGAAGCCACAAAGGTGTGAGAAACCGTAATAACCTCATCGCCCGAGCCAATGCCAAGCGCCTTTAAAGGAAGAAACATTGTATCTGTGCCGGAATTCAGAGCTACAGCATATTTTGTACCGATAAAAGAAGCAATATTCTTTTCCAATTCCTCGACATCTTTTCTTAAAATCAAATCACCTCTCGATAAAACGTCGTCTATCGTTTTTAAAACCTCCTCTCTTATACTTCGATAATGTTTCGGAACGTCAACAAAAGGAACTTTGTAAATCATAGAATTAGATTCTTATATAACAAGGTAAATTTGTTTTATATGTTTCCAAAATGACCCTTTTGACTTCTTCTATATCTTCCGCAATAAAACATTTGAAGTCAGGTAAATTCTCTAGAGCTTTTATTTCTTCATTTTCAATAATAAGATTATGGCTAAAACCCAAAAATTTATATTTCTCGCTGCCCTTAACTCCAATGATTTTTACATTAGCATTATGCAAACAAACGGCATTGCGAACCGCCTCATACGGCCGAAAAGTAACGAAATTAATCATACTGTATACGTAGGGCTTAAGGCCAGATAGAGCCATTCCTGCGGCAATTATCATCGTACTTTGCTCGGTTACACCAAGATTCAGAACTTTAAATTTGTTTTTGGGATCATCTAAATAATTGAAGCCAACATCGGGGATAATAACAACGATATTCGGATCATTTTCCGCTAATTTGTTTAATGTCTCGACGAAAGTTCTTCTCGTATCTTGTTGTTTAGTTATTTCAGCCATTGAAATAAATTATTTCAATTCCTTTAATGCTTTTGTATACTCTTCCTCGGACGGAGCTTTGTAATGATACACATTATCTCCCTCCATGAAGCTTACACCCTTACCCTTTATTGTTCTAGCAACAATAACTTTTGGTTTTTCGCTAGAGAGCGCAACGAGTGATTTTTCTATTTCCTCAAAATTATGCCCATTAATCTCCAGCACATCCCAACCGAAAGCCTGCCACTTATCTTTTAAGGGATCAATATTCAAGATATCTTTAACCTTGCCCATCGCCTGCAGACCATTAAAATCAATAATAACAACCAGATTATCCAATCTATTATGAGCTGCAATCAACGCCGACTCCCAAGTAGTCCCGCAATCCATTTCACCGTCTGACATAAGAACAAAAGTTTTTCCCTCTTCTTTTTTTATCTTCTTTGCCAAAGCGAATCCAGTCCCGAAAGGTAAACCAAACCCCATAGAGCCACCAGCCGCAGGAATTTCGGGAATGATGGGTTCCGCTAACCCGATAAATTTACTCCCAGGCTGACAATAACTATCTAATTCCTCCCCGGTAATTCTGCCCTTCTTCCACAAGAAGTAATAAAGTGAAGCCGCAGCCCAGCCCTTGCTTAAAACTATTTTATCTTTATCTAAATTAATTTTTTCGAAGATAACTGCCAATAAGTCAATGCAACTAAAATTACTGCCAATGTGCGACGTTTGGGCTCTATATATCATTTCAAGTACTTTTTTCCTTGCCTCGGCAGCAATTTCCTTGTAGTCTTTAAGACTATTCATTAATAGAATAATTTTATTATCGTTTTTATGATTATCTTTAAGTCTAGCAGAAATGAACGGTTTTTTACATACCTCATCTGAAGTCGAATTTTCGTCGGCCTTATTTTCTCTTGATAAGTTTTTTCTGGATCAAGGCTTCCTTTTAGAACATCACTTTCGTGAAAATTCCATAAGGAAGCTAAATCTGTCATTCCAGGTTTCACTGAAAGAATAATTCTTCTTTCTTCCTTGCTCATCATATTAACATACATCCTCACCTCTGGTCTTGGCCCTACTAGACTCATATCTCCTTCCAAAACATTTATTAATTGAGGTAATTCATCTAGCTGATATCTCTTCAAAAAGTGGCCTATTTTTAGCAGACGAGGATCGTCGCCAGAGGTAGAAGGTCCTCCCAATTTTTCAGCATTAACAACCATGGTTCTGAATTTAAAAATACGGAATTCCTTGCCTCTTTTACCTACCCTTACTCCTCTAAAAAAAACAGGCCCTGGAGACTCTCGTTTTATTAAAAAGGAAATGATTAAAAACAAGGGGGAAATTAATATTATCCCCAATAAAGAAAATATAATATCAAACAATCTTTTTATCATTTTTTCGGCTCGCTAAAAACAAAAACTACCTTAAACACATATTTTTCAAAAAAGGGTATCTTTAATAAAACCCTATCAATGGATTCTAATAATTTCAATAACGCCTTACCCCAAGCTAAATTCAAAAAAGGAAATGCTAACCAAGAAATTAAATGAAAATAATAAACCTCAATTTTATTAAAATATTTTTTTGCCTCTTCTAAGTTATCTATCTTTAAAATATGTTCTGCCGCCCAACTAGTCCTTTTACCAATTGATTTATTTATTTTTCTCTTTAAATTAGTAAAAGGATTATGTCCAAATGTTTCGATACCAATTAAATGACCTCTCGGTTTCAAAATACGCAATAGTTCTGGATACGCTTTACTCAAATCAAGAGAAGAAAAAGTTCCACCATCAAAAATCACATCGAAAAAATTATTGGGGAAGTCTAATTTCTCGCAGTCCATCTTTAGAAATTCTATCTTATCCTCCATTTCTTCTTTTTTGATTCTTTTTGTAGCAATCTCCAAAGATTTTTCTGATAAATCTATACCGATAACTTCTGCTCCTTGTTTAGCTATAAAAACAGAATGAATGCCATTGCCGCAACCATAATCTAAAACTTCCCCTTTTCGGCAAAATTTTTCTATAAGTCTATATAAAAAAGAATAACTGCTTAAGACTAGCGGATAAAACCCTTCAAAATCAACCTTATCGACTTCCCTTATCTCTAGCACTCTTTGGGCCTGCCTATTATAATATTCGATCTCTTTTTGTTTTCGCTGCTCCATTGTTACTTACTATTAATTAATTCTTCGAGTTTATGCGTTAAAAGTTTAATGTCTAAAAATTTCTCAGCGTATTTCCGACCATTTTGTCCCATTTCAATTCTTTTTTCTTCGGTTAAATTTATCATTTTTTTAACAGCTTCTGAAAAAACTTCTGCGTCTTGAGGGCTTATTGTTATTCCTGCCCCTGCTTCTTCTACGGGATTATTTTTAGATCTCACAGCAAAAATTATAGGACGGCCAGCTGCCAAATAATCATTAAGCTTATTAGAGCTTACGCCATACTTTACAACAATATCTTTGATAATAGATATGAAAAAATCAGCTTCGGTAAAAACTCTCGCAATCTCTTTCTTAGGAACCATGTCGCGAAATTCAACATTATTAAGATCTAATATCTTGCTAAGTTTGATTAAATTTTTCTTTTCTGTTCCATCTCCGACAAAAATAAATTTTACATTCTCTATACCGTCTCTTTGCAAGGTTGAGGCCGCTTTTAGTACAGTCCCTAGATCAGCATAAGGAGAGTGAATACCCGTATACATAAAAACAAAATTGTCACCTTTTTTGCCACTGTAGGGAACCACATCTTTAAACCTTGAGAAATTAACTCCATTCGGAATCCAGGTAATTTTATTTTTAGATACGCCAAGAGAAATGAGATATTCTTTAACGTAAGGCGGAAAAATAATAATCGTTTCAGATTTTCTATAAAGATAGTGAGATACAACCTTAAGAAATAAACCTCGGAAACTTCTTCTGGGAATAAGGCCCATATCGATAAGCATTTCTGGCCATATATCCGTAATTTCAAGAAAAAAACGGCTTTTCTTAACTTTTGAAACAAAAAAACCGGAAAGGGCAGCAAAAGGATGAATACTTGTGCCTATAATAACATCTGGCTTTTCTTTAATCTTCAAGCTTAACCAAAAAACGCGCCACCCATAACTTAGCATATTTAAAGCTCTTCTCCAATCGTTTTTTTTATAAGGAAATGTTTTGATCCAAATAAATTTTACTCCCTCGCAGTGTTCAGTCTTATGGCCCTGACCATCTTTAAGGTATTTCTCCTCTAATTTATAGTGACTGAAGCTAGAAGCAAAAATCGTTATATTATATCCCCTTCTCGTTAATTCTCTACTAAAATCATAAGTCCTAGTCGCTGGCTCATCTTCTTTTGTTGCGTAATGATTAAAAAACCAGATGTTTTTCATATTGTTATCGTTCCACAAGTTTTTCGTAATTTTTTAACAACTTTCTACTTTCGTTTTCCCAATTGTATTTTTCCAAGACTGCTTTTTTACCATTTTTTCCCATCTCTTTCGCCTTCTCCGGATATTTTATCAAATATTCAATCGCCTTAACAATTTCTTTTGGCTCCAATGGATTCACACAAATACCGCATTTATTTTCTTCGATAATATTTTTCCATAAGGGGAAATTTGAAGCGATTACCGGAATCCCCGCCGCCATATATTCAAAAATTTTATTAGGCAAAGATTCAATATGATTAGGCTCGGGTAAAAAAAGAACCAAACCAATATCCGCTCTTTTAAGAAAACGACACATCTTTTCAAAAGGCAAATAGCCCTTATATTTTATATAAGCCTCTGTCTTTTTAGTCAAAATTTCTTTTCTGAAATTGGCTGGTGAAAAAGACCCTATAAGCCACAATTCTATCTTTTCTTTTAATGTACCAGCCGCTGCGACTATTTGCCTTATACCACGAATTTCTACTATGCCCCCCTGATAAAGAACGATGGGGAGTTTTTTATTATAATCAATAGGCAATATATTATTTATTTTTGAAAAATCTGGGAAATTTCTAATAACCTCAGTCTTTTCCCTTGGAAATCTTTCAGATATATTTTCGGTGGCTACGATTATTCTATCCATTTTTCTTGCATAAAACTTTTCAAGAACATTTACCAATAAAGCAATAAACCCCTTTAAAATATTAGGTATCCAGTATTTTGAAAGAATCTGCTTTGGCACATTTTCATGAACATCATAAATTATCTTCGCTCCAGTTTTTCTTTTTAATTTTACTGCCCATGGTAAAAATTCCGGATCGTGAAAGTGATAAATATCTGCCTTTTGTTCTAGAGCTAAGCCATATACTTTTTTTGTCAAAAAGAATATTCTACAAAATCTATTTTTAGGTCTTGATAAAGGAATTATTTTTATGCCACTGATAATCTCTTCTTTATTGTGCTGCGCGATCAACACAACGCTATAGTCAGCATTTGCTAGGGTTTTGGCCTCTTTATGAAAAATTCTTATATCTAGAGCAGAATGAACACTAGTCAAAATGCAAATTTTTTTCATAAGATTACCATGGCTTTAAAAGCATTATTCCGTTTCGCTTTTACTTAATTGAGTAAGCAATCCGGAGGGCATTATCATCAAATAAAAAAGAACGATATCCAGTACGGTTCCACTTAATAACCACAAAAATGTTGCCAAGAGTGAAAACAAAAGCATAAGTTTTCCTTGAATTATTTTTTTAAAAAGAATCTTGCGAGCAGTAAAAAGAAAATTCAAAATTAATAATAATAATCCAATTATTCCTGTTTCGGTAACCAAGGCGGTAAAGGCAATAGTTGAATGATAGTCTTTTACTTTTTCGGCGACATCCGGCCTACCGCGCTCTATCCATAATTTGGCCAAACTGGGTCCTATCAACGGTCTAGATGTCCGAAAACCATAACCAAAAAGAAAAGTTTTCCAATCGGAACTAATAATCGGGAAAGCAATCTGCAAGTGCATCAATCTCCCCGTATCATGAGCTTCTGATGGTTGCCATACCGCTTTAGTAGTATCAATCAGAAGATTTTTAAAAACATCTGCAGTGAACCACTTTGGCCAAATAAAATTAATAAAAAGGCTGAGAACTAGCAAAAAAGTAATAAAGGAAAGAATAACCTTACGAAAACCTAGTAAGGGCAACCCAGCGATAAAAAATCCTATAATAAGTAGCCAAGAAATACGCGATTCAAAATAGAAAGAAAAAAATATTATTGACAGTAAAGTTATTGAAGCGATTAATCGATAGGCGTATCTTTTATCTTTAAAAAGAAAAATTAGAGCTGGTATTACTGCGACTAAAGGAAAAACGGTATAGGTAGTACCCGCCCAACTCCCTCCCAGAAGATTCCACCTTGATTCCCCAAGAATAATTTCATAGAATAATCCGCTTGCGCTGTATAATAAAAAATAAGTTAAACCAGATAAGGCAATGATCAGCGACAATTTCCTTTTAGAAGGAACAGGAAAACCATCCTTGGAAATTATCAACGCAATAATGCCTAACATTGCAAAATAAATTGGCCAACGGATTTTCTGCAAGCTCTCTCCGTCTAGCGAACCATAGACGCCCTGAACTACCATATAGCTAATCATTAAAAGAAACGCTAGAAGATGAAGCTTTTCCCATCTATTTTTAGGTGAATTTTTAAGCCGAACTGCACTAATTGACATCGCTAGAAAAGTGCCTAAAAGAACACAACCTATAAGATATTCATCTAAAAAACCCACTGATCGAATAGCTATTCCCCCTGCTCCTATGGTAAATATCAACAATAACGGCCAAAAACGCATTGGCTTTAAGGCTACTGCTAATAGAATACTAGCACTTATAATTCCAAAAATTATAACGATTAAACCTTTGGGAGAAATCAAAAATGAGAATAGGTTTAAGATAAAACTTAACATATCAATTGTGTTTTATCTTTGGAATAAATTTAAAATTTTTGCAAATTTTCTCGACATTTCCCTATTATTATATTTATTAATTGCTTCTGAATTTCCTCGATAATCCACCTTCCCCTTTTTCTTATATTCCGAATAAAACTTAAGAAGGCATTCTCTGATATCTTCTGGTCGAGGGCAATAAGTTCCAGCTTTGGTCTCAAGAAAGATTTCTTTGATTACTTTATCTTCCCCGATCCCTCCAACGCCGATTATCGGCCTTCTCGAAGCAAGGTAATCAAGTAATTTTCCTGAGAATACTCCACTTGCTGCTTTTTCTTTTCCTCCCCAATTTAAAAAAAGTAATAATTGCGACTCCCTTTGTCTCTCTAGACAGTCATGCCAAGAAACTACCCCTAACTGCTTGACTATATTTGATAATCTATATTTATCAATTTTTCTCTCAATCCATTCCTGCGGAGGGCCATAAAATCTAACCTCAATATCTTTTGGACTAATGAGTTCTTCCGATATTAATTCTCTTAAAACCATAAATAATTTTTCAGGATCGCGTTGCTGACCTTGCCAAAGACCAGTATAGGTAATGGTGAACTTTTTAGTTAACTCTTTCGGTGGATCATTCACGCTTTCCGGGTCATAACCAAGCATAATTGTTTGAATAAGCTTTTTCCGATGCAACCTTTCTAGAATTTTTTGCTGAGGAAGACAAGAAGTTGTTAAAAAATCTGCTAATTTTATAGTGCGCTTCTCCAATTCAATATCTAATAATTTCCTCAATGGACCATATTGATAAGAAACATTGTATGACCAAAGATCAGGAAAATCAGCTATCCAGGGGATTTTATATTGTTTTTTTAATTCTCTAGCGATGAAATGGGCCGGTACTGGCGAAACGCTAATCAACGCATTTATTTTTTCAGTCTTTAAAAATTCTTTCGCTGCTTTAAGAGCAAACGGTTTCCAATCTTTTTCAACGTCAGGATAAGTAATAATTCCCTCAATTAATTTCATAATCTTTGTTGTCAAGGAATGTTCTTTTTCTCTGATTTCGGAAGGAATCCCAATTTGTTTCTGAAATCCTTTCTGGGGATTTAACCCTAATATTTTTTTAAGCCTAACTATTGTGTTATAAGAATTAGTCTCAATCGTTTTAATTTTAAAATCAGGTCTCTTTTTAAGAAAACCGGTAAGAATAATCGGCTCCCAGTCAAATTCAGGGAGATATTTAGCCAAACCGAACACTCTTTTACTCCCTCCAAGATGATATGGCCAAAAATGTCCTATTATTAAGACTTTTTTCATGATAATAGATTAATGTAAATTCTTTCCATTTTTTCCATTTCTTTATAATAATTATTTCTTTCCTCAATTACTTTTCTGTTAATTCCTCCGATTTTTTCCCCAAGTTTTTTATCTCTAATCAAATAAATAATTTTTTCTGCCAAGGCTTCTGGGTTCTTTATCGGGATAACAAATCCGTTCTCACCGTTTTTTATC
Source organism: Minisyncoccota bacterium (assembly GCA_041653755.1). Taxonomy (GTDB): domain Bacteria; phylum Patescibacteriota; class Minisyncoccia; order UBA6257; family UBA9933; genus JBAZEU01. The sequence goes on from JBAZEU010000006.1 coordinate 20,627, forward strand.
CATCTATTATTGTCTCCGGTATCGGTAACTACTACAGGCAAGCCACAAGCCATTGCCTCAGCTGTGCTAGCGGCTATTCCGCTATCCGAAAGAGCGGTCGAGACATAAACGTCAGCGAGATTAAGATACTTATGAATTTCTTCATTGGAGATCGACCCAATGAATTTAACCGAATCAAATACGCCCAACGATCTAGACGTACTAAGTAACTCTTCCTTCTCTGGGCCCTCGCCAACAATAATAAATTTAGCATTCTTAGCTTTTTCCAAAATCAAAGGTATGGCTTGAATAAGTGTTTTTAAATCGTATATCGGCATTAAACTTCTAAGCGAAATAACGGTTGACGAATTAGTAATTCCCAAAGATCTTTTTAATTCTTTGCTTTCTGGTTCAGGCTTAAATTTTTTGACATCAACACCAAAGCATATCCGTTTTATTTTTTGAGAATTAATTCCAAGATTTTCTATGATAGCTTTAGTATTCTCTCCGTCAGTAGTAATTAAATCAGCCTTTTCCAGAATAAACTCTATCAACGGTCTCTTAATTTTAGATTTTTGTCCGATCAAAACGTCAGACCCCCAGGGAGTAACAACTAAAGGATGAAACCCGCTTAGAACTCCGATTAAACCATCTATCCAAAGTTGATGAACGTGGAGGATGTCTGGTTTTATCTCCCTTAATATCTTTTTGAGATAAACCACATAGAATAAAGGCCTCAAAAACTTAAGGGGAAATTTCTTTATTAAATAAAAGTTTATATTTGATATTTCATTTTTATTATCAATACCCAAGGATAACCAATAAACTTGATGACCCTTTTCTAGAAAGTATTGGGCCCAACGCTTAGAATGAATAGAGTTTACCGCTGTCAAAAAGCAGATTTTCATATTTATCTTTTATTTTTTAACTTATTCATAATCATCCCTAAAAAGTTTTTATAGAATTTAAAATCTGTTTTTTTTATAAAAATTATGTCTATGATCCTATTATTAGAAATTTTGCTATATATGACGGTTTTCAAAAGAAGCATTGAAGTGTAAGAAATAACTGTAGCCCAAGCAACTCCGATAATGCCAAATTGAGGAATCAGTATAATATTCAATAATATATTTACGACTAGAGTAATAATAGCAATATAAGTATTAATCATCGGTCTTCCTCTCCCAGCCAAATCATTCGTTAAAATCCTGCTTCCACTTACGGCCAAACTACCAATTAGCAAAATTTGAAAAGGTAAAACCGATGCCGAATATTCTTCGGAATAGAGTAAGATTATAATCCGATGCCCTAAAAACGAAAGGGCTAAAGCTATTAAGAAAGTTATAAATAAAACATTCCGACAAACTAAAGGAGTAAAATCTTTCAACCTTTTTCCATCGGTCTCTGAAGAAACCCTTGGGAATAAAATCGTTCCACCTGCTTGAGAAATAAGCCAAATTTGTTCTGATAATTTCACAGCAATTGAATAGAAACCAACCGCCAAAGGGCTTAAGAAAATGTTAATCATCCACATATTTATCCTAGTATACAGAAAGGTAGCTATATTACCTAAATAAATTTTACTACCATAGGATAGAAAATCTTTAAACAAATTTTTATTAAAAGAAAAAGACAATCCCTTGGTTTCTTTTTTTGTTGTTAAGAACAATATTATGCAGGCAATAGCTATTGATATAGTTTGCGCGATAATTGCTGCCTTGATTCCGAAGTGAAATCCTAAAAGAAAAATCGTGATCAGGAATAAAAAAATAAGGGTATGCATTAATTGAATAAAATTATATTTTTTAATTTTTTGCATTCCAAGTAAAATATCAACTGCAAAATTTAAGAAAAGTTGAAATGGAATTAAAGATAAGGCTAAAAATAGATATTCTTTTTCTATATTAGGGAAAAGAATGCTATTAAAAAAAGAGATTATAATTAAACCAATTAAAATTGCAAAAATGCTAATAAAAACTGAAAAGATAATATTCGTACCAAAAATTTCTTTTAAAGAATATTTCTTCTTACCTATAAAAAAAACTGACGCAGAGCCAACGCCCAGTTGAGTAAATAGCGTAAGGAAGGCTGGCAATAAAATTGCTAAAGAATAGACGCCAACTCCTCCAGGCCCCAAAACACGGGCAATAATAACAGAGCTGCCTAATCCCAAAACTAACTGTAGGATTCTAGTATTAAAAGTAATAAAGCTATCTTTTATAAATCTACCGACCATCTTTATGAATAATATAATGATCAATTTTTTCTCTCATAATTTTTTTGCCTCCGTGAGTCTCAGTATTGACGTCGGGGTATTTTTCACCAAAGCCGAGGGCTACTCCGCATATAATTTTTAAATCTTTTGGTATTTTGATAGCCTTTTTAAAATAAAGTTCGAGGTTCCCCTCTATTGAGGTGTAAAGATTTAATTTCAACTTTAACCTATCTATAAATCTTTCAATGTAATTTTTTCTCTTTTTCTTATATTTAAAGTGATACTTCGATAAATTGAAAACGCAACTATCTATCCCATTACTTTTCGCATACAAAATCATATTTGCGACAGCTAATCCCGCGTCTACGTACGGGAGGTGCCTCTCACCTTTTGTCTCTAAGTACATTTTTTTACTCATAGGAAGTGACATGTCGCAGAATACCAATAAAAAAGCAGAAACCCCCCTCAAGAAGGGTTTGAACTTTACAAATTCATTTATTTCACTGTCTTCATCTAAAATAAGGAATCTTAACTCTTGATTATTGCAGCCTGTAGGCGCCCATATCCCAGCTTCGATAATAGAGAAGATTTTTTCTCTGGGAATTTTTTCACCAGTAAAAATACGAACGCTTCTTCTTCTTTTTATCAAGCTCATTAAATATTGATCGAAATTTTTATCCATATGATTAATTATATTTTATTTCAAAAAAAACGATTTTTTAATTTCGTTGACTATTAGTTCTATGTTTACATTAATCCTTTGTTCAACTTCTTTCCTTTTTTCCAATAATTTCTTTTTGTCAAACCAGCTTCTATCGTAATAATATTTTTTAATTAGAGAAAAGGCCTCTTCCGTATTAGTTTTTCTACAATTTATGATTGGCGCATTATTTAAAAATAGACTCATGATATCCCTGTATTTTGTATGCCAAGAAAGAGAAACCACAGGAACTCCCATAAATAACGCTGAAGAAACTGAATGGTACCTACCCGTTACATAAAAATCCATCAATCCTACGATAGCCCTGGCTTGCTTATAGGTTAAATTTGTATCTTCAATCAAAAATATATTTGTTTTATTTTTTAATCTGTTATAGAAATCTCTTGCTAGAGCTAGATCACAAGAACTTATTTCTTTACCATCGCCTATTGAATGCGGGAATAAAATAATCTGGTCACAATTCTCTCTATAGAAATTAATAACTTTTTCGCATAATCTAAGATGATTATCCCCGCAAGACGAATCATTATTATCCTTGATATTAGCAATGACTGCGCTAGGAGATAAACCAACAATCTTTTTTCTAGGGTTTATATTTAAATTACTAACATAATTGAAAGCCCAATCTCTACTTTCGGGTTGTAAAAACAGAGATATGTCAGGAAAAGAATAGAGAGGAATTTTTAAATTTAGACTACGCAGTTCTTTTAGATTTTCTTCGCCCCTTACCAATAAAAAGGGAAGTTTTGTTAATACTCTTTTAACAAAAAATTTATAGATTCCACTTCTAAAAGGACCGTATGACTTTGTATATTTCAAATACAATTTATTATATTTTTCAGCTAAATATTGTGGACAGAACGTTATTATATAGGTCAACCATTTCTTTCTTAGATTCGCCGACTCGACAAACTCTATTCCAGACAAATCAATTACAGTATCACTTTTTTTAATTTCTTCAATAAAAACGAATGATTCTTCCTTCTCTTTCCTCGTAATGGTCCTTTTTCCTTTCAAGACAAGAATAAAATTATATAAAAGGTGGATGAAAGGGAAACATTCCCCGAGAATAACTAATGGTCTTGAGCTTATGGGTACTATATTAAAATTATATTTCTTGGAGAACTCAATATCGTTTTTATAATATACATCAAGCAGAGCAAAAGTATATTCAACATCAAAATATTTGTTTAATTTCTCCATCAAGGAAAAAGCGATAGCCTGAGAACCATAATTATGATCTAGATATGATAAATCGGTAAATAAAATTTTAATTTTTCCCCTCATGGAATTATACTTTCACCTAAAACCAGTAAAAGATATCACTTACCATTAACTAACAATAAAGTTATTTCATCAATATTTTAATAATTTTTCTAACTGTATTTTTATTACTAAAATAATTACGTTGCTTCTGTCTAAAATTGAATTCTTTAATCGCTTTTATAATTTTCTTCTTATTTGTCCCAACTAAAATATTGTGCCCAGACTGAACTGTTTCTACCCATTCAGTTTCTTTCCTTAAGGTAACACAGGGAATCCCCAGCCAATAAGCTTCTTTTTGGACTCCGCCAGAATCAGTCACAATTCTTTTGGCATTTTTCTCTAAAACCAACATATTAAAATAGCTAACCGGATCAATAATTTTTATATTTTTAAATTTACGAATTTTTAGCTTCTTGAATTGTTTCCTTATCCGAGGATGTGCCGGAAGAATGACTTTCTCGCCACTTTCTTCAATTGCCTCCAAAATCTTTCTTAAACTATCTAAATTATCACTATTAGAGGCGCGATGAATGGTTAATAATAAATACTGTTTTGGTTTTAATCTCAACTTTTTTAATAATTTTGATTTCCCAATTTTAGCTATTGAACTGACCAAAACATCTTGCATTACGTCTCCCACATCATAAATTCTCTTCTTGATTCCTTCTTTTTTTAGATTTTCTACTGCTGTTTTTGTTGGGCAAAACAAAAAATCAGAAATATGGTCAGTTAAAACCCGGTTTATCTCTTCTGGCATTGTTTTATCAAAAGAACGAAGACCGGCCTCAATGTGAGCTATCGGAATATGTAATTTCGCAGCCACTAAGGCTCCAGCTAGAGTTGAATTAACGTCACCTACTACAATTACTAAATTAGGTTTTTCTTTCAAGATGACGGATTCTAACTTTTCTATTACTTTAGCTGTCTGCCAAGCATGAGAACCGCTCCCCACATTAAGATTATAATCGGGTTTTGGTATTTTTAATTCTTGAAAGAAAATTTGCGACATCTCAAAATCGTAATGCTGTCCCGTGTGAACCAATATTGGCTTTATCTTTTTATTTTTTTTAAACTCATTGAAAAGAGGAGCTATTTTAATAAAATTAGGTCTTGCTCCAACAACGCAGAGAACTTTAATTCTCTTATTTATAATATGTTTAGAGGGATACAACGAAAATGATCTTTTAAGCATACTTATTTAAAGCTCCATAATTCGTAATCTTCCGCTAAGAATATTGTATTTTTCGTTTTGTCTTCGGATAGAAATTTTAGACAGCAAAAATCATCTTTCAGAATTTCTGGAATTAGAGTAGTTTTATCTATGGCGAAAAAGGCATTTCTATTTATCCCATATAAATTTCCGTCCCCTGAAACCAGTATTCTATCTACTGCAAATTCTTTATTTTCTGCCTTAATTTCGCCGTTCCCACTATCTATTAACAAGATATGGCGATTACCAGTAGTGACATATAAATCCTTACCCGAATGAGCCATTGAGATAATCGATTTATTATCTTCCTCCGGAACAATATCAAATACGGGAATTTTTTCCTTTTTATCCCATTTGACAATATGGGCGTCCTCACTCAACGGATTGGTCCCAGTTCCTCCATAGACAGAGGTTCCTAGATAAGCAAACGAAGGATTGGAGCTATCAAATACCACATCGCTTATTGTGTGACGGTGTACAATATTTCGAAATGTGTACCACTCTTTACTATTTAAATTATAGAAGGTTAAAGCTCCTCCGTATTCTCCATAATCTGGTTCTGTGGCAATCAAAATTTCTTTCTTGTTTGAAACTATTTTAGTGGGTCGATTTTGTCGCTCTTCTATATCTAGCATTAAAAAGGCTGGGTCAATAAAATCAAATTTTTCAGATTCCCTAACAATTTTTTTTGAGAAATACCAAACAGCAGCACCGCCATAGTTCACTGTGACCAATCCCCCATTATCAATAAAAACCGCTGCCTGCGGCTCCCCAGAGGTAAACCTATATATTTCTTTTCCTTTTTGCATATCTAGTATCCTTAACATTTTTTCTCCCACAACTACGATACCGTCGTCGGTGGCCAAAGATAGTGGAATACTTTTTGTTTTTTCCAAGCCGACTTCAGATAAATCAATAATTTCTCCTATCTCACCATCAAAATTCATCTCAAAATAAAGTGCCTTCTGATCAACACCTGCAAAAAGTCCTCTCTCCTTTGATAAATAATAATCTGTAAAAATAAGGTTATCGGGAAGAAATATTTTGGTAAGACTATTTTTGGTTTCATTATATTCGAAAATATAATAAGACAATTTAAGAATATCGGTTCCCTGGGAAAATATTGGCCGATCACCAACTTCTTCTAGACTATTTTTAAGCAATAAATTGAAGCTATCTTTCTCTAAATCATAAACTAAAATATCGTAAAATGGAGATAGCGCAATAAAGAGCCTTGAATCAATTAATTTCAGATCGCGTACAAAACTATTATCACTATAATCCAAGGGGAGAATATTCCTTGTTTTTCCAGTTTTTATTTCATATTCAATTAATTCTGCTCGTGCGCCAATCCCTGCATAAATTTTATCGTCGGTCACCTCAAGCGAACGGACATATTTCTCTTCAGAAAGTGATCCTAAATCAATGACATTTCCACTTTGTATTTCGTAAATATAAACTTTACTATTGGGGTAGGTCCCCAAAAAAACCTTTTCATTTTTAATTTTTATATCCCAAATATATGATTCTCCCTCTAGGGTGGCGATTTTTTCCAGAGAATTAGTTAATAAATCAAATCTATATAAAGAAGCCGGCCAATAGGTTCCGATGTACAAGGAATCTCCTATTAATTCCATTGTTCGAGAGCCTTTTGCGTCTTTTATCGGTACCACTAGATCTACTTTATTCGAAGAAGTATTAAATCTAAACAACCGACCGTATTCCCCACTCCCAGTAACGCCATAATAATAAACTTCCCCATTTCTCTCAACAAATACTCCTTCAAAAGTTGAAACGCTTTCAATTGCCGGTCCCAAAGCTTCAAAATTTCCAAGCTTTTGAGGAACTACCTTTTCTCTAAAGAAAAATGGTATTGAAAAAAGGCAAAATAAAAAAAATAATATTAGAAGCTGCTTTTTTATTCCCATTAAAATTACACTGAAAAACTTCAGCGGGATAAATATGACCCGAGAGCTTCGTTAATTGTATTAATGATAAAATCCTGATCTTCATTTCTAATTTCTGGATATATTGGAAGACTTAATACTTCTTTTGCTGCTTTTTCCGCTTCGGGAAAATCGCCTTTTTTGTATTTTAGATAGTTCAAAGCGGGCTGTAAGTGTAATGATAAAGGGTAATATACCATAGTCGGAACCCCCCTCTCTTTTAAATATTTCTGGAGCTCATTTCTGAATTTTGTCTTAACTGTATATTGATGGAATATATGAGTTCTGCTGGGATTAATTTTAGGCGTAATGATATCTCCGGCATTTTTCAGGTTTTTGCTATAGTAACCAGCCTTCTTTGCCCTCTCACTGCTCCACTTTAATAGATACCTTAACTTCACTCTTAGAATTGCCGCCTGTAAAGCATCTAACCTTGAATTTGTTCCTACGATCAAATTAAGATACTTTTCTTTCGGAGAAGATCCGTGATTCTTCAATAGCCTTACCCTCTCTGCTAATTTAACGTTATTGGTCACTATCATACCTCCGTCCCCAAAAGCCCCTAAGTTTTTAGAAGGAAAAAAAGAAAAACAACCCAAATCCCCCACTGTCCCTGCTTTCTTTTTTTTATACTCTGCGCCAATCGCCTGAGCCGCATCTTCAATAACGTACAGTTTATGTTTTTTAGCAATTCTCATGATTTTATCCATATCTGCCATCTGGCCGAAAAGATGAACAGGCAGAATCGCTTTCGTTCTTTGGGTAACAGCTCTTTCAATTTTCGAAGAATCAATGTTAAAAGTTTCAGGGTCAATATCCACAAAAACAGGCCTAGCTCCACAATTGGCAATAACCCCGGCCGTAGCGATAAAAGTAAAGGGGGTCGTAATAACTTCGTCTCCCGGGCCGATACTTAACGCTTTTAAAGATAAGAAAAGGGCATCTGTCCCAGAATTAACACCGATGGCATATTTTGCGCCGCAAAACCGAGCTACTTCTTTTTCAAACTCCTCCACTTCTTTCCCGCCGATAAAAACACTGCTGTCTAAAACTCTTTTTACAGCCCTATCAATCTCTTTTTTTATTGATTTATATTGAGCGGTTAAATCTAGAAAGTTCATATTATTTTTTTGACTTTATCTCCTGTTTTCTTATATTTTCTCTTGCAAACTTTACAAACTGTTTTTTCTCCTTCAAACTCAAGCTTATTTCCACATTCGCAAACCCAACCAATAACCTTAGCTGGTACGCCAATAGCTATAGCATAGTCCGGAATATTGTTAGCCACCACTCCTCCGGCCCCTATCATCGCCCATTTGCCGATAGTATTACCGCAAACAATAGTGGCGTTAGCTCCTATTGTCGCACCCTCTTTTACCAAAGTTGATAACCATTTACCGTATTTGGGATATTTTGATTTCGGGTACTTGGCCCGAGGATTTTTATCATTGGTAAAAACGGCTGACGGCCCGACAAAAACATGATCTTCTAAAGTGACATAATCCCAAACGTCAGTATTAGATTCAATTTTCACCCCATTCCCTAATTTTGCCCTAGAATTAACCAAACAATTATGACCGATTGTACAATTTTTTCCGATCTGGGCGCCTTTCAAAATCTGGCAATTGTGCCAAATTTTAGTTCCAGTTCCGATTCTTGCTCCTTCCTGAACTTCCGCAGTTTTATGAGCCCAAAATTTATTTTTTATAGCTTTCATATATTTTCTCAATTAATTCAATTGGCTTTAAAGACTCTTCTGGAAAAATCCCCTTCCCCTCCAATAAATCTTTATAAACATAAAAGTGTAAATTCTCTTTTGCGGAAAAATCATAGTTTATGCCATTAACTTTGAATAACCTGCCCTGGTTATCTTTTGGCGCTTCGGCGCTTATTCTCCAATTGCATGAATAATTTTCTCCTTTAATTGCGCCTTCTCCCGTTTTATCGGTTAGTTTTTGCGTTAAGATTTCAGTTGGTTTACCGAATAAATAAAGCAGCAGATCAAAATAATGAACTCCTAGGTTAAAAAGGATACCGCCTGATCTGTCCGCCTTTCCTTTCCAGCTTTCCCAGTAGTCTTCGTCCCTATGAACTGAAACATCCATTTCAATTTGATAATACTTATCTCCCTTTCCTGCTTTTATTTCTCTCGCTGAAGGATGGTATCTTAATTGGTAAACGGTAAAAATATTCGGATATCCGGCCAAAACTTTTGCCTCCTCCAATTTTAGGGTTAATGGCTTTTCGCACAAAACCATCTTTCCGTTTTCGGCTGAAAACTTAGCCATCTCAAAATGAAGATGGTTAGGAGCCAAAACAACAATACAATCAGCATTTGTTTTCCCAACCATTTCTTTCCAAGCATCGGGTCCGTTAGACCCATCGGCGATATCCACAATTTCCCCGCCTATTTTAGCGATAGCTTCTGAATGAAGATTATATATGAAACCCTTGCCAATAACAGCGAATTTTTTATTCATAAAGTTTAGAACCAAGAAACGTTTCTACGTCTTCTCGATTTGATGGCGTTTCTGGTATCAATGACTAATTTTGACTTTTTAGCTAGTTCGTCGTAATCAAATCCAGAATGGTCAGCCAAAATCAAAACCAAATCATAATTTTTCAGACAAATGGGGCTATACTTTATTGATTTCAGAACTTGCGGTTTATCAAGCCGACCGTTTTTTAATTCAATTTTCGGAATAAAAGGATCGAAATAATCAACTTTAGCCCCCCTTTTAAAAAGATCGGGTATAACATCATAAACAGCCGACTCTCTCGGGTCAGCTATATCCTTTTTATAGGTAACTCCCCAAACTAATATCCTTGAACCTTTTACCGATTTTTTGTTTTGATTTAAAACTGAAATTATCCTGGTAATGACGTAATGAGGCATCTGCTCATTTATTTCCCCAGCCAGTTCAATAAATCTTGTCCAGAAATTATACTCTTTGGCTTTGTATGACAGATAGAATGGGTCTAAGGGAATACAATGGCCTCCTATTTTGGGCGAAGGATAAAATGGCATAAAACCGTATGGCTTGGTTTTAGCCGCCTCAATCACCTCCCAGATATCAATTCCCATTTTCCCACAGAAAAGGGCTAATTCGTTTATCATCGAAATGTTAACCAACCTAAAGGTATTCTCCAGAATTTTGGTCATTTCGGCAGCCTCTGTAGAGCTTAAGGGCATAACTCCAGCTTTAATGAAGCTTTTATAGAATTCTGTTGCCAATTGCGTGCATTTTTTCGTTATCCCTCCTACCACGCGAGAAACATCCTTGAACGTATATATTTTATTGCCCGGGTCAATTCTTTCCGGAGAAAAAGCCAAAAAGAAATCTCTGCCTACCTTAAGCTTACTCCTTTCAAGTCGCGGCAGAATTATTTCCCTAGTCGTACCAGGATAAGTGCTGCTTTCTAGAACTACGAGCTGACCTTTATGCAAAAATTTAATAATCTCCTCAGCCGTTGAAACAATATAAGAAACATCGGGAACTTTATTTTTATCCAAAGGCGTAGGAACGCAAATTAGAATAATATCGGCTTTCTTTAATGGCTGGTAATTATTGAAAGCTATCAACCCTTTATTCTTAACCGCTTCTTTCAATTCTTTGGAGGATACATCCAATATGTAAGAATTGCCCTTATTTACCGAATCAACCCTTTGCTTCTTAAGGTCAATCCCAAAAACTTTATATCCTGCCCTGGCTATCTCCACAGCTGTAGGCAAACCAACATAACCCAAGCCGATTACCGCTACTTTTGCTTTTTTGTTTTTGATTAATGAAAGTAAGTCCATAAAATTAAAAAATAAAAATCACCATTTTTCAATGGTTTTTTTAGTTTTCTTTTTTAAATTTTGATAAACTTTGACTGCTTTTTCTTCCACCTCAGGAGAAACTAGTCTTAAAAGCTCCCTGCCCATAACCCGGTACCTGCCACCAACTTTGTTGGCCTTAAGAATGCCTCCTTTCAAAAAACGCTTGATGGTGCTATTACTCACTCTTAAAAAATCCTGGGATTCCCTGGTTGTATAGATCTGGTTAGGTTCTATTTCTTTCATGTTTTAATGATAAGACACCCTAGAAAGAGTGTCAATAAGTGCCAAAAAGTATCACCCGGTTACCAAAAAGCTTTATAAACGTAGATTTAAAACCCGTTTTATCTTATCATTAAACAATATGATCTTCAATAGGTTAAAACATGTCTTTTTGATCGGGTTTTGTCTAATCGTAACTCTGCCGCTCTTGTCTTTACAACCTTGGTTCTCTCCTCCTGACTGGGGAAAAACTATTGTTTTTAGAATTGTCTTATCTATTCTAATTTTTCTTTTCTTTTGGCAAGTTTTTTTAAATAAGAACCAGGAGGTAAAAGAAAAAATCTCTTTTCTCTTCTCCAGAAAAAATACAGTCTTCTGGCTTCTGGTTTTTCTTTTCAGCATTTATTTCTTGGCAACCATCTTTTCCTTAGATCCCAATTTCAGCTTATGGGGATCTCCCTATCGTTCCGGCGGGTTTATTAATTTTACTTTCTATATTGTCTTTGGCATTCTGGCCTTTTTAGTCTTGAAGAAAGAAGACTGGCAGAAAGTCTGGAACGTTGCCATTATAACCGGGGTTCTGGTTTCTTTTGTCGCTATCTTGCAATGGCAAGGATTGTTAAAAGATTTTCTTGTAACTTATGAAACTCGTCCTCCTTCCACTTTAGGAAACCCGATAATGCTGGCTCTTTATCTTTTGTTTTTGAGTTTTTTAACCTTACCCTTAGCTGTAAAAGCAACGCCGCTATACAGAAAATTACTTTATTTTTCAGCTTTCTTCATATTTATTTTTACAATCCTGCTTACCTATTCCCGAGCCGCCTACCTCGGATTAGCTGTCGGCTTTTTATATTTCATCCTGGCTTATCCTTTTAAACGACGCATTGTCTCCCTAATATTAAGAGTCGCATTTTTAGCAATTCTGGCTTTAGGAACGTGCGGAGTTTATTACATTAATACTCACCCCAAGCTTCCTGACTTCATCCACGAAAATAAAACTCTAAGATTGATGGCAGGACGATTTTCGATAGAAGAAGCTCTCCAAGATGCGCGAATCTCAGGTTGGAAAGTAAGTTGGCAGGCCTTAAGAGACAGGCCGATCTTAGGCCACGGTCCGGAGAATTTCGCCATCGGCTTTGACAAATATTACGATCCCTCTTTAACGGGCATTGAAAAAATGCCTGGCAGTTTTGAGGGCTGGTGGGACAGAGCTCATAATTTCGTTTTTGATATCAGCGCTACAGTCGGCATTCCGGCCTTAATAATCTATTTTGCATTGTTCGGAGCATTGTTCCGACAATTGCAAAAGATAAAAAAAGAAGGCCCTCCCCAAACCCTAATCTGCCACGGCATCCAGTCTGCCTTTATCGGGTATCTTGTTGCTAATTTCTTCAGTTTTGACACGTTCTCAATTTATCTTATTTTATTCTTGCTTATCGGCTATACCCTGCACTTATCATTCCTCGCCGCTTCTGCGCCAGAGATAAGTGATCTCACAAGTAAAAAGACACGGCGATATGCCGTCTTAAAGCTCCTGCTTCTCATTCTTTTGATCTGGTTTATCTGGTCTTTTAATATAAAACCGTTTCAAATCAACAGCCAAATTAACATTGCCGGCCTTATGGCAAAAGAAGGAATGTGCGATGCTGCCGTGCAAAAAATGGAAAGCATCTTACCCGAAAAAAGCTTTTTGGACAATTATGCAAGACTAAAATACATTGAAATAATAAACCGATGCATCGAAGAAAAAGAAATGACAGAAGCCAAAGATTTAACCGAAAAAGCAATAAACGCCTTGGAAGAGGCAACGAAAATCATGCCCTACTATACTAGAACCTGGATCCTATTGGGACAATACAATAATCTCTTAATGGAAAACTGGCAGGAGGATAGAGAAGAAGAAGCAAGGGCAGCTCTGGAAAAAGCTCTTGCTCTTAGCCCAAAAAGGCAGGAAGCTTTCCAGGAGCTGATAAAAACGAACTTGCTTACCGGCAAATACAAGGAAGCTTTGGAAGAGTCTGAAGAATGCATAAAGCTTAACGAAAAATTCACTGCCTGTTATTGGCTGGGCGGCTTAAGCAACATTTACCTCAACGATCTGGAAAAAGCCGATAACTATATGCAAACGGCAACCAAGATGCGCTATCCCACCAAAACCAAAGAATCTTGGCTGCAGCTGACCAAAGCCTATATCGAAATCAAAAACTACGACCGCCTGGTCAAAACCTACTCAGCCTTGATAAAACTTGAACCTGATAACCCCCAGCATTATGCTTCCCTGGCTTTCGTTTACAAAGAATTGAACCAAACAGAGCAAGCAAAAAAAACAGCCCTGAAGATAATAGAGCTGTTCCCGGAATACGAAACTCAAACGGAAGAATTCCTGAGAACCCTAGAATAAAATATTTTACTTTTCTTGGCCACCGAATAGAATCGGTTTTTTCATTAATACCTTGAAAACATTCTCCAGGAAATCCCCTCCGGCGTATCCCACGACCAGAGCTATGGCCGGAGACAATCCGGCAATTCCCTCAAAAGTAACTCCCATATCCCGGATAACTCCGGCGGCAGCCATACCGATAAGGCCGGAAACGACTGTCAGCCCGCCGAAATAAAGCCAATTTATCTTAACGTCCTTGTAAGAAAGGGCGTATTTTAATATGCCGACGATTCCCCTTATTGCTCCGCCGGCAAATCCCGCCAAAAAGAAAATCTCCATATGCTTATTGACTCATTAAATTGTTAATTTTAGTTCTGGTTTTTTCTCCCACGTAGCCTGTTCCTTGCTGCAAGCCGAGAGGAGACAAAACCTCTTCTGCGTATTTTTCCTGAAAACGAACAACCGCCTGTTGAGTCATAGAAAGGAAGTTACCGGTAACCAGACCTTCAGGATAAATGTCCGTCCCCTGGTTTTTCAGAAACTCCTGCAAACAGCTGACTTGCTGGTTATTCGTCAGTCCGAAATAAAGATTACCATCGATCCTCTGGCAGGAAGCAGAACCACCCGAAACAATGCCTAGCCTTGCCTGGTATTCGGCGATCTGCCTTTTCAATTCTTCTATCTGGGCCAGTAATTGTGCGATTAATTGCGCTTCTTTTTCTTCGGCGCTTTTGTCTTCTACCGTAACTTGCCAGGAAAAGGAAAAAGATCTCCCCGTACCGTTAAAACCGGAAACCTTGCTGGAAATAAAAGGGACAACGGTCAAGGAGCTGTATTGCGAGCTGAATTCCGCAATGCTAATCCCGCCAGCCTGATTTTCATCCAGCTCCAAGAATTCAACCGAGCAATTATTTTTCAGATCGCAAAGCAGGTAAGGTACGCTAAAACCAACCGCCTCAGCCCCCTCAAACTCCAAAATAAGATTACTGCTCCCGCCAATCAGCCTGTGCCAATTCAAAGCCCAATAAGCAGAATTATGATAAGTGGACAAAATAGTTTCCGCTTTAGGCAGGTAATAAATAGTGGGGGTGATCCTGAAATTCTTAAGATTTTCGTTCCGGTAACAGTACTTGTCTTCCGAATCGCAGTCGTTGACCAGAAGGGTTATCGCCCAATCTGAAAATATCTGCTCAAAGTCCTTATCATAATTATTTTTCTCCAAAGCCCAATTTATGCTTCCGATGCCCACCTTGTCTGATTGCAAAGAATCAGCCAGTATCCCTATTTTATAGTGATCAACCAGATACTGGATAAATAGATTAACTGCTCCGTAGTCTTCTCTCTTGTTTGACCATTCAGTCAAAGAAACCGTGGGCTTGCTCAAAAAATCCTTGACCCTTCTTTCCAAATTGCTTCCCTTATAAATATCATCGTAACCGAGAAGGGTGGCAGAGTACTCTGCCCTGGCCTCATTCAGCCAGACTTCCTCAACCACGCCCCTCAGCAAATCTTTTTGGTTGACGGTAATCAAATGAGTAAACTCATGAGCCAGGAATTCTTTGGCTTCAGAATCGGCAATATATCTGCTGTTCAAGTAAACCATCACCCTTTCATTTGACATTGGGTTTTGCAGCTTTTCATAAACGTCTCCTGAGTTGGTATATCCTCCAGCTTCAGCCACCATAGGATGAATTAAGACGGTTATCTTCTCATCTTCTGTTCTTAATTTTGGCTCTAAACCGAAAGTCGAGGTCAAAATGGGATAGATTCTTTTCTCAAACTCCGTAGCCAAATTGTAAAAAGACACGTCCAGGCTTCTCCTTTCGGAAGAAGAAAGTTCTCTCCACCACGTTCTGTCAACGTAGAAATACAGCTGGTCGGTTGCTTTTTGCAGAACGGCTGTAATTTCTTTTCTACTTTGCGAATCATAAAAAGGGTCAATGTTAAAATCCACTTCTTGGTCCAGAGTATCGGCAGAAACGAACGAAGGCAAAATAAGAATAGCAAGCCCGACAACGAGTATTAATGTCCTGATTTTCTTGAAGTTAAACATCGTTTTTCCATTATACCAACGTTTCCCACAAAATCAAAAACCCCGGTAAACCGAGGTTTTTGACGCCCCACAAGGATGGGCTAACGACTAAGCTTCTGCTATTCTATTTCGTGAAAACCTTACTGTCAGTCTTCAAAGTGTCTAACACAGAGGTTGCCATTGTTCCAGCATTGCCGTCTCTTGTCCAAGTCATTGTAGCGATCTTGAAGTAGACGTATTGGCTGCTGGCATCATCAATAGCTGTTATTCTGGCTGTGGCTGTAATAGTCTTGCTCGCACCTGCGGCAATTGTTCTTACAGCTTCAGTCGCCTCAGTGGCACTTGTGATGTCCTTAGCGTCAATCTTCACCAATTGAGCGCCAACAGTTGCATCACCCACAGCAGCGTATCCTTGAATTGTGATACCGCTCTGGTCAATGATGATGTCCTCACCGCTGTCATTGGTTAGAGTGAAGGTAATGGTTCCATCTATTCTGGCAGTGTTGGTAGGATTGGTGTCTCCACCAAGAAGCGTTTCAACGATAGAAGTGGTCAGACCGGAAACTGAAGGAGCAGCCAAGTAAAGATACATATCCTCACCAGTTGCCGTACCACTGTCTGTGGTGTCAGTCTCGTTTGCGTCTTCAGCCACTATATTAGCAGAATCAACGCTGGCTGAAATTGCATCGCCCTCAGCGTAAGTTGCGCCAGTGGCAGGAAGCTTCAAAATATTAACCATTACGGTCAATGTCTTTTTGGCATCCTTGGCAATTTCCAGATCTTCCCTGAGATCAGTGAAGGTAACAAATGTATCGCCTGCACCTATGGTCTCAAGCCCAATCTGCTCTGATCCGTCCCAAAGGCTGACTGCATAAACGATATCTTCAGGATCAGCAGTAGAACCTGATGCAGTAATGTCAACTTGAATTTCGTCAACTTTTACTGCGGTTACTTTTGCCTGAAGGTCAAACTTCAGAAGTTCAACTTCCTCAGTTGTTGTAATATCGTCAACAGTGACAATTCCCTCTTCGGGAGAATCAACGTTCAAACTTACCTTAACCTGCCCGGCATCAGCCGTTTCTGTGGTGAAAGTTCTGGATTGTGCGGCGTCGGCTAAGTAAGCAGTCAAGCCAGCTTGATCAGTGTAGCGAATTCCGTCAATAGGAATAGTGAATTGGTAAGCAGCACCGTCGTCCACACTAGCTAAAGCGGAGACTTTTACGTAGATTATTTCAGTTTCTCCCTCTTCAATTACGAGGTCTAAACCGTCAAATCTATACTTGTAATAAGTCTGGCCGGTTTGTCTCTCGAAAGATGAAGCATTCACTCCATCTAATGCCTTTGTTCCTGCATAAAGAGAGACATAGTCCAAATTGGCTGAAGGGCGTTTTACTGTTCCGTCAGAACGGATGTCAATTCTCTTGACGGTAATGTCTGAGTCATAAGCCTTTAATTCAAAGGCCATAACATCAACATCTTCCTCTCCTTCGTCCACTTCAGTGGCATTGGAAGGAACTGCCAAGAGTTTGAAAGTTAAACTTCCTTCTCCAATCTCCTCTTCTTCCTCCTCCTCTTCCTCCTCTTCCTCCTCTTCAGGAGTTGTCGGAGTTGTAGGAGTTGTCGGTGTGGTTCCAGCTAAAGCGGTGTACTTGGCCTGTGAAATAGGACCAAAATATCCAGCTGCCGGTGCTACTCCGTTAGCTGCCTGCCAAGCTGCAACTGCTGCTTGAGTCAGAGAACCGTAATATTCGGTCTCATTTCCAGCAGATCCTGCACCAGAGGCGGCAACAGTATATCCCGCTGCATTAAGGTATTGCTGCAGACATTTGACATCTGAGCCGCTTACACCCAAGTAAAGACTGCGGGTGAAGGTGCAAGCTGTTGCGGTGGCTCCGGTTTGAGCCTGCAAGGCGACTAATTGAGCCTGTAATTCGGCAATCTGTGCCATTAGCTCATCGATAGTCACTGCGCCGGCAGGAACCGAATATCCAACCATTCCTGTTATCGCTAAAACTGCTACGATTGTTTTCAATTTGTTCATTGTGTTTTGTTTTCGTTAATTGTAATT
>JBAZEU010000007.1:0-33258 GCA_041653755.1 Minisyncoccota bacterium
TTGGGAGTTAACTGCTTTATTCGAAACTACAAACTACCAAACTAAATACGCCACCAGTGACAATGGCACCTCCACTGTCCTATATGAAGTAGGCAACCATCTGAAGATTACCCCTGATGCTATTGCCTCAAGGACTAATACGACTGGAGGAGGGGGAGGACAGCAAACATCTGTTCCGACTTTAACAACCAACACTGCTACAGATTTGGCCGCTACCACTGCCACCCTAAATGGTTCTATCACTTCTGAAGGAGGAGCTTCTTCAACTATCGTTGGTTTTCAATACGGACTTACCACCAGTTATGGTTCTGAAGCCACCTCTACTTATTCAGGAGGTACGGGAGCTTTCTCAAAAGGCATTACAGGTTTAACAGCCAGTACTCTTTACCACTTCAAAGCTGAAGCCTACAATTCTGCTGGCTGGGGTTATGGAGCAGATGCGACGTTGACGACTAGTGCGCCAACTCCTCAAACAGGATATATTGATCCTGCAAGTAATGTCCAATATCAATTACGCACAGAGGCAGGGGCGGCTTCATCCTTAAACTGGGCTCACATAGACCAAGGCATAAGACAACCAAATGCTCCAAGTATTGACAGTTATGTTACTGATAATGTTGGAGGAAAGACTGATATTTATACTATGACCTCTCTTACAGGCGTATCATCAATATCGAACATAACTGTGTGGGGGTATGGCAAAGGGGACCACGTGGGCGATGGTTTCACGGTAGGTATTTATATGGGTGGTTCTTGGCTAACACAAACAGACTTTAACTTTCCAACTGGCAACGGTTCTGTTCCTCCTGCGTGGAGAAGTGTTTCGTATGACGGCGCATGGACACAGGCAGACTTGAACGCAATACAGGTTAAGCTAATAGGTGTCCTTCCAAGTACCGCAAATCAGTGCGAGGCTATATATGCTGTTGTAACCTACACCCAATAAGGATAAAAGTTTATTGTTTCCACCTGAAAATGTGCTAAAATTAAAATACCTATTCAGGTATTTTAATTTGATTTTATCTAAAAATGTCTTCAAAAAATCAAGAGCTTGACGAAAAATTATTAAAGATGCACAGAGAAGCCGAAGAAAGAGACGCTAAAAGAAAAGCGAGTAAATTAGGTTATCCCTACATTGATCCAAGGACTGCTCCTATTAATATTGAAGCGTTGGGGATGGTTGACCAAGAAGAGGCTGAAGCTGCTAAATTAGCCGTTATCGAAGTTAAACAAAAGAAAATAGCCGTTGCTGTTTTTGATTCTTCTCTGCCGGAAACTCAAAAAATAATAAAAGTTTTAACGGCTCAAGGATTTGAAATATCTTTTTTGATAAGTTCTTTGAGCGGCTTGAAAGCGATTTGGGATTTTTATAGGTTTGTTCCTAAAATCAAAGAAAAAATCACTGGTCAGATTAAATTAGAAAAAGTGCGGCTTAACGAACTAAGGAAATCTTTAACTTCATTAGAAAATATTAAAAAAGCTCTCCAAGAAGTTGGAGCCGACAGTGTTTACACCGCTCAAATTTTAGAAGTTGTTTTAGCCGGAGCTCTTTCCAATCGGGTTTCAGACGTTCATTTTGAACCGAAAGAAAAAAGAGTGAAGCTGCGATTAAGGGTTGACGGTTTGCTTTATGACGCTTGGGACGAACTTTCCAGCGCCGCTTATGTTCCAATTCTTTCAAGGATAAAACTTCTTTCCGGTTTGAAAATAAACATTCACGACGAACCGCAAGACGGCCGATTTTCCATTACTCTCCCGGAAAAAACCATTGAAATTAGAACTTCGATTATGCCTTCCGAATACGGAGAAGCGATTGTGTTAAGGGTACTTGATCCGGAAACAATCCGGCTGTCTATTAAAGATTTAGGATTTCGGGAAGATGATTTGGCTATTATTCAAAAAGAGTTAGTAAAGCCGAACGGAGCAATTTTGAATACTGGCCCGACTGGTTCTGGTAAAACCACTACGCTTTATACTTTTCTTTCGCATATTCAATCATCAGAAACAAAAATTGTTACTATCGAAGACCCGATAGAATATCACCTTGAAGGGATAGAGCAGACCCAGGTTGATCCGGAAGCTGGCTATACTTTTGCAGTCGGGCTTCGTTCGGTATTGCGTCAAGATCCGGATGTTATTCTAATCGGTGAAATCCGTGATTTAGAAACCGCTGAAATTGCTATGCATTCGGCTTTGACCGGCCACTTGGTTTTTTCAACTCTTCACACCAATGATGCTTCGGGCGCTATCCCTCGATTACTTGATTTAGGCGTTAAAGCTCAAATCGTTGCCCCGGGTGTAAATATTATCATTGCTCAAAGATTGGTGCGTCGATTGTGTAAGCTCTGCAGAGAACCAGTGGAAACCACGCCGGAAATGAAAGAAAAAGTAGAAAAGTTTTTAGAAAAATTACCTAAAAGAATAGACAAGAAATCTTTTAAAAATTTCCAGATGTTCAAACCAAAAGGATGCCCGGAATGTAATTTTTTGGGCTACAAAGGAAGGATCAGTGTTTTTGAACTATTGCCAATAACTGACAAACTGAAAGATTTGATTAGCAGAGAGCCGATCGAAACGGAAATTAAAAAATTAGCCATTGAAGAAGGAATGGTGACTTTAGGTCAAGACGGACTTTTAAAAATTTTAAGAGGAATTACAACCGTTGAAGAAGTGGAGAGAGTAGCGGGGCTGCTAGAGTGGAAGAAATAAAAAAGGACTCTAAACTCTGTGGGCACCCCCTCGCCAATCTCAGCAACGTTTTATTGTAGAGATTGGTGAGGGGAGAAAACTCTTAATAAAAAGAGATCAAAAATTTCTTCGAGGAGAGGACCAGCCGGAGCCAGACCTTCCTGTAGGGCTAAAAGAAATTCCTATCTGCCCACAGGGTTTAAAACCCTTTCTTCAACACTAACATATTAGATATAATTTGTCAAGATGGTCACCTTTTACGAGATATTGCCTAACCCGGCCGGTAAAGACAGCCAAAACGAGTGGATTAAGCTTTATAATTCTTCCGATCAAGCCATAAATATTTCCGGTTGGAAAATAAAAGATGCTTCGGGGAAAACTTTTGTTTTTTCGCAAAAAGAAATCGATTCGAAAAGCTTTTTAACTGTTTTCTCCGGGCAAACAAAAATTTCTCTAAACAACGATGGCGATAAACTATTTCTTTACGATCAGAATAATAATTTAGCCGACGAGGCAAGCTATAATTTTAATGTATCGGAGGGAGCTGTTTTGCCCCGAAA
Source organism: Minisyncoccota bacterium (assembly GCA_041653755.1). Taxonomy (GTDB): domain Bacteria; phylum Patescibacteriota; class Minisyncoccia; order UBA6257; family UBA9933; genus JBAZEU01. The sequence continues at coordinate 3,249 of JBAZEU010000007.1, forward strand.
AGATAATCTATTTATTTCGGGCCAAAACACCATTTTAAAAGAAAACCAATTATCAAGCAAACAAATTGATAAGGTCCAGCAGACTGTTCCAGCGAGTCAAAGATTGGCAGGTCAGGCCAATGTTTTAAATAATAAGCCATCAGCGCAAAATTTAATAATAGGCGTTACGATTGCTTTTGTGTTATCTTTAGTTTTTATAATCATTATTAAAAAGCTCTTATCGATTAATGAGGATTAAATTCAAAACTAAATCCGCTAATGAAACCAAAAAAATTGCCAAGCTTTTAGCGGAAGATATTTTGAAAGGACGGCTTAAGACAAAAAAGGGATTAGTTCTGGCTTTTTCAGGCAACCTCGGAAGCGGAAAAACTACTTTTATCCAAGGGTTTTTAAGGGGTCTCGGCATAAAAAATAAAATCACCAGTCCAACGTTCGTGATTATGAAGAGGTACAAAAATGCTTATCATATTGATTGTTATCGCTTTAGAAAACCAGCCGAGTTAGTTGATCTTGGCTTCAAAAAGCTTGTAAATAAGCCAGAAAACATCTTTTTAATCGAATGGGCAGAGAGGATAAAAAAGATTTTACCGAAAGACACTATTTGGTTAGAATTCAAACACGGGGATAAAGAAAACGAAAGAGAAATTACAATTAGATAGAACCTACCGGTTATATATAAAATAAATTTTTTATGAAAAAACTTCTTTTAATCGACGCCAGCGCTTTAATCCATCGGGCTTTTCATGCCTTACCTCCTTTAATCGGTCCTGGAGGGAGACCAGCAGGAGCGCTTTACGGTTTGTCTACGATTTTGATAAAAATTCTTCAAGAATCGGACGATTATATCGCGGCTCTATTTGATCGGCCGGAACCGACATTCAGAAAAGAAAAATTTGATGACTATAAAATTCATCGGCCGAAAGCTCCAGACGAATTAATCTCGCAGATTAAAGAGTCCAGAAATCTTTTCAGCAAATTTAATATTAGAACATTTGAGATGCCGGGTTTTGAAGCGGATGATTTAATAGGCACGTTAACAAAAAAATTCCGGCAAATCCCTGATTTGCAAATAAAAATATTGACAGGCGATTTAGATACTCTTCAGCTTGTTGAGGATGATAAGGTGGTGGTTGAATTTTTGAAAACAGGCGTGAGCGAAATAAAAACATATAACGAAGAAGCAGTAATAGAAAGATATGGCCTTTTGCCGAAACAGCTGCCTGATTTTAAAGGATTGGCTGGCGATCATTCTGATAACATCCCGGGCGTGGCCGGTATCGGCCCTAAAACAGCAACTCCTTTGCTTGTGGAATATCAGACACTTGAGAATTTGTTTTCACGGATAGAAAACGACCCTTTAATAGTTAAGACGACGGCAATCAAAAAAATTTTAGGGAGCAAAGAACAGGCGTTTCTTTCCCGCGATTTGGGCCGGATTCATTGCGATGCGCCGCTTGAAATCAAGGATATCGCGGAGGTTGCTTTCAATGGTTTCTCCAGGTCAGAATTAAGTGAGTATTTCATGGGGTTTGGCTTCGCTTCTCTTGTCAAAAGGATTGATGGCCAGAATTCTCTCATATAAATTGCCGTTGAGGATTAAAAATGAGATAATGAAAAAGACAGAAATGATAACTTCTAAGCCCGTAAAACAAAAAAATTCTCTGGCAAAAGCCGCTGAAATGAAGCCTTTTTGGGTATTTTTTGCGATAGCGATTTTAGTGTTGGCCATCAGTGCTTTTAAATTATCTTCTTCGTGGGTTTTAACAATTTTTACGGCTTTACTGATTTTGGGCGTTACTATATTCTTCATCAGCTTTAATCTAGCGAAAACCAATAAAGACATTAAATTAAAGCGTACTGAACTGGACGCCATTGTTTCTAATTTGGATATCGGCATTATTGCTTATGATTCTGATTTTAATATTTCGGTTTTGAACCGGGCAGCGGAAAACATTTTGGGTGTTAATGGTAAAGATATTATTGGCAAACAATTTTCTTTAGCGCTCACTAAAGATCGTAAATTCCGATTGATGGCGCCTATTATGTTCCCGTCGTTGGCACCGTTAGCCGTTAAAAGGTCAGAGCCGGGTGCTTATCCGGAGATAATGGATGTCTCTTTGACAGACCCTGATCTTGAATTAAGAATTTCTACCGATAAGATTATCGATTTATCAGGAGGGCTTTTGGGCTTTGTAAAATTAATAAAAGACAGAACTAGAGAAATCGAAATATTGCGCTCAAAAGGAGAATTTATCACTACAGCTTCTCATCAACTGAGAACTCCTTTAACGAGTCTGTATTGGATTTTTGAGTCGTTGAATAACGAAACCTTAACAGAAGGCCAGAAGACCTTGGTAGGCGAAGGCATGACTGTTTCTTCTCGAGCTTTAAAAATAGTCAACGATTTGCTCGACGCTTCAAAAATTGAAGAGGGAAGATTCGGCTATCATTTTGAGAATGCCAATGTTGTTGAGTTTTTAGAAATGGTTTTGAAAGAGAAAATGGCTTTTGCTCAGGAATATGGCATTAAGCTTTATTTCCAAAAGCCAGAAGCGCCGGTTATCTGCCTGATTGACAGTGAAAAACTTGGCTATGCTTTATCCAATTTGATTGACAATGCCATAAAATATAATGTTAAAAACGGGGAGGTGACTGTTGGCATTGAAAAAGTAAAAGACAAACCGTATGTTTCGATATTCGTAAAAGATACGGGGATTGGCGTTCCAGCTGACGAAATAAATAAACTTTTTTCTAAGTTTTTCCGTGCGGAAAATGCGGCTAAGACCGTATCTGACGGTTCGGGCTTAGGTCTTTTCATTACTAAAAATATCATCAGGCGACATGGCGGCGACATTTGGGCTGAATCCGAGCTTAACCGTGGTACCACTTTTCATTTCACTTTGCCGACTGATCCAACTTTAGTTCCGTCACGCGAAGTGGTCTACGAAGAAGAACAAGATGCCTGAGCTCCCAGAAGTGCAAACAACAGTAAGCGATTTGAAAAAGAAAATCGTTGGTTTGCGCATTATCGATGTCTGGACGGATACTAAAAAACTTTTGAAGAGGCCTTCTTTCGAGCTTTTTAAAAAACAAATAAAAAACACTAAGATCGAAAAAATCGATAGACGCGGGAAAAATATCCTCATATATTTAGATTCAAGATCCAAGGTTCAAGATCCAAGAATATTGTTGGTTCATCAAAAAATGACTGGGCATCTTCTATATGGATTATGGATCATGAAACAGGCCTGCCTGCCGGCAAGGCAGGGATCATGGGTTTCTAAAATAAAAGGACCCTTTGAGGAAAAAGTAAATCAGTATATTCATCTGTTATTCTATTTGAGCAACGGGAAAATGCTGGCGCTTTCGGATTTGCGAAAATTTGCGAAAGTAGTTCTTGGGCCGGCAGAAGAAATTTTAGATTCGAAAGACCTAAAAGATATTGGTCTAGAGCCGTTGGATAAAAGCTTTACCCTCAAAAGATTTAAAGAAGCCCTTTGGGGGAACAAAAACCCTGCCCGCCGAAGGCGGGGTAAGATTAAACAGGTTTTAATGGACCAAAATATTATTGCTGGCATTGGTAATATTTATGCAGACGAGATTCTTTGGAAAGCAAAAATCAACCCGTTAAAGCCCGTTGACAATTTGAAAGACAGTGAATCGAAAAAAATATATGATGCGATGAAAGAGATATTAAAAAAAGCTGTTAAATTGCGAGGAACTTCGATGAGTGATTATCGCGACCCGGAAGGGAAGAAAGGGAATTATGCTAATGTTCTTTCGGTTTATCAAAGAGAAGGAGCGCCCTGCTATCGTTGCGGAACAAAAATTAAAAGAATAAGATTAGGAAGTCGTTCAGCGCATTATTGTCCTACTTGCCAGAAAATATGATTATTTTTCTTTACGGGGCCGATGCTTATCGGCGCCATCAAAACTTAAAAGAGATTACCGAAGAGTATAAAACTCGACATCCCAATTTCGTTTTGGAGAATTTTGACCTAGAAGAGAAAGATGAATTTTCAAAACTTCAGGAATTTAGCTTGAATAGATCATTTTTTGAAGAAATTAAACTGGCGGTTTTGGAAAACACGTTTGAAGCGTCGGCTAAGGAAATCAAAAATTTCCTGAAAGATTCCATAGAAAAAGAAGATTTAATTTTGGTGCTTTCTGAAAACAAATCAGCGCCAAAAGCATTCAGTTTCCTATTGAATAAACCGGTTCAAAGCCAAGAGTTTAAAGAATTAAAATATAAACAATTAGAGTTTTTTATCGGGAAGGAAGCTAAAAACAGAGGGCTTGTTTTGACTGAAAGAGCCGCCCAATTTTTATCAGAAGTTTTTTCGGGCGACAGCTGGAGCTTGGTAAAAGAATTAGATAAATTGGCTTTGGCTAATAAAGACAAACTGGACATTGCGGATCTTAAGCAATATAGCGATTATTCTCTTTCGTACAACATCTTTAGCTTTATCAATAATCTTAATGGCTTTGACACTGCCAGAAATCTGCATTCTTTAGAGACGTTGTTCAGTTATCGCGAAGAGCCGGCGAAAATTTTTAATTTTTTGGCATTTTCAAGGACGAAAAGCAGAGAACTGACGCAAAAATTAGCCAATTATGATGTTTTGGTTAAATTAGGAAAATTGGACTACGAAGAAGCTTTACTAGATTTAGCGTTAAGCTAGGGATTATTTTAGAGAAGCGATTTTCTTGGAAAGCCGTGATTTTAAGCGGCTGGCTTTATTCTTTTTGATAAGACCTACCTTGGCTGCCTTGTCCAACTGCTTATAAACAGTTGGAATAAGTTTTTTTGCTTCTGATTGGCTTTTCGCTTCAAGGGCTTTTCTATATTTAGAAATAATCTCCCTCAGTTTCTTAAGGTTTTTCAGGTTAGTCTGGCGTCTTCTTTTATTCTGGCGTAAAGCCTTTTTGCTTGATTTAAGAATTGGCATACCAGTTCATAATATATGGTTAAGCTTTAAGTGTCAACGGTTTTGATATATTATATAAGCCATGACCGGACTATTTAAAAAAGGTTCTGTGGTTCTTCTGGTTTTTATTTGCGGCATATTTTGGACTAATTTTTCTTTTGCCGCGACCCAGCAAGAACTTCAGGATTCTATTAATAAAAAGAACGCGGAGCTTCAACAGGTTAGTAGTCAGATTTTAGAGACCCAAAAACAGCTTGAAGCGACCCAGCAAACAGGCACTACTTTAAAAAAGGCGGTTACTAATATTGATAAGCAGATCAGCCAGCTTAATTTGAATATCCAATCCAGCCAAATAACTATTCAAAAATTGAACCTAGAGATTGATTCGCTTCAATATGATATCGCCGACACGAGAACGAAAGTCGATTCCAAAAAGGCAGCTATCGATGAAATTTTACGCCAAATGCAGCAAACTTCTGAAGATACGCCCTTGACAGTTTTTCTTAGAGGCGAGCAATTGACAGACGGTTTTTTTGAATTCCAAAACTTGAAAGATCTTAATAAAAACCTTGCCGATAACGTTAGCCAGCTTAATGTTTTTGAGGATCAGTTGAACGGCGCGCTGCAGGAAGCAACCGATAAAAATCAACAGACAAAAAGTGAGAACCAAACCCTCAAAAATAAGAAATCAATCACGCAAGATTTAAAGCAGGAGAAGCAAATTTTGTTGCAGCAAACCAAAAGCCAAGAAAAAACCTATCAAAGCCAATTAAGCGAATTGCAAAAACAGCAGAATGCAATCGCTGACGAAATAACAAAACTTGAACAGGCCCTTGCAAGCGGTTTCAACACTAATGTTTTACCGACAAAAAGGGTGGGAGTTTTATCTTGGCCGATAAAAATGACTCAAGATGGCGGAACCGGGAGATTGACTCAATCTTATGGAGCGGCTTCCCGCCTTTATAAATCAGGAGTGCACAACGGGATAGATATTGGAACACCGATAGGCACGCCGGTTTACGCCGCTGACGATGGCGTTGTGACAACAGTTGGCAACAACGATAAAAGTTCTTACGCGCGTTATCAATACGGAAGATATATTTTAATAAAACATAATAATAATTTTGAGACGATTTACGCTCATCTTTCAAGGCAAGTTGTTCAGTCGGGAGCTTCAGTGAAGAGAGGAGATATTATTGGTTATTCCGGGAACACTGGTTTTTCTACTGGTCCCCATCTTCATTTTGGCGTCTATTGGGCGCCGAGTATTCTTATGAAATCAATTCCACCGGCCAATGGCTTGGTGCCGATCGGCGTCACGGTTAACCCCGCAGATTATTTGTGATGGCTATAATCAAAAAAATTTATCATTATTGCTTAGCGTTTTTAGGAGCCTTGATCTATCGTTTCCCTTCAAGGAAAATTTTCGTCGTTGGTATTACTGGCACAAAAGGTAAATCAACAACCTTAGAATTGATAAATGCTATTTTAGAAGCTGCGGGCAAAAAGACCGCGCTTTTATCTTCAATAAGGATAAAAATTAATAAAGAAAGCGATAAAAATTTAACCGGCACTACGATGCCGGGGAGATTTTTCATCCAGAAATTTTTACGAAAAGCTGTCGATGCTGGTTGCGAATATGCGTTGGTGGAAGTGACATCTCAGGGGATTATCCAGTACCGGCATCGTTTCATCAATTGGGGGGCGGTAATGTTCACCAACTTAACGCCGGAGCATATTGAGGCCCACGGCGGTTTTGAGAAATATCGGGAGGCAAAGGTTGATTTTTTCAGATACGCGGCAAGAAATCCTAAAACCAAGCTTTTTTTAATAAATAAAGAAGATGCTAACGCTAATTATTTTCTTGAAGCCGTCGCTCAATTTTTATCGAGCGAAAGAAGAATAACTTTGTTTTCAAAAAACCAACTACTAGCCGCCGATTATAGAATACCGGTTACTCTTTCCGGCGATTTTAATTTAGAAAACGTTGCCACTGCTATTAATTTTACCAGAGCTATGGGAATTAAAGATGAAACTATAAAAAAAGCCGTTGAAAACTTTGGCGGTGTTACTGGCCGGATGGAAATTATTCAAAACGAGCCGTTTAGAGTAATCATTGATTACGCACACACACCGGATTCTTTGGAGGCGGTTTATAAGTCGCTTTTACCCTCAAGATTGGTTTGTGTCTTTGGCAGTGCTGGCGGTGGAAGAGATAAATGGAAGAGGCCTGAATTAGGGAAAATCGCCGCAAAATATTGCGCCGAAGTTATTTTGACCGATGAGGAGCCGTATGATGAAGACCCGACACAGATTTTATCACAGATAAAATCTGGAATTAAAAATTCAGAATTCAAAATGCAGAATTTACACGAAATTTTGGATAGAAAAGAAGCGATTAGAAAAGCGATTTCTTTGGCAAAAAAAGGAGATACAGTAATTATTACAGGGAAAGGACACGAGCCGTTTATAAAAATGGCAAAAGGCAAAAAAATTCCTTGGAACGAACGAAAAGTAGTTGAAGAAGTTTTAAAACAATAAAAAAAGGCGAGTTCTCGATGATTCGAGAATCGCCTTTTTCATTTTTCTGTCAGTTATATCCACTGACCATACTTAAACGTGCGTATGAGTATTCCGCCATTTTCTTCTGGTAGTCGTTCTATCCCTTTGAGTTGGAATTCGCAATCGGGACATTTATAAAGATTGACAGCTTCTTTTGTTTTTCCTAGACACCATCCGCATCGTGGGCAGAACTGTTCTTCTTCGGCTGCTTCCTCTTTGGGCTGAACTTCAACTAAGATTTCAACCTTATCTTCTGCCGGGAGCCCAAACTTTTCGCGAGCCACTTTTTTCATCCCGTCCAAGTCGGACTGTGACACCCCACTACATTCATAACCAGTATCATCGTTTGTGATGGTGCATTTGAGGTGTCGGTCGATCCTAACAGTAATCGTTCCGCAGTCGAATATCGCTTGCGGCCCTCTAGGATCATCGTTATCAATCGTTGTGAACCCACAGTCATCTTTGCTCATTTTTCCTCCTTAGGGATTTTGTCCTTTTTTGGATGTAAAATAGCAGATTTATTATTAAAACTTCGCCTTATAACTTTAATCCTATATTACCATAAAGTAATTTAATTGTCAATATATTCTCTAATCTGTCTTCGGGGCGTATAATCTAATTATATATGAAATTAACCTTTTGTGGAGGGGCAAAACTGGTAACCGGCTCTAACTATCTTCTAGAGTCGGAAAACGGCAAAAAGATTTTAATTGATTGCGGGTTGTTCCAAGGGAACGATTTTTGCGAACGAAAAAATTTCGACGCGTTTCCGTACGATCCTAAAATCATAGATGCGGTTTGTGTCACTCATAGCCATATAGATCACATCGGCCGTTTGCCAAAACTTGTTAGAGACGGATTTAGAGGGAAGGTAATTTCAACGCCGCCGACAAAAGATTTTGGAAGGGCGCTTTTAACCGACTCGGAAAGTATTTTAAAAAGAGAAGCTAAAAACAAAAACCTCCCGCCAATATATACGATTGAAGACATAGAGGATTTGATGTCGCTTTGGGAGGCAAGAGAATATCATCAAAAGTTTCAAATATCCGATTTTGAAATTGAGTTTTTTGATGCCGGCCATATTTTAGGATCAGCGTTCATTTTGGTGGCAGAAAAAGGTTCTTCGTCTCCAGCCATTATTTTTTCTGGGGATTTGGGCAACAGCCCGGAGCCGCTGATACGGCCAACCGATTCTACGGAGTCGCTTAATCCGGCTTACGCTCTTATCGAATCAGCTTATGGCGGCAAGCTGCATGAATCGAGAGGAGCAAGCAAAGATATCTTGGAGGATACTATCGAAGACACCGTAAAAAGAGGAGGCACTTTATTAATCCCGGCTTTCGCGATGGAAAAAACCCAAGAACTTTTATATGAGCTTAAAGAATTGGCAGAAAATGGCCGGATTCCAAGGATACCAATATTTTTAGACAGTCCGTTAGCTATCGCTCTTACGGATATTTATAGAAAATATTCCTCTAATGAAAAATATTTTAATGAAGTAGCGATGAGCAACGTTAGAAAAGGAGAAGCGATTTTTAGTTTCCCCGGGCTTCAAACTACCCTGACTCATCGTCAGTCAGAAGAGATTGATAAGATTGAAGGGCCGAAAGTTATTATCGCCGGCTCGGGGATGTCTCATGGCGGCAGGATTGTTGGGCACGAACATAACTTTTTGTCTGATCCGAAAAGCTCCATTCTTTTGACGGGTTATCAAGTTAAGGGGTCTTTGGGTCGTCAAATCTTAGATGGCGCCAAGCAAGTTAGAATTTTTGGCGACGAGATTCCCGTGAGAGCGAGAGTGGAGAGTATCACCGGTTATTCATCGCATGCTGACCAAAAAATGCTTTTGAGCTGGATAGAGCCAATGAGGTATTCTTTAAAAAAAGTTTTTATTGTGCAAGGCGAAGAAGAACAATCGGTTTTTTTAATGCAGAAGATGAGGGATAATCTAACGATTGATTGCGAAGTGCCTTCTTTAGGCCAGGAAATTGTGATAAAATAGATAAATCAAGCTAATTTATTAAATATATGGAACAAAAAAACGGACTTCATTTTCCCCTGTATAAAATTTGTATTTCTGGCGCGGCTGATACCAGTTTTTGCGGCGATGACGCTTGTAAAATCGCTGAAGATTTAGGCAGAGAGATCGCTTTAAGAAAAATGGTGTTGGTTGATGGCGCGACAACAGGTTTTCCTTTTTGGGCAGCTAAAGGCGCGAAAGAAGCTGGGGGAATTGTTGTTGGAATTTCACCGGCCAGTTCCCAAAAAGAACACCTTGAAAGATATAAGCTCCCGGTTGAATACCACGATTTAATAATTTATACCGGTTCAGGCTATTCTGGAAGGAATTTGCTCTTGACCAGATCCGCGGATGCCGTGATTGTCGGTTGCGGACGAATGGGGACAGTCAACGAATTCACGATCGCTTTCGAGGATAAAAAACCAATAGGAATTTTAGAGGGATCTTGGGAAACGGATGAATTAGTTAAAAGCATTCTTGAAAAATCCCACCGGGCTCAAGAACATCCTTATGTGGCTTTTGACCCAGATCCTAAAAAGCTTTTGGACAAGGTTTTTGGGTTTATGGAAAAAATCAAAAATAACGGTTACACTGATTTGGCGCCTGATAATCTTGATGGATAGAATTTTAAATGTTGGGCAAAAGGTCGGTTTACTAAAACCTAACTAACTATGGCAGAGAAAAAACAAAAACCAATTGGCGCAGTTACTCATTTTTTCGGTCATATTTCAGTAGCCATCGTTAAATTCAAACGTAACGTAAAAGCGGGGGAAACTGTTTGTTTCAAAGGAGCAACTTCTGATTTTTGCCAAAAACTAGATTCAATACAGTTTAATCATGAAGAGATAAAAGTTGCCAAGAAAGGCCAGCAAGTTGGAATAAAAGTGAAGGAAAAAGTCAGAGAAGGAGACGAAGTTTACGAAGCCGAAAAATAAAAAACTGCCAATTGGCAGTAAATATAAAAAAATTGGGAGGCAAATCATCACGTGATGAATGGTTTGCCTCCCTTTTTATCGCCTTTTTCTTACGCTGTAACTGGGTTGATCGAACCGACTGATCTGATTGGTTCGGTCAGTTCGACTCTCGGGGCTGGCTCGATCGTTTCGAATGCCACACTCTGTAGCTCTGGCGTCAAAAGATCAACGAGATGTCTTGGCATTCTTCTTATCTCGGACAGATTCCCTGTTCTCATTAAGGAAGCTGCGAGACTCATGATCGTTTGCCCTCCACTGTCTGGAATTTTACCGCAAACCTTGCAGCCAGTTATCGTCTTTGGCCTTGATCCGGTTCTATCCAGCAGTTGTCCTATAGCAGTGGTTCGGTCGTGGTTGCAGTAATCGCCAACTTTAAGCATTTTTCCCTCCCGACGCTAAGGTATTTCGTTATAGAACATACAGCACTAGCATTTTCTTGCATTCAATCACCCCCTTTCATAAAAACAGGAATAGACATTGATATGATTGCAATCACAGAGGAGCCAATATTGATCCTAGCAAGAACGACTAGAGCGTCGGTCTTCCTAATCTGATCGTTCTCCGTATTGGCTCCTCTGCTTATTATATTATAAGAGTTCATCGTTTCAGTGGTTTCTCCCAGATGAAATTTTGAAATAGCAATTAAGTAAATTAACCTTAGCAAAAAACCATAACTTTGTCAACCCTAGCCTTCTTGTTGTATAGCGAGCTCTGCTCGATATATCAAATAAAGTTGATATAATATTTATATGCCTAGGTTTATTGCCGATCTTCATATCCATTCAAAATACAGCCGAGCCACCTCGAAAGATATGGTTTTAGAAGAATTAGATCGATGGGCTGATGACAAAGGGATAAAAGTCATGGCCACGGGTGATTTTACCCATCCGCAATGGATAGAAGAAATCAAAAACAAGCTGGAACCGGCTGAACCAGGACTTTTTAAACTAAAAGAAAATTTTAAATTAAAAACTATCAAAGGAACATCCGCTGACACTCGATTTTTCTTAAGCACCGAGGTTTCTGGTATCTATACCAAAAACGGTAAAGTACGACGTATTCATAATTTAATTTTTTCGCCAGACATCGAAACCGTAGAAAAGATAAATACTCAACTTGCCTGGATTGGCAATATAGCTTCTGACGGCCGGCCGATTTTGGGCTTGGATTCCGAAGAATTGGCTAAAATCGTTTTTAATACTAATTCACAAGCAGTAATTGTTCCGGCTCACGCTTGGACTCCTTGGTTTTCGGTCTTCGGTTCAATGAGCGGTTTTAATTCGATTGAAGAGTGCTACGGTCAATATGCTGATAGAATTTTCGCCATTGAAACCGGTTTGAGCAGCGATCCGGCCATGAACTGGCGATTGTCAAAACTTGATAATATCTCATTTATTTCTAATTCTGACTCTCATAGCTTGCACAGAATCGGTCGAGAAGCCAATATTTTTAACACAGAACTTTCTTATCAGGGGATTATAGACGCCATTAAATCGCGCGACCCGAAAAAATTTTTGGCCACTGTCGAATTTTTCCCGGAAGAAGGCAAATATCATTTTGACGGCCATCGGGCTTGTGATATCTCTTTTTCACCAGAAGAAAGCAAAAAACATAATAATATTTGTCCGGTTTGTGGCAGAAAATTAACGATCGGAGTGATGAATCGGGTAGATGAGTTGGCCGATAGGCCGACTGGTTTTAAGGACGAGAAAAGAGTTCCTTATTATAATTTAGTGCCGCTTGATGAGGTGATTGCCGAATCATTTGGCGTTGGCGTTGCCTCAAAAAAAGTAAAAGAAGCTTACGAAAAAATAATCAAAGATTTTAAAAACGAATTCAGTATTCTTTTAGAGATTCCCATAGAAGAATTAAAAAAATCCGCTGATCTGCGGATAGTCGAAGGAATAAAGAACGTGAGAGAAGGAAAGTTAGAAATAAATCCGGGTTATGACGGCGAATACGGAAAGATAAAAATTTTTCGAGAAGGAGAAAAAATTAGTCCAACCAGCGCCGCCCAGGCCGGATTATTTTGACATATTAAAGCATCTTATGTAGAGTAGCGATAGCTAAAAACTATCGCAGTTTTGTTTTATAACAGAAGAAGGGAGGTGAAACAGTGGGAACTTATAAAGGGAAAGATAGTTGGTTGGTTTTTAGGTGCAAAGATTGCGAAGAGAATGAGAAAGAAATCGTGGAAATAATGATTGACCCAGGTAACGCGAAAGACATCCAACGTCTGGGCATCTGGTTGCAGAGGCATTCTAATAACGGTGGTCATTATGAAACCGTTGTGAAGAAAGACATGGAAATCCCTGAAATACCAGAAAGACCGAAACAACTCCAAGATCTTCATAAAAAAATGGAAGAGGAGCGTAAGAAGTGATAAACCCGCCAGCACCAAAACATCGGTGCTGGTTTTTTATTATTTTAAATAGTAGGGCGAGGAAAGCGAGAAGATAATAGCCGGATTATTTTAGAGAATTTCTACTTTCAAAGTTTGAACTCCAAATTTCTTTGCTTCGTCTTTGGTCTCAAACCAAATATCCACTTTATCGTAAAAACGTTTGTTCATTCTGTCTTCAACCACAAAGACCTGATTACCAAATCGTTCTGGGAAACGGATTTTTGTTCCTATTGGCAAAAAGTTGGCGGCTACAACGCCTTGTCTTACGTATTTTCCTGACGCGGTAATAAATGGGTCAGCGTCGGTTTCTTCTGGGCTAGAAGAATAGCCAGTCACATCAACCGTCAAATAAGAGCCCAAATTGGTTTGGTTGAGTAGAGAGTCATTGTTTACAACGGTCAAAACAGAATCTTTTGGGCTAGATTCTTCTTTAACGACTGCTCCGCGGGTAGATATAACGCTATTTACCGGCTGGAACATTACTATTAAAAGAAGTAGATAAAACAAGGTCTTTTTCATAGTTGGGCAAACTAAAAACCCCTTTCGGGGCTTAATAAGTTTGTAGTTTTATATTAGCAGGGTTCTCTGAAAAAGTCAAGTTTTTGTCAAAATAGAGTTAAAAAGCTACAATAGCCGTATGATCGAGTATTTTACAGAAGGAATAGTGTTGTCCAAAGATAAAAAAAGCGATTTTGATGGCGTGGTAAATATCTATACCAAAGATTTCGGGAAGATTTCGGCAAAAACTAAAGGAATTTTCAAGCCTACCTCGAAGCTGTCAGGCCACCTAGAACCGTTGAATCTGGTTAATGTTAGGGTTGTTGAGAAGAATGGGTTTCAGGTTACTGACGCTTTATTAGTAAAAAAACTTCTTTCGTCGCAGGCAAAAAATTCAATAAATTTTTACAGACAGGCATTGGAACTTCTTTCTTTCGTCGCCGAAATGACTTTTGATTTCCAGTCGGACATAAAGCTTTGGCAGACAATACTGAAAACCTTGGAGGCAATAAACAAAAAAAGAACGCCGAGTTATTCATTGATAATTGAAGCTCTCGGTTTTTCTCCGAAATTTGCGCAATGCCAAAAATGTAAAGCCAAGCCGGTCAGGTATTTTGCTAAAAAAGACCAAGTTTTTTATTGCAGCCATTGTGCTTCAAAAATCCCGAAAGAAGAGTTAGTATTAGTATAAAGCATGGCCTTAGATGATCTAGAAAAAAATCTTTATCAAAATAAAGAAGTGCTCGGCAGAGAGAAAGGCAGCAAGAAAGAACGTGTAAAAGTTCAGGATATTTCTAAGCAGTGGTCGGAAGAAAAATTAGCTGGAGAAAAATTTTCTTTGGAAGAACCAATTGTGCGTTTAAGTATTTTTTCAAAGAGGTTTTTCTGGGTAGCCATAGTTTTAGTTGTGGTAGCGATTGGTTTTCTGGGTTTTTATCTCCATCAATTTTTTGCGAGCAAAGACGTTATTTTTAATATCGACGCGCCAAAAGAAGTTCAAATCGGGGTGCCTTTCCCTGTAAAGATTACTTTCCAAAATACTTCTAAATCAGTTCTGAAAGACGGGAAACTCTTAATAGATTTGCCTGAAAACATAGTAGTTGAAGGGAAAGATATTGGCCAGAAAGTTGAAAACATGGACGTTGGTGATTTTGAAATCGGCGCATCTTTCGAAAAAGAAATTTCCTTTATTGCTTTAGGAGACGAAAACACCAGTAAAAGGGTTAACGTTTCTTTGTCTTATTATCCGCCCAATATCAAGAATCGTTTTAATAAAGCGAAAGCAGTTGACATTGCGGTTAAAGAGCCGGCGATAAAGCTGGACCTTAGCACTCCGACGAAGGTTTTGAACGCCGAAGAATTTGAAATTAACATCGGCTACGAAAATATTTCGAATATTGATTTTTCCAACGTCGCGCTTGAGGTGAAATATCCTGATAATTTCAATTTCAAGAGTTCAAGCGTGTCTTCGACGCAAGACGGTGCCGTTTGGCAGATAGGCAATCTGAAAAAAGGAGAAAAAAATAACCTAGTTATAGCTGGAACGATTTCTGGCCCCGAGCAGTCATTTTTCTCGATAGAAGGAACAATATCGGCAGAGATTGATGGTCAAAAGTATGTTATTTCTCAAAAAACTTCCAATATAAACATCGCTTCATCGCCGCTTAGTTTAACTTTTAGCGTGAACAAAAACTCTTCTTATGTTGCTTCCTTGAATGATGGTCTAAATTATAGTTTGACCTACAAGAATAATACTGATGTTCCTTTGAAAGACGTTGTTTTGAAGGTTACGTTAAAGGGAGCAATGTTCGATTTTTCAACAACTAACACGAGCGGATCTTTCGATTCAAAAAATAACGTCATTACGTGGAATGCTTCGAATATCTCTGATTTTTCTTCTTTGGCTCCGGGCGCTGGCGGCACAGTCAATTTTAGCGTCGAAGCAAAGGATTCTTATCCGATTAAAAAATCGACTGATAAAAATTTTGTTTTGAGAGCCCATGCGGAAATCAGCTCGCCAACCACCCCTTATTATGTTTCAGCCGAAAAAACTCTAGGTATAGTGGATTTTGACGTTAAGGTTGCGGGACTAACGGAAATTGTTTCTAAGGTGTTGTTTAATGATAGTTCTTCGGGCTTCACAAACAGCGGTTGGCCGCCGAGAGCAAATAGAGCTACCAAATTGACCATCCATTGGATTATAAAGAATTATTCGACTGACGTGAGAAACGTTGAGGTTAAAGCGACTTTAGCCGGCGGCGTGAAATGGCTCGGAAAAGTAAAAACTAACTTGCCCGCAATTTCAAGTTCGACTTTGCCGGTGTATAACGAGAGAACACAGGAAATTGTTTGGAATATTGATGAAATTTTGGCAACCAAAGGCATAATTTCAAAGCCGGTTGAAGCGATTTTTCAAGTTGAAGCAACACCGAATATCACTCAGGTTGGTAATTTCATGCCGCTTTTGGGCGTAACAACAATTAAGGCAACTGATATTTTTAATAATATAGATCTTCAAAATAGCGCCGCTGCTTTGACAACCAACTTAACAGAAGATCCATACGTCGCTAATAATAGCGGGCAGGTTCAACCATAAATGTACAAAAAAATTATTTTAGAAAACGGGTTGCGGATAATTTTGGTGCCGAAAGAAGATAGTTTCTCAACGACTGTCTTGGTTTTAGTCAGCGCTGGGTCTGATTACGAAGTAAAAGAAATTAATGGTGTTTCGCATTTTTTGGAGCATCTTTGTTTCAAGGGGACAAAAAATAGGCCGACTAGCCTGGCTATTTCAAGCGAATTAGATCATTTGGGCGCGGTATCCAATGCTTTTACGGGCAATGAGTATACCGGTTATTACGCCAAGGCCTTGCCTCAACATTCTGAAAAGCTTTTGGAAATTATCTCTGACCTTTATTTAAATCCGATTTTTGATTCAAAAGAGATCGAGAAAGAGCGAGGGGTGATTATCGAAGAAATAAATATGTATGAAGATCTTCCGATGCAAAAAGTTCAGGAGCTTTTTGCGGAGTTACTTTACAAAGATCAGCCAGCCGGACGATTTATCGCTGGCACAAAAGATATTATTAAAAACATAAGAAGAGAGGAAATTTTGAATTATCGCGGCCAGCATTATTTAGCCGAAACAACTACTGTAGTTGTAAGCGGCAAGATTAACGAGAACGAAATTGTTGATTTGATAAAAAATAATTTTGAAAATATAGGACGAGGAGGGAAAGAAATAAAAGTTCCGACTAAAGATATTCAAGAGAAACCGGAAATTCTGCTCATAGAAAAAACATTAGATCAAACTCATTTGGTTTTAGGCGTGAGGGCTTACGATATTTTCGATAAAAGAAGATTTGCTTTGGAATTGCTTTCTGACGTTTTAGGCGGTGGAATGAGCTCGCGACTATTTCAGAAGCTTCGTGAGGAATTGGGCGTTTGTTATTATGTCCATTCGTCTGCTAATAATTTTATAGATCATGGATATTTAGCGATTTCCAGCGGCGTTGATAATAATCGGGTAGAAGAAGTTGCTAGGGTAATCCTTGAAGAGTTAAATAAGCTGAAAAACGAAGCGGTTGGCGAGAAAGAGCTTCAAACTGCAAAAAATCATTTAGTAGGCAATTTGTTTTTGGGGTTGGAGGGTTCGGACGATTTGGCCAGTTTTTATGGCGGCCAAGAAATTCTGAAAGAAGAAATTTTGACTCCGGAAGAAATCGCTAAGAATA
The DNA here is from genome assembly GCA_041653755.1 of Minisyncoccota bacterium. Classification (GTDB taxonomy): domain Bacteria; phylum Patescibacteriota; class Minisyncoccia; order UBA6257; family UBA9933; genus JBAZEU01. The sequence continues at coordinate 20,369 of JBAZEU010000007.1, forward strand.
TCCAGGCGGTTTCTGATAAGGATATTATTGAAGTGGCTAAGGATATCTTCCAAAATAACAAGCTAAACCTCGCTTTAATCGGGCCGGCTCAAAGCCAAGAAAAGATTGAGAAAATCTTGACTTTTTGATAGAGTGAAAGTAATGGAAAGGAAAATAATTGAAATTTCTTGGAATAGCTTGTGGCGGATTGTTTTAATGATAGCTTTAGTGGCAACTTTCCTTATTGCCAAACAGGCGTTTTTTGCTTTCTTTTTGGCAATTGTTCTGGCTTCGGCTATTGATCCGATTGTCAGTTTTTTTGAAAAAAGGCGTTTTCCGAGAGGTCTGGCAGTACTTTTAATTTTTATCATCGGGCTGACGGTTCTGACGATTTTGCTTTATACAATTATTCCTATCGCCGCAATCGAATTAAAAGGATTATTCACTCATTTAGAAGATAAGTTGCCGAATTTTTTGAAACCTCTTGCCTCCATTCAGTTTTTAGTTAATTTTAGCCAGGGGAATCAAAATATTATCAATGCTCTGTTGAGTGGTAATGAATCGTTCATCGATATTGCTTCAAGGTTTTTCGGGAACATAGTTCTTTTATTGGCAGCGCTCGTTCTAACTTTTTATTTATCAGTTAGCAAGCACGGAGTTGAAACTTTTCTAAGAGCGATGTTGCCGGTTAAGAATGAAGAAAGAGTTGTCGGAATTTATTTAAGAATTAGGCATAAATTAGGCCGTTGGCTTCAATCACAGTTATTTTTAAGCTTAATAATAGCTGCTCTTTCTTCTATAGGGCTTTGGCTTTTGGGAGTAAAGTACAGTTTGCTTTTGGGTGTCGCAGCCGGAGTCTTGGAATTGGTGCCAATGGCTGGACCAATTATCGCCGGCGCCATTGCGTTTCTTGTGGCTTTGCCTAGTTCATTTATGCTGGGCGTTTACGTAATAATTCTTTTTGTTGCCCTTCAACAATTTGAAGCGCATGTTTTATTGCCGACGATGATGAGGAAAACAATGGGAGTCAACCCAGCCGTAGTTGTTCTTGCGCTTTTAGCTGGTTATGCGATTGCTTCTTGGGTAGGAGTTCTTTTGGCAGTACCAGCCGCAGTGACTTTGCAGGAGATAGCCAATGATTTTTCCAGACATAAAGCCGCAAATCGAGAGAAGGAATAAGGTTTAAATTTGATGCCTCAAAAAAACTTTTTTATTTCAACAGCTATTGATTATCCTTCGGATAAACCGCACTTAGGCCACGCCTTAGAAAAAATTCAGGCCGATGTTTTGGCGCGATTTAAAAGAGAAAAGGGTTTTAATGTGTATTTTTCTACCGGTACTGATGAACATGGCCAGAAGATAGAAAGATTGGCCGAAAAAGCGAATAAAAATCCGCAGGAGTTTGTTGACGAGATAGTCGGATTCTTTAAGAAATTGTGCAAGGCATTGGATATATCAAATACTGACTTTATCAGGACAACCGAAGACAGGCATCTAAAAGCCGTTGAAACGATTTTTAAAAAAATCTATGAGAAGGGCGACATCTATAAAGGCCAATACAAAGGACTTTATTGCGTTGATTGCGAAACATATTATTTCCCGAAAGATCTTACGGAAGACGGTTGTTGCCCGGTGCATTTGAAAAAACCGGAAGAAATTGAGGAGGAGGCATATTTTTTTAAACTTGGTAAATATCAGGAGCAGATTATAAAGCATATTCAGGAAAACAAAAATTTTATTATTCCTGAATCGAAAAGAAACGAAATTTTAAACCGGCTTAGAGAACCGTTGAAAGATTTAGATATTTCCAGAAAGAATGTTAAGTGGGGCATTGCTTTGCCTAATGATTCTGAATTCACTCTTTTTGTTTGGTTTGACGCTTTGACCAATTATCTTTCAGCGATTGGCTACCCGGAAGAAAAATATAAAGATTTTTGGCCGGCTGATATTCATTTAATCGGCAAGGATATTATTTGGCACCATAGTGTAATTTGGGTAGGGATGCTTTTAGCGGCTGATTTGGAATTGCCGAGAACTATTTTAGCTCACGGTTTTTTGACAACTGATGGACAAAAGATGTCAAAGAGTTTGGGTAACGTTATTGATCCAATTGTGTTAGCGGAGAAATATGGTGCTGACCCGGTCCGTTATTTTTTGTTAAGAGAAATCCCTGCTTTTGATGACGGTGATTTTACAGAAGAGAAATTAAAGGAAAGATATAACGCTGATTTGGCTAATGGTCTGGGGAATTATAATAGTCGGGTTCTAACTTTGGCCCAGAAACTTGGCGAGATTGATAGTGAAATTGAGCAAGGGATTAAAGAGAAAGTAGAAGCTACGAAGACCTTGGTTGATCAAAAAATCGAAGAATTCAAATTAAACGAGGCGATTTCTGCTGTCTGGGAGTTGATTAGTCTGGGCGATAAATATCTTAACGAGAACGAGGTTTGGAAAATCAGCGATACGGAAGAAAAAGGCAAAAAATTGGCTAATTTAGTTTATATTTTGGTTAATGTCGCCAAGCTTTTGAAAGTATTCTTGCCTCAAGTATCAGAAAAAATTCTTAGCCAGCTTGAAATAAAAGACGATATTTACACGGTCAAAAAAATCGAAACTCTTTTCCCACGGTTGACGTCTTGATTTATGATTCATGATCTAAGATCTATGAGATTGATTGATACTCATTGCCATTTGGAAATGGAGGAATTTTACGGCGATTTAGGCGCGGTCATAGAAAGGGCTGATAAAAACGGCGTAGAAAAAATTATCACTGTTGGATGTTCTGTGGAGGAATCGCATAAAAGTTTAGCTTTAGCCCAGAAGCATGAATCTGTTTATGCGGCGATTGGTTTGCATCCCGGAGGACTAACTAAAAAGATAGAAAATATTTTAGATGATTTAGAGAAAATAGAAGAATTGGCAAAAGAAGAAAAAGTCGTGGCGATTGGAGAAATTGGTTTGGAATATCGCGGTTTAGAAAGCGACGACGATTCAAAACAAAAACAAAAAGAAATTTTCTTGCGGCAACTTTCTATGGCTGAGCGTCTTAAAAAGCCGGTGATGATTCACTGCCGCGGCGCTTATGAAGATTTAATAAAAATTTTGGCTGGTTATAAAAACGAAGGCGGAATTATTTCGGGAGTTGTCCATTGTTTTTCCGGCCGGCTTTCTCAAGCCAAAAAACTTTTAGAATTGGGATTGCATTTATCTTTCACCGGGATAATCACTTACGCTCGAGATTATGACACCGTCATTAAAGAGACACTATTGGAAAAAATTTTATTGGAAACAGATGCGCCATATTTATCGCCAGTACCTTACCGCGGTCAGCGAAACGAACCGGCTTACATTTTAGAAATAGCTAAAAGGATAGCAGAAATCAAAGGAGTTAGTTTTGAAGAGGCAGCCGAGAAAACCACCGAAAACGCCCAATCGTTATTCAATATCTAGTGTTTCTACGTCTTTAAAAAACTGGTACAATTGAAGTATCATGAAAGTTTTAGGATATGTTTTAAATCGTTTTTTCTATCAAATTACCGACTTTTTTAACCATTGGTATGTGGATAGCTTTTATGTTTTTAGCCAGGCCTTATTTTCGTTTTTGGAGGGGTTAGATCGTTTTTTCGCTTTTAAAATAACCATAAAACACTTTTTCAACCCTCTTTATCAGGACAGGACTGTTATCGGCTATACCCTTGGGTTTGTCTTTCGTCTGGTCAGGGTATTGATCGGGTTTGTCTTTTACGTCTTTTTAATAGTTCTATTCTTGATTATTTATCTGGCATGGCTGGCCATTCCTCTTTTTATTATTTATCAAATTTTTAAAAGACGTTTTTAATGGAAAACCAAGATTTAAAAATCTATTTGAAAAGTCCTTATTTTGCTTTACCTTTTTGGGTTAGGTCGCTTTTGCGCGTTTTTTACTATTGTATCTTTTTCGTTTTCGTTGTTGCGACTGCAACCTTTTTGATTTCCGACATTCAATGGCTCCGTTGGCTAGGAGTTTTATTTTTGCTCTTCTTGCTCGATAAAATTTTTCATTTTGGCCAAGCCAAACAATCATTGTTAGATTTGCATTTGGGCAAAATCAAAGAAGTTAATTTATCTTTTTATTTAGTACCGGCGGTTTCCTCCGTTTTAGAGAAAGCTCTTGATAAATGTTTTATTCTGGGTGGGGATCTCTATCTTTACTTGGTGAAGTTTCTAATTGAATTGAAAGAAGTTAGGGAGGGCTTATGGCGCATGAATGTTCCGCCAAAAGATTTTGAAGCCAAGTTAGATGATTTGATGTCTGAAAGCCAGAGAGAAGTTACTAAACTTACGAAAGAAGAACTAATTTCAAAAGTTGAAATTCTCTTGCAAAGCGCTTTTAGCCAGGCAATAAAAAATAAGAATAGGTTTATTGAGCCAAAGGAATTATTTTCTTCTTTGGGTTTTTTAGCTGATAAAAATATCTCCCGGCTTTTCTATCTTTTTTCTGTCGTACCGGAAGATCTGGAAAACGTTTTGATATTAGCTCGCTTTAAAAAAGAATTCAGGCTTCTTAAAAGAGCGCCGATGACCTTAGGCGGTTTTGCCCAGAGGCCTTACAAGCCCAAAAGGCATCGAACGGTTAACCGGGCTTGGACCAGCCGGCCAACGCCGACATTGGATAAATTTAGCGTTGATTTCACGGAATTGGCTAGAAAAGAAAAAGTTGGTTTCTTGATAGGCCATCAGCAGGAGTATGCGCAAATGGTTGATATTTTATCACGCAAAACGAAGCCGAATGTTCTTTTAGTCGGCGAGGCCGGTAGCGGCAAAGAAACATTAGTGGCGCATTTAGTGTTCAACGTTTTGAAAGACGATGTCCCGGCCGAACTTTTTGACAAACGATTAGTGTGTTTGAATGCTCATGAACTTGTATCGGGTGCGCAAGCTGATGAAATAGCAACGCGCGTCAACCGCATCATGAATGAAGTTATTGATGCCGGGAACGTTATATTATATGTCCCTAATATTGATAATTTAATAGAAACATCGGGCGTTGGGAGTCTTAATGCTATCGACGTTCTTCTGCCATTTTTACTTTCTGATGTTTGTCCTTTAGTATCTACGGTTTACCCGAAAGAATACAAACGATTAATAGAATCACGAAGTGATTTTTCTAACGCTTTTGAAGCGATAAGAGTGGAAGAGGTGTCGGAGCAAGAGGCAACAAGAATTATAACTTACGACGCTTTAATTTTGGAAAATCAATATCGGTTGGTTGTTAGTTTCTCCGCAATTAAACAGGCGGTTACTTTAGCTCATAAATATTTTCGTCAGAAACTTTTACCAGCCAGCGCTGAAGATCTTTTGAAAGAAGCAATGGCCGACGCTAGTCAGCGTGGGAATAAAACTTTACAGGCCGAAGATGTTTTGCGAGTGGCTCAAAGAAAAATCAATATTCCTCTGTATAAACCGGGCAAAGCTGAAACGGAAAAACTTTTAAATTTAGAATCAATTATTCACGAGAGATTGGTTGATCAAGAAGAAGCAGTAAAAGGTATTGCTGCTTCTTTAAGGGAGTATCGCAGCGGTTTATCTCGATCAAAAGGGCCAATTGCAAGCTTTTTATTTGTCGGACCGACTGGTGTCGGGAAAACCGAGCTTTCCAAAATTTTGGCGAATGTCCAATTCGGTTCTGAGCAGATGATGGTGAGGTTTGATATGAGTGAATACCAGACCAAAGAGAGTTTGGTTCGTTTTATCGGTTCGCCGGATGGGAAAATTGTCGGCGGCTTAACCGATTCGGTGGCCCAGAAACCCTATTGTTTAGTGCTTTTAGATGAGTTTGAAAAGGCGAGCCCTGATATCCTGAATTTATTTTTGCAGGTTTTTGATGACGGACGATTAACAGACGGATTGGGTAGAGTGGTGGATTTTCAAAATACTATCATTATTGCCACTTCTAACGCTCATTCGGATATTATCAAACAATCGCTCGATGCCGGTGAATCGATGGCTGACATCGCGCAATACCTGAAGAAAAAATTAATTGATTTCTTCAAGCCGGAATTACTGAATCGTTTTTCAAGAATAGTTGTTTTCAAAGAATTAGGGATAAATGAAATTAGAGCTATTGCTAAACTTAATTTAAACGACTTGGCGAAAAATTTGGAAGAGCAGGGAATTTTTGTTGAATTTTCTGAAGAAGTCGTAAATGAAATAGCGCGGTTGGGTTATGATCCGTCTTTCGGCGCCAGACCATTACGTGGTGTTATCTCGGATAAAATTAAAAATGTTTTGGCGGAAAGAATTTTAAAGGGAGAAGTTGTTAGAGGAGGAAAAGTTGGAATAATTTTTGAGAACGATAAATTTGGATTTATAACCACAGACACAACTACTGAAGAAGATCAAAAACCAAATGAATAAAGTTTTAAAAGCTTTAGTTTATTCTGATATTTTATTTATAAGCGGTTTCGGTTTTATTACGCCGGTCTTCGCAATTTTCTTAACGGATAGAATTAGGGGCGGTAGCGTTGAGGTTGTAGGATTTGCCGCGGCCATTGTTTGGATTGTCCAATCGTTGGCGTTAGTTCCTTTTTCGAAATTTGTAGATAAAAACAAAAAAGATGTCGATGATTTTTGGTTTATGGTTTTTGGCAACGTGTTAGGGTCTGTTGCCGCTTTCGGTTATGTTTTTGCCACATTGCCTTGGCATATTTATGTTCTACAAGCAGTGTACGCCATAGGCCTAGCGATGAATATCGCTGGCTATCAGGGCGTTTTTACTAGACATATTGATAAAGGCAAAGAATCTTACCAGTGGGGATTGAGAGCCGCTTTAGTGGGTTTTGGCACGGGTATCGCCGGTGCTCTGGGAGGGATTTTTTATGAGAGGTTTGGGGCTGACCTTCTTTTTGTTACGGTTGGCATTTTAGCAGCATTAGGCGCATTGAGTTTGCTAACTATATTCAAGACAATTATTGTCAAAGACAAGGAAAAGAAACTTTAGCGTTTGGCTATAATTAATAAAAACAAAAACCCCATCAGCAGATATTTTTGCTGATGGGGGTAGTAATAAAGTTATCTCCGCCTTGAAACGCAAGTCGGTTTCTTACTAAAACGGTTTACATTGGGAATTCTCCTGCTTATTCTGGCTCTTTCGGCAACGTTATTGTGTAAATGACGCATTAATTTTTCTTGCTTTCTGGCTGGAACGTTTTCAGGCAACGCTTCGCTGCTGTTTAAAACTTCTTTCTCTGTCAATGTGCCCTCCGTTAAAATGTTCTTTGATTTCGCGCAACATACCCGTTGAAAATCCTTTATAGCAGTGCGGGCATCCTCGCGTTGTCCTTTCTACGGCAATTTTTTTGCGACATCTTTTGCATTCCACTGTCTTACCTTTGTTACTATCAGGCAAGTTGATCACCTCCTTCGTGTTTTTTATCTGGTGGTGTCGGAGGCGAAGGGGACGAAGGGCCAGCTACTTTCTTCGCCCGAGCAACAGCCAGAACAATAGCGATAATAATTATTACAATCAGAATGACAATCACTGCCGATGAACTTTTTTTCGGTTCTTCCATTTTTCTCCCATTTTTGTTTTTGTAAAAGAAACAGAATTTATATTATAGAGAAGTCGAACTAATTTGTCAAAAATTGACAATCGTATAAGATTAGGATAGAGTTTTATAATATTTTTGGAGCACTTTTCTAATATAATAAGGAGGAACAATGGAGAGAGATTTGATGGAATTGGTGGAAGATCTTAAGAAAACAGGCATGATTCGCAATAGAAAAGGGCCAATATTAAAAAGGGTTGGCTTGGAAAATCATTTTGATGAACCGTTGGGGAAAGAATGTATTGGTTGGGCAAGAGAATATTTGACCCTTTGGGTTTCGGAACATTCGGTAACTACTTGTCAAAGATTGGCAATCAAAGCAATCGACAATACAACCAATGAAGAATTGAGTGTTGGTCGGAAAGAACAAGTGATTGATGTCTTTTGTTGCATTTTCAACAAGCTTTATCCGTTTCGTAAATAAAAAAGGAGAAAAGAAAATGGCGAAAAAGAAATTTGAAAGCTTGGTTAGGCTTGAGAAGTTACGGTCGGGCAGCATAGGGGTCGTTAATTGTTGTAGGCCGTGGGGGAGAATTGAGTCGGTCGATGAAGAAACAAGTAGAAAGGGGAAATTGATTCATGCGGTCGGGATCAGCGTCAGAGTCCTGCAAGAAGGCGGTCAACTGCGCGTAAGGAGAAAAGGTAATCTGATAGTTATAAGAACCGTCTTCAAGATATAAAGAAAGACATAATAAATTAATAAAAAGGGGTGCTTCCTTAATCGGAAAGCACCCCTTTATTTTTATACGACTATAAAGATTATTTTTATGACTTCACTATCTCTACAATTTTTTTGAAAACCTCTGAGTTATTTTGAGCCAAATCAGCCAAAACCTTTCTATCTAAAAGTATGTTTTTCTTTTTTAGGCTGGAGATAAATCGGCTGTAATTTAATCCTTGTTCTTTCACCGCGGCGCTAATTTGAACTTGCCAAAGTCCGCGGAAGTTTCTTTTCTTTTCTTTTCGTCCGCGAAAAGCGCGAGGCAAAGCGTGAAGCAGGGCTTCCTTAGCCGCTCTTTCTTTTGATTTTCTGCCCCACTTAAAGCCCTTTGTATATTTTAAAAGTTTTTCTCTTTTCTTGTGGGCTGATTTTCCTCTTTTTACTCTTGGCATTGTTTAAAAATTATTTAATTTTTTCATACTAATATCTATGTCGTGCATTCCGCTTCGGCGTCCAAGCTGCGTGGTTGTTTTCTTCGATAGGAAATGACTCTGGCCTCTTTTTCTGGTCATAATTTTCCCTTTTTTCGTTATTCTAATTCTTTTACTAATGCTTTTTTTCATTTCACTTTTTGATGATGTTTACTGATATCCCTTGGCCTCCGAATTTTGGCGCTCTTAAAACTTTATATTCGGACTTAATGAATTTTGAAAACTCGTCTAATTTTTGGAAAGCGAACGGTTTGTTGTATTTTTCTCTGCCTCGGAGACGCATCATAATCGTAACGGGATGGCCTTTGGCTAAAAATTCTTCGATTTTCCTAGCTTTTATTTCTAAATCGTTCTTCGCCGCTCCCACGGAAATCTGAATCTGCTTTAGTTCGAATGTTTTAGAAAGCTTTTCTTTCTTTTTTTCTTCTTTTTCTCTCTGATAGCGGAATTTATCAAAACTTATTATTTTCGCTACCGGCGGAATAACTTTCGGCGCGATTTCTATAAGATCCAATCCTTTCTCTTCCGCCAATTTTAATGCCGCCTCAAGCGGCATAACTCCGAAATTCTCGCCTTGATCATCGACTACTCGCAACTCTTTAGCTGTTATTTGTTTGTTTACGCGAAACGTTTCTATGGTTTTATTTTGATTATTTTCTACTGGGTGGAGATGAGGGTATTGAAACCCTGTCCAAAGGTTTGAAAAGAAAACATCTACAGGCTTATTCCGAAACACGGAAATAAGTGCCCTTTAGGTTTAACCGAGCATATAAAGGGCTTATGTGCTTGGCGATCCTAATGTATAACACCAGTTGACCTCTATTAGGCATCAAGGGCTGATGGTCCCAGTGTTACGCGAAAGCGAATGCTGGAACTAAATTACCAATTTTGTTGGCAAATATTGTTTGTTGCCAGATTTACGAGTTGACGCTCGGCCTGCCATTTTCTTTTAAAGATCTTCGTCGAATCCTTACATCCCCGTATTTCTTCGCATTTCTCTTTCGGTTTCTCTTTTCTTAATCACTTCTCTTTTATCAGCTTTCTTTCGGCTTTTGCCTAAACCGATTTCCAGCTTGATTTTATGGTTTTTAGTATAAACCTTTAATGGCATCAAAGTCAACCCTTTTTCGTGGATTTGCCCGATTAATCCTTTGATTTCTGATCTCGTTAAAAGCAGTCGTCTGGTTCTCCTTGAATCATAATCAGTCGGCATGTTTTTTGGTTGGTAAGGAGGAACATCGGCATTTAAAAGCCAAATTTGGTTATCTCTTAAAATAGCATAAGAACCGGCCAGATTTATTCTTCCGTTTTTTATTGATTTGACTTCGTATCCTTTCAGTTCAATTCCGGCCTCGTACGCTTCAAGAATTTCATAGTCAAAAAACGCTCTTTTGTTGGTAGCAATCGTCATGTTACAGCTTTAATTTTAATCTTTTATGGGCTAAAATGGAACCAAATGATAAAAGATGAAATTATCGGCTATTTAAAGCAACTTATTAAAGAAAACGTTCCTATCGAGGTTTTTGTTCCAGACAATGAAAAATTCGGGCATTATTCAACTAATGTCGCTTTTCAGTTATCTAAAACACTTAAAAAATCACCGTTAGAAACAGCAAATAGCATCAATGAAGAATTAAAAATTAAGAACGCCGTGCCTACCGGTAGGCAGGCAGAATTATTCGAAAAAACCGAAGTGGCCTCTCCGGGCTTTATTAATTTTTGGTTGAAACCAGAAGTATTTCAGAAGGAGACAGGGGAGATTTTAAAACAAAAAGAAAAATATGGAAGTCATACTGCCGCGGGGAAAGAATCAAAGAAAATCAATTTAGAGTTTATTTCTGCTAATCCTACCGGAGAATTAACTATCGGCAATGGCCGCGGAGCTTTCTTGGGGGATGCCTTGGCCAATATTTTGGAACTTGTCGGCCACAAAATAACGAAAGAGTATTATATAAATGATGCGAGAGCTAGCAACCAAATAAAAAAACTTGGTGAAACTGCGCTTGGAAAAGGCGAAACATACAAAACCTTATATCTGGAACAGAAAGTTAAAGGCATTAAAAAAGAACTTGAAGGAAAATCAGAAGGCGAAGCTGGTTATCTTTTAGCGCAGGAAGTGATAAAAGATACAAAAAATTTCATAGAAAAAGAATTAAAAATAAAATTTGATGTTTGGTTTTCAGAAGAACAGTTGTATCAGACAAGTGAAATAGAAGAATTAAAAAAACAGTTAGAAAAAAAAGGCTTAGTTTATGAAAAAGAGGGTGCGCTGTGGTTTAAATCAACGGAGTTTGGCGACACAGAAGATAGGGTTCTGATAAGAAGCACTGGCGAGCCGACTTATTTTATAACTGACTTGACTTATCAATTAGACAAGTTTGTTGATAAGAAATTCAGTCAAGCGATTGATATTTGGGGGGCTGACCATCATGGGTATGAGTCGCGACTAAGAGGAGGGCTTAAAGCATTGGGAATTTTAAAGAATGACGATGATTTCAAAATAATAATTACGCAGATGGTGCGGTTGATCAAAGACGGCAAGGAAGTGAGGATGTCAAAAAGAGCTGGCGATTATTTTACCTTGAAAGAATTGATCGAAGAAATTGGTTTGGATGCGGCAAGGTTTTTCTTTTTGATGTATTCGCCGGATACTCATATGGATTTTGATTTGGGTTTGGCAAAAGAAAAGTCAGTGAAGAACCCGGTTTATTATGTCCAGTATGCCGCGGTTCGTTGCCAAAGCATTATCAATAAACTACAAACCACAAACTACAAACCACAAACTGCAAATTTTAATTTACTAGACACCCAAGAAGATTTAAATTTAATGCGGATGTTAGCGAGATTCCCGGAAGAAATTATGAAAGCAGCGGTAAATTATAGCCCGCAGATAATTGTTCGTTATTCAATGGATTTAGCCAGGGAATTTAATAATTTTTACGAAAAAGAAAAAGTTAGCGTGGAGGATGAAAAATTGGCGTCAGCTCGTCTTGCGTTGATTCAAGCAACTCTAACGGTTTTTAAAAATATTTTCACGATTTTAGGGATATCATTGCCGGAGAAGATGTAGTACGGTTCTTATTGTTCCATCCACGCGATGTGCGGTAGATTACAGCGTATATTAGTGTTATGCTACAGCATAACACTGGGATTTTATTATATGATATGAGCAAAGACCAAAGTATCATTAAAGAAAAAGATATCAACAAAAAAGAATTTGTAGCATTGCCATCGGTCGGCGACTATTTATCGCGTCAAGAATGGGAAAAGGCCTGTTGGCAGAAATTATCCAAATCTAATAAATTATTGGGATTGCTTATGACTTCCCATGAACGTCGTGATTTAGTAATGCGTGCCGCTATTATAAAAGGCATTGTTTCTGGTAAAAGTTATAGGCAAATCAGCAAGGAACTTTTTGTCTCTCTCTAGACTATTGGTGTAATCAAAAAGGCAATAGTTGAAAATAGTTATCGGAGTTACTCAGAAAGAAGCAAGAAAGAACGAAGAAAGAAGAAATATAGCGTTAACTCATTTTCCCACAAACCTAGACATCGCAGAGTTTTTCGTCGCACCAAATATGGGAAGCTTTATCTGCCATTATCGTCGTGAGTGTTATGCTTTAGCATAACGCCCTAAGGGAAGTCGGCAGGAACTTACCCCCCATCCCTCTATTTTTTTCCCTTTTCGTACTATATAATTATTAATATATGATCCAAGATTTAAGATCCAAGAAGCATGGTTTCACCCTCATAGAACTTCTAATCGTGATAGGTATCGTAGCAGTTCTAGCCGTCGTCGTCTTAACAGTTCTTAATCCAGTAGAATTCCTCAAAAAGAGTAGGGACAGTAGAAGGATGGTAGACCTCCAGACCTTGGATAAAGCCCTCAGATTGGCTGATTTTGACAATATCCCCATGGGAACAGCCAATGTGGTATATGTTTCCATTCCTGACGACTCCGGAGGCGCTACCACTACTTGTAATCTGGGTCTTCCAGCTCTTCCAGGAGGTTGGACTTATCAATGCTCTAATACCGATAACTACCGAAAAGCTGATGGCACTGGCTGGATACCGGTTAACTTCACCAGCTTAACCACAACTCCCAATCCTTTAACCTTACTACCAGTTGATCCCACCAACTCTACCTCCACAGGTCTCTACTACACCTATGTTA
>JBAZEU010000008.1:0-25843 GCA_041653755.1 Minisyncoccota bacterium
ATGGAAGTTGGGAGTTAACTGCTTTATTCGAAACTACAAACTACCAAACTAAATACGCCACCAGTGACAATGGCACCTCCACTGTCCTATATGAAGTAGGCAACCATCTGAAGATTACCCCTGATGCTATTGCCAGTAGAACGAATACTGGAGGTAGTGGAGGAGGAACAAGTGTCACTGCTCCTACCGCCCCTCAATCATTAGCAGCCACAAATGGTAACACTCAAAGTGTTTTAACCTGGTCAGCCCCCTCATCTGATGGTGGCGCGAGTATTACTAGCTACAAAGTATATCGTGGAACAACATCCAACGGAGAAATCCTTCTTTCTTCTGGAGGTTGTTCAGGTCTTGGCAACGTTCTTACTTGTACTGATACTGGTTTAACCAACGGTACAACCTACTACTACAAAGTCTCAGCCGTTAACAGCGTAGGTGAAGGAAGCCAATCAAGTGAGGCTACTGCCACACCAGCAGCACCTGCTCCTCAGACTGGATATGCTCGTCCAAATGGAGACGTCAGTAAAGGAATGACACCATCTACTGGAACAGACCATTATGTCTTAATTGATGAAAATGTTCTTCAACCGACAGCAGGAACAACATCTGACTATGTTAATAATATTGGAACAGATGTTTTTGATATGGAAACGATATCAGGCGTAGCGTCAGTTTCTAACGTGACAGTCTGGGCGTATGTATCCAGACCGAGTGGTCCAGCTGGTGGAGCACTATCGACACGTATTCTAATAGGAGGAACATGGACAATATTAACGAATATGAACATTCCAGAGGATGCTTGGGGTTGGAGAAGTGTATCGTTTGATGGAACATGGACAAGTGCTAATCTTGACGATATGCAAGTTCAAATTACAAGTGCTGGCATGATGACTTCATGTGCTTCTCTATATGTCGCAGTAACATATATTCCTCAATAAGAATAATAGATATGATTATGTTCGTTGCTTTTGCGGGCAATAATTTTTTCGATTATTTCTCAAAAAGCTAAATAAACGCTTGTTTTTATCTGTATTTTTTGCTAAAATTAGAATACCTAAACAGGTATTTTAATTTTCGGTATGCCAAAAACAAAAAAAGCACCTCAGCTAAAACCTCAAAATAACACTACTCAAAACAACGGCGATCAACCTTCATACGAAGCGAAGGATATTTATGTTTTGGAAGGACTTGAGCCGGTAAGAAGGAGACCGGGAATGTATATCGGTTCTACTGGCGTTGACGGACTCCACCATTTAATTTGGGAAGTCGTTGACAACTCTATTGATGAAGCAATGGCTGGTTATGCCAAAAATATTCGGGTTGAGATTTTAAAAAATAATCGTGTTTCTGTTGTTGATGATGGTCGTGGTATTCCGGTTGATATTCATCCGCAGACAAAAAAATCAGCCCTTGAGACCGTTATGTGTACTCTTCACGCCGGAGGTAAATTCGGTGGTCAGTCATATAAGGTTTCCGGCGGACTTCATGGTGTTGGTGTGTCAGTCGTTAATGCTTTAAGCAAATGGATGAGAGCGGAGATTTGTCGTGATGGCGGATTGTATGTTCAAGAATATAAAAAAGGAGATCCGGCGGCAAAAGTGAAAAAAATTGATAAATGCAATAAGACAGGAACAAAAATAATTTTTGATGCTGATCCGGAAATTTTTCAAAAAGTGGAATTTAATCGTACTCGAATTTTAGAGCATCTTCGTCAGCAGGCTTTTTTAACTAAGGGAGTGAAAATTGAATTGATTGATGAGCGCACCTCGCCGTTTGCTTATCATGCTTTTTGTTTTGACGGCGGAGTTTTATCTTTTATAAGACATTTGAATCGTTCCAATCAACCGCTTCAAAAAGAAATTTTCTACGTCAATAAATCTTCTGAAGACATAGAGGTTGAAGTAGCTTTTCTTTATAACCAAGAAATCGAAATTCAAGAAATGAGTTTCGCCAACAATATTTACACGCCGGACGGCGGAATGCATTTAACCGGTTTTCGAACAGCGCTGACAAGAACATTTAATGATTACGCCCGAAGCAATAATTATTTAAAAGAAGCTGATGAAAATTTGAGCGGTGATGATGCGAGAGAAGGATTAGTGGCGATCGTCTCGATAAAAATCAGAGAACCGCAATTTGAAGGCCAGACCAAAGCTCGTTTAGGAAATCCCGAAGCAAGAACTGCAGTAGATACGGTGGTATCAGAGGCCTTAAAAGAATTTTTGGCAAAAAATTCCAGTGAAGCCAGAGTGGTAATTGAAAAATGTCTATTGGCAGCCAAAGCCAGAAAAGCCGCTAAAGCCGCTAAGGAAATGGTATTGAGAAAGGGGATTTTAGATGGATTAACTTTGCCCGGTAAACTGGCCGATTGTTCGACTCGTAATCCGGACGAAGCGGAATTATTTATCGTGGAAGGTGATTCAGCCGGCGGTTCAGGAAAACAGGGGAGAGATCGTCGTTTCCAGGCGATTCTTCCTTTGAGAGGAAAAATTTTAAACGTTGAAAAAACCAGAATCGATAAAATGCTTGCTAATAATGAAATTAGAGCTTTGGTGACTGCGGTTGGAACAGCAATCGGCGAAGAATTTAATTTAGATAACTTGCGATACGGAAAAATTATTATTATGACCGATGCTGATGTTGATGGTGCCCACATCAGAACACTATTACTTACTCTTTTTTACAGATATTTCAGGCAAATAGTAGATGCCGGTCATTTATTCATTGCCCAGCCGCCGCTTTATCGAGTCCAACGCGGGAAAGATATTCAATATGCTTACGCTGATGCGGAAAAAGAAAAAATAACTAAAACATTCAAGGAAGGATTTTCTGTCCAGCGATATAAGGGTTTAGGAGAAATGAATCCAGAACAATTATGGGAAACAACAATGGATCCGGCGAGAAGGATGTTGAAACTTGTTACTGTTGAAGATGCAGAAGAGGCGGATCGGCTTTTTGACGTTTTGATGGGCGAACAAGTTGAGCCAAGAAAGCATTTTATCCAAGCCCACGCCACGACAGTTAAAAATCTGGACATCTAGGAGTTTTTTAGATACTATAAGTTTTACATGTTTGAACGACTAAAAAATTATTTGAAAGAATCCCGTTTAGAAATGCGCCGGGTGAGTTGGCCTAACAGGCAAAAAACCATTTCTTTGACGATGATTGTCATTGGCATTTCTTTGATTTTCGCCATTTATTTGGGCGCTCTTGATTTTATTTTCCTAACTATCCTATCTAGATTTCTTAGCTAAAAAATATGGAGACAAAAGAAAAAGTAAAAAAAACAAAAGAAGTGCCGAACCGCCATTGGTACGCGGTTCATACTTATTCGGGGTATGAAGATGCGGTAGAGCGTTATTTAACGCAGCGTGTTGAGTCCTTAGGAATGGATGATAAGATTTTCAATGTTATTGTCCCGAAAGAGAAAAAGTTAAAAATAAAAAATAATAAAAGAACAACGATAGAAGAAAAGATTTATCCGGGATATGTTCTGGTTGATATGGTAATGGATGAAGATTCTTGGTATGTAGTTAGAAACACCCCGAGAGTTACCGGTTTTGTCGGGGCAGAAGGCACCAAGCCAACTCCGCTTTCGAAAGAAGAAATTGATGCGTTGATGGCTAGAATGGCACCGGAAGAAGCAACTTTTAAAATTGATTATCAAATTGATGAAACAGTAAAAATTGTTGATGGTCCGTTTAAAGATTGCGAAGGCAAAATTAGCGAAATCGATCAAGAGAAAGGAAGGATAAAAGTAATGGTGCCGATCTTCGGGAGAGAAACACCAGTAGAATTAGATCCGTTACAAGTAAGGAAGCTTTAACTCGTCAATTAAAGCTTAATTAAAAATTAAGAATGTAGAATGCAGAATTTTAGAAAATCGTAATTCTTAATTCATAATTCTGAATTCTAAATTAGCAAAGCTATGAAGCCAATTAAAACAACTATAAAATTACAGATTTCGGCTGGAGCAGCAAACCTAGCCCCGCCAATCGGACCGGCCTTAGGCCAGCATGGCGTGAACATCGCCCAATTTTGTCAGCAATTCAATGAAGCTACCAAAGATATGGTAGGCGACATCGTACCGGCAGAAATTACTATCTATGAAGACAGGACTTTTGAATTTATATTAAAGACACCACCGGTTTCAGCGCTTTTAAGAAAAGCTGCCGGAGTTGAAAAAGGTTCTGGCACAACACCGAAAGAAAAAGTAGGAAAAGTTACAAGAGAAGATGTTAAAAAAATTGCCGAAAGAAAAATGCCTGACTTAAACACAGACAACATAGAAGCCGCGATGAAAATGGTCGAAGGTGCGGCAAGATCAATGGGGATAGACATAGAATAAAATTAATTTTTTAACCATGGAGAAAAAATTTTATCAAACGAAAATATTCACAAGTTTAATGATCGCCATTTTGGCGCTATTGATAGTCGGTGTTTGTTTCGGGATAACAGTGATAGTAAATGTTTTGACTAGCTCCCATAGAGTTGGTCAGGATATTTCGAAAGTGCCAACGATAACCGTTTCTGGCACAGGCGAAGTTTATACTAAGGCAGACATGGGATTAGTCGTTCTATCGGTTGTGACAGAATCAAAAACCGTAAGTCAGGCAATGACAGAAAATGCTTCAAAAATGAATAACGTCATTAGTTTTGTTAAGCAGCAGGGCGTCGAAGAAAAGGACTTGAAAACAACCAACTTCAGCATTAATCCTGTTTACGCGTATAACAATGATACGGGCAAAAGAACATTGACTGGGTATCAAATAAATCAATCGCTTCAGGTGAAAGTTAGAGATTTATCAAAAATTGGGACCATTATCGAGGGCGCAACTAATCTTGGCGCTAATGAAGTCGGAAGCTTACAGTTTGTGATTGATGATGACGATGCTGTAAAAGCTCAAGCCAGAGAAGAGGCGATTAAAGACGCAAAAAGTAAGGCTGAAATTTTAGCCAAGCAATTAGGGGTGAAACTAGTGAGAGTCACCGGTTTTAATGAAAGCGGAATTTATCCAACTCAATATTATTATGGAGCGGAAAAACTTTCTTCGTCCATAGGAATGGGAGGGGGAATTGCGCCTGACATCCAAACTGGTGAAAATAAAACTTCAATAACGGTCAGCGTTACTTACGAAATAAAATAACGGATATGAAAAAATGGGTAGTCCCCTTTGGGATATTAGTTCTTTTTTCGGGAGCGATTCATCTGGTTATCATATTTGTTAAATCATTGTTGGATTTTAATTTACAATCCTGGAATTATTTCGGGATTATTGATTTAACTTATTTTTTCTCTTTCTTTTTGTCCAAAATCGGATTTGTCGTTTCCGTGTTTGTGGTTATTGCTTTATATTTAGTCTTCTTTAGAGCGTATAATTATGGATCATGGAAAAAATATCTGCGATAATCCCGGTATTAAATGAGCAGGGGATACTCCCAAAGATTTTAACGTCTCTCAAGAGTCAAGAAGGAGTGGAGGTTGAAATAATCGTTGCGGATGCAAATTCAAAAGATAATTCCGTAAAAATTGCGGAATCTTTTGGCGCAAAAATTATTAAAGGAGGGTTGCCTTCAGTTGGAAGAAATAACGGCGCTAAAGTTTCGAAAAATGAAAGATTAGTTTTTTTGGACGCCGATGTCGAGTTTGATAATTGCTTTTTATCCAACTGCATTAATTATATGGATAGGAAAAATATTTCTGTCGCAGCGAGTAAATCCAGACCGCTGACAAAAAGATTGATAGAAAAGTTTTTATTCGGGGCTTGGGATTTTTATACGTCTTTAACCCAATTTTTTTATCCTCATGCCGCAGGATATTGTATATTTTCGACTAAAACGGTTCACGAGAAAATAAATGGATTTGACGAACGTATCCGTCTTGGCGAGGACACCAATTATGTATTACGGGCAAGTAAGGTTGCCAAGTTTCGGGTTATTCCTTTTAAGATAGGAGTTTCCACAAGGAGAGCAAAAAAAGAGGGTGCTGTTAGATTCGCATATAAACTGATTGCCTGCGAGATGAGAAGGGTATTTAGGGGTAAAGAAGACACAGATAATCATTTCAAATATGATTACAGCCACGAAGAGAAATCTTGATAAATTTGTGATAAAATTTAGCAAATGGGACCAACTCTTTCAATTATCGTTTTAGTGGTATTAGCGATTGCCATAGTTGCGATTATTTTAGTTTTAAAGAAGTTTACCCCTAATAAGCCACAAGATAATTCTCTCGTTTTAATTCAAAATCAGATTAACGAAATTACTCGAATGCTTGATTCGCGGCTTTCAGAATCAACGCGGATGCTGTCGTCTCAATTTGGCGAAAGCGCGAAAATCATCAAAGACGTTACGGAGAAATTAACTAAACTCGATGAAACTAATAAGCAGGTTGTTGATTTCGCGGATCAATTGAAAAGCCTGCAGGATATTTTAAAGAATCCGAAACAGAGGGGTATTCTAGGCGAATATTATTTAGAGACTGTTTTGAAAAATGTTTTGCCGCCCGGAACTTATCAAATGCAGTATGGATTTAAAGATGGCTCGATTGTCGATGCGGTTGTTTTTATAAAAGACCAGATTATCCCTGTTGACTCAAAATTCAGTTTGGAAAATTATAACCGCATCTTAGAAGCCATTAATCAGGAAGACAGGGAAAAACTTGAAGAAGTTTTTAAAAATGATTTGAAGACGAGAATTGATGAGACATCGAAATATATCAAGCCGAGCGAAGGGACCATGGATTTCGCTTTTATGTTTATCCCTTCAGAAGCAATTTATTATGATTTATTGGTGAATAAAATTGGCGCCATTAAAGCCAACACGCGCGACCTAATCGAGTACGCTTCTTCTAAGAAAGTAATCGTTGTTTCGCCGACTTCTTTTTTGGCTTATCTCCAAACAGTGCTTCAAGGATTGAAAGCGTTGAAGATAGAAGAATCAGCCAAGGAAATTATTAAAAGAGTTGGCGATTTAGGCAGGCATCTTTTAGCGGTTGATGATCATATGAAAAAACTGGGCGCTAATTTAAATACAACCTGTAATTCATACAATAAAACTTATAAAGAATTGGGTAAGATTGATAAAGATGTTTTGAAAATCTCCGGCGAAGCCGCTGGCGTTGAACCGATTCTTTTAGAACAAACCAAAGAGGAAGACGAAGAACAAATTGACAAAACCTTGAATATTTGACATTCTGTAATTAGCAAATTCAAAATTCACGCTAACTAACTGGAGGATAAGGTATGAAAATAATAAATTTGAATCTGAGCAGGGAAGAACAAGTGAAGAAGTTGATTGAAGCGGCAAAAGCTCAGCTTGGTAAGCCGTATAAGTGGGGTCACAATATTAATTGGTCTGAAGAAAAAGAACCGGAAGCTTTTGATTGTTCATTGTTTATCCAGTGGTGTTTTAAGAAAATCGGCATTTGGTTTGATGAAGAAAGATCTACTATTCTTCAGGCGGAAGCATCGGGCCAGGAAGTAAAAAGGATTGAAGATTTGATACCTGGTGATTTGGTTTTCTTCAAGGGCACTAAGGGGTATTACGACTTTTATGACAAGAACAAGGTCTTCGGAGGCAGAGAAATTTTTATCGGTCATGTAGGAATTTATTGCGGCGACGGAAAAATAATTCACGCAAAAGGAGGAACTGGCGTTATCGAGGAAGATCTTTTGACAAGCGCTGCCGATAAAACTATAACCTTTATGAAGAGATATTTCTGAAAGCTTTGAAAAGGAGGAAAAATGAAAGTAAGCAGAAAGGTTGTTAATGAAATTCGCAACGCGATTTACAAAAAGTTCAAATTGACGCCAGAAGACATCGTGTTGGCCAAACGGTTCGAGCGTAAGGTAAGGGAAATTGATTTCGATAGAAAAGAGGGTGTTGGGGATGCGTTGTCGTCTGCGATAAAAGAAATTTCTGGTTTGCCGAGAAAAAAAGCCCAAAGAATTTCCGGAGCGAATTCAGAAATAAACCTGCTTGAATTGTCTCCAGCGCAGTATATAAGATTTCATACGCCACCTCGGTTTGCAAACCTGAAAGGGGTGTTAGAAAAAATGGCAACAGATAAGAAGCTTAGCAAGGGTGTAAGAGAAAAGGCAGCAAAGACATTGGGACGAATAAACAAAATACCGGGCGGAGATCAAATGATGGTGGAACCACCATTCAATTACGCCTAAAAGGTATAAAAAGGCCGTGACCTCAAAAATCACGGCCTTTTAAATTGACAATTATTTAATTCTTAGCTAATATTGTTTAACATTCAGATATTAGAAATTAGCCTGCCTGCCGGAAGGCAGAGATTTTAAAAACATGGGAGGCGTACCGACAAAACATCATACACATTCTAAAACTGGGAGAAGAAGATCGCACCTGGCATTGAAACCGGGTAATCTTTCGGTTTGCCCGAATTGCGGCGGGCCAACGAGACCCCATCGTTATTGTTTGAACTGCGGATTTTATAAAACTAGGACAGTGAAACAACCCCGATGAGGAGATAGGTTTTCCACAGGTAGTGTCATTGACACAGATAAAATCTTTGTGTAAACTTTTCTCATTGTTGATAATTTAAAAAGTCGAGTCGATCTAACAAAAAATTAATAAAAATAATTAAAATTAATTAAATAACATGGCAGAAAAAGCAAAATTCGAAAGATCAAAACCGCATTTGAATATTGGAACCATTGGTCACGTTGACCATGGTAAAACAACTTTGACTGCGGCCATCATGAACGCCTTAAAATTAAAGGGCTTTATTGATAGTGCGGAGAGCGTCGACCAAATTGATAATGCTCCCGAAGAAAAAGCTCGAGGCATTACCATCGCGTTGCATCACTCGGAATATCAAACCGAAAAGAGGCACTATGCCCACATTGATGCTCCTGGCCACGCTGATTATATTAAAAATATGATTACTGGTGCTGCTCAAATGGACGGCGCCATTTTAGTCGTTTCAGCTGCTGACGGCCCAATGCCTCAGACCAGAGAACACATTCTCTTAGCCAGACAGGTAGGAGTCCCGGCAATTATTGTTTTCTTGAACAAAGTTGACCAAGTTGACGATCCAGAATTAATCGGTTTAGTTGAAGCCGAAGTTCGTGAATTATTGAAGAAATATGAATTTCCCGGAGATGAAACTCCTATAATCAAAGGTTCAGCTCTAAAAGCGGTAAATGCCAAATCGGCTGATGACGAAGCATTAAATCCAATAATGGAATTATTAAATGCTGCTGACACTTATTTCCCGGAACCAAAAAGAGAAACCGACAAACCATTTTTGATGCCGGTTGAAGACGTTTTCTCAATTGAAGGAAGAGGCACTGTTGTAACTGGTAAGGTTGCAAGAGGCGTTTTGAAAGTCAACGAAGAGATTGAAATCGTTGGATTAAAACCAACCCAAAAGACAGTTGTCACTGGCATTGAAATGTTCAGAAAACTTCTTGACGAAGCGCAGGCAGGCGATAACGTCGGAGTTCTTTTAAGAGGTCTTAAGAAAGAAGACGTTGAAAGAGGACAAGTAATCGCCAAACCCGGAAGTATTACTCCTCACACTGATTTTGAAGCAGAAGTTTTGATCTTGACTAAAGAGGAAGGTGGACGACACACTCCATTCTTTAACGGATACAAACCGCAGTTCTATATCGGAACAACCGATGTCACTGGTGAAGCGACTTTACCTCAGGGTATGGAAATGGTAATGCCTGGCGATACTGTCACGATTTCCGTTAAGCTGATCGCTCCTGTTGCTATCGAAGTGAAGCAAAGATTCGCTATTCGAGAAGGAGGGCACACGGTTGGCGCGGGAGTTGTCACGAAAATAGTCAAATAAAATTTCAGTTAAATAAAATTTCAGTCAAATAATATTTCAGTCAAGTAAGATTAAGATAAGGAGTTGTTTTAAAAATGGCAAAAAAGAAAGAAACAGAACAACAAGCAAAATTAAGGTTGAGAATAAAGTCCTACGATCACAAATTAGTAGATCGTTCCACCCGTCAGATTATTGATATCGCAAAAAGAAATGGGGCCGAAACGATTGGCCCTATTCCTTTGCCTACTGAAACCAAAAAATATACGGTGAATCGTTCTACTTTTGTTCATAAGGATTCGCGGGAGCAATTTGAGATGAGAACGCATAAGCGTCTTATCGATATCTTAAATCCCAGCCAGAAAATCGTTGAGTCCTTGTCGAACCTTAATTTACCGGCAGGGGTTGAAATAGAAATCAAAATGATATAGAATAGACACTAAGGATTTATCTATAAACAGACATTCAAACTAACAAAAGAGTGGGTTAAATCCACTCTTTTGTTAATATGATGTGTCCGCGTAGAAAGTACATAGAAAATTTATAGAATAAATTTTATATACAATTAGCAAATTTTATGAGTTTTATTTTGGGTAAAAAATTACAAATGAGCCAGATTTTTAAAGACACCGAAGCGATACCAGTAACCCTTATTCAAGCGGGTCCGGTTGTTGTTACGCAAATTAAAAACAAAGAAAAAGATGGCTATGAGGCGGTTCAAATTGGATTCGATGCGACGAAGAAAAAACTGACAAAATCTATAGAAGGTCATTTAAAAAAGATAAAAGAATTGAACCCGGACGCAAAAACCAATTTTAGATTCTTAAAAGAGTTTAAAACCGATATTTCAAATTTAAAAATTGGAGACACATTAACTGTTTCGCAATTCAAAGATGGCGACAAGGTAATAGTTATCGGATTATCAAAGGGCAGAGGTTTTCAGGGAGTAGTAAAGCGTCATGGCTTTCATGGCGGACCAAAAACTCACGGTCAAAAAAATAGATTAAGAGCGCCGGGATCAATCGGAACAACAGCTTTACAGAGGGTACGACTTGGCAGAAGGATGGCCGGTCGAATGGGTCAAGAAAAGAATGTCGTTAAAAACTTAGAAGTGGTTGGCGTTGATTTAGAAAAAAATATTTTAATGATAAGAGGAGCGGTACCCGGAACAAAAGGAGCGTTGGTTGAAATCACCAATTCATAAATTTTATATATAATTAGTAAATTACATGAAAGCTGAAGTTTTCGATCAAAAAAATAAAAAAGTAGAAGAGATTGATTTACCGGATAGGATATTCAAGATAGAGTGGAATCCTGACTTAGTTCAGCAGGTTCTTTTAGCTCAGTTAGCCAATAAGAGAATGCCATGGGCGCACGTCAAGGACAGATCAGAAGTGAGAGGCGGCGGCAAAAAACCTTGGAAACAAAAGGGCACCGGCCGGGCCAGACACGGTTCCACCCGTTCACCTTTATGGGTTGGCGGAGGGATCACTTTCGGTCCGAGAAACGATAGGGATTATTCGCAAAAAGTTAACAAGCAAATGAAACGCAAAGCAATTTTTTCAATACTGGCTAAAAAGCTGCAGGATGGCGAAGTGAAAATTATAGATTCCTTTAAGGTAGAGTCGCCAAAAGCAAAAATTGCCGCTGGAATTTTAAAAAATATCGTCAAAAGCCCGATTAACGTTTTGTTGATTGCTGGTTCTGCCAAATCGAAAATAAAGCAGATGGTTAAGAATATTAAAAATGTTAATGCGATCAGCCCCTTATCTCTGAATGCTTACGATTTATTAAAATACAGGGATATTATTTTAGAAAAAAGCGCTGTTGAAATCATTGAAAAACATTACGCTAAATAGAAAATTTTTTAATTAAACATGGCTATTGCCCAAAAGAAAAAAATATCTAACAATATATCGAATCGAAGATCCGCTATAAAAAAAGCCGATAAGCCGGTTGAATCTGCGAAAGCTAATCAACCGCATTTTGCGCATTCTTCGGTAGGACTGGTTATCAGGCCGATGGTTACTGAAAAAAGCAGAGATTTAGCCGTTAAAGAAAACAAATATGTTTTTTTGGTCAAAAACAACGCTAATAAAAATGAAACTAAGAAAGCCATAGAAAATCTTTACAGGGTTGAAGTGATTGGCGTCAATATAATAAATGTAAAACCAAAACCAAAAAGATTTGGCAGAAATTTGGGTAAAACCCAGCAGTTTAAAAAAGCCATCGTCGCAATCAAAAAAGGGCAAGTTATCGACGTAATCCCAACCTAAAATATATGTTTAATATATTTTCAATTTAAAATATGAAACAATACGCGCCTACAACTCCATCAAGAAGACATATGACTGTAGTCAGCTATAAAACTCTTACTGAAAAAGAGCCGCTGAAGTCGTTGACCAAGAAATTGAAGAAATACAGCGGTCGCAATAATTCCGGCCGGATTACAATGCGTCATCAAGGCGGCGGCAACAATAAAGTTTATCGTATGGTTGATTTTAAGCAGGCTAAACTGGATGTTGAAGCGGTAATTGAAGCGATTGAATATGATCCTTATAGAACTGCTTTTGTCGCTTTAATTTTATACAAAGACGGTGAAAGAAGTTATATTTTAGCTTCTTCTGATATGAAAGTCGGCGATAGAATAATTAACTCAGCAAACGCTCCGTTGAAATCAGGGAATCGATTAATGCTGAAAAATATCCCGGTTGGCTACTTTATTTATAATATTGAATTAATGAAGGGGAAGGGAGGGCAGTTGGCGCGATCAGCCGGTTCTTCAATCCAAATATTAGCGCATGACGACGGTTTCACTCATTTAAAACTTTCTTCCGGAGAAATTCGAAAAGTTAAGTGGGATAATTTTGCTTCATTGGGGCAGGTCTCTAATGCCGAAAGCAACTTGATAACTCTTGGAAAAGCCGGTAGAGTCAGAGCTCAAGGCATCAGACCGACGGTTAGAGGATCAGTAATGAACCCAGTTGATCATCCTTACGGTGGCGGTGAAGGACGAACTCAAAGAGGTACCAAGAGACCAAAAACAAAATGGGGTAAAATTACCGGCGGAAGAAAAACAAGAAATAAGAAAAAGTGGAGTAATACTATGATAATTAAACGAAGGAAATAATTTAAAATAATGTCACGATCAGCTAAAAAAGGACCATACGTTGACCCGAAGTTATTAAAGAAAATAGCTAATTTAAAGGCGGGCGATAAAACTGTTATCAAAACATGGTCAAGAGATTCAGAAATTTCTCCGGAAATGGTTAGTTATACTTTTGGAGTTCATAATGGGAAGCAATTTATAGAAGTGAAGATTAGTGAAGAAATGATAGGGCATCGATTGGGAGAATTTTCTCTTACTCGAAAATTCACTAAACACGGCGGTAAATTACAGCGTGAAGTGGAATTAAAAGCGGCCGAGGGAGTAAGCGCTCCGGCGGCGAAACCGGAAGCAAAATAGTAAATCAATATGAAGATTCAAAAAGCACAATTGAATTATCTAAAAATGGCGCCGCGAAAAGTCCGGCTGATTGCAAGTTTAATCAGGGGTTTATCGGCAAACGACGCTCAAGCGCAGCTTTTAATGCATCCTAGAAGAGCTAGTCAGCCGATATTGAAATTGCTTCAATCGGCGATTAATGATGCGGTAAAAACAAAAAAGATGGATCAGGATAAGTTATTTATTAAAGAAATTAGAGTTGATCAGGGCCCGATGCTCAAAAGGTGGATGCCTCGAGCAATGGGGAGGGCTACGCCGATTCAGAAAAAAAGCAGCCATGTGATTTTAGTGCTGGCTGAGGCCGAAAAGGTAAAACCAGTGAGGTTTAAAATCGAAAAAAGAGAAAAGATTAAAAAGCCAAAAGGTAAGAAGGCGAAACATCAAGAAGAAAAGCCGGAACACCAAGAAGAAAAAGCCAAACCGGTAGAGGGTCGAGGTTTTAAACAGAGAATTTTTAGCAGGAAAAGCGTTTAAAAGATTTTAATATGGGACAAAAAATCAGACCAAATTCATTAAGATTAGGCGTAACCCAAGATTGGAACGCTTGTTGGATGACCAAGAAAAATAATTTTAGCAATTTGCTGGAAGAGGATGTTTTGATTAGAAAAATTATTGATTCTAAAATCAAGAATGCTGGGATTGATAAGGTTCGGATTGAACGAATTGGCAACAATTATCAAATTTCTATCAGAGCGGCTAGACCGGGATTGATTATCGGCCGCGGAGGCAAGGGCGTGGAAGAGCTTATAGATTTACTTAAGACAAAGATACAAAAACTTCGCGCAGAACAGCACGTTAAAGAAATGCCGAATGTTAGCTTGAATATAGAAGAATTGAAACGAGGAGAAGTTTCATCTGCTATTGTCGGCCAGAATATTGCCTTAGATTTGGAAAAAAGGATGCCTTTCAGAAGAACGCTTAAAAAATATGTTGAGCAAGTTGCCCAAAATCGGGAAGTAAAAGGAATAAAAATAAAGGTCTCCGGGAGATTGGACGGTAATGAAATTTCTCGCCGTGAGCAGCTGACGAGGGGAAAATTACCCTTGCAAACTTTAAGGGCGAATATTGATTATGGAGAGGCTACTGCTTTTTGCACTTATGGGGCAATAGGCATTAAGGTTTGGATTTATAAAGGAGAAATTTTTGATAAGTAAAAAACATGTTATTACCCAAAAAAGTAAAACATAGAAAATGGCATAAAGGCAGGAGGAAGAAGAGGGAAGTTGAAACGCGCGGCGTCAACTTGGCTTTTTCTAATATTGGTCTTCAGGCGTTAGAAAACGGTTGGGTAAATTCGCGCCAGATTGAAGCTTCGAGAAAAAGCGTTTCTCATTATTTTAAAAAGGGAGGAAAGCTTTGGATAAGAATTTTTCCGGACAAGCCAATTACCAAAAAACCGCCGGAAGTAACCCTCGGTGGCGGTAAAGGAGCGGTTGATCATTATGTGTTCCCGGTTAAGAAAGGAAGAATTTTATTCGAGATCGATGGGATAGATTTAATTGAAGCCAAAAAGGCTCTTACTCAAGCAGGGCACAGAATGCCGATTAAAACAAGAATTGTTGTCAAATAATATGAAAAAAAGAATTATCGAAGAATTAAAAAACAAACCGATAGAAGAGCTTAAAAGGTCAGCTAGCGAGAGCTATGAGAAACTAAGAAAATTAAGGTTTGATTTGTCTAGCGGAAAGGTAAAAAATATCAGAGAGATTAGAGAAATAAGAAAAACAATCGCAAGGATTTCAACATTTTTAGGCCAGGCGAAAAACCAAAAATAATCAAATAAAATTTTTATGGAAAACAAGAAAATAATCAAAAGAAAATTAGAAGGAGTGGTAGTTTCCGATAAAATGCAGAAAACCAGAGTGGTGGCTGTTGATAGTTTTAAAAAACATTCTTTGTATAAAAAATATTATAAAGTTACTAATAGGTTTAAAGCTCATGATGAAAAAAATGAGTATAAAACTGGTGACAAGGTGATTATTGAACAAACTCGGCCATTGTCGAAAGGAAAAAATTGGATAATTTTAGAAAAAGTTAATTAAAATACATGATTCAAGAAAGATCAATTTTAAAAGTAGCCGATAACACTGGGGCAAAAATTGTCAGGTGTTTTAGGGTTTTAGGCGCCACTCGTCGTCGTTATGCCGGAATTGGTGATATAATTGTAGCTTCAGTCCAGGTAGCGGAACCAAGAAAATTGTTGAAGAAGAAAGAAATCGTAAGAGCGGTTATTGTCCGACAGCGCAAATCTCTTCGTCGGAAAGACGGTTCGTATATTAAGTTTGATGAAAATGCCGTAGTCATAGTGGATAAGAATGAACCACGAGGGACTAGAATTTTTGGCCCTATCCCTAAGGAATTGAAAGAAAGAGGTTTCGAAAAAATAGTCACAATGGCAGAAGAAATTGTTTAATATTATGAAGATTAGAAAAAACGACACAATTAAAATTATAGCTGGTAAGGATAGAGGCAAAAACGGAAAGGTTCTAAAAGTTTTTCCTAAAAAGGATACGATATTGGTGGACGGCTTAAACCTTTTCAAAAAACATGTCAAACCAAAAAAACAAGGTCAAAAAGGCGAAATTATTTTAGTTCCTCGTCCTTTGGATTCTTCAAAGGTGATGATTGTTTGTTCATCCTGCCAAAAAGCTACCAGGGTCGGTTATCGGATCGAAGATAATCAAAAAGTAAGAATTTGTAAAAAATGTCAAAGCAAGATCTAAAAACAAAATACTTGGAAGAAGTAGTTCCGAAGATGAAAGAAAAATTCGGGTACAAAAACGATATGGCTGTTCCGAAAATTGTTAAGGTAGTCGTAAATACCGGCGTTGGTAAATTAAGTCAGCAACCGAATTTTAAAGACAAGCTTTTGCCTGAAATACTTAAGGAATTTTCTTCGGTTATCGGTCAAAGCCCTAAAATGACTAAAGCCAAGCAATCAATAGCGGGGTTTAAAACGAGGCAGGGCCAGATTGTCGGCCTAGCGGTTACTTTAAGGTCAAAAAGAATGTATGATCTTCTGGAAAGATTAACGAAGATTGCCTTGCCCCGCGTTAGAGATTTTAAAGGATTAGATTTAAGATTGGTTGACGAACAAGGAAATTTGAATATTGGGTTAAAAGATTATTTAGTTTGGCCTGAAGTTAATCCGGAGGATTCGAATGTTGATTTCGGGATGGAAATTAATGTTGTCACAAGCGCCAGAAAAAGAGATGAAGCAGTCGAGCTTTACAGATTATTAGGGCTACCATTTAAAAAATCTTAAACAATGGCTAAAAAATCAGTTATCGCACGATCTAAAAAAACACCGAAATATTCAACCCGAAGCGTCAGGCGTTGTTTCAAATGCGGTCGAAAAAGAGGATATATGAGAGATTTCAATTTGTGCCGAATTTGCTTCAGAGAAATGGCTTCCCGAGGAGAGATACCTGGCGTTAAAAAATCATCATGGTAAAAATTTATGTATATTGACCTTATCACTAAAATAAAAAATAGCCAGCAAGCCAAAAAGGAAACCTTGAAAGTTCCTTATTCAAAGATGAACGAATCATTGGTTGAAGTGTTGTCCAAAAACGGATATATTGGCGGTGTTGAGAAGAAAGGAAGAAGTTACAAGAAGTTTTTAGAAATCAATCTGAAGTATGTTGATGGTGAAGGAGCGATTCGGGGCATAAAATTTATCAGCAAACCGTCTCGTCATATTTATTATCAAGCTAAAAACATAAGACCAGTTAAAAGAGGATATGGGATGCTTCTGATTTCAACGCCAAAAGGGATTATGGATGGAAGATTAGCTAAAAAAGAAAAAGTCGGAGGTGAAGCATTATTTGAAATTTGGTAAATATATGTCAAAAATCGGGAAAAAACCAATAAGCATTCCTAAAGAAGTTGAGATTAAAACAGAAGGGCAAATTATAGAAGTAAAAGGTCCTAAGGGGGTTTTGAATTTAAATCTTTTACCGGGAATAAAAACTGATATGAAAGACGGCGTCCTTACGGTTTCTATTATTAATAACGAAGAGCAGACAAGAATAAATTGGGGAACAATGAGATCTTTATTGGCTAACGCTATTGAAGGAGTGGAAAAGGGGTTTTCAAAAATATTAGAAATAGAAGGCGTTGGTTATAAAGCGGTGATGGACGGCGATAAGCTGGTTTTATCAGTTGGTTTCAGCCACCCTGTTAAGATGGATCCGATGGAAGGAGTAAAAATCTCCACGGAAAAAAATCAAATTATAATAACTGGGATTAACAAAGAAAAGGTTGGCGAAATGGCGGCGAAAATAAGGGCAATTAAAAAACCAGAGCCGTATAAAGGGAAAGGCATCAGGTATCAGGGCGAGGTAATTAGAAGGAAAGCTGGCAAAAAAGCAGCCGCAACTGCAACAACCAAGTAATATGAAGTTACAACAAAAAAGCACAATTCAAAAAGAAAGGAGAATAAAAAGAGTAAGAAATAGAATTTCCGGCACTAGCGATCGGCCGCGACTTTGCATTTTTTTAAGCAATCGTTCTATATATGCTCAATTAATAAATGACGTTGAAGGCAAAACATTGGTTAGCGCTTCGAGCAAAGAATCTAAAGACAGCGGAAGAAACGTAAAAAAAGCTGCTATGGTAGGAGAACTATTAGCCAAGAAAGCTAAAGAAAAAAATATTACAAAAGCTGTTTTTGACAGAAGGGGATATAAATATCACGGTCGAGTTAAAGCGATAGCCGAAGGAGCGCGTAAAGGAGGATTAAATTTTTAAATTGATGGAACCAAAAATAAAAAGCGAATTTAAAGAAAAAATTTTGGATTTGAGAAGAGTCACTCGTGTTGTAGCGGGCGGTAAACGTTTTCGTTTCAGGGCTACGGTTGTGGTAGGGAACGAAAAAGGCCAAATTGGTATAGGTATTGCTAAAGGACTTGATGTCAGCCAGGCCGTGACCAAAGCCAAAAATCGAGCCACCAAAAATTTGTTTACCGTTAATTTGAAGAACAATACGATTCCCTATGATGTCGAGGCAAAATTTAGCGCCGCTAAGGTTCTGATAAGGCCGGCTAAATTGGGACACGGCTTGAAGGCCGGCGGTAGTGTTCGAGCAGTTTTATCTTTGGCGGGAGTTAAAGACGCTTCAGCCAAATGTTTGGGTGGAACTAAGAATAAATTAACCAACGCTCTAGCGACACTTGAAGCATTAAAAAAGATTAAAGGAATATAAAAGGAATTTTCCTAAAAAATATAACATGCGAATTAATGATCTAAAACCAAAAACTAAAACAAAGAACGTTAAACGAATCGGCCGGGGAGGAAAACGCGGCACTTATTCTGGTCGCGGTCAAAAGGGTCAGAAGTCCAGAGCCGGCAGAAGAATAAAACCGGCGTTGAAAGAAGCGATTACACGTTTGCCAAAGATCAAGGGCCTCAAGAATAAATCGTTAAAAACAAGCGCAAAAGTGATAAATCTTGGTGATTTGGAGAAAAGGATTAGTGGGGCTATCATTAATAGAAAGGTTTTGATTGATTGCGGTTTAATAAGGGCAAGCGAGAAAAATATAAAAATTCTATCGGACGGTGAAATTAGCAAAGCCTTTGAAATTTCTGAAATCGCTGTATCTGAAAAAGCAAAAGGAAAAATCGAAAAAGCCGGCGGGAAGATTTTGTAATAATAAATCTTACAAATTTAGTTTCAGTGAACAAATTCTTACAAATTTTTAAAATAAAAGATTTAAGAAAGAAAATCTTGCTTGTTGCTTTTTTGCTGTTTGTTTTTCGTATCTTAGCCAATATTCCGATTCCAGACATTGATCTTTCGCGCTTGAAAGATTTTCTTGGCTCCAGCCAGTTGTTGGGTTTTATGAATATTTTTACCGGAGGCGCTTTAGAGAAATTATCCATTGCTATGCTTGGGCTTGGTCCTTATATCACGGCGACGATTATTATGCAGCTTTTGACGATGATTTCGCCGCGACTGAAAGCAATGTATTACGAAGAGGGAGCTGCTGGCCAGGCAAAATTTAATAGATGGTGCCGCTATATTACGGTTCCTTTGGCAGGACTTCAGGCTTATGCGTTTTTGAATCTATTAAGTGGCCAAGGCATCATAGCAGGCGGCGGGTTTTTCGACGTCTTAAGGAATGTGATTTTTGTAATAGGCGGTTCAATGATTTTGATGTGGTTGGGAGAAATGATTACTGAGCAAAAACTTGGTAACGGTATTTCGATACTTATTTTCGCCGGTATTGTCGCTAGTGTTCCTTCTGGCATCAGAGAAGCCCTTTTGACTT
Organism: Minisyncoccota bacterium; assembly: GCA_041653755.1. Lineage (GTDB taxonomy): Bacteria > Patescibacteriota > Minisyncoccia > UBA6257 > UBA9933 > JBAZEU01. The sequence continues at coordinate 19,580 of JBAZEU010000008.1, forward strand.
ATACGCCTGATAGGCTTCCTACTTACATTCTTTTCATGGCCGTAAGTTTGTTAGTTATAGCCGGTGTCGTTTTCATCAACGAAGGAGAACGTAAAATTCCGGTTAATTACGCTAAACGAGTCAGGGGGATGAAGATGTATGGCGGCGTTTCAAGTTATTTGCCTATTCGGGTTAACCAAGCAGGCGTGATTCCGATTATCTTCGCTATATCGCTTTTAATGTTTCCCCAGTTCGCCGCTCAGTTAGTTGGGATTTTTTCTAAAAGTCTTTCGGTGCAACTCAATACTTTTGTCACTCAGGTTTTTAACAATCAAATTATTTACGCGGCGATTTATTTCATTCTGGTCGTCGTCTTCACTTATTTTTATACCGCGATTACTTTTGACCCTAAAGAAATTTCCAAGAATCTTCAGCGGTCTGGCGGATTTATTGCCGGTATCAGGCCGGGCGAGAATACCAGCGATTTTTTGTCGAAGATTGTTAATCGGGTCACTTTCACCGGTGCTCTATTTTTAGGTATTATTGCTGTTTTGCCTAATTTGACTCAGATAGCTACAGGTGTGAAATTCTTAACGATTGGCGGTACGGCATTATTGATCGTTGTGTCGGTGGCTTTAGAAATTAAGAATCAAGTCAACTCTCAGTTGATTATGCGAGAATATGAAGAAATCTAGTAAAGCAGCCGTTCTTATTTTCGGCCAACCCGGTGCAGGCAAGGGCACCCAAGCGGAATTATTAGCCAAAAGGATGGGTTTTGTTCATTTTGACACCGGTCGTTATTTCGAACAAATTGTTTTTGATCCTAGGCTTCAAAAAGATTCAGTAATTAAAGAACAACGTCGTCTTTTTGAGACAGGAAAACTTTGGACGCCGTCTTGGGTTTTGTCTCAGATAACAGAGAAGGTTAAGGATTTTTCCAGAGCGGGTTTAAGCATCGTTTTCTCTGGCTCTCCTCGGACGTTATACGAAGCTTTTGGAGATAAAAAGAAACTTGGCTTGATGAAAATTTTAGAAAAGCTTTATGGGAAGAAAAATGTCTCCCTTTTCTTCTTAAAAGTTTCTGCGGATACATCTATAAGAAGAAATAGCCATCGCCTGATTTGCTCTGTTTGCAAAGGTATATTATTGAATATCAAACCGACGCCAAAAATTTGTCCTTTCTGCGGCGGGAAATTATTAAAACGAGTTTTAGATAAGCCGGAAATTATTAAAAAACGATTAGAAGAATTCAAAAAATTGACAGAACCGGTATTCTCAGCGATGAAGAGGAGAGGATATAAAATTATTGAGGTCGACGGTAACGCTTTACCGTTTAAGATCAATAAGCGAATCAATGATTCGATTAAAAACAGATAAAGACATCGAAGGAATTAGGCGGTCTGGCAATATAGCTGCTTTAATCGGAAAACTTTTAGCTTCAGAAGTTAAACCGGGAACGATTCTGAACGATATAGACAAGATTGCTAAAGACGCTATTGAGAAATTTAATGCCCGACCAGCTTTTTTAGGATTTAAGCCCAGCGGTGCTGGCAGTCCTTATCCTTTTTCAATTTGTACTTCGGTTAATGAAACAATTGTTCATGGTTTGCCAACGGATTATCAATTGAAAGAAGGGGATGTGGTGTCGGTTGATTTAGGAGTTATTTACCAGAAATATTATTCGGACATTGCCTTTACGTGCGCCGTTGGGAATGTTTCGCCGGCAATAAATAAATTAATAAAAGCCACGAAAGAAGCCCTGGATAAAGCAATTTCTGTTTCGAAAGTCGGTAACACACTAGGAGATATAGGGTTTGCTATAGAGAAAACTGCTACAGATTATGGATTTTCGGTTATAAAAGAATTGACTGGCCATGGAACCGGATTTTCATTGCATGAAGACCCAACTATTTATAATTTTGGAGAAAAAGGGAAAGGATTAAAACTAGAACAAGGCATGGTGTTGGCAATTGAGCCAATGCTATCAATGGGCAGCAGCAAAATTAAACAGCAAAAAGACGACAGTTATATTACAAGCGACAAAAGCTTATCAGCCCACTTTGAACATACAATAGCGATAACAAATAAAGGACCACGAGTGTTAACCACTAATTAAAAACTAAGAATGTAGAATGCAGAATTTTAGAAAATCGTAATTCTTAATTCATAATTCTGAATTCTAAATTAGCAAAGCTATGAAGCCATATCTTTCAATTATTATTCCAGCGTATAACGAGGCCAAGCGTTTACCTCAAACATTAGTTGATATTGATCATCGTCTTCAGGGCGTGGATTTTTCTTACGAGATTATCGTGGTGGATGACGGTTCCAAAGATGCGACTGTCCAAGTTGCCAAAAAGTTCTCTGGAATGATAAAAAACCTGCGGGTAATTGAAAATCAGGAGAATAAAGGCAAAGGAGGGGTAGTAAAGCAGGGGATGCTTGAGGCTAAAGGGAACATTCGTTTGTTCGATGATGCTGATAATTCCACTTCGATAGACCATTTTTTCAAGATGATAGATTATTTTAAAGAAGGATACGGGGTAGTAATTGGTTCGCGGGATATTAAAGGAGCGAAGTTTGATCCACCCCAGCCATTCTATAAAAGATTATTTGGAGAAGTCGGCAATCTAATTATCCAAACTTTGTTACTGCCGGGGATAAGAGATACTCAATGCGGGTTTAAAGCTTTCACCGAAGAAGCGGCAGAAAAAATATTTCCTTTAACTAAAATTACCCGTTGGTCTCTGGATGTCGAAGTTTTATCTTTAGCTAAACAATTAGGATACAGAATTAAAGAGATACCGGTATTATGGAAAAACGATGCGGATTCGAGAGTAAAAGGTTCAACTTATATCCAATTTTTTACAGAAGTGTTAAAGATAAGAATGTGGCTATGGCAGGATGCGTATAAAATAAAGGATTTTTTAAAAATTAAAAATTTAAAAAAATAAAATCAATGATTACTAAACCTCAAAAATATTATTTAACTCGAGAAAAAATAAATATACTGAAAGAAGAGTTAGAACGGCTTAAAAAAACTGAAAGACCGGAAGTTATTGAGCGATTGAAATCGGCAAAAGAGTATGGCGATCTTTCCGAAAATGCTGAATTTTTTGAAGCCCAAGATGAATTATCAAAAGTGGAAAGCAAAATCTTTGAGATAGAAGATATGCTCAAAAACGGGATTTTAATCAGAAAAACGGTTAGTAATGATAAAGTTGGCATTGGTTCAACGATTGAAATTAAAAAAGACGGCCATATTTTCAAATACACCATTGTTGGTCCTTTTGAAGCTAAGCCGGAGGAAAATCTGATTTCAAACGAATCGCCTCTCGGAAAAGCGTTTCTGAACAAGAAAGTAAGAGATGTTGTGGCTGTTAAAACTCCTCAAGGCGAGGTAAAATATACAATAGTTAAAATCGAGTAGATTCAACCATTATGCTGGACGATATTATTAACGAACGGAAAAAGAAGTTAACAGACCTTATTAATGCCGGCGTTAATCCGTATCCGGCAAAAGCCAAGAGATCTTACGTTATTTCTGAGGCCCTGGAAAATTTTGGGTCTTTTTCCCGTCAAAAAAAGAAAATTTCCATTGCTGGAAAAATTGTCGGGCTTCGCGATCAAGGAGGACTAATTTTTACTGACTTAGACGATGGTTCCTCAAAGATTCAGGCAGTATTAAAGAAGGCCAATCTTAAGAATTTTAAATTATTAAAAGATAATTTAGATGTCGGTGATTTTGTTTCGGTTAGCGGCACCCTTTTTATTACCAAAACAAAAGAAAAGAGCGTTGAAGCAAAAGAAGCGTCTATTATAGTTAAGTCGCTGCGTCCTTTGCCGACTCAATGGTATGGCTTCAAAGATGTTGAAGAGCGTTTTAGAAAAAGATATTTAGACATTTTTTTGAATAAGGAAGTTAAAGAAAAGTTAATTAAAAGATCAGAGATTGTAAAAGAACTAAGAGAAATGTTGTGGAAAGAAGGATTTGTTGAGTTTGAAACGCCGACGCTTCAATCTATCGCCGGAGGCGCTTTAGCTCGGCCATTCTCCACGCATCATAATGCTTTAGATACCGATTTTTATTTAAGAATCGCCCCAGAGCTTTATTTAAAAAGATTATTGGTCGCTGGTTTTGATAAAGTTTTTGAATTAGGCAAAAGCTTCAGAAACGAGGGGATAGACAGGGAACATAATCCAGAATTTACCATACTTGAGTTTTATTGGGCTTATCAGGACTGGGGAGGGTTGATGAAGTTCACGGAAAAATTGTTGAAAAAGTGGTTTAAGAAAAAGATTAAAAGAGTCACTTTTGAAGAAGCGATGAAAAAATACGCTAATTTTGATTTACGAAAGAAAAATTTGTCAGACCCTAAGATTAAAGACGAAATAGAGGAGGCCTTTAAAAAAGAAGTAAGGCCAAAAATAATAGAGCCGACATTTGTTGTAAAGTATCCTAAGGTGATTTCTCCTTTAGCAAAAGCCTGCGAAGATGATCCTAATTTCACGGAGAGGTTTCAGCTGTTAGCCGAAGGAACAGAACTGATTAATGCTTATTCGGAGTTAAATGACCCGGTTGATCAAAGAGCTAGGATGGAAGAGCAAGAAAAGATGTTTCGGGAAGGCGATAAAGAAGTCAGCCGTTTGGACGAAGATTTCTTAGAAGCGCTAGAATATGGAATGCCGCCGGCAGCCGGTTGGGGACTTGGCGTAGACAGATTAGTTGCGATTATTACTAAATCGCATAATGTTAAAGAAATAATTCCATTTCCGACATTAAGACCCGTTAAAAACGATGAACAATAATTCATAGTTTTATATCATGCTAGATATCAACTTAATTCGTCAAAATCCGGAAAAAGTTAAGAAAGGAATTGCCAGTAAAAATGTAGACCCGAAATTGGTGGATGATTTTTTGGTGGTTGATGAAAAATGGAGAAATCAGAAACAGCTTATTGACGAGAAAAGATCGCAGCAGAAAAATTTCGGAAAAGACAATTTAGAAGAAGCGAAAAAGCTTAAAATAGAAATAAAAGACCTGGAAGTAAGAGTTAATGAGTTAGAAAAAGAGAGGGAAGTAATTTTATATCAGTTGCCTAATATTCCAACGGACGACGTTCCAATAGGAAAAGACGCTTCAGAAAACGTTGTAATCAAGCAAGTAGGCGAAAAGCCGAAATTCGATTTTGTTCCGCAGGATTATTTAACGGTTGCCGAGAAATTAGATTTAATAGACATTGAACGTGCTTCAAAGGTTTCTGGTTCAAGGTTCGGATACATAAAAGGAGGATTAGCTCTTTTAGAGTTCGCTTTAATCCAATTTGTTTTATCTGCTTTGGTTGACCAAGAAAAATTAAAAGAAATTATAAAAGCTAACAATTTAAATATTAGTTCTAGGCCGTTCATCCCGATTGTTCCGCCTGTTTTTATAAAGCCAGATGTTTTTCAGAAGATGGCCCGCTTAGAGCCGAAAGAAGAAAGATATTATATTCCAAGTGACGATCTATATTTAGTTGGGAGCGCAGAGCATACATTGGGATCTATGCATCTAGATGAGACTTTTAAAGAAGATCAACTACCTCTTCGTTATATCGGCTTTTCTACTTCTTTCAGGAGAGAAGCTGGCTCCTACGGTCAAGATACTAAGGGTATCTTAAGAGTGCATCAATTTGACAAGCTTGAGATGGAATCATTTACTGTCCCAGAAGATTCTATAAAAGAACAAGATTTCCTTGTTGCGATCGAAAGTTATATAGTGGAAGCCTTAAAACTACCGTTCCAGGTTGTAAAAATTTGCACGGGAGATATGGGAGGACCAGATACTAGACAAATTGATATTGAAACTTGGATGCCTGGTCAGAATAAATATCGAGAAACTCATACCTCTGATTTAATGACCGACTACCAAGCAAGAAGATTGAACACTAGAGTTAAAAGACAAGACGGTAAAATAGAATTTGTCCATATGAATGACGCCACTGCCCTTGCTGTAGGCCGAATTTTAATCGCTATTATCGAAAATTACCAGACAAAAGACGGTACGATAAAAGTACCGGAAGCGCTTCAGAAATATATAGGGATAGACGAGATAAAGTAAAGATAGTTATTAGCAATCTTTTTCTTGCTTTTTCTCTTTTAAGAACCTAGAATTAAACATATATGAAATCTAAAGGTTTCACCCTCATAGAACTTCTAATCGTGATAGGTATCGTAGCAGTTCTAGCCGTCGTCGTCTTAACAGTTCTCAATCCAGTAGAATTCCTCAAAAAGAGTAGAGACAGT
>JBAZEU010000009.1:0-22413 GCA_041653755.1 Minisyncoccota bacterium
TTTTTTCTTTGCCATGAAAATGGTAACGATTTTTAGAAAAAGTCGTTGCAAACAGTCGACCAACTGTCTGCGTATTAGTTTATTTTTTCATTTTGCACAACTTTGTCAAGTGTGTATAACTGAAAAATTTATAAAAATTGTATTTCTTCTTGCAAATTAATTTTAAATTTTTTCTTTACCGATTTTTTTGCAAGATTTATCAACTTGATTACGTCTTTTCCCTTGGCTCCGCCTAAATTAACGATGAAATTGGCATGTTTTTTTGAAATTTCAGCCTTACCAATCATTTTTCCTTTCAATCCGCATGCTTCCACCAACCAGGCCGCGGAAAAACCATCAGGATTTTTAAAAACCGATCCTGCCGAAGGATAATTCCAAGGATGGTTTTGTTTTTTATAATCCAAATATCGTTTTATTTTCTTAACATCGCTCTTTTTCGTTTTAATTTTTACTGAAAGGATAATCAAATTTTTATTTTTTTTAAAAATGCTGTTCCGGTAAGAAAAACGGCAGTCTTTATTTTTGAAAATTTTAATCTTCTCCGTTTTGATATCGAAAACTTCAACCTTTTCAACAACGTCTTTCATTGACTTGCCGAAAGCTCCGGCATTACCATAAACCGCTCCCTGGATTGTGCCCGGAATGCCAGCTGCCCATTCCAAACCTTTTGAAACGTAAGAAGAAAGTGGCTGGCCGTATTTGATGACCAGCCCCCTGAATCCCCTGTCGGAAACCAAAACATTGCTTCCCCCTCCGAGAATAAAGAAAGGTAGTTTCGCTTTTTTTATAGCAACAATTGCTTCTATTAAATCTTTTTTCGTTTTGGCAGCAAAAAAATATCTGGCCTTTCCGCCGATTCTGAAAGTGGTGAAATTTTTCAGCAAAACGTTTTTCTTAATTCCCGACAATTCTTTTTCGATATGCATATTGTTGTATTGTAGCAATATTTTGTTAAAATGTAATTGGGCGGATGGCAGCACTCACTAAAGACTTAGTTCGGAGTTAACTCATCCGCCTTTTTATTTGGCGCAATAAAAACAGACCCCGCTCGAGTGGGGTCTGTCGACTTAGCAGAGTTCCTTGCGGAACACTCACTATTTAGATAATAGCAGATTAAATACTTTTTGTCAAGATTACTATTTCGCTTTCTCCCACCACTCTCTTCCGAAAGCCAGGAATGTTCCCATAAATAATCCCAGAATACCAGCTATGGCCATGTTGAGCAGAGGTCTTGGCCTTATCGGATTCTCCGAAATAAGCGGGGGTTTTGTTATTTTTGTTGGTTCGGCAAAGTTCAATTTTTGTTTTAAGCTAAAAAGGGTGGCCTGCAAACTAGCTATCCCCTGATCGGCGTAAATCTTTTGTGTTTCCAACAAAGCCAGCCCTCTTTGTATTTCCTCCATATCTTTTTCCGTCATACTTTTTAATAAATCAAGTTTTTCTTCATGATCGACTAAAATCAAACTGTTCACCTCCTCTAGAATCGCTTTTACTCTTTCCGGATCGGAAGATTCAACTTCTCTCACCATCAATCTTGTATTCTTGGGGTTTTCTGTTTCCACTTCGGGATAATCCTTTTCTGTAATTTCCAAACTTTCCATTACTGTAATCTTGTAGCTCCCTGTTTTTAACTTTTCTATCAGCTGATCCGGAGCTTCTAGGGGTTCGTTTCCGAAATTGCCTATTTCTAGAACAGTGCTAATTTTGTAAACTTTCGGCGAAAGGAAGCTGAAAATCGCAGCCACAATTATTGCCGCCAGAAATAAAGACAGAATAAAAACTTTTCTTTTCAGGATTACCTTGACGTAATCCATCAAATCAATTTCATCTTCCATATATTCTTATTATATCCTTTTAAAAAAGATAATCAATATACGAAGTTATACCATAAAATGCCCAAATATTCGTGAACGGCCAAGTCCGAATTCCTTAGGTTTCTGGCGTCAGGAAGGAAATCAAGCGCCGTATATCTTTCCGTCCTTATCTTAAAATCGGTCGGGGCAGGAATGGGACTGGCTTCCACTTTTTCAAACTCTCTTTTGGCCCTCTCCATGTGATAAGCCGAGGTCACCAGAAAGAAAGGTTCTTCTTCCACTATTTCTTTTACGTTCCTGATGTTCTCCCAGGTGTTCCTTGAGTGGCCCTCAATTATTATGTTTTCTTCTTCCAGTCCCCTGCTGACAAAAAACCTTTTAATCCCAAGAGCTTCCTCGCTGGTAGGCAACAAAGGATCAGTACCTGAAATAATTATTTCCACCTCCTGGTTCTTCAAGTGAGATATTCTCAAGATTTCGCTCCCTCTCAAAACATCTGCCTCGCTGCCTCCCAACAAAAGAACCGCCTTGTCGGCTAACTGCACGTCTTCTATCTCCAAAGAAGAATATTTGTTTTCCAAAGGAGAAAGTAAATAGTTGGTCACGGCTGTTATTGAAAACAAATAATAAAGCAAAATGCCAAGAAGCATCAAAACCTTTCCCAGAGTTTTTCTTCTTGAAACGACCCAAAAAAATAATCCAACGATAATTAAAAATAGAACAAACGAACTTGGCAGTAGCAATTGCTGTAATACCTTAAAAAATGTCATCTGAATATCATTCTAACCGTTTTTAATATGATCCCTAAATCCATAAAAAAGTTCCTGTTTTTTATGTAATAAAGGTCATACTGCAGCTTTTCTTTGGCCTCTTCAACCGAAGCGCCGTAATGATAGTTAATCTGAGCCCAGCCGGTGAACCCGGGCTTTATTAAATGACGGATATCGTAATAAGGAATTTCTTCCTTTAGCTTCTCGACAAATTCCGGCCTTTCTGGCCTTGGCCCGACGAAAGAAATATCTCCCTTCAAGATATTGTAGAACTGGGGAAATTCATCAAGATACAACTTTCTTAAAACCTTACCAATTCTGGTAACCCGGGGGTCATTCGGCTGAGCCCACTGAGGACCATCCTGTTCGGCATTTTCCACCATCGTTCGAAATTTATACAGCTTGAAAATCTTCCCCTCCTTGCCAATCCTTTTTTGCGTGTAGAAGATATGACCAGAGGAATCCAATTTTATTACTAAAGCAACAAAAGGAAAAAGAACCACCGTGATTACGAACCAAACAAAGGAAAAAATAATATCGAATAATCTTTTTACCATTTCTTCAACATTTTTTTCCGAGCGAGAGAGATTCTCTAGAAACCAAGCTTCATTTACCGCCCCAATCGGCACTTTCTTGGTCAGAGTCTCATATAAATCAGCAAAGCTAATGTAATTCAATTTCAAAGGTAAATTAAAAAAGATCTGCTGTATTATTTTTTCGTTTCCCTCCAGAAACCTGGGGAAAACCACGGTACCTACTCTTTCCTTCTTAATTATTTTTTTTAATTCATTAATATCAGAAACGACTCCGTGTTTTGCTAAACCAGAAAAAGAAGAAACCTTTTCAAAAAAAGATGGCTCCGGACTGAAAAAAGCTGAAACTTCATAACCAGCCCCGGAAAGAAGATTGCTGTCAACCAGCTCCTCAAGACCAGACCGAAAACCGATTACAATCATTTTCTCTTTAAAATTCCGCAACTTTAAAATGCGACCAAAAACATACCTCCAGATGCAGAAAAGGACGGAAAACATCATAATATCCAAAAATAAGATTGTTTTTGGCGTAATTATTGCCTCAGGCCGTAAGTAAAAATAAGCTACCCCCAAAGCGCCAGCCAAGAAGAAGAAAATCAACAAATTCTTAAAAAAAACAAAAACTCTTCTAAAAGGAGGTATCTCGTAAAAATTAAGGATATAAAGAAACATAATCCAAAACAGAGCGAGCGATGAAAAATGGAATAAAAAAACACCAATTTTGATATTTGACAGGAAAGAAAAATCGCCGTGTCTTATTATCAAAGCCAAAAATAAAGCAAGATATATTAAGATAAAATCACCAAACAATAAAAAAAATTTTGAAATAATATATCTTTTAAACATTAAAAATACTTTTAGGACTAACGATTAAACAGTTTTTCAAATTTTACAATGCAAGAATCTACTGTTAGATTGCTTAAAGCGTATTTTCTGGCGTTTTTACCGAAAATCTCCAGCTCCTCTCTTTTGCCATATATCTTCTTCACTATTTCAACCGCTCCATCTAGATCGTTAGATCGGCAAGCATAACCACACCCAGCTTCGTCAATTAATGGAAAACCGTCACTTTCCTCGTTTAAAAATGCCACTATCGGCAAACCGGCCCCTAAATATCCCATGAATTTACCGGGAATGAATGATGTTTTATTTTTTGGACTCAAACAAACAACTCCCACATCTACGTCTTTCAACAGATAAGGATATTCTTCTTTAGAAACGAAGGATTCAACAATCACATTTGATAAAGCATCTTCCTTTACCATCCTCTTAAGCTTTTCTTTCTCCATTCCGTCGCCCACTAACAGAAAAATGATGTCTTTGATATCAGAAACCTTTTTGGCAATTTTCACTATAAACCCCAAGTCTTGGGCCGGTCCCATGATTCCCGCGAAAAGAAAGATAAACTTATCCCCGAGATTATATCTTGCGCGAAAAGAGATATTCTTCCTTAGATCTTGATAAGAGGCGAAATCAATCCAATTATAGAAAGTAATGACCTTCTTTGGAGATAAGGCTTTCTTTTCAATAAGAAATTTCTTTCCTTTTTCTGAATTAAAAGTTATAACATCCGCATCCTTATAAACTTTTTTTTCTATCCATTCAAAAAACTTAATTAAAAACCTATTTTTTAAAACGCCTAAATCAATAGCATTCTGAGGAAAAATATCTTGGACACTAAGCACAAACTTCGCTCCATAATGTCTCTTTATTTTACTACCCATCAGCCCTAAAGTGAGAGGAGGACTGTATACAATTACTCCATCTAGAGGATAATTAACAAATTTTCTGATTTTTCTAAAAAAGAGTTGGGGAAGCAATAACTGTGAAATTCCACGTATAATAAAATTAATCTTACGAAGGGGCAGAGTTTTAACCCTTATTACTTCAATGCCATTTTCAACGGAAAATGTTTTAAACCTCTCCTTTTTGACTTCGGGACGCAGATAATGTCGCGGATATGTGGTAGCCACCGTAACCTGGTGCCCCCTTTTCTTAAAACCCTCCGCTAATTCTTGCATTAAATGTCCCGCTGAAGAAATTTCCGGTGGATAAACGTCAACAACAATAAGGATTCTCATTTGTGATAACACTTAAGATTGCTTATTAAAAATAAAGGGGGATAAGGCAAATACGGCTTTAATTATCTTCCCTTTACTACTTTGTTCTTAAATATATTTACAATGGTATCAGCTGAATTTCCATTCCCGTAAGGATTAGTTGCTTTTGCCATTTTTTTGTATTCTGAAGCGTTTTTCAGAAACAATTCTAGCTCTTTCACAATTCTATTTTCATCAGTGCCTATTAACTTAGCCGTATGGGCGACAATCCCTTCGGGCCTTTCGGTTGTATCTCTCAAAACTAAAATCGGTTTCCCTAAAAATGGAGCCTCCTCCTGTATACCACCTGAATCCGTTAAGATTATATAACTGCTTTTCATCAAGAAAACGAATGGTTCGTAATCCAATGGCTCTATCAAATGAACATTCTTTAGTTCCCCTAAAAAAAAATATACTGGCTTTTGTACGTTAGGGTTGAGATGAACAGGATAGACAATTTGTATATCATTATTCCTTTTCGCTATCCTCGATAAAGCCGAACAAATTCTGAGAAAGCCATCGCCAAAATTTTCTCGTCTATGTCCGGTAACAAGGATTGTTTTAACGTCCTTAGGAAAAGAAATTTTATACTTTGTCAAAAAAAACTTTTTGAGTTTTTTTATTCTTGTCGGCCGGTCTTGTTTCTCGACAATCCACTTCAAAGCATCAATTACAGTGTTTCCTGTAACGAATATGCTATCTCGAGAAAAACCTTCGCTAGTTAACCTTTTCTCAGCTATTTTAGTTGGAGCAAAATGTATATCAGCCAGATGACTCGTTAGCCTGCGATTAATTTCTTCCGGAAACGGGCTGTACTTATTACCAGTTCTTAAACCTGCCTCAACATGAACAATCTTGATTTTTTGATAGAAAGCGGCCAACGCTGACGCAAAAGTTGTCGTTGTGTCTCCCTGGACAAAAATCCAATCCGGCTTTTCAGTCTCAATAATCCTAGTAACGCCGTCAAGAATTCTTGATGTTAGTTCGGGCAGTGTCTGATTAGGCCTCATCAGATTCAGATCGTAATCGGGCTTAATGTTAAATATTTCTAGTGCTCGATCCAACATTTCTCTATGTTGAGCCGTAACACAAACCGTTATTTTAAAAAATTTCTTTCTTCTTCTAAACTCCTTAATAATCGGAGCCATCTTTATCGCCTCAGGCCTAGTTCCAAATAAAATCAACACTTTTGTCCTCCTTGTGGTCATACTAGAACTCTGCGCTCTTTTTTATATTTTCCTCATTTTTAATAAACCACTCACAAACAGACTCCAATCCCTCCTGGAAGGTCGTCTGCGGTTTATAGCCTAACAATCTTTTTGCCTTGCTGATCGAGGAAAGAAGCCGTTTCTTTACGTCCCAATTCCTTCTTTTAACGTATCTAACGCCATTTTTGTTCCCAGTTATCTTGTTAACCATCCTCGCCATCTCAATAACCTTCGTTTCTTTTCCCGATCCTAGGTTTATAGCTTCGCCTATCGCTTCTTTAACGACCCCCATCGCGAGCAGACCGTTTACTATATCACCGACATAAGTCCAGTCTCGTGTTTCGGAACCATTCCCCGTAATAGGTAACGCCTTTCCTTGCATAGCCCAATAAGTAAAATTAGGTATTACGTTCCTGTATTTTCCAGGCACCTCTCCAGGACCAAAAACATTGAAAAATCTTGCATTCACTATCGGTAAATTATAAAGATTATTAAAATAATTTGTGTACAATTCACCGAGTAATTTCGTTACTTGGTAAGGAGTATGTAGCTGAATTGAAATATCTCTTTCTTCAAATGGTCTTTTCGAATCTAACCCATAAACACCACAGCCAGAAGAGGCAAATACGAATCTTTTTATCTTCGCCAGCTGTGAATATTCTAGAAGCTTAAGTGTTCCTATCCCATTAACCATTAAATCCGTCTCCGGATTATCGACAGAATTCTGATTAGCGAAATGAGCCGCTAGATGGAAAACATATTCAGGATTTTCCTTAAATACTCTTTTCAACATCTCGTCATCACGAATATCTCCTTCGATGAATGTAATGTTGTCCCCTTCGGGAATATTCCACCTGTAAGCTGAGGACAGGTTGTCTAGGATAATGACTTTCTTTGCGCCGATATTACCCAATTCCCTTACGAGATTACTGCCTATACATCCAGCGCCACCAGTTACCAAAACTATTTTACCTTTATATTGTTTTTTTACGTTCATAAAAGTATTGCTTTTAAGATGTTTAAATTCTATAAAACCATTTAAACCACTCGACGGTGCGTTTAATGCCTTCCATCGGATTAATTTTTGGATCATGACCCAAATCCTTAATCGCTTTAGAAAAATCTATCGTTTTGATTTTTGTAGTATTAACCTCAGCTTCTTTATAAGTTACCAAGGAATCATCCTTGCCGACGGCTTTAAGAACCATATCAGAGTATTCTTTTATATCTTTTTCCCATTCAATCTTTCCTCCAACGTTATACACTTCTCCTGGAATGAAATTATCCATTATATTAGCAAAAGTTTTGCAGGTATCTTCTACATAGTCAATTATTCTTTTATGTCCTTTGTAAACTGTATAGGGTTTATTAAAAATAGCGTGATATATAAACTTTGGAATAAAACCTCGGAAAGGAGTATATTCTTCGTGGGGACCGTAACAATTTACCGGTCTGACTCTGACCGTTTTAGTTCCGAATAATTTCGCTGAATTCATGCACATCAACTCCCCCGCCCATTTTGTTATAGCATAATCGTTCATCTGATATGTATCCCTTATCTTATTTTCTTCCATCACGCTCTCTTTCATTTCCCCTTCATAGTCGCCGTACACCTCAGCCGAAGAGAAAAATATCATGGAGAAATTATACTTCTCTTGTAATCTAAGAATATGCTTTGTTCCGATAACATTCGTTTGCCATAAATTCTCATAATACGCTTCTCCATTCCACCTGCCGTATTCCGCGGCAAGATGATACACAAAATTAAAGGGCCCAAAGTCGGCGAAAATTTTTTCCAATTGCCTATAGTTTCTTACATCACACCTGATATAGTCTTCCCTATCGGTGTTGTATAAATCACATGCGATGACCTTATATCCCCTCGATCTAAGTTCATTACAGAGATTCGTACCTATAAATCCTGCGCCCCCGGTTACTAAAACTTTTTTTTGAGTCATATTTTTGAAGTCTTAAAAATTCGGATAATAATTATGAGAAAACGGGAATATTTTGATTCTTCACTTCTATTTTTACCAAAATTCCAAGGGCATGGCAAGATTCGGGTCTAATCTCAAAATTTTAGAATGGGCCCGAATTTATCAAATTCAGCCATAACTCCAAGCTATCATCCACGACAGAAGTTAGGTAATTATTATACCACCCTTAATTCCTTTGTCTTTCATTACGGATTAATTTATTTTTCCAGAATAGCAAAGTAATCCTTTATAATAACCTTACTAACAATATGTTTAATAAAATTTCTCGCTTGCCAATGGAAGTTACTAACACTCTCAAAATTACTCTTAAAACCAGCTGCTTTAATCATTTCTCTTATTTCTCGAGGAAAAAAATGCCAAGGGTGCGGTTTGTCAATATATCGCAACAAGAATCTTACCGGCCCCACCCACCAAGCAACACAATGGGAATGAAATAGCAATTTCCCTCTAGGTTTCAAGATTCTATAGATTTCCTTCAGCACATCCTCGGGTATCCTTGAATGATCTAGGACATTAAAGCATATAACCACATCAAAAACTTTGTCAGCGAGTTCTATTTTTTCTCCGACTCCAACCATATGCGTCACATCGCCATCCTCCAAAATATCAAGTTCTTTATATTTTTCGATTAAAGGATCTAATCCAACCTTTTTCTTAGCCGAGATAAAATGGATCATGCCCTTCGGACCACAGCCTATCTCTAAAACATCTTTACCTGCGAAATCATCCATTTTTATCTTTCCGCAGTAGTTTTTTAACTCGCTTTCCCAATAATCTTTTGAGAAATGGCTGCGAGTGTATCTTTCCTTATTCCAAAACGCTTTTTCTGCCTCCTGACTTCTCTTCCAATAGTTAAATTCAGTCATCAATTTTAAATTAAATTATACAGTTTGACCAACCTACGGCCAACATTTTCCCATGAAAATTCTCTGGCACGCACCAAACCTTTTTCAATATATTGTTCTCTTAAATTATTATCGCCAAGCAATTTACCCATTTTATCTACTACGCTATTTATATCAGAAGGATCAACTAGGATACCAGCATCACCAACAACTTCCGGTAAGGAAGACTTATTGGAACTTAAAACAGGACAACCGGAGGCCATCGCTTCGAGTATTGGTAGGCCAAACCCTTCGTACTCAGATAAATACACAGACATATCTGCTCCCTTATATAAAAAGGATAATTCATTTGAAAAAACTCTTCCTAAATAAAGAATCTCTCCTTTCATCCCATAGCTAGCAATCGTTGCCTTCAGCTGGCTAATTTTATTATAAGGATCTATCCCAACAATGAAAAGTTTTTGAGGTACTCCTTTTTCTTTCTTCAGTTTAGCGAAGGCTCTTATCAAAAATTCATTATTCTTGTGCGGATATAGAGAAGTCAGAGAAATAATATACCTCTTGGATCCATAATGTTTTTCAACAAAATTTCTAGCGTCTTTCTTTGAAACTTCTGAGAACCTCTCGAAGTTAACTCCTTCATAAATCACATCAATTTTATTCCCCTCAACCATTACATACTTGATAACGTCTTCTTTTGTGCTTTGAGAAACGGCGGCGATTCTACCTGCTTTCCAGCAAGAATACTTTACTAAACTCTGAAGATAAACTCTTTTAATTAAGGGAAAATAATGCGGGAAAACGAAATATATTAAATCATGAATAATTAATAACGTTTTACACGGACAATACAACAAACCGGTATTCGCCGGAGAGATCAATAAATCAATTCTCATTTCTTTTATTTTCCTCGGCAAAACAATCTGCTCAAAAAATAGCCTTTTTAGTCTTGAATTATTATCAAAGTCCATTTCTAATTGCTTAACATTATCAAAATCGCTATCAAATATCCCTTTGTTATTGCGGCAAACTATTAAAGTGTAATCATTTTTTTTATCTAACTTAAATAAAGCTTGAAGTAGGTTAACCAAAAAAGTTTCTGAGCCACCTACCTTATCCGGGATTACTGATAAAGTGTTAATTGCAATTTTCATAATTTCTATTTCAGGAAGAAGCCGTTGCCGTATTTAAAGATATTAAGTAGAAAATCTATGGAACAGTAAGCAAAGTATAGGCTAGTCGAAAGCACTCCAAAATTCCACCCTCCTCTGCGTTGCAAGCCATAATATAAAAAAATAAAATATCCAAACATATTAAGCCTATCTCCTCCAAATAACGATATGGCTACAATAAGAGGAATAAATAACATAATCGCCTCCCCCTTTTTTCTGGAATAGTAAATAGCTAATATTAAAAAAATTAGGACTTTCCATAGCTCAATCAAATTTCCTCCATGATAATAATATAAAAATTTGTCAAGAATATGCCCTTTCAAAAAAATTAGTGGAAGTAGCAAGGCGGGGGCAATAAATAATGCTGGCCTATAAATTTTCCCTGCGCGAAGTAGTCTTAATGCCTGTTTAACGACGACATTGAATAGTATAGAGGCGTAAAAAACTATGATTGATACGTGGGAAGATAAAGCTAGAGCAGCGAACACGCAAAAACGTTTAAGTTTATTGAGACCGAGGTAAAGGATAGAGAAAATTAAAAATATAAAGCCAAATTTTAAACGTTCTGCAGTAAAATACAAAACCAAAAAATAAAAATTTGTCAGAAGAAGAAGAGAAGCGATAATGGCTGAAACTCCCCATTTTAGAAAAAGTGACATCGCCACGTAAGCTAAAATAGAATTTGACAAAGCTACGAATAAATCTCTATGGAGAAAACGACTACTAACCCACGACAAAAAGAAATGGGCAAATTCCTGAGAGGAGGTACTTCTACTATAAAAAGAATATCCTTCTGACAGACTTAGATTAGATAAACCATCGTACGCCATCCCGTAAACTTTCTGGTCGCCCTCTGTATTGAAAGGCATAACAAAAAAACTAAGCAAGAAAACAATGGAGGCAACGGTAATCTTGATAATGGTAGCCCGTGAAAATTTTAGAGAATATTTTTTCTGCACAAATTTTTATATGTGAATCTAGGGAATACGCTCCCGGATATTAAAAACTTTGATTGGTAGAAAGATGGTTATAAAAGTCTAAAACGGCTTTCTCGGCACCCCGCGCCATTCTCATCAACAAATCTCTCGGCACCGATTTAGCATTCCTGTATCCATCCCAAAGACTGCTTTCGTTAAACGGCTTCTTAACTAAAGGTATTCCAAGTTCTTTTGAAAGGAATCTAATTTTAGAACTTCTGTCCAGAGCTACTAGACGGCACCCTGCCCAAGCTGCCGTAAGAATAGCATGATAGCGCGAGGCCATAACTACATCATAATTATTAAAGTGCGAAACGAGACCACTCAAATCAGCGTTTTTATAGTCCGGCATGTAATAATCCGGCGCTTTCCTAAACATTATGATTGAATCCCAAAATAGTAATTTATAAATGAAATATTCGTATTTAGACAACTTTCTGGTTTCATTACCTATAAACGCGACATTTTTTTTCTTTATAAAGTTGGCCATAAACTTCTTCAAAGCATGCAGATCGTTTCCCTCTAAAGATTCTGAAAAATATAAAAGGCCAAGTGCATATTTAGAACTGTCCTTCGGCGCGTTATTTAAAAAAATATTACGGAGAGCTATGTTTGCCAAGTCTCCGCTAACGCTTATCTTGTTCGGATCTCCCTTGAGACGATCAACCAAGATACTTTTACTCGCCTCGTCTCTTGTCCAAATATAATCAATATTTTTGGTAATTTCTTCCGCGAGATTCTTTTCCTTCAATACTTCTTCTTCGCAACCGACCCCAACCATATATTTTTTCTGCTTAATTAATTGGATGTCAGAATATATTTTATTTAAGAAATAATTACCTCCTGTAGCCTGGAATGGTGTATCTCCAACACCGAGCCAGTATTCGCTATCAGCGATAATCTCCTTCCTTCTGCGTTCAGCGTCTTCAGAAGGCAGCCAGTCAATCTGCGGAAATCTCTTCTCCTGAGATCCTATTCGTTGTTTTGGCAGTATGCACGATATCTTAAATCTTGAGTTGCCGGGAAAAGCGTGCAAAAAACCACCAAGGGTTAGGTCGTCCCCGACATTTCCAGCGCCATAAATATCAAATCCAATGAAGATATTAGAAAGTTTCATTCCTGATAGAATATAAATTAAATTCTAACAATTTTAAGTAATTTCTTTAAAAAACTTCGTAAAAATATTGATCTTCTTATTTTATATTCGACCTTGTCCAAGCCTTTTTTTATCGAATCGGGGGTTAAAAAAAATAAAACATCTCTTACTTTGACGCCCAAATCCCTATCCTGATATCGAAAAATATAATAGCAATCTCTTAAATTTCTGGGGGGAAAACGGTACTCCGTTCTTACTCGAGGATCATCAAGGTTAATATTCATATTCTTATAAAAAACTCCGTCAGCGGTACGATAAACCCCTCCTTGCCGCGCAAAGAACATAACATTATTTCTCTTATCCAATTGCTCATAGTTTAGCTCTAGGAAGTTAGCTACCCCATCAACTGTTGTATCGGAAACAAAATGTTTCGGGAACGGTCTTGGCTCCGTGAATGGTTTAAAGTCCCTAAAAACATTTCCAAGACAGTGCCGATCCGGCCTTAAGTCGTCACAATAACCAACATTGCCTTTGCTATCAAGAATAAAGAAATCCATTCCAGACCAAGTGAGTTTTCCAAAACTTGGCTCGAAAGAAAGCATGTACTTTATCGTTGCATCGTCCATGTAGCGAGCCATAAATCTCCGCTCCTTTTCCGTATATGCTTGCGGGTATTTTCTTCTCCTGTAAAATCCTTGAAATCTCCTCATGTGGACCAAAAATTTATGCCGGTTGAAAAATTCAAAATCTTCCTCGAATCTTTCAAAGAAAGGTGGCCACATTACATAAACAACTGGGACTTCAATACCATTTTTCCTAAGAAAGAGTATTTGTTTCAGGAAATCTTCTTTGTTAACCATCGTCGGGTGAAAAGAAGCATTTATATCAAGCCTTCCCTCTTTGGCTACCTTTGTTTTCACTATCTTGTCTAAGGGCTGAGAAATATTGCTCGTCATTCTAATACTCCAAGCAGGTTCGTCTCCAACCATATTAAGAACATCTAAGAAATTTTTACCAATTGTCGGCTCGCCGTTGGCCAAATAGAGAACTAAACGCTGATCCCCAAACGTCTTTTTAAGCGCCTTACGCCATTTTTCAATAGTTCCCCAAAAATGATCGCCCTTTTGCTTTCTCGGATCCGACAAACAATAAGGGCAATGATAATTACAAGCACATGGATGCCCATTATACTGCCATAAAATTATAGTGCTCCTTCTTTTTAGGTACTTGCTTATAATTTTCGCATACAGCTTATTACCTTTCTCATTCGGATGGATCTTATCCCTAAGCCCACCAGTAATATTTTTAAATTCTCTCTTCCAGAAATAATTTATGTTAATGAGTTTTATATGTCTTTGCAGAGAAATTTCTCTTATAGTCTTATTAAATTTATCTATGGGGGAATTTAAAATTTCTATGGGATTATAAGTTATAATAGGATGCATGGTTAATAACCTTACTTCCGCCCCCCTATCCTGCAACGCTTTCACAATTTTTAACATGTTTCCTTCAAACTCTTCAATAGAAACATCCTTGCTCCCGCAGGCATCATTCATACCAAAACCAACAATAACAATCTTGGGATTACAGGCTGTTATTTTGTTTATCCTTTTAAGGCCATCTTGAGAAGTCTCTCCGCCAATCCCCTCGTTAACTATCCTAAAATCGACGTACTGCGGGTCTTTCTCTATCTCCTCCTCAAGGAAAGGCACATATCCCTTAGTTATGGAATCCCCAAAACATATGATTGTATTCTCCCTATTTGCCATTTTTGAAAAGTAAAATTTATTAATCTAAATAAACTTTTTCATTATAGCACATATTAGTAAAACTAAAATATTTCATCTATAATGGAAAAATGAAAGAAAAATTTATAAGTTTTTTACGTTGGTCTCAGAAATACACTAAGACCGATATGGTTTATGTAGTTAAGGGAGGTTTTTGGTGGATATTTAGCAAGATAAGTTCTTCCTTTATTTCTTTTATTATAATGATTGCTTTCGCTCATTGGCTGCCGAAAGAAACTTATGGGACCTATCAATTCGTAATCTCTGTGCTAGTTATACTTACTATCTTCACTCTTCCAGGGCTCAACATGAGCCTCATTAAAAGTATCGGCCAAAAAAGAGAAGGTACTTTACGGACAACGGTTAAAGAAAAAATAAAATGGGGGCTACTCGGAAGCTTAATCGCACTAGCACTAACTTGTTGGTACTTTCTAAAGGGAAATAATCTCTTGGCGGCATTATTTCTAATCGTGGCGCTATTTACCCCTTTCAAGGAAACCTTTCGTATCTTCGTGAATTTCTGGAGCGGAAGAAAACGATTCGACGTACAAGCAAAATATGACATTGCCTCAGCTAGCTTAAGCGCCATATTCCTAATTCCCACTATCTATTTGACCAACGATGTGCTTATAATCACTGCTGTTTTTTTGACGGGCCAAACTCTTTTTAATTGGTTATTCTATTTTATAACCGAACGTCAGACATCTAACGATACGCCCGACCCAGAGGCGATAACTTTTGGTAAACATCTAACATTAACGCAGGCTGTTATTATTTTTTCAAACTATATCGATAAAATAATCATTTGGAAATTTCTAGGAGCAGCACCAGTCGCCGTTTATTCCTTTGCACAGTTACCAATCGAAAAAATTGTGGGAGCAATCCCAATTACTCCTCTAGCTCTATCTAAACTAGGAGAACATAAAATAGATAAAAAGAAAAAAAAAGCTATACTCTCCAAATTTTTGAAGCTCTTTGCTATCTCTGTTCCGACAACGGCTATATTAGTTTTAGTGGCTCCCTTTCTATACAAGCTGTTCTTCCCTCAGTACGTAGAATCTATAATTTATTTCCAAGTCTTATCTGGACTCATAGCACTATCCCCCTGCCTTCTATTAACAGCCACTTTAATTAATCGAATGGAAAAAAAAGCTCTTTACTTCGTGAATGCGGGGGTTTCTTCTGTAAAAATAATTTTATTTTTAATATTCATTCCTAGCTTTGGAGTATGGGGAATTATAGCAGCAATATTAATCGCTGAAATTTTAAAAACCTTGTCGGCGCTTTATTTTTTTCTCAAAATATAGTCCAACTTATTGTTTCTTTCAACCCTTTACTCAAATCGTATTTTGGTTGCCATTTCAACTCCTTTTTGGCCCTAGAATAATCCGACCTCGATCTCATAATCTCTCCCAAACGAGACGGTTTAAAAACAGGTTCAATATCTCGGCCCAACGCCAGGCAAATGAATCTCAATAAATTACTAATAGTAACTTCCTTATTAGTGCCGATGTTGTATATACCGCTCAACGGAGACCTCATAGCTCTCACGGCTGCTTGCACGACATCGGCAACATAAACGAAGTCCCTAGTTTGCTGGCCATCGCCAAAGACAACTGGTCTTTTATTTTTTAAGACTTTATCTATAAAAATAGCTGCTACTCCTCCCTCGCCCGTACCTATTTGACGGGGGCCGTAAACATTGGGAAATCTCAGGGAAACTGATTTCAATCCCTGCCTTTCATAATATTGAAGATATTTTTCTATCGTTAATTTGGTAATCGGATAAGGAGAAATCGGGTTTAACAGATGGCTTTCTTTTACCGGTAAACTCTGCGGCTCGCCATAGACTCCTACTGACGAAGCGAAAACAAACTTTTTGACCCTGGACTTCCTACAATTCTCAAGAAGATTTAAGGAACCCAAAATATTGATTTTGGCATCTGCAATAGGATCTTCCACTGATTTTCTCACGTCTATTTGGGCTGCAAAATGAAAAACAACCTGCGGTTTTTCTTTCTTAAAAATATGATCTAATTCGGGAGAGCAAATATCAACTCTGTAAAACTTGGCTTTTCTATTCAAATTTTCCTTTCTGCCGGTGGAAAGATTATCAACAACGATTACCTTGTGCCCATCTCTTATTAACTTGTCTGTAAGGTGACTTCCTATAAAGCCTGCCCCGCCTGTTACCAGAATTTTCATAAACGTAGCTTTTAAACCTTTTTTATCTTATCATTAAACAATATGGTCTTCAATAAGCTAAAATACGTCTTCTTGATCGGGTTTTGCCTAATTGTAGCTCTGCCGCTTTTATCTTTACAACCTTGGTTCTCCCCCCCTGATTGGGGAAAAACCATTGTTTTCAGAATCATCTTATCTATTCTGATCTTTCTTTTCCTTTGGCAAATTTTCTCAAATAAAAATCAGGAAGCAAAAGAAAAAACCTTTTTCCTTCTTTCCAGAAAAAATATAATTTTCTGGCTTTTAACCGCGCTTTTCGGAACTTATCTCCTGGCAACCATTTTTTCTTTAGACCCTAATTTCAGCTTCTGGGGTTCGCCATATCGTTCAGGCGGTTTTTTGAATTTCGCTTTTTACATTATCTTTGGCATTTTAGCTTTTTTAACTCTAGACAAAGATAGTTGGAGAAAAGTTTGGAATATTGCCATATTGTTTGGAGCTTTGGTCTCGCTGGTAGCTATTTTTCAATGGCAAGGACTGTTCCAAGATATTCTTATCAGCACAGAAAGCAGACCTCCGGCCACCCTGGGAAATCCTATAATGCTGGCTCTTTATCTCTTGCTTTTAAGCTTCTTAACTTTATCCTTTATCCTAAAAGCAACCCCATTATATAAAAAAATCTTTTATTCTGCCGCTTTGCTTGTATTTCTATTTACAATTCTGCTGACTTATTCCCGAGCAGTTTATCTCGGGTTAGTTGTCGGTTTTTTATATTTTATTTTCTTTTTCCCTTACAAGAAACTCGCTATTTCCCTTATTTTAAAATCTACCCTGTTAATTGTTTTTCTTTTTGGCGTTTACGGCATTTATTACATCAACACCCAGTCCCAGCTTCCGGAACTCATTAAAGAAAATAAAACCTTAAGGGAAATTACCAGCCGTCTCTCAATAGAAAGAGCTTTTCAGGACCCGAGAATTTCCGGCTGGAAAGTGAGCTGGCAAGCATTAAAAGACAGGCCGATTTTAGGCTACGGTCCAGAAAACTTTAGCATCGGCTTTGATAAATATTACGACTCTTCTTTAAAAGGAATTGAAAAAATGCCGGGAGGCGCTGACAACTGGTGGGACAGGGCGCATAATTTCGTTTTTGACATTTCGCTTTCTGCCGGAATTCCCGCTCTGCTTATTTTCCTTTTACTGTTTGGCGTTTTACTTTTTAAATTAGCTAGAATAAAAGAAACTGCTATTCAAGCGGCTTTTATCGGCTATCTTGTCGCCAATTTCTTTAGCTTTGATACTTTTTCAATTTACTTAATTCTGTTCCTACTAATTGGTTATTCCTTACACCTATGCGAAACATACTCAAAATCATAATCTTTATTCTTTTAATTTGGTTTATCTGGGCTTTCAATATAAAGCCATTTCAGATTAACAGCCAAATTAATATCGCTGGACTTCTGGCAAAAAATGGATATTGCGATGCGGCCATAGAAACGATGGAAAAAACCTTACCAGAAAAGAACTTTTTAGGCAGCTATTTAAGACTGAAATACGTTGAAATAATAAACCAATGTATAAAAGAAAAAGGGGGGACGGAAGCTGAAGCTCTGATGGAAAAAGCCATAATGCTCTTGGAAGAAGCAACCAAAATAAGGCCCTACTATACTAGGACATGGATGCTTCTGGGAGCGTATAATAGAGACCTAATGGAAAATTACGGTAAAGATAACGCGGGACAAACTGCTGTCGCTTTTGAAAAAGCCAATCAATTAAGTCCAAAAAGAACCGAGATATTAATTGAACTAAACAATGCCTACATCCAAATAAAAAATTATCCCGGCTTGGTTGAAACTTATTCTGCTTTGATAAAGCTTGAGCCTGACGATCCTCAGAATTACGCTTCTTTGGCTTTTGTTTACAAAGAGCTCGGAGAAACAGAAGCAGCAAAAAAAACAGCCCTAAAGATAATAGAGCTTTTCCCGGAGCATAAGAACGAAACGGAAGCCTTCTTGCAGACCCTTTAACTTATTTGTGTTTAACTTAACTAAGCACAAAGAAAATTACTTAAACAGTATGGGTTTTTTCATTATGACTTTGAAGATGTTTTCCAAGAAATCCCCTCCGGCATATCCGACAACCAAGGCAATAGCCGGAGATAAGCCTACAATTCCCTCAAAAGTAACTCCCATATCCCGGATAACTCCGGCTGCAGCCATGCCGATCAATCCAGAAATCAGCGTCAGCCCGCCAAAGTACCCCCAGTTTATCTTAATGTCCTTGTAAGATAGGGCATATTTCAATATGCCGACAATTCCCCTTATTGCTCCGCCGGCAAATCCGGCTAAAAAGAAAATCTCCATATGTTTATTGACTTATTAAACTGTTAATTTTATCTCTGGTAGCCTGACCCACATATCCGGTTCCCCTCTCCAAACTCAAAGGGACCAAAATCTCAGAAGCGTATTTTTCCTGAAAACGAATGACTGCCTGCTGGGTCAAAGACAAAAAATTGCCGGTAACCAAGCCTTCAGGGTAAATGTCTGTCCCCTGGTTTTTCAAAAACTCCTGTAAACAGCTAATTTGCTGGTTGTTTGTCATTCCAAAATAAAGGTTGTTATCAATCCTCTGGCAGGAAGCAGAATCTCCTGAGACAATGCCCAACCTTGCCTGATATTCGGCAATCTGCCTTTTCAACCCTTCTATCTGGACCAGCAATTGTGCGATCAACTGCGCTTCCTTTTCTTCGGCGCTTTTGTCTTCTACCGTAACTTGCCAAGAAAAGGAAAACGATCTTCCCACACCATTGAAACCGGAAACCTTGCTGGAAATAAAAGGGATAAGGGTCAGGGAGATGTATTGCGAGCTGAATTCCGCAATATCGATTCCGCCGTCCTGGTTTTTATCCAACTCCAAAAATTCAACCGAGCAATTATTCTTAAGGTCACAAAGCAAATAAGGAACATTAAAACCAACTGCATCCGCTCCTTCAAACTCCAAAATAAGATTGCTCCCCCCGCCGATCAGTCTGTGCCAATTCAAAGCCCAATAGGCGGAGCTATGATAAGTGGACAAGATTGTCTCAGCTTTGGGCAGGTAATAAATAGTAGGGGTGATTCTGAAATTCTTAAGATTATCGTTCCGGTAACAGTACTTATCTCCCAAATCGCAGTCGTTGACCAGAAGAGTTATCGCCCAATCGGAAAATATCTGCTCGAAGTCCTTATCATAATTATTTTCCTCCAGGGCCAAATTTATGCTTTCGATACCCACCTTGTCTAATTGTAAAGAATCAGCCAGTATCTCTATTTTATAGTGATCAACCAGATACTGGATAAATAGATTAGCCGCTCCGTAGTCTTCTCTCTTGTTTGACCATTCAGTCAAAGAAACCGTGGGCCTGCTCAAGAAATCCTTAACCCTTCTTTCCAAATTGCTTCCCTTATAAATATCATCATAGCCGAGAAGGGTGGCAGAATATTCCGCTCTGGCCTCGTTCAGCCAGACTTCCTCAACCACGCCCCTCAGCAAGTCTTTTTGGTTGACAGTAATCAAATGAGTAAATTCATGAGCCAGGAATTCTTTGGCTTCAGAATCAGCAATGTATCTGCTATTCAGATAAATCATTGCTCTCTCGTTCGACGCTGGATTTTGCACCTTTTCGTAAACGTCTCCTGAATTTGTATATCCGCCAGCCTCAGCCACCATGGGATGGATTAAGATAGTTATCTTCTCATCCTCTGTCCCTAATTTTGGTTCTAATCCGAAAGCGGAGGTCAGAATAGGATAGATTCTTTTTTCAAACTCCGCAGCCAAATTGTAAAAAGACACATCCAGGCTTCTCCTTTCGGAAGAAGAAAGTTCTCTCCACCACGTTCTGTCAACATAAAAATACAGCTGATCGGTTGCTTTCCGTAGAACGGCTGTAATTTCTTTCCTGCCATGCGAATCGTAAGAAGGGTCAATGTTAAAGTCCGCTTCCTGGTCGAGAGTATCGGCAGAAACGAATGAAGGCAAAATAAAAATAACGATCCCGACAACGAGTATTAATGTCCTGATCTTCTTTAAACTAAACATCGTTTTTCCATTATACCAACGTTTCCCATAAAATCAAAAACCCCGGTAAACCGAGGTTTTTGACGCCCCACAAGGATGGGCTAACGACTAAGCTTCTGCTATTCTATTTCGTGAAAACCTTACTCTCAGTCTTCAAATCGTTCAACACAGAGGTTGCCATTGTTCCAGCATTGCCGTCTCTTGTCCAAGTCATTGTAGCGATCTTGAAGTAGACGTATTGGCTGGAGCTATCACCAATAGCTGTTATTCTGGCTGTGGCTGTAATAGTCTTGCTCGCACCTGCGGCAATTGTTCTTACAGCTGCAGTTGCATCAGTGGCACTTGTGATGTCCTTACCGTCAATCTTTACCAATTGAGCGCCAACGGTCGCACTACCCACAGCAGCGTATCCATCAATTGTGATACCGCTCTGGTCAATGATAATGTCTTCACCGCTGTCATTGGTTAAAGTGAAGGTAATGGTTCCATCTATTCTGGCAGTGTCAGTAGGATTGGTGGTTCCACCAACGAGCGTTTCAACGATAGAAGTGGTCAGACCGGAGACTGAAGGAGCAGCTAAGTAAAGATACATATCCTTACCAGTTGCTGTACCACTGTCTGTGGTATCACCCTCGTTCACGTCTTCAGCCACTATGTTAGCAGAATCAACGCTGGCTTTAATTGCATCGCCCTCAGCATAAGTTGCGCTGGTGGCAGGGAGCTTCAAGATATTAGCCATTACGGTTAATGTCTTTTTGGCATCCTTGGCAATTTCCAGATCACTCCTGAGATCCGTGAAGGTAACAGATGTTTCACCTGCACCTATAGTCTCAAGCCCAATCTGCTCTGATCCGTCCCAAAGGCTGACTGCATAAACGATATCTTCAGGGTCAGAAGTAGAACCTGTTGCAGTAATGTCAACTTGAATTTCGTCAACTTTTACTGCGGTTACTTTTGCCTGAAGATCAAACTTCAGAAGTTCAACTTCCTCGGTCGTTGTAGTATCGTCAACAGTGACAATTCCCTCTTCGGGAGAATCAACATTCAAACTTACCTTAACCTGACCAGCATCAGCCGTTTCTGTGGTGAAATCTCTGGACTGCGCGGTGTCAGCTAAGTAAGCAGTCAAACCAGCTTGATCAGTGTAGCGAATTCCGTCAATAGGAACAGTGAAGGTGTAAGCAGCAGCATCGTCCACGCTGGCCAAAGCAGATACTTTTACGTAGATTATTTCGGTTTCTCCCTTTTTAATTGTGAGGTCTAAACCGTCAAATCTGTATTTGTAATAAGTCTGGCCGGTTGGCCTGGTGAAAGATGAAGCATTTACTCCACCCAACGCCTTTGTCCCTGCATAAAGAGAGACATAGTCTAAATTGGCTGAAGGACGTTTTACGGTTCCAGTGGATCGGATGTCGATTCTCTTGACGGTGATGTCTGAGTCATAAGCCTTTAATTCAAAGGCCATAACATCAACATCTTCCTCTCCTTCGTCCACTTCAGTGGCATCGGAAGGAACTGCCAAGAGTTTGAAGGTTAAACTTCCTTCTCCAATTTCCTCCTCCTCTTCCTCTTCTTCCTCTTCCTCCTCTTCAGGAGTTGTCGGAGTTGTAGGAGTTGTGGGAGCGGTTCCAGCTAAAGCTGTGTATTTGGCCTGTGAAATAGGACCAAAGTATCCAGCTGCCGGTGCTACGCCGTTAGCTGCCTGCCAAGCTGCAACAGCTGCCTGGGTTTGTGACCCATAATAGCTGGTCGCTCCGGCAGGAATGCCGTAACCTGCAGCAATCAAGTATTCCTGCAAGCATTTTACATCGTCACCGCTAACGCCTACGTAAAGGCTGCGGGTGAAGGTGCAAGCTGTTGTGCTGGCTCCGGTTTGAG
>JBAZEU010000010.1:0-21377 GCA_041653755.1 Minisyncoccota bacterium
ATGGAAGTTGGGAGTTAACTGCTTTATTCGAAACTACAAACTACCAAACTAAATACGCCACCAGTGACAATGGCACCTCCACTGTCCTATATGAAGTAGGCAACCATCTGAAGATTACCCCTGATGCCATTGCCTCAAGGACTAATACGACTGGAGGAGGAGAAACAACTCAATACACTCTCACGACTTCTAAAACAGGAGATGGCACAGGCACTGTTACCAGTAATCCTTCTGGTATTAATTGTGGTTCCACTTGTAGCTACGACTTTGACGACAACACCGAAGTTACCTTAACAGCTGAAGCCACAGAAGGTTCTACCTTTACAGCTTGGTCAGGCGAAGGATGTTCTGGCACGGGAACTTGTGTGGTTACTATGTCTGAAGCCATGGGAGTAACTGCTAATTTTGATGTGGAGGCATCGCCGGAACCACATTACTTTACGACCTCAGGAACTTGGCAAGCTCCAGCCGGAGTAACTTCTGTCAAGATTGAATGTTATGGAGCAGGAGGAGCAGGAGGTGCTGGAGGTAGTGCGTCATTAAATTACACAGGTGGTGGAGGCGGCGGAGGTGGTGCATACTCCAAAATTAATTCTTATAATGTTACGCCTGGAAACAGTTATAGTTTTACGGTTGGTGCTAAAGGAACTAAGGTTAGTAGTAATGATGGTAATCCAGGCGGAGATACTGTTTTTAATGTTGATGTCTGCGTAGCAAAAGGTGGTGCTGGTGGTAAAAAAGGCGCATCTCCTGAAGGTGTAGGGGGTGCTGGAGGTTCTTCTGGGAGTGGTGTAGGTGATGTTAAATATAGCGGAGGAACTGGCGGTACAGGTAATATGGGCGGAGGAGGAGGTGGTGGCGGTTCTTCTGCCGGAACAGGAAGTAATGGAAATAATGGAACGGTAACAAGCGGTGGTGCAGCTCCAGAAGGGGGCTATACTGGGGGCAATGGTGTAGCAATGGGTAACGCAAGTGATAATTCTTCAACCAATTATGGTGGTGCTGGAGGCGGAGCAGGTGCTGGACCTACGCTTGGTTCTGCAGGCGATGGTGCAGGTGGTCTTATAATACTTACTTATTAAACTTTATGTAAAATAGTGCATACGTTGTGTTCGCGGGCAATAAAAGTTTATCTAGTTATCCACAGGCGAAGAGTTGTTTACTTATTGTAATATTATACAATTAATAAAAGGTCGAAATTTCACAAAGCATGCATCATAAAACATGTATCACGCAAAAAGATAGATGTACGATGCGTGATACACGATATATGAAAAAAGGTTTTACTTTAATTGAGTTATTGATAGTTATTGGTATCTTGGCAGTATTGGCCGGTATTGTTGTTGTTGCTTTGAACCCAGCCGAACTTTTGAAACAAGCAAGAGATTCAAAAAGAATGGCTGATTTAGGTGGATTAACCAGCGCTATAAATTTATACCTTACTGACGTAGCAAGCCCAACATTTACTTGTGCTGCTGGAATGTTTTATGCAACCGTGAGCACAACAGGATCAGGGGTTAGTCCTTTTGCTACAACTCTTGCTTCTACCACTTCAGCTTCAACGAAAGGGTTAACTAATGGTAATGGTTGGATTCCCGTAGCTCTTAGCGGTGTTTCAGGCGGATCTCCTATATCTGCCTTGCCCACTGACCCGACAGATTCAATCACTTACTATTATGCGTATAACTGCACCACAAGCCCCAGTAATTTGTTTGAAGTAGATGCAAGGTTAGAGAGCACAAAGTATAAAGCCCAGATGACAACTGATGGGGGAGACAAAAATACCTGTTCTACTTATGTTGAATCTACTTGTTGGTACGAAACAGGCAATAGTTTAACGCAGTAATTATCAAAAACAGGTGAATGTACTATCTTTAGTACTTTTGATTGTTGTAACGGGAGCGTCGTTTTTTTTAAAGCGGCGCTCTTTGGTTTCTGGAATTCAAAAAATTTTTAAATATATTTTTTGGATATCAGTTCTTTTATTTTTTATTTTTTTAGTTTATCAGACCCGCCAGCAGTTTTTGCTTTGGCAAAATAATGCGTCAAGCATGTATTTAGTTCCCCCTTATCAGGGTATCAGTTATTTTTTAAAATACGCTTTTTATATTTTTTTCGCGGGACCAATTATCGCTTTATTAGGAGCAGTTATTTTTTTAGGCTTAACGAAGCTTCTTAATAAAAAATTTCAGGAAAGATTTTTCGAAAAAGAGGAGCCATATTTCGGCGCTTTAAGCGTTTTTCTAATCGGATATCCAGGGCTGATCTTTTATCTTATAACCGTTTTGATAAGCGGTCTGATAGGGACGTTTATCACGAAAAAGCGTTTTTCCGCTTATTATTTGTGGTTTCCGATAGCGATATTTGTTATACTTATTATAAATATCTGGGCTAAAGATCTTTCTATTTGGCAAACACTAAGGTTATAATCGTATTGGCATGATTCAAATTCCAATCGTAAAACTTAAAGATATTCTGATAAAAGAAGGGCTGGTTACTGCCCCTGATTTTGAAAAGTTAGAGGAAGAAGCGAATAGAATGGGCCAAAATTTGGTTGATGTTTTGATTTCGCAAAGTGTCATCACTCAAGAATATTTTTTCAATTTGGTTTCGCAATATTTCGGCATAGAAAGAGTAAATTTGAACGTTGAACCGATCGACATTGAGCTTCTGCACAAATTAAGCGAAGAAATCGCCAGAAGAAGAAGAGTCGTTGCTTTCGGCAAGACCGCTGAAGGCGTATTAAAGGTTGCTATGGAGGATCCGGGAGATTTAGAAACGATTAAATTTTTAGAGAAACATATGGAAGCAAGGATTAAACCATACCTTGCTACACCCGACGACTTAAACCAGGGATATATTTTATACGGCCGCCAGCTAACCCAAGATTTTAAAAAAATTATCGAAGAAAGCATTAAGGCATCGCTGAACATCAAAGCCACTTCTTTAGAAGAAGCGGCGGGTCAGATGCCAGTTATGGCAATCGTCGATAATTTTTTGTCTTATGCCGGATCCATCAGGGCTTCTGACGTCCATTTAGAAATTTTGGAAGACAATATTCTAGTCAGGTATAGGATAGATGGAATCTTGCGGGAAATTATCAGAATACCAAATGAAGTTCAGCCAGCTATTATTGCCAGAATTAAAATTTTAAGCGGCTTGAAAGTTGATGAACATTTAAGGCCGCAGGATGGACGTTTTCGTTACGATATAGGTCAGACAGCTTTTGATGTTCGTGTTTCGGTTTTGCCAACGTTCTATGGAGAAAAAATAGCGATGCGTCTTCTGCCAGCCACTCAAAAGCCGCTTTCATTGGAAGAGGTAGGAATGTGGGAAGATACTCGCAATATTGTTTTTGAAAATATTAAGAAGAGTTATGGAATGGTTTTGGTTTGTGGCCCAACCGGTTCAGGTAAAACTACTACACTTTATTCAATTTTAAATATTCTGAACAAGCCAGAAGTAAATATTGTTACTATTGAAGACCCTATCGAATATGCCATCAAATATATCAACCAGATTCAGGTTAATACGTTGGCAGATCTGACTTTTGCCAATGGTTTGCGTTCGATTTTAAGACAAGATCCGAATATCGTAATGGTCGGTGAAATCCGTGACAGTGAAACTGCCGGAATTGCCGTTAATGCCGCTCTTACCGGGCACCTTTTGCTATCGAGCTTGCACACAAACGATGCCGCAACGTCGGTCCCGCGCTTACTGGATTTAGGGATTCCTCCATTTTTGGCAGCAGCGGTTATGAACGCCGTAATTGCCCAGAGGTTGGTAAGAAAAATCTGTATGGGATGTATCGAGTCCTATAAGCCGGAATCGTCAGCTATTGATTCTATCAAGAAACAGCTTAAATTAATTGATTCTAGCGCAGAGCCAAAAGTGCCTACGACTTTTTATAGAGGCAAGGGTTGTTCAACATGCGGCGGAAGCGGCTATAAAGAGAGAGTCGGTATTTTTGAGGTTTTGAATGTTACGGAAGAAGTCAGAAAGCTTATTGTCAGCCCTAAATTTTCGTTGGATGAATTGAGAACAGTTGCCAGGAAAGAAGGTATGGTAACGATTTTTGAAGATGGTCTTAGAAAAATAGAATTAGGTTTGACAACGGTTGAAGAAGTTTTAAGGGTAATGAGAGAGTAAGAGGCTTTAGAAAATTTTATGATTTTTTATTTCGTTGCCGCACAATTGAACGGAAAAGTTATTGAAGGCGAGGTTGAGGCTTCTGGCACTGCTGATGTATTAGAATATTTATCTAAACAGGGTTTGCGTCCCATTTCTTTGAAGGCATCTAAAGAAAAAAGTCTTAGCAAAAAAAGATTCTTTGGCGGCGAAACGATTACTCTCGAAGACAAGATATTCTTAACAAAATATCTGGGCATAATGTTGAAAGTGGGTACGGATATTTTAAAAGCGGTTGATGTTTTAATCGCTGATTTTGAAAGTCCGGGACTTCGTTCACTGTTGGTTGAGATTCGTTCTGCTCTGGAAAAAGGCCAGCCTTTTTATACGGTTTTTGCCAGATACCCGAAATATTTTTCTTCGGTCTTTATCAATTTGATAAAGGCTGGCGAGGCCTCTGGAAATTTAGAAAAAGTTTTTGAGGATTTAAGCAAATCCTTGGAGCAGGAAGCTGAGCTTAAAAGAGAAATAAGATCAGCGTTAACTTATCCTGCCATACTTTTAGTCGCTTCAGTCGGCATTCTGCTTCTTCTTTGTATTTTTGCGCTGCCAAAAATTGCTAAAGTTTTTGAAGGCGGCGATATTAAACCTCCTCTTTTTTCGAGAATTGTTTTCGCCGTTGGATTATTCTTGGGGAAATATGTAATCTTTGTGCTTTTATTTCTTTTTGGTATTGTATTTTTTTGCTGGTACTTCTTTTTCAAAACAGAAACCGGTCGGGCATTTATTCAGCGGATGACAACGAAAATTCCGGTTGTCAAAACTATAGTAAAAAATGTGGGTCTTCAAAGTTTTTGCACCACATTAGCATCGCTTTTAAAATCTGGCCTGCCGATCATTGATTCGCTGGAGATTACCGCTCAAGCTGTCGGCTATGAAGAAATAAAAATAAGCTTATTGAGAATTTCTCGGGAGGGGATTAGCAAGGGATTAACAATCAGCGAGGCGTTCAGGCAAGAACCGGTTTTCCCAAGAATGGTTGTTAATCTGATAGCGGTTTCTGAAAAAGCCGGCCATGTCGAAGACATTCTTCTGACTCTCGCGGGTTTTTATGAGGCTGATATTAAATCTTCCATAAAAATTCTGGTTTCTTTCTTAGAGCCGGTGCTTTTAGTTCTAATCGGTGGTATAATTGGCTTGATAGCCGCTTCCGTGATTGTTCCGATTTATCAAATGACAACTGCGTTTTAAAACATGAAGAATCAACCTATTAAACAAAATGCTTTTACGCTCATCGAGCTATTGATTACTATGGGGATTATCGTAATCGCGGGCTCCATTGGTTTTGTGAGTTTAATCGGCTATCGTTCTCATAGGACTCTTGGTGCGCAAACTCAAGAAATAGCAGCTGTTTTAAAAGATGTTCAAAATCGTTCTATTACCCAAGAGAGTGGAAAGCCATATGGGGTTCATTTTGAAAATCCCGTTTCTGGTTCCGGTTATTATGCGGTTTTTTCCGGTTCGACTTACAATACCTCGAATATTGTTTCTACCACGACATTAGATTCAGCGGTTGAGTTTTTAGATCCGGCAGTAGGAGTTTCTACTGATGTGGCTTTTTCAGCAATGATTGGTCATCCAGCGGCCTCAAGTTCTATTACGGTTGCTTTGAAGTCTGATCATTCGATTGCGCAAACAATCACAATTAATCAAGATGGTCTTGTTACTTGGAACGAGGGAGGCGGAGGAGACGGCGGAGGAGGTACTCTTTCAACGCCTTTTGTTTGGGTTGCCAATGGTGGTAGCAATACTGTTACAAAACTTAATGTTTCGACAGGCGCAACAATAGGAACATATTCTGCTGGAAGCGGTACTTTTAGCCCTTATACTATTGCTGTCGATGCTTCTAATAACGTCTGGGTCACTAATTATAGCGATAACACAGTTACGAAATTAAATGTTTCGACAGGCGCAACCATAGGAACATATTCTGCTGGAAATGGTCCTCAGGGTATTGCTATCGATGCTTCCGGGAATGTTTGGGTTGCTAATAGTAGTAACACAGTTACAAAATTGAATGGTTCAACAGGCGCAACTATAGGAACATATTCTGTTGGGAATAGCCCTAGGGGTATTGCTGTTGATGCTTCTGGTAATGTTTGGGTTGCTAATTGGGGCGGGAATAATGGAAATACAGTTACGAAATTAAATGTTTCGACAGGCGCAACAATAGGAACATATTCTGTTGGGAGTGGCCCTAGAGATGTTGCTGTCGATACTTCCGGGAATGTTTGGGTTGCTAATGGTGGTGATAGTGTGGGAAATGGTGGAAATACAGTTACAAAATTGAATGGTTCAACAGGCGCAACTATAGAAACATATTCTGTTGGAGACACACCCGAGGGCATTGCTGCTGATGCTTCCGGGAATGTTTGGGTCGCTAATTATATAGATAGTACTGTCACAAAACTGAATAGTTCAACAGGGGAAATCATAGGAACATATTCTACTGGAAGCGGTAATGGAAGATGGCCTTTTGGCATTGCTGTCGATGCTTCTGGTAATGTGTGGCTTGCTAATCTACAGACGGATTCAGTGACGAAACTGAATGGTTCGACAGGGTCAGTTATAGGAACATATTCTGTTGGGCATACTCCTTGGTCTTTAGGAGACATGACTGGTTTTGACCTGCAATATTTTGTTCTCGGATGGAGATAAATTTTAACGGCTGTTGATTTTAGAAAATTATATTATTAATAAAAAGTCGAAAATTTAATATAAAAATAAAAAATGATACAAAACACAAAATATAAGAAGCACGATAAAGGGTTTACATTAATAGAAATTTTGCTTTATGTCGGTATCACAGCGGTTATTGCCGGATCTATTTTTGGCATTTTAAATATAGTTTCTAAGCAGGGGTTGCATGAGGCGGCTCTTAACGAATCCAGCAACCAATTAAATTTTGTGATGCAGACAGTTCAGCGTTTAGTCAGAGGATCTTCGCTTATCGAAAGCCCAGTTGCTACCACTACTGTCACCTCTACTTTAAAACTGAGAATGGAAGATCCTTTAAAAGATCCGACTTGTCTTTCTTTGGTAGATGGCGCGATAAAATTGGCGCAAGGGCCGGACGAAAGCAATAGACAAAATTGCACTTCTACGCTGTCCAATTTGACGGATAGTAGCGTTGTTGTCGATCAGTTGGATTTTAAAAAGTTTTCTCAATATCCTGGCCATGATGTGATTTCTTTGAATATTCAAATTACCGCAAGTTCAACAAACCCGAATAGTAGGACTACCAGAAATCTTCAGGCCTCTATTGCTCGTGTTTCAGCGGCAACTTTTGATTCAGACCTTATCCCTGGATCTAACGATGCTTATTCTATCGGAATTTCTTCGGGGAATTTTTGGAAAAATGCTGCTTTCACAGGGGATCTTTTAGCGGGTGGAAAAGTTGGAATTGGAACGACTACACTAACAGATGTTCTAAATGTTGTTGGAACAATTTCGATGACTGGTTTCAAAATGCTTACGGGTGCCACTAGTGGGTATGTTCTTACTACGGATGCTGATGGGGTAGGAACTTGGCAACAAACAGCAGCCGGGTCGCCCGCTACAGATGTACAAACTTTTCTTGCATCTGGCACTTGGACTAAGCCTTCTGGTACACCGAAGAAAATACAGATTCAACTATGGGGCGCTGGCGGCGGTGGCGGACGAGTTGCAGGCGGTGCAGGCGGCGGTGGAGGCGGAGGCGGCGCTTATGTTGAAGCGTGGTTTTCGCCTGCAGATTTAGCCGATACAGAAGCTATTACTATTGGAGTAGGTGGAGCAGCGAAAACATCTGCTGGCGATGGAAATGCAGGGGGTAATTCAACAGTTCATACTCATTTAACTGCCTATGGTGGTGGTGGAGGCGGAGGATCGGCTTATGGTGGTACTGGTGGTGGCGGAGGCGGAGGCACATTATCAGCTGGGGGGTTGGGTGCAAGTCCTGGAGGTAACGGAGGAGGACCTCTTGGTGGAGTAGCAGTAACGGCCACAAATGGAGCAGAGAGTAATTTCGGTGGTGCCGCAGGTGGTGGTACTAGGTCGGGCGAAGGTGGTTCCACTTACGCTGGTGGAAAGTCAGCTTATGGCGGCGGAGGAGGAGGAAATGGCGGTGGTTCAAGTATAGGTGGCGCTGGCGGAGCTTCTTATTATGGAGGTGCTGGCGGTGGTGGCGGTAGAAATAGTGGAACTTTGTCTGCCGGAGGCACATCAGTTTTGGGCGGTGCTGGCGGACAGGGCGGTGAAACTGGTTATGACGGCGTGCAACCCGGTGGTGGAGGCGGAGGATCCGAATACTATATTAGCGGCAAGGGTGGAGACGGAAAGTGCGTGATTACAACATACTATTAATCAAAAAGGGAAAAGATAGGCGAAACAATAATAATTGTTTAATGCAAAATGCAAAAAGGGCAATCGCTGATAGAAATTCTTATAAGCATAGCTATTGCAGCTGTTATTTTTGGTTCGGTTGTCGCCGCTATTTCTGTGGCGTCGCGATTAAATCTTGAAAGCAAGACCACTCAAGTTGCTTCTTTATTAGCTCGTCAAACCATAGATAGCGTGGAATCAATCGCTGAATCAAATTGGCAGAATATTTACGGCCTTACAGACAAAACACCAGCCTCGACGTACTATGCGACTGCTTCCGGAACCGCTTTGGTGATTTTGCCCGGCTCAACTACCACTATTATAGAAGGGAGAAATTTTAATTATTGGTTTTCTGTTGAAAATGTTAACAGGGCTTCTTGCGGTATCGGGGATGCCACAACTTCATTAATTTCTACTCCGAGTTGCCAAGTGGGAACAGAAGGTTTTATTGCGGAAGATCCTTCTACGCAAAAAATTACCGCTACCGTAACTTGGCAGCCCGGGAACCATTCTCTTTCTGTCGTTCAGTATACTACCAGAAAAAGAAATAATGTTTTTATTCAGAGTGACTGGTCGGGTGGAGACGGACAAGCGACTTTTCCATCTTCTTTGGTAAACAATAAGTTTTTTACTTCCACTAATATCAAATATGGTTCTTCCAGCCAGTTTTCGATAGACGATACAAGCGCTTCAGGCACTTTAACGTCTTCTATTTTTGATACAAATTCTACTTCATCTTTTAATAGTGTTATGTGGCAGGGGATAGAACCCGATGGAACGAACGTAAGATTTCAGATTGCCGCAAGTAATTGCTCAAACGGCGCATCTAATCCGCCGACGTGCGATTCTGGTTCATGGGCGTATTGGGGTCCTGACGGATCAGATATTTCTTATTATTCTCCTCCTAGCCATGGTGTCTCTACGCCTATAAGTCCTTTATATACAAACAACAAGAAATATATTCGTTATAAAGCTATACTTGAACAGAATTATACAGAGACAGTTCCTACAACCGGACCGATTGATTTGACCTATCGTTGGGCATGGGGTGATAACATTGGCTGGATAGATTTCGGTTATGCGGCTGGTAATGTTCAAGTTAATACTACTGACTTAAGCGGTTATGCTTGGAGCGACAATGTTGGAGAGATTGCTTTAAATTGTTCCAGTACGCCAATTGGTGATATCTGCGGGACTTCAAATTTTGAAGTTTTTCATGATGCGGGCACTGGCGATTTATCTGGCTGGGCCTGGAACGATGTTATTGGTTGGATTAGGTTCAATTGCGATGAATCCGCTCATGGAGGCGACAATACTTGCGTTACATCGGATTATAAAGTGACTATTTCTCCAACAACAGGAATTTTTTCCGGCTGGGCCTGGAATGATATTGTTGGTTGGATTAGTTTTAATTGTACTGACCCTGATCCTGATATTTGCGGTGTTTCGGACTATAAAGTATCGCTTTCTACTGCCACTAGTACGCCTGTAGTCGATGATGTTATAATAAATTGGAGTCCTTAAATATAAACTCAAGGTCGAGATTAATTATTTTTTGTTAATATGAAATTAAAAATTAATAAGCGTTTACTCCTAATTTTTTCTTATCTATTGGTTGGGTTTTTAGTGGTTGTTGCCGTAAAGGCCATCACTTTTACTGGTCCGACTGAAGATCCTTCAGGCGGGAATCCAGATTGGCCTAAGATTAATTCAGTTGTTGGGAGCACTGATGTTAATATGGACAATAATGGATACGTTGTTGTTGGCGATGATATGACTTTTACGGATACTTTCGCGGCAGGGAATATTCTTGTTGAATTTAATGCTACGCTTGCCCCTAGTGGCAGTAATAATGAATCTTTCCGAGTTCAAATTGAGGTAGATGGTGTTATGAAGCAAAGGATTTTTATGTATACAAGAGCAACAGATGGTGTTAGCCCTTCATCGCCAACTACGCTTGTTTGGGCGGGTTCAGTGTCTGCGGGAAGTCATACAATAAGAGTAATGATAGACAATGGCGGAAGAAATAATATTCTTAGTCAAGGTACAGTTTTCCCAAGAGTTTTGACCATTACGCGCGGTTTTAATTAATAGATTCTTCACAAAACGAAAATTATGGTAGGCAGCTCTAAAGAAAATAAAGGCGTAGCGATGCTTCCGTTAGTTCTTTTAATCGGCGGCTTGATAACCGTGATTGCTATCACTACTACTTTAACGAGTTATTTGTTGAATCATAGCAGCGCCGCGATAAAATGGTCCAGTGAAGCTTTGGCGGGTGCTCAAACAGGCGTTGAAGATGGTATAATGAAAATTATAAGGAACAATAGTTATAGCGGGGATATTTCACTCTCTGTGGGGAATGCGAATGTTTCTATCACTGTTTTGAAGGACAGGGATGAAAACGGTACTCCGATTGTTGGCAAGGATACGATTACTTCGTTAGGCGTTGTCAGATTAAGCCAAAGAAAACTTCAAGCGGTTGTTAATATTGATGCCACAACTGGCCAGGTTAACATAGAATCAATTCAAGAAATAGCGATATGATAAAAATTAGGTAGAATTTTTACATGATAAAAATTTTGAAATTATTGAATCCTCAACCGTCAATCAGCGGATTGGAAATCACCGATCTTTCTTTGCGGCTTTTGACATTGAAAAATGGTCAGGCCAGAACCTATTCGGTAAAATTAGAGCCAGGAGTGGTTGTTGAAGGGAAATTACAGAACAAAGAGGAGTTTTTAAAATCGTTGTTGAAGCTTAGAGAACAGATTACTAAAAAACTTAGGAAGCAGATTTTTGTAATCCTGAATATTTCAGCGGCTAACGTATATTCTCAAATTTTTAGCTTGCCTTCCATAGCCGAAAAGAATCTGGAAGAGGCCTCTAGGTTGAACCTGCAGATGATTTCTCCTATTAATATTTCTGATGCTTATTTTGATTGCCAGAAAGTAGGGGAGAGCGTATCCGAAGATAAAATTGAGATTGTTGGGGCCTTTATCTATAAGAATATCATTGATGCGTTTTCAGAAGCATTTTTGAAAGCCAATTTTGTGATTGTTGCCATCGAGTTTATGCCATTGGCAATAAGTCGGGTAGTAAAAAAGCTGGCTTCTAATTTTGATAAGCAAGCATCTTACATTCTTTTTCAGATAAGCTCTGACGGCTTGAATTTTATAGTCATTAAAAATGGCAATCTTTATTTTAATTATTTTACTTCTTGGCGTTCTCTTAAGGGCGATAAGCGCTACATCAGCCCGAAGGAATTTGAATTAGTAGTGATTGAGGAAACCAAAAAAATAATAAGTTTTTACAATAGAAATTGGACGGATCAAATAAAAGGTTTTTTAGTGATGGCTCAAGGGTTGAATGCCGAAGTTGAAGAAATCGTCCACAAAAATTTTTCTTTTCAGACAGAAGAAATCATGCTCAAAAAATTTGATCAGATTGGTCCGGCTTGGTTTGGCAGTTTGGGATCAGCCCTAAGGGGACAAATCGATCGTTCCGAAGACAATATTATTAGCTTGACTAGCACTGGCACAGAAGAGGAGTTTAAAAGACAAACGGTTGTTACTTTTATTCACCTTTGGCAAAAAATTGTTTTTAGCTTTCTGGCCTTTGTATTGATTGTCTTAGGGGCGGCAGACGTATTTTTGGGCATTAGAGTGAATAGTTCGAACGCCGCAAAAGATTCAATTACGCTTAATAAAAACCAGAACGAATTTATTAATCTTCAGAATCAGGCTAAAGAGTTTAATCAAAAAGTGAGCTTGTTGGCTAGGGCAAAAAGCGAGGTTTTTGCGTGGCCAGATTTTTTGACTAAGGTTAAGGGATTTGCTTCCCAAGACGGGGTTGAGATTTCAAGAATAGCCGTTCAAGGAGACAATAAATCTTTGGTTATAAGCGGAAGAGCTGCCACTGAAAAAGCAGCAACTGATTTTAAGCAAAGATTAGCTGGTGACAATCAATTCAAAGAAGTTAGTATGCCGCTGTCTGGCATAAAGCCGAGCGCGGGAAATTCAATCGAGTTCTACATCAATCTACAATTCAATTAGCTCGTTTTGAAAAATCTCTTTAAATGTTTTATTTAGAACTAAAAGTTCTTGGTTTTTGATTTTTTTAAGCACCAGATTTGAGGCCTTAGCTTTGTTTTTGGGATTACGGATGCCGATTCGAAGACGATAGAAATCTTTTGTGCCAAGATTTTTTATAATTGATTCAATTCCTTTATGCCCGGCTGATCCTCGGCCCAACGAAAGCTTGTATTTTCCTAGCGTGACATCGCTGTCATCGTGAACGATTAATAATTCTGCCGGCTTAACCTTGAAATATTTCATAGCAGCGGCAACAGCTTCCCCGGACTCGTTCATAAAGGTCCGGGGTTTCACAATATGGATCATAAATCCTGAATCATGAAGCATTATTTTTGACGCCATGAATAATCTATGTTTTATATCCCAAGTTTTATGATCCATGATCCAAGACACGAAAAGTTGGCCTATATTATGGTAGGTTTTTTCATATTCTTTGCCGGGATTTCCAAGTCCGACAATTAATTTAATATTTGCTTTTTCCATGGTTTTTATATATAATAAACCAAATTTACTGATTTGACTATATGAAATCTTTTCTTTTATCAATTTGGGAAATCGTGGAAGTGGGACTGATAGCGGTAATTACAGTAGTAGCTGTCAGGCATTTTTTAATTCAACCGTTTGTGGTTTCAGGCAGAAGCATGGAACCGAATTTTTCCAACGGAGATTATCTTTTAATTGACGAAATTAGCTATCGATATCGAGTTCCGGGAAGAGGCGAAGTGGTAGTATTCCGTTCGCCAACCGACAATAAATCATTTTTCATCAAACGGGTTATAGGATTACCTAACGAAAAAATAGATATCAAAGACAACAAGATTACTATTTTCAATGGAGCGAATCCTCAGGGATTGACTCTTAGCGAATCATATTTGAATTCAATCTTCGGCACTTCCATGCAATCGGTTCAAGACATGCAAGTGACGCTTACTGGCAATCAATATTTTGTGTTGGGGGATAATCGTCCGGAAAGCTACGATTCTCGCAGCTGGGGACCGCTTCAGAAATCAGCCATTGTTGGCGTGGTTCGTTTGCGTCTTTGGCCGTTAACTAAAGCCAAAGCGCTGGAAAGTCCGGCTTACTAAAACTCATTTTAATGGCAGCTAAAAAAACAAAAAAAGGGAAAGTTTCTAAAAAAAGGACAGCCCAATTATTTCAATCTCCGAAAGGGATGCACGACGTGCTGCCTAATGAGCAGTCCTTTTTTTTGAAGATAAGGCAAGTCGGCGAAAAAATCGCCGATGTTTATAGTTTTTTAAGAATTGATACTCCGATATTAGAGCAAGAAGCGATTTTCGAGAAAGCGGTCGGAGAAGCGACTGATATCGTTCAGAAACAGATGTTCAGGATAAAAAGCAGAGGAGATAATCAGTTAGTTTTAAGGCCGGAAGGGACAGCGCCCATTATGAGATCTTATCTTCAGCATGGTTTAAGTCACTTGTCACAGCCGTTAAAGCTTTTTTATGAGGGGCAAATGTTCCGCCATGAACAGCCGCAGGCCGGAAGATTCCGCCAGTTCCATCAGATTGGTTTTGAAGTTCTTGGCGCTGATGACCCTATCTATGACACCCAGATTATCCTTTTGTCAGTTAATCTTCTGGAAGAATTAAAGCTTAAAAAGATTAATGTTCAGATTAACAGCATCGGTTGTCCTAATTGTCGGCAGGGATACAAGAAAAAACTTGTCAATTATTACAGAGACAAACAAAGTGGCCTTTGCGCTGATTGCCGAAAAAGGTTGGCGACAAATCCATTAAGGATCCTTGATTGTAAGGATGAACGATGCGAAAAACTGAAAAAAGAAGCTCCAATTACGCTTGATAATCTTTGCCATTCTTGCAATAATCATTTCAAATCAGTTTTGGAATACCTCGACGAGATTCCACTGCCCTACACGCTCAACTTCCATTTAGTAAGAGGATTGGATTACTATAATAAAACTGTCTTTGAAATTTTTTCTGATGGTTTTGATTCTGCGTTGGGAGGAGGAGGGCGTTATGATTATTTAAGCCAGATGCTTGGTGGGC
Organism: Minisyncoccota bacterium; assembly: GCA_041653755.1. GTDB lineage: Bacteria > Patescibacteriota > Minisyncoccia > UBA6257 > UBA9933 > JBAZEU01. The sequence goes on from JBAZEU010000010.1 coordinate 14,669, forward strand.
CGAAAGTTCCCGCTATTGGCGTTTCTTTCGGAGTTGAAAGATTGATAGAGGTAATGAAAATTAAAAATATAGAAGGAGCTTGCATAAAGAAACCGAAAGTTTTTTTAATTCAATTTGGAAGTCAAGCCAAAAAGAAAAGCATAAAAATTCTTAACGAGCTTTACCATGCCGGCATAAAAACTACCGAATCGCTGGACAAAGATTCGTTGAAAGCTCAATTGAAAGCGGCTGATAAAAGGGGAGTTGATTTTTCCCTGATTTTAGGGCAAAGAGAAGTTCTTGAAGATATTATTATCATCAGAGATATGAAGACGGGCGCTCAAGAAACAGTTGCGATTGACAGAGTTGTTGATGAAATTAAAAAGAGAATATGAACGATTGCCTTTTCTGCAGAATCGCCAATAAGGAGATACCAGCGCATATTATCTGCGAGGATAAGGATTGTGTTGCTTTTTTAGACATTAATCCTCATAGTATGGGGCATAGCGTTGTTATTTCGAAAAGCCATTCTGAAAATATTTTAGATATTGAAGACAAAGAATTGCAAAATCTGTTTCTGACGGTGAAAAAGACAACTGCTTTGCTTCAGAAAAGCTTAAATCCTGACGGTTTTACTATCGGCATTAATCATGGCGAAATTGCCGGTCAAGCGGTTAAGCATTTACACGTTCATATTCTTCCAAGATATAAAAACGATAAAGGAGGGTCAATTCATTCGGTTGTTTTGAGCTCATCAGAAAAAACGGTCGAAGAAGTAAAAGAAATAATAAAGAAAAATTCATGATTTCATTAAGGAAAAAAGAAGGGGAATCAGTAAATTCATTTTTGCGCCGTTTCAGCAAGAAAATTTATCAAAGCGGTGTTTTAAAAGAAGCGAAGAAAAACCAGTTTAAGAGAAGAGCTTCCGGCGAAACACAAAGAAAGCGTTCCGCTTTATATAAATTAGGAAAAGAAAAAGAAATGGCCAAAACCCAAAAAATGGGTTTTAACTAAATGGATTTACTCCAAAAAATTTCAGACGATTTAAAAAACGCTTTGAAGAGCGGCGATCAAATTAAAATCTCAACATTGAGAATGGTTTTGTCTTCTCTCCATAATAAAGAGATCGAAAAGAAGACAAAAGGAGAAGAATCGAAATTAACTGACGAAGAAATAATTTCAGTTTTATCAAGTGAATCAAAAAAAAGAAGAGATTCAATTGAAGCGTACACGAAAGGCAATCGGCCCGAATTAGCCGACAAGGAACAAAAAGAATTGGAATGCGTGAAAGCGTATCTTCCGGAGCAGTTAAGCGAAGATGAAACTAGAAAAATAGTTCAGGAGAAAATTAAAGAATTAGAAATCAACGGACCGAAAGATTTTGGAAAAGCAATGGGGGTTTTGATGAAAGAATTAAAAGGAAAAGCGGATGCCGGTTTGGTGAGCCAGTTTTTAAACGAAGAGCTCAAGAAAAATGAATAGGGTTTTAGTGACAGCCCTGATTAAAGGACAGGGAAGAGCCGAGTTAAAGGTAAAAAAATTAGCTCTTCAAGTTTTAAAAATTTTACAAAAGAAGGCAGTCAGTTTGGAGATTTTTCTGGTTAGTTCTCAAAAACTGAAACATTTTAACAAGGAGTATCGCAAGAAAAATAAGCCCGCTAACGTTTTAAGTTTTAAGGAGCCAAGAGAGTTTCTCTACCCAGACCATAAAAAGAGAATTGGTGAGATTTTTTTGAATATCTCAGCGGTCTCTGATAGAGAGAGATTGGCTCTTTTTTTAGTCCACGGGATTTTGCACCTTTTTGGCTATGAGCATAAAACAAAAAGTGGTAGAATAAGAATGGAAAAAAAGGAGCGGCAGGTACGTTATAAAATTCTAAATTCTAATTCCTAAATCCTAAATAAATTCTAATTACTGAATGACCAAAAACCGTTTTAGAGCATTAGAGTTTTGGTTATTGTTTGGTTATTGTTTAGAAATTAGAGTTTAGAAATTAGATATTTCATTATTATGTATATAACTTCTCTAGATCTCGGGACATCTCAAATAAAAATATTAGTAAGTGAATTAACCAAGGATGGCCAATTAAATATCAGAGGCGTTTTTAAAAGCCCGTCGGCCGGGATTCGTAAAGGTGAAATTGCTGATCCGAATGATGCCGCACACGCCTTAAGACAATCTTTTTCCGCTCTAAGACATTTTCATAAAAGTGTTCTCAATAATATTTTTGTAAATGTCGGCGGTACCAGCGTAAAGATGTGTCACTCCCGCGGAATCGTGGCGGTATCCCGGGCTGATTACGAAATCAGGGAAGATGATGTTGCCAGAGTAGTTGAAGCGTCTCGAGCAATTAATTTATCTCCGAATCGAGAAATTCTTCATACGATCACCAAAGAATTTATTATTGACGGCGTTTCGAATATCAAAGAACCATTAGGAATGACCGGTAATCGTCTTGAAGTGAACAGTTTGATCATCGATGTTTTTTCTCCGGCTGTTAAAAATTTGAATAAATTAATGGAGTTGGCTGGCGGAAATATCGGAGGATTGGTCTATAATCCCATAGCAAGTTCACGATCAATTCTAACCAAAAGCCAAAAAGATTTAGGTGTTGCTTTAATCGACATCGGGTTTTCAACCACTTCATTGTCGGTTTGGGAGGAAGATAATCTTTTGCAATTAAAAGTTTTTCCAATCGGGTCTTCTCATATCACCAACGACTTAGCTATTGGCTTAAAAAGTTCTATTGAAGCGGCAGAAATTATAAAATTGTCTTTTGGCTGTGCTTTGCCAAAAGGCGTTCCGTCGAGAGAAATGATTAATCTGAACGATATTAACGAAGATTTAAAGGGCACGGTTTCGAAGCGTTTTATAGCGGAAATTATTGAAAGCCGGCTCTCGGAAATTTTTGAGCTGATTAACGAAGAATTAAAACAGATTTCTAAAGCAGGTCAGTTGCCAGCCGGAGTAGTATTGGTTGGTAATGGCGCTAAATTGCCGGGCATAGTTGAATTGGCTAAACAAGAGTTAAAGCTGCCTTCTCAAATCGGCATTCCTCAGCTTACCGAAATTGAAATTTCTAACAATGAAGTTTCTAATCAGATTGAAGATCCCGAATTTGCCGTTGGTTTAGGTCTTCTTTTATGCGCCAAAGACCAGCAACAAAACCTGAAAGGTTTGCGAATCGGCGGCAGGTCTTTTATCTCAAAGATATTTAAACCATTTCTCCCATAAACAAATTTTTTATATGGTGAAAAGAAAAATTAAAAAATCTAAAAAAGTTTTGAAAGTTAAGAAGATAAAAAGCAAGGAAATTTCTCCGGCGAAAGTTAAAGTAGTAGGTGTTGGAGGAGCGGGAGGAAACGCTGTTTCGCGAATGGCAAAAACTTTTCCTAAAAGCATCAGTTTTTTGTCTATAAATACCGATATTCAGGATTTAAATCATATTAAAACAGGCAAGAAAATTTGCATTGGCCGGGATTTGACTAGAGGGTTGGGTACTGGGATGAAGCCGGAATTGGGTAGAAAAGCAGCGGAAGAAGCGCGGCAAGAAATAAGTCAAGCTCTTAAAGAAACGGATATGGTTTTTATTACTTGCGGTTTGGGCGGAGGAACAGGAACCGGGGCTGGTCCGGTTGTCGCTGATATTGCCCGTGAATTGGGAATTTTGACGGTTGCGGTAGTAACCAGGCCTTTCAGTTTTGAAGGGATGGAAAGAAATCATATTGCCGATGAAGGATTCGTACGCTTGAAGGAAAAAGTAGACGCGATTATTGCTATCCCTAACGACAGAATTTTTTCTTTGATTGATAAAGAAACTTCATTGGCCAAGGCCTTTGAAAAAATAGACGAAGTTTTAAAAAATGCCATTGAAGGTGTCAGCGAAATTATTATGACGCCCGGCATTGTCAATGTTGATTTTGCCGACATCAGAGCGATTATCGAAAACACCGGTTTAGCTGTCATCGGCGTTGGAAAGGCCAGCGGTAAAGATCGGGCGATTAATTCCGCCAACCTCGCTGCCAATTCGCCCTTGCTTGAAGTCCCGATTGACGGAGCCAGGGGATTGCTTTTCAGTATTTCGTCTAATCGGGATTTGAAAATGGAAGAAGTAAACGAAATAGCCAAGCTGATTTCTTCCGCTGTCGATTCTAACGCTAAAATTATTTTTGGCACCTATCATAATAGAGATCTTAGAAAAGGGGAAATTAAAACTATTCTTGTCGCTACCGGTTTTATGGATCATTTGGCAAAGCCAGTGATGCCTCAAACTGATTTATTTATCCAGTCAAAGGAAGCATCTAAAGAGTTTGTCGAAGAAGAAAAAACTTTATCCTTAAAATTGCCAAAAACGAAGCATTTGTCTACCGATAAACAGACCAAAAAGAAAATGGATGACATCCAAAATAACGAAGATGTTTGGGATGTTCCGGCGTTTTTAAGAAAAAAGAAAAGACATTAAAGAATGAAACAAAAATTTGAACAAATAAAAAAACGTACCGGTCAGGTTTTTCCGTTTGACCAGGGAAAAATTACTAACGCCATATCAAAGGCGTTAACAGTTACCGGTCAAGGAAATCACAAGGAAGCTCAAAAACTTTCCAATAAGGTTTTGAAAATAATGGGCCGTCGTTTTAAAAAAGACGAAGTTCCTACGATTGAACAAATCCAGGATATTGTCGAAGAGGTTTTAATTTTGGAAGGGTTTGCGGAAACAGCCAAGGCCTATATTTTATATCGTGAACAGCACAGGCGTATTCGAGAAGCTACTACGGCTTTGGACGAAGCGGTTGATATGGCTGACCAATATATCCAGGAACTTGATTGGCAGGTTCAGGAAAATGCCAATATGGCTTATTCCTTGCAGGGTTTGAATCATTACATAACTTCGGCGGTTGCGAAAAAATATTGGCTTAATAAAATTTATACTCCGGAAATCCGTGAAGCCATTGATTTGGGAGATTTCCATGTTCATGATCTTGATTGTCTTGGTCCTTATTGCATGGGATGGGACTTGGAAGATTTATTATTGAAAGGATTCAGAGGAGTTGTCGGAAAAACTGAATCAAAACCAGCTAAGCATTTGAGGACAGCTCTTGGCCAACTAATCAACTTTTTCTATACCCTCCAAGGAGAATCAGCCGGCGCTCAAGCGGTCTCCAATTTTGATTCGCTTTTAGCGCCATTCATCAGATACGACAATCTAAATTACCAGCAGGTTAAACAGATTATTCAAGAGTTTTTATTCGGTTGCTCAGTGCCGACTCGGGTTGGTTTCCAGACCCCGTTTATAAATATTTCTTTGGATATTATTGTTTCGCCGAGCCTAGCTAATAACTCGGTAATTGTTGGCGGCCAGCCCCAGAAAGAAACCTACAAAGATTTTCAGGAAGAGATGAATGTTCTAAACAAAGCGCTCTACGAAGTGATGATGGCTGGTGATGCCAAGGGAAGGCCTTTCACTTTTCCGATTCCGACCATTTCAATTACGAAAGATTTTCCTTGGGACAATCCGGCGTTGGAACCGATGTGGGAAGCCACGGCTAAATACGGAATAAATTATTTCTCTAATTTTATCCAGTCCGATATGAACCCGGAAGACGTCAGAAGCATGTGCTGCCGTTTACGTCTTGATAACAAAGAATTAATGAAAAGGGGAGGAGGTTTGTTCGGCGCCAATCCTTTAACCGGGTCAATCGGCGTAGTTACCATTAATTTGCCCCGGCTTGGCTATCTTTCTAAAACCAAAAAAGAATTTTTTGAAAAGTTAGTTAAATTGATGGATTTGGCCAAAGAGAGTTTGGATATCAAAAGAAAAGTTTTGGAAAATTTTATGAACAAAGGACTTTATCCTTATTCGAAATTTTATCTGGATGGTGTTAATAAAATGAGAGGCAGTTATTTCGGCAATCATTTTTCAACAATCGGATTAATTGGAATGAATGAATGTTTGCTAAATTTTTTGGGTGAAAATATTGCTTCAAAACAAGGAAAAAGTTTCACCTTGGAGGTTCTTGATTTTATGCGAAACCGATTAATTAAATATCAAGAAGAAACCGGAGATCTCTATAATCTTGAATCAACTCCTGCTGAAGGCACTTCTTTCCGTTTGGCTCTGAAAGACAAAAAGCAATATCCAGATATTATTACTGCCGGCAACGGCAAAACGGTTTATTATACTAATTCGACAATGCTGCCGGTAAATTTTTCAGACGATGTATTTGAGGTCTTGGATCTTCAGGATGAAATCCAATCAAAATACACAGGCGGTACGGTGCTTCATATATTTTTAGGTGAAAGAATTACTGACACCGCTGCGGTAAAAAATCTGATCAAGAAAATTTTTACAAAATATCATTTGCCGTACATAACTATCACTCCGACTTTTTCAGTGTGTCCGAATCACGGCTATCTTAATGGCGAACATGCTTTATGCCCGCAATGCACTTTCAAACAACCTTGCGAGATTTATTCAAGAGTTGTTGGATATTTAAGGCCTATTTCTCAATGGAATAAAGGCAAGCAGGAAGAATTTAAAGAAAGAAAAGAATACGTGATCGCAAAATAATGGTTTTTACTTCTCTTCTATTGTTTTATCTTTTCGTAATATATAATTATTAATATATGATCCAAGATTTAAGATCCAAGAAGCATGGTTTCACCCTCATAGAACTTCTAATCGTGATAGGTATCGTAGCAGTTCTAGCCGTCGTCGTCTTAACAGTTCTC
>JBAZEU010000011.1:0-8471 GCA_041653755.1 Minisyncoccota bacterium
ATGCATCTTGGTATCTTGCGTACGGGTTAACGCCTCCTCTGCGTGCAACAAATAACACGCCCGGGTCTCTGGTTAGGTTAACTGCTAGGACATTGAGTGAAAATGATGATTTAACTGCGAATGTTTTTTATATTAATCAGTTTGGAAGATTACCGGTTGTTGGCGATTATGTTTTTGTAAAATATCGCCTTGCTGACCAAAATTCATACGCCGTTACTGCTCCAACTCTCATTAAAGTTGAGATTGAGGCGGCATAGTTTTTAAGGCTGGCCATCGCTCGTTGTGGCCTACCGGTTGCGCTGTCATTTCTTATAACCGGTTTATCAGCCAGGCAACCCGGTACAGCTTTTTTTGTGTTTAAGGGCAAAAGCAAAAAATCATGCCACGACAAAAGCCAGGTCCGTTACACATCTTTTTTTCCTATTGTAGAAAAACCCACTGCTCCGGGCCTTTAGGAAAATCAGGACCAAAAAAAAAGAGGCTGGCGCCTCTTTTCTTTTATTCTTTTTTCTGTCTCCATAGCCATATTGCTACTTTCATTTGATCACTGGCAGGGCCATATATACCAAAACCAAGATTTTTCTTTTTCGCCTCTTTTACTAGTTCTTCGATTTTTTGCTGTGATAGTATTTCGGCTGTCACCCGGTACCCGTTCTTTTTTTTGATTACCCTACCTCGTTCTCCTGCCAGATAATCCAAAAAATCATTTAGTTTTCTTTTCATTTCGTACCTCCTTTCAGGCTTCGTAACTGCTTAGGATTCCGCTATCATCAAAGCTTTCGGCTTCATCTCCGTATTCATTACGTGCCAGCCACAAGATTGCGTCCTCTTTTTGCATGGCTTCATAAGTTTCCGTCGTACCTTGATAATTGGAATAGCGGTTCAAAATGAATTTGCCTCCTTTTGTTACGAATAAGGCTTCATGTTCCCATTGTTGTCCTGTTGCTTTAGAAATCCAGTTACGGCCGTCATGGTACGTTGCTTCTTTATACAATGTTGCACTTTCTTCGTTAAACCACATTTGCGAGTTGTCTGTTAAAAATATCCTTTTCATGATGTTTTTTTTAAGTTCCACGTGGAACAATTAATAATTTTCAACCCAACCATGGCAATGTTTTTCTTTCTTTAATTGAACAAGCCCGGTTCCCCTTTCGTTGTTAATGCTAAGTTACCACATTTTTGCGGGCTAATCCTATGCTTTACAACATGTTAGGCCTTTTTGTTTTATGTTGTGCGGCTATGTTTTACAACATGTTTCTGTTCATAAATAGGTATAAATGCGTATTCGGTTAATAAGTATAAATACTTACTAAGAAGAGGTATAAAAGCTTATTGCTTTTCTCAGGTCAGCGGTGGTACCTTTGTGGTATCAACTGAAAGATGTCGAGCTCTGTAGGGGTACAACTCTAACAATAGGTTGATGTGATGATGATGCGCATAAGGATAGCTAGCTCTGTGGAGCGGCTATTCTTTGCTTTTTAACACAAATATCATTTTCACCTCATTGCAGGCAAACCCCTGTTTCTATTATCTCTAATCTGTAATAATATGAAATCACTTTATCTTGTTTTTCGTGCCTCTCTTTCTGCTAATCACATTGATTCCTTAATGTCTATCAAAATTATCTTACAGCGATACCGTCACAATTTTGTATCTGATAATCTTTTCGTATCCGAAGCCGCTGTGGAAAAATTCAATCATGCTCTTATTCTTCTTGTGCTTCTTCTTCGAGGCCATGCAAATGCTCCACTTGATGTCGATATTAAGGACCTACTGTCTATTTCAGCTGATCTTGCTTATTTTCAACGTAGTATTACATGTCATACTCCAATACATACAATAACTTTATATCGCATTATTGGAGATCAGATATGTTCCATACATAACATAATTGATGACTTTATCGGTGTGGACAGCTAGGTGCTGCATTGGTTTATCTATAGTCTGCAGATCTCAAACTGTATAGTTATTGTTAAATAGTAAATCATTACCTTATGCGTGCTACATTAGACCTTATTCCTTCTGTTACTATTCATCCGGATAGAGTATGTTGTTTTTATTCGCCTAATTGGCAACCATGTAAGCCCACCAAACAATCCTTTGATATAACAGAATCGGCCTCTGAGCAGTATGAAAATGATTCTGCCAGTCCTCATGTTATCAAATTTGACCACCTTTTAGCCTCCGATCGTAAAGCACACGGTTCTGTTTCTCCGATCGCACGGCGTAAGCTTGCACGTGCTGTAGATTACCTTCTACTCCTTACTTCTGAAAAAAATGTTTACAGCCGGCAGACAGGCCGTCAATTTGCTATGAAAGTAGCTTTTGTTACGCTTACGCTTCCTTCAACTCAGATTCATTCTGATAATGAAATCAAAAGCAGTTGTCTCAATCAGTTTTTGATTGAATTGAAAAAACGATTTAAAGTAAATCGCTATGTTTGGCGGGCTGAAAAGCAAAAAAACGGTAATATTCATTTTCATATTGTAATCGACCGTTTTATACCATATCAGTCGTTACGGGATATTTGGAACCGGATTTGTGAAAAGCTTGGATACGTGTCCAGGTACCGGGACGAAATGCAGGCCTGGCATAAAGGAGGTTTCCGGGTACGACATGACTTGCTGGCTAAATGGGACTATAAATCACAGTTAAGAGCATACAAATCCGGTGTAGTAAGTGACTGGAATAGCCCGAATTCAACCGACATACATTCGATCAGGAAGGTTATTAACCTCAAAGCGTACATTGTAAAATACATGTCAAAAAATGAAGTTGTTAACCGTGAAACCGGCGAAATCGATGAGGTACTCGCTGATCAGGAGGGCCGGATCTGGGGATGTTCTCAAGATCTTTCAAATATAAAAGGCGCTCAAGTCGTTGCTGGTGTTAATGTCATCGATGAAATAGTGCGTCTTAGACATGACGATAAAATCAAAATGTATCATGATCCTTTTTTTGACGTTTATTATATTCGTATTTCACAGCTACATTCTAAATCATGTCCCTCTCTTTTTTCTGCTTTTGCAGAATATTTACTTACTCAATTTAATTTTCAATCTCAAAAATCATTGCATTATGCTTAATCTTAAGTTGATTACTCTTGAAAAAAAGACAGTTTATACAGAAGGTATTCTTATAGATGATCTCTCCGGGCGTGTAATTTGTAATACGCTCGAAGATCCTATCAGATTCCCGTATGCAGATTCTGAATTGGAGCATCCTGAATACAAAGTGCCTTCTCAAACTGCAATCCCCTCCGGCACGTTTAATTTGTGTTTGCATAGATCTAAAAGTCTGGGAAAATTCACTATAATGTTGTTAAATGTTCCCAACTTTTCATACATTTTAATGCATTACGGCCGTACTATTGAAAATACGTCCGGCTGTATACTTTGTGGAAAAAGATCAGGCCCCGGCTTACTTGTTGATATCGGTATGACTGACTATCTTGTATCTCTTTTTCAATCAGAACTTTCAAAAGGCGTTATTCAAATTTTAAGATGACTTTATTATAATCGAAAGTTGATCTAAGCCGGGCTAATAACCCGGCTTTTTTGTTATCAAAAGTGTACGAATGAAAGTCAATACTTTTTATGACACAGATTAAATTCTACAGATTTCTCACATCAGAACAATAACTATTCTTACACAGAAAAAAAGAATTTACAGTAAAGTGAAAGTACTAATCTAATATAAGTCGAATGAAATTATAACAGAAAATATTTAGCTATGGGAATGAGAGTTGAATGAAGAAAATAGAATATATCATGAAATGAAAGTACTAATCTGATATGAATCGAATGAAATTACAGCTGAAAATATATGCAATGAAAGTTAAAAGAATTTTAATACAATGTCAGAAGAAAGTTGTAATAGAGTTGTGAAAAATTAAAAACAATCAGCAATATCAAATGAAAAAAAAGAGAAAAGAATTTCAGATTATAATCTTAAAATGTTTCAGTTTTTACTTAAAAAAAAGAATTTCTTTGAAAATTCCTGACTTTGCGGAACGGATTATGGAAGGAATAAAAACATTAGAAAGAATAAAAAAAAACAGACAAAAAATACAATGAAAAAAATAGAAAGAATAAAAAAAAACAGACAAAAAATACAATGAAAAAAATAGAAAGAATAAAAAAAAACAGACAAAAAATACAATGAAAAAAATGATGGAATATGTAAAATAAAATAAGCTGATGGAATGAAAAAAATAGAGAGAATAAAATAAAGGAGAATACTATTATATAGTTAAATTACATTTACAATTTTGAACAAGTTCAATAACATCTTTCTTAAGAGAAAGAAACAAAGAAATACCCTCGCTGGGCGTTTTTTCTTGAAAGAAAAAATATAAGAACTTACATCCTTTTTTCATGCGAAAAAATGAAACAAAAAAGCTTTTCGGTTCCGCGGGCAAAATTTTTTTCTCGAAGAATTTTCGGTAATTATTTGAAAAAAAAAGAGAAGATCGTGCGGCCCGCTCGCTTCGCTCGCGGGTTGAAACTTTCATTAAAATTTAATAAAAAAAACCAGAAAATCATTTTTTCTACTTATGCGTAGTGTGGTTTCACCAGTTTGTTAGCTCCCTTCGGTCGCGTTGTTAACATGCTTAAGCTCCCTTCGGTCGCGTTGTTGTCAGTCCGGTAGGTCGTCACTGGGGCGGGCAGCAAAAAATACCTCCGCCGTTCCGGCTCCCGGTCTTTTTTATTGCCCTGCACCGCTCTTGTCTGCTAGTCTTTATATTTCGCTGCATTAACATAACCTACCGCACTATAGGAGCAACCGTTCCGGCTCCGCTTCGCTACGGCCCTTCGGGCTTGTCCTATAGTACGGTTATGTTAAGCAGCTCCTTCGATACTTTTTGCTATCTGTTATATTTTCAGTTCACAAAGGGTGCCCCATTCGCACATTTACTTATAGTTTAAGCAGTTAGCTGACAAGCTCGCTTACGCTCGCATCGCCCCCTCCCTTTCCGGGCCCCCGGCTCCGCCCCCGGCCCGGCCGCTTCCCGGCTCCGCCGGTCAGCGTTTGATTTTTTTCTTGACTGCTGATATAGTTGAAAAAAAAAGATGCTTAATAATTCAGATAATCATCTCGAAATTGAGCAAAAAGACAGGAAATGAACTTTTTTTTGACATTTTGACGGTGTTGTTATGGTGTTGTGTAAATAATTTTGTAATATTTGCTAAATTAATTATCAACATTATGGAACTACGTATCAATCTCCGCAAACTTTTAATATCGATCTCCATCGTTTTGGTTTGCTTAGTGTGCGTTTTTACGGCTTTCGGTCAAAACTCAACGGATCCCGTAGTAAGGGAACAGGCAAAAATTTTTGAGTACTGGCCGTACATTGCATTAGTTGTTTCTGAGGTATTGGCTTTTTTGCCTCAGAAGGTATCCGGAATTGCTCAGGCTGTCTTTTCTGTTCTGAATTCTCTTTTTACTAAAAAAAAGTCGAATTAGTTTTAACCTTTAAATTGGATATCCAATGAAAGCAAAATTTGGAGCAATTGTCACAGAGGGGCGCGGAAAAATAGGCGGTCATGTGGCTTCAAAAAACAGGGCGGGTGCTTACTTTCGCACGAAAGTAACCCCGGTCAATCCTCAATCAATTTCTCAGTTGGGGTCTCGCAATCGATTCTCAGAACAAAGTCAGGCGTGGCGTGGTCTTACAGATGCTCAGCGAGATGCCTGGAATGGTGCTGTTGCTGATTATGCTAAGACTGATATCTTTGGTGATCTGCGTAATCCTACAGGTGCTCAGCTGTATCAGCGTTTGAATAACAATTTGGTCAACATTGGCCAATCTGTTATTACCATGCCCCCCGCTGTTGAAGCTGTGTTCGCTCTCACTTCGCTATCGTTGGCCGTTGCCGAAGGGGCTGGCACGATGGTAGCTACATTTACGGGGGCTATCCCCGTCGGTACTTCTTTTTTGGTATTCGCCACTCCGGCTATATCAGCTGGGAAAAGCTTCGTAAAAAATCTGTATCGGCAAATCGGAGTATTTGTCAATACAGATGTGTCACCTCTGTCCATTGCTACAGAGTACGAAGCAAAGTTCGGAGACATTGCGGGTGCTGGCCAAAAAATCTTTGTGCAGTTCAAAGCTGTTAATGAGACAACCGGTCAGGCAGGTGTCCCGGTTTCGGCTTCTGCAATAATTTCTGCATAGTTATTGCAGAAAAATTCTTTTTTAAAAAATATACCGGAACCGGTCTATACCGCGCTCCGGTATTTTAATTTTAAAACTTTTTATCATGAAAAGTAAATTCGGTTCTATTGTGACGTTCGCATCTGGGGGTATTGGAGGTCAGGCTTTTCAGCCTTCAAAAGCAGGTGTTTCTTTACGTCAAAAAACTAGTCCAAAATCGCAACCGTCAAGCTCTCAAAGTCAGGTGCGTGCCATCTTTGCCGCTGCAGCTGCAGCTTGGCGTGAACTTACAGACAATCAGCGTCTTACGTGGGCTAACGTGAGCGGTACTCAATCTGATGCGTTCCAATCCTTTCGTTCATCATATCAAAATTTGCTATCAGCTGGTTTAAGTACAGTACTGTCGTACCCGGGTAAAATCAACTTTCCGTCAGTTTCAATAGCTAGTTTTTCGGTCGATGCTTTGTCCGGGTCTGTTACTCTCGAGTTATCTGATCCTGTTCAGGCCGGTTGTGCTGTTAATGTATTCGTAACTCCAATCCTGTCAGCCGGTGTGTCTAATTATTCAGCGAAATTTAGGAAACTTGCTACGCTGTATACAGGGCAATTTGGTACAATCGATTTGTCAGAAGTGTTTCAAAATCAGTACGGTACAATGGTTAATCGCACTGGAAAAATTTATGTCCAAACTGTTACAGTTTTAGAAAATACCGGAGCTTCGCGGGTATCTGATCAGGCTGTTGTAAACGCTACTTACGTAGCTCCCGGTTCTGTTGGAGTAAACTGGACTTCGCTTGGTCAACAATTTAGTCAAACTTATGTTCTTTATTTGGCTAATATTGGCAATGGCATTGTTTTGGCCGGTACTTATCCAGACGGTCTTATTCTTCGTTCAACTGATTATGGCCTTTCGTGGTCTAACTTAGGCCAACAATTTGGTCAAAGTTATATCTATTCTTTGGCTAATATTGGCAATGGCATTGTTTTGGCCGGTACTTCTCCAGGCGGTCTTATTCTTCGTTCAAATGACTATGGCCTTACGTGGTCTAACTTAGGTCAACAATTTAGTCAAAGTCTTATCTCTTCTTTGGCTAATATTGGCAATGGCATTGTTTTGGCCGGTACTGGTCCAAGCGGTCTTATTCTTCATTCAACTGACTATGGCCTTACGTGGTCTAACTTAGGTCAACAATTTAGTCAAAGTTATATCTATTCTTTGGCTAATATTGGCAATGGCATTGTTTTGGCCGGTACTTCTCCAGGCGGTCTTATTCTTCGTTCAACTGATTATGGCCTTTCGTGGTCAAATTTAGGTCAACAATTTCTTCAATCTGAGATTCTTTCAATTATTAATATTAGCGATGGCATTGTTTTGGCCGGTACTTATCCAAGCGGTCTTATTCTTCGTTCAACTGATTATGGCCTTTCGTGGTCAAATTTAGGTCAACAATTTGGTCGAAGTTATATCTATTCTTTGGCTAATATTGGCAATGGCATTGTTTTGGCCGGTACTTATCCAGACGGTCTTATTCTTCGTTCAACTGATTATGGCCTTTCGTGGTCTAACTTAGGCCAACAATTTCTTCAATATGAGGTTCGTTCGATTATTAATATTGGCAATGGCATTGTTTTGGCGGGTACTGGTGCAGGTGGTCTCATATTACGTTCTATTCCAATTAATTAATGTTTATAAATGTGTTTTTACAATAAAAATTAAAAATTATGGCACGTGTAAAATTTTCAGGATTAGTCACCGAAATCCGCGGTTCCGTCGGTGGTACAACATTCCAATCCAACGCTTACGGTTGGACTATCAAAAATAAGGCAAATATGATTCGGCCGAATAGTCAGTTGCAACAACTGCCAAAAACCATCATGGCTCGTGTAACAAGCGGTTGGTCTGCTCTTACTGTTGCTCAACGAGCAACGATAGACAGTTGGGCAGCAATTTATCCGCAATATTCTAAGCATAACCCAGATTCAATACTATCAGGTTTCGCCGTGTGGGTACGGTACTGGTTGGTTATGTTAACGTCCGATCCATCAACCGCTTTAGTTCCATTTGTGTCACCTTTGGCACCTCCTACAATTGATTCCATGACGGTGCATGGTTCTCTTATCGCAGATGTACTGTCTTTAGATGCTACTTTTGTAATTGGCGATGCATCTTGGTATCTTGCGTACGGGTTAACGCCTCCTCTGCGTGCAACAAATAACACGCCCGGGTCTCTGGTTAGGTTAACTGCTAGGACATTGAGTGAAAATGATGATTTAACTGCGAATGTTTCTTATATTAATCAGTTTGGAAGAT
>JBAZEU010000012.1:0-7055 GCA_041653755.1 Minisyncoccota bacterium
GGGTCTTTTCGTCTTGCTGCGGGTACCCAGCGTCTTCGCTGGACACGCATTTTCACCGGGCTCCTCGTTGAGACAGCTCCCCAGTCGTTATACCTTTGATGCACGTCGGAACTTACCCGACAAGGAACTGCGCTACCTTAGAACCGTTCAAATTACGTTATCACCTCGCTTCTTTCGCGAGGATCCTCATAGTCGCCTATGAGATCGGACTATCTCATTTCCGATTAATTTTAATTATCGGAATCTGGCGTATAGTCTCTGAGGAATCTCTGATAGTTTATAATTACGTCTTTTTGATTATGTTTTCTCTTTCTGCCTCTGCCCGCATTCAATTCTTCCCGTAAAGCCACAATTTTTTTAAATCCTTCCGGATTTAAATGCTCTTTTTTTTCAACTAACTCGGTAATTCGTCTAAAAAGAGAAAAATTTTTCTTTTTTGAAGAAGAAAAGAAATAAAACTTTTTAAAAAACGGTATTACTCTTTCAATAATAGATTTGTAGTTGGTTACTACAAAATAATAAACTCCATCTTTACGGTGCTCTAATCTACCACATCCTAAATACCGTTTTAATAAAACTAAATTAGTGACATCTCTTTGAGAAACATTAAAAGATAAAACAACTTGCCATTCTATCCGATAATCATGTTTTTTCCTCAAAGATACATTGAAACTACCCTCACCATCACAAAAACCAGCTAAATACCAACCTACTTTTTCCGGAATTTGTTTTAACCATTTTGTGTTTTTCTCATTTGTGTTTTTGTTGGTCATAATTTTGTTCACTATCAGAGACTTTCCTGCGGATTTTCTCTGCTATAAACTTTTTACTATTATGGTGACGTTAAACCATAATGAGTATTTATAGCATTAACGAGACTTTCCCGCATATAGCCAGATTTTATAACTACAACGGTTGTTATAGTTACGGCTGTCATTGACCAGGGCTTGAACCAGTTAGCTAAACTTTCCTAAAAGGAAAATCTAACCGCTAGTCTTAACCTTCTGGCATCGGACAGGCATCAGCCCCTATACATCACCTTACGGTTTCGCAGGGACCTGTGTTTTTGGTAAACAGTCGCCAGGGAATCTTTCACTGCGCCCAGCCCTTTTGAACGATAACAACGTTGAATTTATATTATTGAATTAAATTTATAAAAAATTTTCTTAAAAACAACGCGGTCATTGTTCAAAAGGGCTGGGAGGGCATATCCCAAAGTTACGCCCGCTTGATTGCCGAGTTCCTTAACGAGGAATCACCCGTTCCCCTGAGGCTACTCGCCTCATCCACCTGTGTCGGTTTACGGTACGGATTCCATTCTTCTTTCCGCCTTCGCCAAATGACGAATGGCAGACTTAGAGATTTTTCTCGGAAGTGGGCTCGATCAACTTGTCAAGGTAAAACCTTAACTCGCTTCTTCTCTGGAGTTTCCGCATAAAGCGGCGCGCGCCGGATTTTCCTGACGCACACTCTCGATCAAAGATGCCAAACCACTAAGGCACTTAATCTACTCCACTTCGTCCTCCCGTCGTAAAGAATGGAAGGGCCGGAATATTAACCGGCTGTCCATCAGCTGCGGCTTTCGCCATCGCCTTAGGACCGCCTAACCTTTGGCTGATTGTCATTGCCAAAGAAACCTTGGATTTACGGGGCCCTGATTTCTCATCAGGGTTGTGGTTACTCATGCCGACATTCTCACTTCCTTAAACTCCACCTTAACTCACGTTAAAGCTTCAACGCTTAAGAAACGCTCCCCTACTAACCTCGTGCTTCGCGCGAGAAAATCCTAAATCAAAAATTCTAAATCCTAAACAAATTTAAAATTCAAAATTCTAAATCCCAAAAATGTCTTAAATTCTGCGTTTTGAAAATTGGAATTTATTTAGAGTTTAGGGTTTAGTGCTTAGAATTTCCTTGTGCGAAGCACAAGATTTCGCGTCTTCGGTATTTGATTTTAGCCCCTCTAAATTTGCGGCGCAATTCTCCACCCCCGTGCCTCGCTACCGCTCGCCACTGAACCGATGCTAATATACGAATTGATGCTAATAATACGAATAAATTCATTAGCATAATTCGTATGCATTAGTATATTGGTATCGCATTGTGTCGAACAGTAGTGAGACACAGAGTTCGAATAGTGAGTTGTTACACACTCTTTAAAGGATGGCTACCTCTAAGCCAACCTCCTAACTGTCTATGGTGAATCACTGCCTTTTTAGCACTTAATCAAAATTTAGGGACCTTAGACGGCGATCTGGATTCATTTCCTTTCGACTACGGAGCTTCGCCCCCATAGTCTGACTAGTCTATCTTAATCTTATGGTATTCGGAGTTTGATTGGTATGCTGAGCTTTCGCCCTATACACACCATCCAGTGCTCTACCCCCATAAGCATAGATGACCGCTAGCCCTAAAGCTATTTCGGGGAGAACCAGCTATTCCCAGGCTCGATTAGCTTTTCACTCCTTACCACAGCTCATCCCAGAGTATTGCACGGCTCACGGGTGCGGACTTCCTCTCATATTTCTATGAGACTCATCCTGGCCATGGTAAGCTCGCCTGGCTTCGGGTCTTAAATCTACTACTTCTCAATTAATCTCTCAACTGATTAAAATAATCAGCAAAGAGAAAAATTGATAATGCGCTATTCACGCTCGGTTTCCCTATGACTACCCCCGCCCTTTTGGCACTAATACACACATTTGCCATTTTTACTTGACATTATATGACTAGTAAACCAAAAGGGCGGGGTTAATCTTAAGCAGTAGAAATAAACTCGTCGGCTCATTCTTCAATAGGCACAGCGTCACCATCCTCCGCTCACTGCTTTGCAGTGAGCTACGGACTGGCAAGCCCTAATGTTATAGTATTTAACTATATTAGAGTTTACCGTTCCGAAGCTCTTTGCAGAGCAAAGAGCGAAGGACGGCTTCGCTTGCTTGTAGGCAAAATGGTTTCAGGTTCTATTTCACTCCCCTCACCGGGGTTCTTTTAACCTTTCCCTCACGGTACTTGTCCACTATCGATCACAGTGAGTATTTAGCCTTTCCGGAGTAGTTCCGGATACTTTCCTCTAGGTTTTCTATCCCTGAGGTATTTAAGAGAAAATACTCAAATTTAATAATAATTTTTGCTTACAGGACTTTCACCTTCTTTGGTTTACCTTTCCAGATAATTCAGCTAATTATTATTGAAATTTTGAAAACCGAAGTTTTTGCGTATTTTTCTTGTAACCCCTGCCTAAATTTTTCAAAGAAAAACTTAAGCAGGTTTAGGCTTCTCCTCTTTCGCTCGCCACTACTCAAGGAATCACAAACGCATTTAACTACTGTTGAGTACTAAACAACAGTAGTTAAATGCACTTTTTTGTTTTCTTTTCCTCTGGGTACTGAGATGTTTCACTTCCCCAGGTATGCTCACCGCGCGAAGCGCGGTGTAAGCCGTGTTGAGCACGGCCTAGGTTTTCCCATTCGGAGACCTCCGGATCAAAGGTTACTACACACCTCCCCGAAGCTTATCGCAGTTACGTCGCGTCCTTCATCGCCTCACTGTGTCAAGGCATCCACCATCTGCCCTTATTACAACTTTCCCATCTTTAGTGAAAAGACAAACTAAAGATGGTTTACCCACCTAACTTTTTTGAAAAAGTTTGGCGGGTTTACCCTATTGAATAATTGCACTGCAAATTCAACAGGGTTAATTTTCAAAGAACTTTCAAAACAGAATTTCTGGATTAAAAAACCACCATGAAGTGGTGGCCGCTCTAAAACGAAGATAGATTGCCTATCCACTTCTTTTTTTCTCGCGCTTTTCTATAATAATCATCATATTTATCTGACATTTACTATTATATTAAATATTTTTAAAAAGTCAACCCCCTCCTCTTAAGAAGGGGGTTGACCCCCATAACAAAAAAGCCGTAAATTCGGCTTTTTTGTTTTCTCTCTGTATATTTATACCTATTCTAAATCTTTTTTAAATCTTGCTAACAAATCTTGAGCAAAATCTTTACCACCCAAGCCAAAGGCCAAACCTCCGGCAAGGGCTAACATTGCTATAATTCCGGTAAACAAAGTATTAACAATATAAGTGGCTACTTTCAATTGCGATAAAGCGGCGATAACCCCAAAAATAATAAATACCCAACGGGACATAGCGGCTAAAAGTTTCTGGTACTTCAAACCAGCTCCAGCTACTGAAGCTTGAACGAATTTAGCAAAATATTCGCCCAAAACAATAGCCGCCAAGAGGATCAGGACTGCTACTAAAACATTAGGCAGATATTTCACAATGCTTGTGATAAAATCTCCTACCGCATATAGGCCCCAAATGTTGCAAGCGGCCACCAAAAAAGAAAGTAAAATTAACCACTTAGTAATTTGTCCAAGAAAATATCCAGAATCTAAATGGATGCCCGCTTTATCAGTAAATTCTTTAAAGCCAATTTTTTCTAACAGAGAATCCACTTTCAAAGCATCTATTAACTTCTCAACTAATTGAGCGATCCCATTGCCAATGATTAATCCAACTAAAAAAACTATCAATCCTCCTAAAAGAGTAGGCAAAAAAACAATGAAGGCATTCCATAATTCAAATAATGCGTTAGAACTTGCCTGAATTATGCTATTAAACATATTTTTATTTTTTAAATTTTTTATCCTCCGTAAATAAACGAAGTTTAATTATTTTAATTTTCGACCTTTTGCAATTATCAAGTTATATTATATAAAAATAATCTCCGTCAAGCAAGTCCCCTAATTCAATATGGTGGACCGGATCGGATTTGAACCGACAACCTCCCGCGTGCAAGGCGGGTGCTCTAGCCAGTTGAGCTACCGGCCCAAATTTAGAATTTAGAGTTTAGGATTTAGGATTTAGTATTTAGAGTTTAGTATTTATGTGGGCAATGGAGGGATCGAACCTGGGACCTCTATCTTACCGCGCCCGACTTCGCCTTGACTGAGTGGGCACACCAGGGATCGAACCTGGGACCTCTATCTTATCAGGATAGCGTTCTACCACTGAACTATGTGCCCATAGAGGCGAAGTCAAGGCGGGCGGGTCAGGATAGCGTTCTGCCGCTGAACTAGTCACCCATCAATCATTTTAATCTTTTTTATTCCTGCTTTTGCGGAAATAACTTTTCTGCTCCAGTAATATTAAAATGTAAATTAGATTCTTCTGCCGGAATTGTTTTTAATACCAAATTAATATTTTTTATCAGAAAAGTCAAACTAAAAAAAATCAAAACCCCACTAATAAAAATAACGGCTAAACTTCCTCCCAAAATAAGCATGTCTTTTTTTGATTTTTTCTTAAAAAAATTTTGAGACATTATTTTAAATTATTAACGAAGGTAAGCTCTTCCCAAAATCTTAACATCATAAATTATATTATTCTCTTCTTTATTGGTTTGGGTAAATTCTATTTGCTCTAAACGAATGATATAATTTAGGCTTTGAAACTCTTCAAGCCAATTAAGAATTGATGTTTTATTCCCTGAAAGAATCAAATTAAAACTGTAACTTTGAGGTTCTTGGTCTGTCGCTTCGTTTAATATTCCGAACCTGAAACTAATGTTTAAATTATTTTTTTTAGCCAAATCCTGTAGAATCTGTTCTAATCTTACCATCTCGCTTTCTAGAGGCAAAGCTTTTTTTAACTGATCAACATAAGCCAAAGAAAGCGACTGCTCCTTTTCTAATTCATAAATTTTATTTAAAATATTGCTACGAGCGGCCAATTCTTTTTGATAAATTTCTATTTTTTCCACTCTTTTTAGAATATCGGCGCGAAAATAATAAAATACTCCCCCTAAAATTAATATAATACCAAGGGAAATAAGGAGAGACGTCGTTAATCTTTTTTTAAAATCTACCATTAATTTTTAATCTGGCCTCTTGCTTTTATTATATCCAACGCTTAATTTTATTATATCCAAATATATTGTATCAATAATTAAATAATAAAACAACCAAAATTTAGAATTTCTTCCCCTCTTATTGCGCGAGTGAAACCTTGCTTTTTTACAAAAACGGCGTCAAGTAAAACAATTTCTCCTCTTTTCATCAATATTTTGAGCTTTAGCGCCACGCCTTGCCAAATAAAAAAATAAAAGATAAAATATACACAAGAATAAAGAATCTGGAATCTTGAATATGGAATGGGAATATAGAATAGGAAAACATGGAATTCCAATTCTACATTCTAACTTCTAAATTCTAGATTCTAATTTTATGCCCCACCAAGAAAATCAAATTTATTTAAATGCTCTCAATATAGCTTTTAGCAATAATTTCTTAAAATTATTTTCCTTACTTTCCAGCAGAAGATCGACAAAAAAAATTTGGGACGAATTAACCCCTTCTCAAAGAAAAAATATTGACCCCTTGAGAGAATGGCAACGATTAAAGGAAAATAAAATTGCTTTTATTCAAAAAACAAATAAAGAATACCCTCAATTACTAAAAGAAATTCCTTATGCTCCTTTTGGTCTTTATCTAAAGGGCAAAATTCCTAATGGAATGCCGGCGATTGCCGTGGTCGGCACCCGCAAAGTTAGCCCTTATGGCCAATTAGTGACTGAAAAGATTGTCCGGGAATTGGTCCAATACAATTTTCTCATTGTCAGCGGTTTGGCTTATGGAGTTGACACTGTCGCCCATAAATCTGTCTTAGAAAACAGGGGGCAAACAATTGCTGTACTTGGATCTGGAATCAATAACGTCTTTCCTCCGATTAATAAAAAATTAGCCCAAGAAATAACTAAAAATGGCGCTTTGGTATCAGAGTATGCTTTAAAAACCCCCGCTTTAAAACACTATTTTCCTTGGCGAAACAGAATCATTAGCGGACTCTGTTTGGCCACAATTGTTATTGAAGCTCCGGAAAAAAGCG
Source organism: Minisyncoccota bacterium (assembly GCA_041653755.1). Classification (GTDB taxonomy): domain Bacteria; phylum Patescibacteriota; class Minisyncoccia; order UBA6257; family UBA9933; genus JBAZEU01. Next base: position 6,898 of record JBAZEU010000012.1, read on the forward strand.
GCGCTTTAATTACCGCAAGATTCGCTCTGGAGCAAAATAGAGAAATATTCGCTATTCCCGGCTCTATTTTTAATAAAAATTCTATTGGCGCCAATAACTTAATTAAACAAGGGGCAAAATTAGTTTCTAAAGTTGACGATATCTTGGAGGAATTAAAT
>JBAZEU010000013.1:0-3015 GCA_041653755.1 Minisyncoccota bacterium
GTATAGAAACGAGCTGAGGCTGTTCAACAATTTCTTCCGGCCGGTGATGAAAATCGCCGGCAAAGAAAAAATCAATAATTCTATCTGCCGCAAAAAGTATGACGTTGCCAAAACTCCATAACAGAGATTAATTGAATCAAAACAAATCAGCCGGCAGCGGAAACAACAATTAATCTCCGTCTACCAATCGCTGAATCCGGTGGAATTGAAAAAAATCATTGACCAAAAAATTAAAAAAATCAGAGCAACGCAGACCAACGGCAAACTTACAAATTAAATGTCCCAACCAATGGGAGTAAACTTACATTTTTAAATGACTAAATGCGACAAAATCGCCGCGATTTTATTTCTTCTTATTATCTTCCCGCGCGCCCAAAATTACCGCGCCGGCCTTAGAGAGACTGCGGCGAAACTGACAGGTTTTATCACCCGTCCCAACTCCCCGGATAAAAAATTTTCTTCTTACGGTCGTAGGAGTTATTATGTTCTCAATATACTTAATCCTATCTTAAAATAGCCGGACGGGCAAGGCAATAAAAACAATAAAAACAAATAAAAACAAATCCTTGACAAAAAGTCAAAAAAATGTATAATATAACAAATTAAAATGCTACGCACTTTAAAATCCTATCTTGAAAGGAAGTAATAGATCATGAACCTTGAGTCGATTTCACGTTTGTTGGATTTGTTGTCGCAAAAAATTCCGGAAATAGTTCAGGAACATTGGTTGAAAGCTGTCAGCACAGCACTTGTCTCGGGCGCTCTTTTTTTGTTCTACCGGATTCGCGCTCATTTTCAGTACAATCGCCACCGAACTGACAACACGATTACGTGCTCTAACAATGAAATTACGCCGATTGAAACGTCAGCGGATGAAGAGCAACCTATGAACCGTAAAAAGTATAAGCTACGTTTTTATACTTCGGACGATGGGGCTGTGCCAAAATTTATCAGTGTGAGTGAAGCAGCTCAGGATAAATTCCGGCAAGCCAACAGCAAAACAACGGTAGAGATCCCTCTTATTGATATGAGTAGATTAGATGCCGTTGTCAATGACGTAATGAACACTATTTCCTCCGGATACAAAGAAGGAATCGCGGCCCGTGAGCATCGCTTACCGGTGCACGAAATAAACTGGGTCATTATTTTCTCCTGTGAGCGTTTTCCGCGCAGCGACCAGCATTGGGATGAAATGTGGGAAAAACCAAGAGTATTAATTATTGAAAAGGATGATCTGCTGAATACCTGTTTTGAACATGAAGATGATTTTGACTTAGACAAGGGTCATCATGTCTGGCGTGTCCGCACGCTGCGACAGGCAAAAGCAGATTTCACCAGCGTCAAGCCCAAGTCCTGTTTCCGAATGACAATATTCCTAAGAAAATTCCCTGGTGAATAAATAGTTTGATCATCCCAACTGCATAACCCAAAGCCGCCTGGTTCTACCCCGGCGGCTCTTTTTTTACTCCCTCACTTTAAAATCCACCTGATACTCCGGAATGCCTAAATCTTAATTGCTTCAAAAGTCAGACTCTCCACCGGCAAACCCTGATACTGCTGTTTGCTGATACGTTTGTTTTCTTTTCGTTCGTTCACCTGAAAGCCGGCCGCCGTCAGTTTATCAAGGTAATCCCGCTTTAACAAAGCCCCGCCCACGCAGCCGGCGATCAGCGTCTTATCGCTTCTCTGCTCCGCGCTTAATTCGGCCAATAGCACGATATCGGATACGTACATCTTTCCGCCCGGTTTTAACACCCGGTGTGCCTCGCGAAAAACTTTGTCTTTATCGGGCGCGAGGTTTATCACGCAGTTGCTGATGACGATGTCAATGGAGTTGTCCGCGACCGGCAGCTGTTCAATGTCGCCCAGTCTGAACTCCACGTTCGTAAAATTATTTTTGCGCGCGTTTTCTTTCGCTTTTTCCACCATGGCCCCGGTCATGTCCACGCCGATAACCTTGCCGGCCGCGCCCGTCTTGCGGGCCGCCAGAAAAGCGTCAAAGCCCGCGCCCGAGCCCAAGTCCAGCACCGTGTCGCCCGGCTTGATGCTGCTGATGGCGGTCGGATTGCCGCAGCCGAGTCCGAGGTTGGCTTCCGGCGCGGCGCTCACGTCCGCGGCGCTGTAGCCGATTTCAGCGGCGATTTGTTTGCTCTTACAGCCGCAACCGGCGCTCGCGGCGATTTTGCCGTAGCTGTCTTTCACTATGTTTTTGACGTTTTGGCTATCCATGTTGTTTTTAGGTTAAGGATAAATTTATTTTTTATCTTCCCGCGCGCCCAAAATGACCGCGCCGGCAACGGCGATGACAATGATTATGATGGCGGCTATCATTAACATATTTCGTCGTTTGTCATTCCAGCGTAGGCGGGAATCCAGAAATAAAAAAATAAAATCTTATTGCTTGCTTCAGTTCGCGTCCGAAGTTCGTAGATAGAAGATTGACTCTTTCTTTGTATACAATTTTCGTGGAATACTAAAATACTATAACTAATGAGGGCGAGCCATGGTACTTTCCAACAATAAGACAAAAATAATTGATACTAAAAGTAGGATAAATATTTGTTCAAAATTGTTAAAAGTTAAACCTAAGAAAGAATACAAGGCTAATAAAGAAAGAATGCTAATTAAAAACAAAATTATATTAAAAAATATTTTTTTCTTTTCAATGTTTTTCTCTTGCCTTTCTATCTCTTCTTGTATAATATGGTAACAAGTTTTTAGTCCCCCGCTGTCTCTGGAGCCAATAATATTATAATGAATATTTTCGTTATGACGAAATATACTGTTAGCTAAATACAAAGCGTCGTTTTCAAGTTGATTGCTTGGGTTAAAACTGCCTATGAATTTATTATAATCAGGCAAAACTTGATTTAATTCTAACTGAACTTTTGACTGAACAATATTAGATAACTCTATACTACTAGCGCATAAATTTCTCCTCCAACTCTCTAAACTTTTAATAGTATTTATTTTCTGATTATAGTGAGCCAGCGTTTCATGAAATTCATCACTAAA
>JBAZEU010000013.1:3025-7049 GCA_041653755.1 Minisyncoccota bacterium
TATTGTACCACTACCCGTCTGCCGCTGTCGCGGCAGTGGCGGGGGATATCCCCCGCACCCCCTTAAGAGGAAGACTGCGGCAGAGACCGCAGTGTGAAATGCTTATTTTCTGATTATAGTGAGCCAGCGTTTCATGAAATTCATCACTAAAGTCAATTATCCCTGGCTGCACCATCACATCTTTTAAAGATGAATTCTCAATTTCAAAGATAATGCGTGACGGATTTGTAAATTCAAGCCTTCTTCTGTCGTCTGGATGACCGACATATCCCTCATTATCGGCACTAGCCCATGCACCTGAAATCTTCAACTGACTCTTCAAAGAAGCCAAGACCTGTTTATATTTATTGAATTTACTATTTTTATAGTTTAAAAAAGCTAAAAACAAAACGGCAAATGCAGACAATCCCACTAGATTATTCAAATCTATAATTTTATTTATATATTCAAGCATATGTTTTATTTTCGATTCGTCTAGCCACTCGTTAAAATACAATGGCCTGATATCAATTCGTAGCAATAAATTGTGACTACATCTATTTACTTAGTAATTTAGAAAAAAATTCAACAACCCTTTTTAATACCGTCTCTTCAGGAAAAAATTCCTTGAGTTCTTTTGCGGATTCTATAATACTCTCTGCATCAATAACTTTATCTTTTGACTCCAAATCCTTAATCCTCTTCTCTAAATACTTAACTTTCATCTTTTGTCCATCTTCTGCTTGATACGGTTCTTTATAAATTATTGAAAATGTCCTTTTTGAAAAATCTAAAATTTCTTCATTATTATTTTTCCCAAAATTTTTCAACAAATAATCTATGTGGCTTCTAATTGCTGCTGAAGAAGATGATTTGAAAGCATATTTCTCTGCTAAATCTCTGTCTTTAGAGTATTGCAGAGAAGCAAATGTGATCAAAAAAAGCAAGGGGGATGTTAAAAGAACTCTTTTCAAAAAAAAATCTGCTCCATTAGTGTCCCCAAGATGTATTAAAGGTGTAAAAGAAATGAGCACAACTGCCACTAGTAATAACGTACTAACTAAAAAAATGCTCTTCCATGAACGCCAATTATTAAGTTCTTTTTGTATCTCTTGTTTTCTTCTCTCAAATGTTTCGGCAAAACTTGCATCAACAATGAGTCCAGTGGCGTTTGCGATCTCTTCTTTTTTCTGCTCTGTAAAGATAAAATTACTTGTAATTTTATCTTTTAAAATATCTGATTGTTCTTTGGCGTCTTTTATATTCTTCAACAAACTACTTGAATCATCTCTATATGATTGAATTTCTTTATAAAGGGCGGATGACTGCTTGCTAGTTGTTTGTATTTGAAGCATTATTGCTTCCAAGCCGGTAGTCTTGTCTTCAATTTTGTTCTTAATAACGGCAAAATTCTGGTATGTCGTATCCATGTCCTTGATATTTTTTTGGACATCTTGTAAAAGAATTTTAATTTGGTCTAACGTATCTTGGGCATCTTTTTTGATCCTATCAACGTCCCCTTTTAAACTCTCTGTCGTTACTTTAATATTATTGACCTCACCACTCTTGCCCTCAACTTGTCCTTTTATCTCTGAAAACGCATTATATGCACTTTGCATTGCGTCAATATTCTCCCTAACATTTTTAAGATGACCCTCTATCTCCGCAACAATCGTTTGAGAATTATTTTTTAAATTATCAATTTCTTTCTGTCGTAAAGAAACTTTCTGATAAATAGCTTCAACGCCTGAATCTTCATTCAACAATTCATTGCTAATCCTTTTATATTCATTTTCAAGATCTTTTATATTACTCAATATTTTTTTCACTTTCCTATATTCTTCACGAATCTTGTTTATATCATTGAGGTTGTCATTTTCTTGATTTTGATTATCTATTTCGTTTTCACTCATATTGTTATATTTTATAATAAAAAAAGAGGATATAGCCCCCTCCTTTATATTATAATTTACTTGTATTTATAATAATCTTTCTCGTGTTTTATTTCAAGTTCTAAGAAACTATAGATACTAACCCAAACTCTAAAATCCTTATACTCTCTAAAATCGTTATCCTTATCCTCTCCCCAATCCAATCCCGTGTAAAGTTTCCAGTCTTCACCATAACCCTTGCAAACCACCACAAAATGATTATCGTTAAAAAATTGCGACAGCCAGAGCGATGGCCGTACTAAAAATTGATGGATTGAAAAATCAAAATTCATATTAATTTTTATCCGTCACCACTACCTTCTCCCCGCCCGGATAGCCGGCGGAAAAAACCGGACTGATGACCGGAACGTCGTCGGCCATAATGACTCCCAAAGCATCGCCGCGTTCGCGGGCGATTTCATTCAGCTGGGCGATAAAATTTTTTAGCTTCATACTTTTATCTCATCATTAATTTTTTGCTTGCAATTTATGCAAAAAAACTCTTGTGATTGAACAACTTCATCTCCGTGAAAATCTTCCAATTGGTTTGTGTTTATGTTCAAAGAATAATAATGCGATTCTGTTTGCATAACACCAACAATTTCGCTTGTCTTTTTACAATGCGTACAAGTATGTATTTTTGATTGTTGGTTATTAGCCATATATCTACATAAAAGTTAAACCCATAATTTCCTGTAAACCCCATCGCCGACGAACTCAATTAAACCCAAATCGCGCAGATATTGCAATTGCTGGCGTATCTTTGGCTCTATATTTTTATTATCAGGGTGTAACTTTTTCAGTTGCTCACTGAAACGATAAACTTCATCAATGCTAAACACGTCATCTTTAATCAAAAGTAAACAATCAAACACGTCCCTTTTCCATGACGCTAAATTGGCAACAATACTTTCAATGCCGCCGCTGAACCTGTCGGACAAATTTTCATCGCTGGCGACTTCGGCAAATAACTTTTTATCGTTGACGTTAATTTTAGGCCGCTTTTCTTTAGGAACAGACGAAAGTATTTTCTGCGCTTCTTCAATAATATCCAACGTAATTGCCGGGTGCTCTTTGTCGTTAAAAATGTTCAAATAGTCTCGCTCTACTTCCTGCGATACCTTGCCTGCCAGCATAACTCCGTATTCCACATTATTTTTCAACCCGCCTGGCGTTAAGTTGCCGGAAGTAACGATTGCCATATCATCAAAAACAAAAAACTTAGCGTGCAAGCGGGGCACATTCTTTTGTTTAATTTTGCAGGCATCAAAAATCCGTAACGCCTCCAAATCCGAAGCGCCTTGAAAAAAATTATTTAACTTAAAAGCGTTAAGGTAGCGAATGTCCAGGTTATGGCCGCAATTTTTTATAATCAATTCGGCTGTTTGTTTTTTAATGAATGGGCTGGCTAAATAAACTTGCCGTTTAGCTTGCTTTAAACAATTTACAAATACATCCTCCCATGGCGATTTAATAATTTTTATCACAAAATTATCCTTAACAAAATAGGGCTTGTCTTTAATGTCAGCTAAAATTTTTTTGTGAGCAGGCATGGGGAAATGATTAATTGCTCCTTTCATTTTCGCACTTTCCTATTAAGAAGTCAAACCAAAAAAGAGGCCATTGCCTCCTTTTTTATCCCTGCCCGCTCCCCTCTTACATCATTTTTCTTTTTCTTCCTGCTTACTCATTTTATTTCAAAAAATTTAATCATTTTCCTTCAATTTTTTCGCCTCTTTTAACTTCTTTATTTTAAATAGCAGGCATACCGCGAAAGATATATGGTATCTATCGTCCTTGCCGCTCCTGAACCGATTGCGACCATTTCGTCCATATGGACAAAATGCTTGTGGATAACCTCGCCACTATTCTCACAGGCAACTTTTGCTTTATCAATAACGTTCAAAAACTTGCGATAATCAATATATTCTAATACTTTGGCCAATTCGCGCGATGACCAATATTCCCTGCCATTGTCGTCTATCCTTTTAATTGTTTTATGGTGGTCGGGTTTGTCAAGACACCAAAAGTGGATAAATGAGATAGAAAAGCAAGCTAGTAAATTAGTGAATTAATTTAGTTAAAATATACTTCAGCCGGCGTCCGGTAATTCA
>JBAZEU010000014.1:0-6626 GCA_041653755.1 Minisyncoccota bacterium
TAATTGGCAATATTCACCTGTTTTTTTGTTATCGTTTGGAAAAGCGTTGACTTACCCACATTGGGTAAGCCGACTATCCCTATTGAAAGCGGCATATGCTTTATCCTATCAAAAAACCGCCTGATTGGCGATTTTTTTTCACGCACTTTCCCAAAACAGTTTTCGGCTTTTATTTCAGCTCCAGAACAATGGTAAACTCATTCAACTCTCCTTCCTCTATGGTAACCTCTCTTGGCTCTGGTTCAATAAAGCCTTCGGGGAAATTGCTGCTGTTAAAGAAGATGAAATAGTCTCCGGGTTTTATCTGAAATACAGCTGTGCCGTTTTCATCCGTATGGGCAACTCCGCCGCTCAGCGGAGGACCCGGTATCTCGGCGATATCAACTTCAACATTGGCCAGAGGATCATTGTTTTCTGCCTGCAAAGTTACTTCCACCTGAGCAGCTCCCTCTATTCCTTTTTCTTCCTCAATAAAACCGCTGTAAGGAAATAAGCTTCCCAAGATGTATCCTACGATAACGAATATTAAACAAAAGATTAATTTTTTCATATTGTTTGTTTAATTATAAATCTTTTTCAAAAAAGGAAATAAGTAAGCATCAAAACATAATTGTTGGCAGGAAAACACAAGTGCCTTTGTTGGCCGCTTCCATAATTCCCCCGCCGCCGCCGGTAACAACAGCATATTTTTTCTTTACTTAGTTATTATTCTAGGGTGAATAAAGCTTTTACCGTAACCATAACTTCTTTCTCTATGGTTCTGGTATCGTAGGAACCGTAGTCGCTGATATCAACCGAATTGACCGGCAAAACCTGAACGACTCCCATGCTGGCGGATCTTATTGGACCGACTGATTTTCCGCTGCTTTCGGCTATCTTTTCGGCTCTAACCTTGGCGTCCTTTATGGCGTCAGAAAGCAAAGATACTCTTAATTCGGGTAATCGCGAATAATAATATTCCAAATAATCGGAAGAAAAAAGAACTTCCTGCTCTATCAAGCTTTGGATGTTTTTGGCTATTTGAGTGATTTTATCAACGTCGCTTGACTGGACTTCAACCGTTTGGCGCAATTCATATTCTGTCGGAGCGTTAGAGTCGTATTTGTAAATTTGCGCCATTGACACCGGAGATATTATTACGTCTTTTTCATCTATGCCGTTTTCTCTGATAAAGCTGGCGACCAGTTCTTCGTCAATCTTCATTTGAGTATAGCCTGCGTTAAGTTTTTGCGGGCTTGTGGTGCGGAAAAAACTGCTTCGCCATTTTACCGAGTCGGAAATTATTTGCTGTTTGGCCGAACCCGTTACCGAGAGAGTGTTATCTAGCTGTTTCGCTTTAAAATTCATTCCGGCATTAATTGAAAGGCCAGCTATAAAGCATAAACCTAAAATTATCCCCGTAATAATTATTTTATTGAAATTTTTATCCATATTTTTTTGTTTATTAATTTGCTCGGCTTGTTTAACAACTGTATTATAGCACAAATATTTATATTATCTTACGGAAAGAAGTCTTGCATTTATAGCAACTATCACGGTGCTCAAGGACATTAAAATTGCCCCCGTTGCAGGGTTCAAAAGAATGCCGAAATTATATAGAACCCCCGCTGCCAACGGAATAGCAAGAATGTTATAGCCAGTAGCCCAAGCTAAATTTTGCTTCATCTTTTCATATGTAGCTCTTGCTAAACTAATAATAGAAACAACATCTCTTGGGTCATCTCTAACTAAAATAATATCTGCTGACTCAATGGCAACATCAGTGCCAGCACCGATAGCTATGCCAACATCAGCTTGAACCAAAGCAGGAGCATCATTAACTCCATCGCCAACCATTGCTACGTTCAACCCACGGGACTGAACTTTTTTAACAACTTCTGATTTCTCGTAAGGTAAAACCTCAGCAAAGAAATCATCGAGTTTTACTTCGCTTGCCACCCATTTGGCAACTTGTTTATTATCACCAGTCAGCATCATGGATTTAATTCCCATAGACTTTAACGTCCCAATTGCCTCTTTTGACTCTTCCCTAATAAGATCGGCCAAGGCAATCGCCCCAATTATTTTATCCTCTGCCAAAACATAAACAATTGTTTTTCCCTGCTCTAATAATTGGCTGACTCCCGTATCTTCTGCTTTTATCCCTTTTTCTTTTAGGTAATTCTGACCTATCGCCTTGATTAAAATTCCATCGACGGTTCCTTGAACGCCTTTTCCCGGGATAGAAGTAAAATTTTGAACAGCATCTGTTTTAATGTTTTTCTCTTTGGCTTTCTTTAAAATGCCTTTCGCTATAGGATGTTCTGAGTTTGACTCTAAAGAGGCGGCATAACGTAAAACATGATCCTCTCTATATTCCCCTTGAGTAATAATATCAGTTACACCAAACTCGCCTTTAGTAAGGGTGCCCGTTTTATCAAACACAATAACATCTATATTCCTCGCCCTTTCAAAAGCTGTTCTGTTTCTTACTAAAAGCCCGTTCTTTGCCAAAAGTGATGTGGAAACAGCCACAACTAAAGGCACGGCTAATCCTAAAGCATGTGGACAAGTAATAACCATTACAGTAACCATTCTTTCAAGAGCAAATACAAACTCTTCACCCAGATAAAGCCAAGAAAGTAAAGTTATTGTTCCCATGGAAAGAGCTATTATGGTTAACCAGAGAGCAGCTTTATTTGCTAAATCCTGGGTTTTTGATTTAGACTCTTGTGTCCGCTTAACGAGATCGATTACCTGTGAAAGATAAGAATTCTTTCCAGTGTGGGTTATTTTTACATTAATCGCTCCTTCACCATTAATAGAACCTCCAATAACTTTATCTCCCTGTTTTTTAGTTACGGGCTTTGACTCCCCTGTTAACATTGCCTCATTGACGCTCGTTTCTCCTTTAATAATCTCACCGTCTGAAGGAATTTTCTCGCCTGGTTTTATAAGCACAATGTTATCGATAACTAAACTTGAGACAGGAACGTCTTTTACCTCTCCATTATTTTTCACAAGATGAGCCTCAGAAGGCATTAATTTAGTAAGGGCTTCCAGCGCACGAGACGCACCCATTATTGAACGCATTTCTATCCAGTGGCCTAAAAGCATGATGTCAATCAAAGTGACGAGCTCCCAAAAGAAAAACTTCCCAGCAAGACCGAAAACCACAGCAGCACTATAAAAGAAAGCGACACTAATAGCCGTAGCAATAAGAGTCATCATTCCTGGCTCTTTCCTTTTAAGCTCTGCGATAATGCCTTTTAGAAAAGGTAAACCGCCGTAAAAAAACACTACGCTGGATAATAGAAAAAGCAGGTATTTGTCTCCAATAAAACCAAAAGTAAAGCCAAAAAACCGTTGAATCAGCGGCGAAAGAATTAGTATGGGAAAAGTCAAAACCAGAGAAACAAAAAATCTCTTCTTAAAATCTTTAACCATCATCTCGTGATGATTAAGTTGCTTATTAGGGTGCTTGTGTTTATGCTCGCCTTGCATATCTTTATTTTATAAAAAAACCGCCCTCTTGGCGACTCTTTATTTACATTCAAAGTTCGATGTCCTATCGGGGTACCGGGATATTCTTCTCGAACTTTTCCAAAAATATGAGGCGGATCGGTCTCTCGAACCGCGTTCAAGGTAGCTGGCCTTATGGGACCATATTGGAACCTTTTTATAAAAAACTTTTTATCGTATGGGAATTATTGGAATGTTTATATTTTTATTTTTCGCGTAAAAATTCAGGGTATTTTTAAATCCGTTTGTCCATTTCAACGGTTCTCTTAGCATTTGTTTAGCAATTTCTTCAATAGTCATAGGAATTATTTCAGCTACTTCTTCTTTTGACGGCATTATATTTTTTAAAATATCGTTGCCTGGTTTAGTTTCATATAAACCGAAATAATGAACATAATTAATATTTCTAGCACGAACTGTTTCATCAGAATAAAATATGCCAATTTTCTTAATGGGGACCACTAAACCAAGCTCCTCCTGAAGTTCCCGAGCTGCCGCATGATCATATGACTCGCCCGCTCTTATGTGACCGGCAGCAGAATGATCTAATAGTCCGTCTTTTTTCCTAAGTTGTACTAATAGTTTATTATCGTCATTTAAAACAAAAACTGCGGCTACTCTGTGAGCATATCCATTTTCGTGCGCTTCCTGCTTTGTTGTTTTACCAATAATCTGATCGTTTTTATCAACTTTGTCTAAAATTTCCTCATCCATAGATAATGTTTTTATTAGCTGGGGGTATGGGACTATGTTGGAACCTTTTTAACCTAATTTTTAGACTAAGTTAACTCTTGAATTTATTCCTTAACTCTCTTGAAGAAATATACTCTAGTTTTTGATCCTATGCCGTGGCTACCATTTTCTATAGTGACACTAACAAGTTCCCAGCCGTCAGAACCATATCCATTAAGCGCGCCTTCTGATCCGCTAGGTCTAAGATTTTCGTTCGTTAATTCGTCTTCTTCTTTTACTATCTTATATTCAAATTTTTTCATAAAGTTTATGTTTCAGTTTATTAATATTAAATGCTGGGCTGAGATTTAAGGCCTTTAGCCTGTAGTGAAATATCTATTATTGCCCGTAAACGACGGAGTGTTTCTATGTCTTTAATTAGTTCATCTATTTTTGCAACCGTAGCATCATTAACAAAACGCACACTTATATGATCATTCGGGTAACGAAACATGTCATTCTTAGTATCAAAGGTCCTTTCATCGACAAAAAATTCGTTATTCCAAAACTTTAGTCTATAGTATTTATCAATAATCGTAGCGAGCTCGTCAATCTTTTCCGGTTTATAGATATTTAACGGTCTAAGTTTCTCCGTAAGATCATTGGCTAAAATACCACAATCATGAGACTTTAAATATGTCTTATCTATGATAATACCCAGGGACTTGGTAATAAGCTCTATGGCATGTTTTATACTCCAAATAGCTGCGATTAAAACAAACTTATCATTATATATTATTTTATTTTCCCACGATTTCTCAGGATATTTATCGCTCTTCAATTTTTCTAATGAGATTCTAGCAATTGACAGATAGCCAAAGACGTACCATATCCATTCATATTTTGATTGTCCACTAATTATTTTTTTATTCATTTTTGAGGTATTCTTTTCTAGTCAACCAGAAATCAATGCTGTAACAATACTGCCGATTCCTAAGCCCAATAACAGTGAAGCCAAAATATTGAAATCCATAATATCAAACTATTGGCTGCGGGACTTGGATTCGAACCAAGATACCATCCTCCAGAGGGATGTGTCCTACCATTAGACGATCCCGCAAAAACTAAACTTTAAGATATCTCCTGACCGCAATAAGACTGGACAATATTCCCAAAACTATGCCGCTGGCCAGTTGGATCAACAAAATCATCCAGATATTGTTAACAAAGAAAGAAAACAGGCCGAGTCCCGGGAACAAAAGCTCTGCTTTGGAATCGAACCCCCAGGTCAGCAAGGTAAAAAGCAAGAAGCAGAATACTGCAGCAAAGAATCCGCAGATCATTCCTTGAGCCAGAAACGGTCCCCGGACAAACCAGTTGGAAGCTCCCACCAGCTTCTGGATTTTTATTTCTTCCCTTGAATTGTAGATAGATAACCTGACGGCGTTAAAAGCAACCAAGACGGCAACCAGGATAAAAACCACGGAAAAAGCAATGCCGGCCTTGTTGAAGTTGGAAGTCAGGCTGTAAATACTTTCGATGACCGGCTTTCTCTCGTGATAATCTATTTTTTCAATCAGGTAATCGTACTGGGGACTCTCCAGGAAACCGACTACCGCTTCGTACTGATAAGCCTGGAAAGCCTTGATGCCCAAGGAAGCCAAGAAAGGATTGGTTCCGACCTCCGTCAGCGATTCCATCAAAACAGGATCGCTGCCGTGCTTTTCGGTGAATCTTTCGAAGGCCTCCTGCTTTGAGACGTAATTCACTTCTTTGACCTCGGGAATGCTGGAAACGGCTTCTTTGACCCTCAGAACGTCTTCTTCCGCAACCTCATACTTGAAATAAACCGAAACGTCAACCTTCTCCTGCAAGCCCTGGATGACGAACTGGCTGATGTCTCTGAAAAGAAACAGCGAGGTTATGACAGAAATGGCCATTACCATAATGAAAATATTGGCGATAGCCATGCCTCCGTCCCTGGTCATGCTTTGCCAGCCCGAACGAAATATTCTTTTGGTTAAGACAAACATGTTTTTACAATATGAACCTGCCTATTTTCTCGTCTCTGACTATTTTTCCCTCGCTAAGGGTAATGGTCCTTTTGCACAGGGAATTGATAACCTCCCTGTTATGGGTGGACAAAACCACGGTCGTGCCGAATTCGTTGATTTTCAATAAAAGGCGGACTATGTCCAAGGTGTTGTAAGGATCAAGGTTGCCTGTCGGTTCGTCTGCCAGAATGATTTCCGGCCGGTGAATCAAGGCGCGGGCAATGGCCACTCTCTGTCTTTCCCCGCCCGACAGCTGAGCCGGAAAATTATGGGCCTTCCTCGTCAGCCCGACAATGTCCAGCACCTCGGCCATATCCCTGGCAATCTCAGAATCGGAAGCGCCGATCACCTCCATGGCATAAGCTATGTTCTCATAAGCTGTTTTTGACGGCAAAAGCC
>JBAZEU010000015.1:0-5680 GCA_041653755.1 Minisyncoccota bacterium
TGTTAGGAAAAAATAGAAATCGGACTGTTAAAGATTAAAATCGGACTATTGGCAGGTTTTCTAGCTTTTCTCTTTGCTCGCCCAAGAAGTGATCGTTTTGCCAGAATCTGATTTTAACTGACTCGGTTTTTAAGTCTGGTACCATTCTCAGTTCGACAGTTTGTCGTGGGATGCCGTTAGGCACTCTTAGCTCGACATTGTTAAAAGATATTTTTCGGTAGCTATCAACCACCCGTTCGGCGCGCAAACAAAAAATATCGTCAACCGTCTGATTCAGTTTTTCCACGCGAAAAGGTTGAAACAATGTTTTTTTGTTTCTCAAAGCATTCTCAAATCTGACAGTTGGTATTTCTTTAGTAGTCGAATGCACCCATTTAGTGTTGTAAGTATTTACCAGCTCTTTTAAAACAATTTTTAGCTCATCAACAGTGGTTAATTTTTCCTTTGCCGCGATCCTGACAATCCGGTCTTGCAGCCAGCGATATGGCCGCTCAATTTTTCCTTTAGCCTGCGGCGACAAAGCGTAGGTTAAGCCGACGCCGCAGTTTTGCAGAACCTGCTTCCATTGCGGATCTATGTCATCGGTGAATGTGGTGTAGTTATTCCACGGCCGGTTCTTGTCACGGTCTTTGACATAACGGAAAATTGCGTGTTGGTCGGGATAGTACTTAAACGGGCAGCCATATTGCAGAAACACTGATTTTAAGGCCATAATATGAGCCCAAACATTTTCTTCCTCTACCAGCTCGGCATACAAAAGCAGGCGTGAATAATCATCTATTGTGGTAATCAAATACAATTTTTCTTTCATGTACGGCGACCAAAGATGGTGCGAGCTGTCGTGTTGCAACAGTTCGCCGATCAGGTTAGTCAATACTTCGCGGCTATGGATTTTTCTTTCCGGCTTTTTCAGATAGTAGCCGTGGATTTTAGCAAGATTGATGATGGTCGGCAGGGAAACCGACACTTTGCCCAATGCGTCTTTAACCGCCGAATAGTTGTAGAATTTAATCGGCATGTCTTTATTGTCAATCAGCCTTTTTTCTCTCTTCAACTCTTTCAGGATCAAAGACGATGTATTTTTAGAAATTTTCCGGTTGCCGTCATTGCCTTTATGCTTAATGGTAAAATTGTCCGGTCCCGTCCGATACTTGGAGGCCAAATTGAAAAACTGCGATCTCTTCAGTTCCAGCTTGGCCATCGCTTCTTTAGCGGAGATTTCTTTGGCCAGATAATTTTCCATGATAGCAATCGCTTGCTCGTCGGAAAACTTTTTGTGAATTTGTTGGTTGCCCATACTTTTAGACTAATTTATTAAATTAATCTAGCAGTATGGACTACTAACCTAAAAACGCCAATTTTGCCAAAAAAGTCCGATTTCTATTTTTAGACAGTCCGATTTCTATTTTTAGATAACAGGAGCGAGCTGTCGTTTGACATTTTAAATATGTACGCTATGATGTACATATAATTTTGAAGAAAAATGTATGAATATAAAAAATACGCTTTCCATCACGGAGGCGCGTAAAAAAATTTTTGATATCGCTGACGACGTGCAAAAGCCGGGCAGCTACTATACGTTTACGGAAAACGGCCGGCCCAAGGCCGTATTGATGTCAGCCGAAGAGTTTGAGTCTTGGCAGGAAACACTGGAAGTAATGAAGGATTTTCCCGAGCTTGACCTTGATGCGGCCGCCGCCGACCAAGCCGTTAAAACCGGCGAGTTTAGAAATTGGGCTACTTTAGCTGACATGAAACAGCGCTACCAAATGGCTGTAGCCGATAAACCTAACAAAAAATATGGCGTTCACTCTGCGCGTAAGCCGCAAAGCAGAAAAAAATATAGCTAAGCTGACGGAAAATTATCGGCTAAGGGTTTTGCAGGCGCTGGACGCTATTGAAGCAAACCCTTTTTTCGGCAAGCCGCTGCATGGCAAATACGCCGGGCAGTATTCGGTCCGGGTTTGGCCGTACCGGATTATTTATAAAATATACAAATCCGAGCTTTTAATTTTAGTAATTGAATTTGACCACCGGCAGGGGGCTTATAAATAAAAATTTAAATTATGTTTGAACAATCGTTTAAAAATATAGATAATATTCTACATACCGATTCCGGCTGTGGCACCGAGTTGGATTACGTTGAGCAAACTTCATGGATTTTGTTTTTAAAATATTTGGATGATTTGGAAGAAGACAAGAAAAAATCCGCCACCTTGTCCGGCAAAAGTTATGAATATATTCTATCCCCGGAATATCGCTGGAACGCTTGGGCTTGCCCTAAAAATGGAGACGGCCTGCCTGCCGGCAAGGCAGGGAAGCTGGACCACAACAAAGCATTAGACGGTGATGACTTGAAAGATTTTGTAAATAATAAACTTTTTCCTTATCTCAAAAAGTTTAAAGCGGAAGATTCAAATACGATTGAATACAAAATAGGCGAAATTTTTTCCGAGCTCAAAAATAAAATTTCCAGCGGTTATAAACTGCGAGGAATTTTGAATGTCGTGGATGAGATGCATTTTCGGCTTTACGAAGAAAAACACGAACTTTCACATCTTTATGAAGCGAAAATCAAGAACATGGGAAACGCCGGACGAAACGGCGGTGAATATTACACGCCTCGTCCGCTGATTAAAACCATTGTCAAAGTAGTGGATCCAAAAATCGGCGACACGATTTATGACGGCGCTTGCGGCAGCGCGGGATTCTTAGTGGAAGCTTACAAATATCTTACAGAAAATCAATCCAAGCTTTCCTCAAGCCAAATGGCGACTTTGCAGACCAAAACTTTTTACGGCAAAGAAATTAAATCGCTCGCCTATATCATCGGCATTATGAATATGATTTTGCACGGCATTGAAGCGCCGAATATCCGCCACACAAATACGCTCTCCGAAAATATCAATGATATTCAGGAAAAAGACCGTTTTGACATCATTTTAGCTAATCCTCCCTTTGGCGCCGGCATCGGCCGTGAAATCCAACAAAATTTTCCTATCAAAACCGGCGAAACCGCTTTTCTTTTTCTCCAGCATTTTATCAAAATTTTGAAAGCGGGCGGGAAAGCCGGCATTGTTATCAAAAATACTTTTCTTTCCAATACGGATAATGCGAGCGTGTCGCTTCGCAAATTGCTTTTGGAAAATTGCAATCTGCACACGGTTTTGGATTTGCCCGGTGGCGCTTTCCAGGGCGCGGGCGTGAAAACTGTGGTTTTATTTTTTGAAAAGGGGTCGCCCACTAAAAAAGTTTGGTTTTATCAGCTCAATCTCGCGCGCAATCTGGGCAAGGGACAGCCTTTGAGCGAAGTTGATTTGGCGGAGTTTGTGGAGTTGCAAAAAGATAAAAAAAATTCCGATAATTCGTGGAGTTTAGATGTTAAAAATATAGACCAAACAACTTTTGATTTATCAGTAAAA
This sequence comes from Minisyncoccota bacterium, assembly GCA_041653755.1. GTDB lineage: Bacteria > Patescibacteriota > Minisyncoccia > UBA6257 > UBA9933 > JBAZEU01. The sequence goes on from JBAZEU010000015.1 coordinate 3,423, forward strand.
AATCCGAATAAAAATGACGAGGTAGTTTTGCGAGAGCCAAAAGAGATTTTGGAGGAGATGAAGAAATTGGATTCAGAAAGTAAGAAGATTTTAGGCGATATAAAAAAAATAATTTAAAATATGAACGACTTGATAAATATAAAAGTAATTCAAAAGGATTTTAACGGCGAGAAAAAAAGATTTGTTAATGCACGCGAATTGCACAGATGGCTTCAAGTTGGCAGGGATTTTTCAAACTGGATAAAAGACAGAATAGAAAAATATGATTTTGTTGAAAATTTAGACTATTTTGTAGCCATCGCCAAATTTGGCGATGGACTAAAACCCAATAAAACAGGTAAAATAGTAGATTCTAAAACTGGGCGGGTTTTACCAAAAGAATACATTTTATCTGTTGATATGGCAAAAGAATTAGCCATGATTGAAAATAGTGACATTGGCAAGAAAGTCAGAAAATATTTTATTCGAGTAGAGGGCGAGTTCAAAAAAGTAATGCAAATCGCTACCATGGATCCTAAAACTATTAATCAATTAACTGAGCAATTTTGGGAGACTAGAAACGAAACCAAAGAGTACCGCCGAGATTTTACTGATTGCATAAAAGATTTTGTAGCTGTTAAAAATTATGGAACTTATACCGACATGCTTTATAAGTTTTTATTTCTGGAAAGAGCCAAAGAATACAGAAAACTTTTGAGCTTGATTAAAAAAGATTTCACTCGCAATTATATGTACGAAGAAATTTTGTTGATTGTTGGAGCGTTTGAGATAGGTCTCGCGGGAGAAGTTGAGAAAGAATTTAAAAAATTAAAAAGGCAATTGACTAAAAGCGAGTTTAATGAAATATTCAAAGAATTTTCCGCGCAAAAAAATTGGTCGGTCTATCAAAAAAGAGCCAGAAGCATTATGGCGACTTATGACGAGGAACTTCGCAATATCAAACATCCGAAATTGATTGACTATAAAAAAGAATTCAGCCAAGAAGACATCCAAAAACTTATCGGGTAAAGAATCCGAATAAAAATGACGAGGTGGTTTTGCGGGAGCCGAAGGAGATTTTGATTGAAATGAATAATATAGATAAGGAAACTAACCAAATCCTTGAAGTAATTAAAAAGCTTATTTAATTTATGCGTAAAAAAGACGTACAACATGTTTTCATAGATTCAAATATCTTTTTGGATTTTTATAGACTGGGTAAAGAGGATTTGGAAAAACTAAACCAGCTCATTGACCTTATAAAAAGTGGGGATATAAAAATATATTTAACAAAACAAGTTTATGATGAGTTCTTTAGAAATAGAGAAGAAACTTTCAAAAAAACTTATCGCGGTTTTATAGATTCAAAGATAGATGTTCAGATGAACTCAATATTTAAAAACTATCCAGAGTATAAAAAAATAACCCTACTAAAAAGAGCATTAGATAAATTAAAATCAGACTTAGGTCAAAAAGTTGAATCTGATATGGATTCAAAAAGTTTGGTAGCAGATGTTATTGTTAGAAATATCTTTGAAGCAACTGGGGTGATAGATTCTGATAATTTTCTTAAAGAAGCAATTATAAGGCATAGGTTAGGAAATCCTCCGGGGAAAAAGAATAATAGTTACGGAGACGAAATCAATTGGGAGACATTGTTAGATGTTGTTCCTTTCGGTGTAAAATTAGTAATCATAAGTAATGATGGTGATTATGAAAGTCCTATGTCAGAAAGAAAGCTTGACAGTTATTTAGAAGCAGAATGGACAAAAAACAAGAAATCGAAAATATATCTTTATAAATCATTGGGCGTTTTCTTTAGAGAACATGATATTGCTATTGATTTTGAAATTGAGCAAGAGAAAAATTCTCTTATAGAAAATCTTATAAACAGTCATAGCTTTATGACTACACATGAGGTTGTAAGAAGGCTCTCAAAATATAATTCCTTTTCAGATGATCAGATAAAGGGCATAACGACTGCCTTACTCGGAAATTATCAAGTCAAATCTATCATTGAAGATTCTGATGTTAAGGAATTCTATACTAAAAATTTGTCCACGAGAGCGGATTTATTTGATGATGAAACATGGAGTGAAATAGAATCCTTAATTTTAGTTGATACGGTTGAGGTTAATAAAGTAGTTGAAGACTGTCAATCCCTAGAAATACTGAACTGTTATTTGGCAAATTATTTGGGAAAGTTTTTAATAAAATTTAAGGTGTATTTTTTCGGCGTTTGTAGTTTAAGACTGGTGTGTAGTCGTTGATTGTTGTAA
>JBAZEU010000016.1:0-5289 GCA_041653755.1 Minisyncoccota bacterium
GGTTGCCCATACTTTTAGACTAATTTATTAAATTAATCTAGCAGTATGGACTACTAACCTAAAAACGCCAATTTTGCCAAAAAAGTCCGATTTCTATTTTTAGATAACATTTTTCAAAACGATGATTGACAGGATGGTTATTTTATGCAATAATAGAAAATCATTTATAGGAAGTTCATTTGTCAACAAAATAAACCAAAGGAGACTAACTATGAAACAGTCATGGGAAGATTATGAAAAAACGGCAAAAAAGGGACCGATGGCAATTGCTGTCAAAGTAATACTGGCAGTTTTTGTTTTGTCGGCGCTGATTGGAGTTCTCGGGTATACTTTCGGATGGTTCGGCGAAGCGGCTAAAGTCGCTCAGCAGGAATTCGGTCCCGAAGCAATGCTCAAGAAGTACGAATGGTTCAAAGACGTAGCCGCTCAGCTCGAAAAGAAACAGGCCGACGTTACGGTCTATGAGAGCAGGACGAAGTCGATGAACGAAACGTATAAAAACCTTTCAAGGGAGAAATGGCCGAGAGAAGACAGGGAGCAGTTCAATATCTGGCAGTCGGAAGTCGCAGGCGTAAAAGCCAGCTACAACCAACTCGCCGCCGAGTACAATTCTCAGATGACCAAGTTCAACTGGCGATTCGCCAATGTCGGTGATTTGCCTAAGGGAGCCGAAAAACCGTTGCCGCAAGAATTCAAGGAATACACCAATCAATAAGGAGGGAGACAGATGAAAAAGTTCTTTGCGTTAATTACGATTTTTGTAGCACTGTTCGTGGTGGTTGGTTGTGATATCCAGTCAAGCGAACCGAAATCGGCGTCGGGAGTTTCAAAGACAAACGTTCAGGTTCAGACTCAGGCTAGCGGGATGACAATCGAGCAGGAGAACATCGCTGGACGAATAAAGGAGGATAATAAGCCTGGCTCAATCAAACATCTTTACGTCATATCGGCGTATAGCGGTCAGGTTATTATCTACTCCACCGTTAAGGGCAAGGTTACCAGTAGCGGTAAACGCATTAATCCCTATGAAGTTATAGGGAGTTCTGGTGGAGTGTCTGATTATTTTAACATCAACATCGGTGGGCAGAGTCATCAGACCAAAGAAGTCTTACAGGATGATGGGACATATGGACACTCCGAGCCGTACATATACTGGTGGGACACTAAAGGCGTTTACCATCAGAACTACGTATCGGGCGGACAAATCATCCATGTGTCAAACCAGCCACTAGCAGTTAAGGGTATCATCATCAACATGGAGGTGACACAGAAACCCAACGAGTAAAAATGAAGGACTGAGCAGAGCCTACTGCTTACCGCCAATACTGAAAAGTTGCGGCGGTTTTTTATTATCAAAAAATAAAATTCGTTTTCTGCAGCGATAGCGGAAGAAAACACCTTATTCCCCTCTATAAAATAAAAAGAAAATCTTATTTTGCATTCCTTATTCAAAAAAGAAGACCAGAAGGAAACATTTTAAAAGAGAGAAAAAATTATTTCGCCTAACGTTAGGGATATACGAAGTTTTTCTGGAACGAAGTGGAAGAAAAATTTGGGTGAGGGGCGAGCCGAGCCCCAAACCGTATATCCCTTGTTATACGCCCCGACGACCGAAGGGAGGAGAGCGCAGCGGGGCGCGACTGAAAGGAGCGAGTTCAAAAAATATTTTTCAATCTAATGTATTTTGATAGGCTTTTTTTAAAATATAAATTTGTTTTTTGTTTTGAATTTTTGGCAGAGGGGATTAAGGGGTGAATGCCAAAAATTCAAAACTCCTTACTTCAAAATTTTGACGATGCCATTATTTGCGTCAACTTCAATCATGTCACCGTCTTTCAAAACCTTGGTCGCAATTTTTGTTCCGATTATACATGGTTTTCTCATTTCTCTTGCGACAATAGCGGCGTGAGAAGTAATTCCACCTTGTTCAGTAACGAAAGCTATCGCTTTTTTCATGGCTGGCAAGATATCGGGATTAGTAGCGATCGAAACAAGAATGTCTCCATCGTTAACTTTGTGCATATCGGAAGTTGAATTAACAATTTTCACCATTCCTTGGACTTTACCGAGACAAGCGACTTGTCCTTTAAACTCGTCCATTTCGCCGTTAATCTCCTCAACAATAGTTGATTCAAACTGTTTGCAATCGTCGCCAATAGCGATAATGTCTAAACCTTTTTCCGTATAGTAAACGCAGTGTTTGGTTCGTTCAGTAGCTATTTTCTTTATTTCTGAAGACAAACCATTTTTTAATCCCTCCTCAACCTCATTCGGCATTAGAAAACGAGATTCAATAAAAGATACACCAAGACGTTTTGAGAGTTCTTCAAAAATAAAATCCATTTTGTATGCCCAATAAAGTTGAATACGTCGTCGGTATGCTTTAGTAAAACCAAATTCGGCATAGGTTCTAAATAATTCTTTCTCTTTTGCCGACAGATTTAGTTTTTTCTCATAATTGTCTCTTAATTTTTTATCGTCGGCCCATTTTTTATGCTCACTTTCCAAAACTTCCTTTGGATCGTGTTCGGTGAGCATTTTATCTACCGCTTGGCGATATTCTTCGATTGTAGAAATACCGTCTTTACCAATCCATAAATGTTTAAGAAAAAAATATTCGGCGTGATGCTCCGCAAGCATTTTTTCAATCGTTGCCTTATCGTTTGGATTATCTTTTTTGTAAATTGCGATTTTGAGCAAAGATTCCAATTCGTCTTGAATAAAACTTTTTTCTTCAGAGAAACTAAGAGCCACCAATGCAGTGTTAATTTCTTCCTCAGATTTAGAATGTTTAGCGAGGAGTGTTTTTAAATAGTTCGTAAAATGCGTATGGAACATATCCACCGCATTTGGCAACCAACACCACGAATAAAATTCTGTATGAATATCATCTAACTTTGTGTAGAAGTCCGAAAATTCTTTATTACTCAACCCCTGTAAAAATTTCGGATCTATCCTTTTTGAAATTTCAAAAAGCTCATCAGCAACTCGTCGTATGTTTTTGTTAATTTCCATTCCAAAATTTTCGTCAATTATTTTTCGTAAAATTGTACTTGAAACAGCTTCGGAATCTTTATCGCCGTAATAAAACTTTAGATTGTATCCGTTGTTATAGACGGAAATGACTTTTTTGTAATTAATTCCGATTGTTTTCTCCAAATCGTTTACAAAAGAAGAGAGCCAAATTTGGGAAAATTGAAAATCAATATCTGGTATGTCTTCCGCTAAAAGCCATCTATCACCGTCGTAAAGATATTTTGGACTTTGTTTACCTATATCATAATTAAGTGTGGTTATTGGACGACTTTGTACAATATAAAATGTTTCATCAGCAAAAGCCCATTCGATATCACAAGGGAATTCATAATGATTTTCAATTTTTATGATTATTTTGACAAGTTCCAAAATTTGCTCCTTTGATAAAACCTGCGATGCTGATTTCGCCTCTTTTATTTCTTTCCACTCATTGCCACCAAGATTCGATCGGAATAATCCTCTCTCTTGCTTTTCAATATTTACGTCAAGAACATTTCGAGGTTCTTTTTCTACGACATAACTATCAGGTGTGATCTGTCCAGAAACTATTGCTTCCCCAAGTCCAAATCCTGCCTCAACAACTATCTGATTTTTGTCCTGTGTAATTGGATGAGTAGAAAAAGCTATACCAGATTTTTCACTTTCAATCATCTTTTGAATAACCACCGCAACAGAGATTTTTTGTTTGTGTAGCTCTTTTTCAAAACGATAGAATATTGCACGCGGAGTAAAAAGCGAAGCCCAACACTTTTTAACATTTTCAAGCAATGTTTTGTCAGTTGTGTTTAGATAAGTTTCCAACTGTCCAGCCCAAGCTGCACTTGCGGAATCTTCTGCAGTAGCTGAGGAACGAACAGCGACATATGTTGTGCCAAGTTTCTTGAAAAATTTTTGTATTTCATCGGAAATATCTACAGGTATTTCTGCGTTAAGAATTAACGCCTTTATTTTTTCTGAGGCATTTTCTATTGTGTGCATTTCTCTGTGGTCAACAGAATGCAAGATAGAATCAATTTCAACATTCAAATCCGTCTTTTCTAAAAATCTTTCAAAAGCGTCAGAAAGTATCACAAAGCCGGGTGGCACTGGAATACCCGTTTGTGTCATTTCGCCAAGTGAAGCACCCTTACCGCCTGCTATTGCGGTGTCGGACTTTGTAATTTCATTAAATGTTTTTATTAGTTCCATATTTTCTATTAAATTGAAATCCTTTTATAAATAAATCGTTTTCGGAGCGTAGCGGAGAAAACACCATATTTCCCCTCTAAAAAATAAAAAACAAATTTATTCCTTATTATTAAAGCCTATCAAAATCTCCTTATTTTACAAGAAAAATATTTTTTGAATTGCGTATAATGTATCCGTATATCTGTAGTTTACATTGAGTAAAGCGAAATGTAAATTAGGGCGAAGCCCGATGAAATATTGTTTATAATATCCTTAATTTATGAGCTCTTTTTGGTTTTTTAGCTGTTTTTAGCATTAATTTGACGATTTTGCTTGACATAATTTTATAAATATGCTATACTTATATCATAAAATTGAACATTGAAAACAGAAAAAGGAGAAGTAAAATGAAAAAAATGTTAGTGTCTTTTGAAGATATGAAATATCTCGCCACTGGCGGGGCGTGGGATTGGTGGTGGACACACACCCTTTCTTGGGACAAGGGGTATCATCCCTGGTTTATTTGGGAATGGGATGAACGTACTAAGAAGGTTTATGATGACGAAATCTTTCAGAATAGATTTCGTGGACTCATGAACCAGCGTTTGGGGGAGCAGCCTGTGTTGTCGTATAACGCAGGCGATACCCCGCCAAAAGGGGTAGATAATTTTTTTGAGGGCAATGAAGAGGTAGATGTTGTATATCTTCCTCTTGACCGCAGGTTTGGCTTCACTCCTAATGAGGAGGGACGACCGAGCGGATACCCCAAAGAGGCGTATCTCCAGCCAGGGACTTGGGCTGAGGAGGTGTATAGTTGCCTAATTTGCCCTTAAGGCCTTTGATCTTTGTAATTATATGCGCCGCGCACGAAGTTTTGTGCCGGCGTTTTTCTTTTCTTTAAAAAACCAAAAAGAGCTCAAATTAATAAATAGAAATTATAAACAATATTTCATAGGGCGTAGCCAGATATACGGTGTTAGATAATGTAGCGACTGAAAGGAGCTATTTTATCTAATGTGCGGCGCCTCATGCGGAGTGCCGCCAGCCCCGCAGGGCTGAAGCGGCATTCCGCATAGGCGACAGTTG
>JBAZEU010000017.1:0-4372 GCA_041653755.1 Minisyncoccota bacterium
ACTGTTGTAGTAGTGGTTTCACCGGGAACTGTGGTAGTGGTTGTTGGGGCTGGAGTACAATACAAAGCATTGAATTTTGCTCTAGTTGTAGAACCGACAAAACCAGTTCCTGCTGTTAATCCCCAAGGAGTCAAAACCTCAGGAGCATAAAGATTTTGGAATTTGATAACTGCCGCTTTGGTCAAAGGACCAAAATAAGTAGTTTCATATCCAGGAGCTCCAGCTCCAGAAACAGCTACTTGAGTCCGAGAATCCTGATTCAATCCTTGTTGGAGGGTTTTAACTTCAGCATTTGTCATTCCTTGCGAGAGATCGCTGGAAAGACAAAGGCCGGTAGTAGTTGTTGGCTGTCCAAGTTGAGCTAAAAGAAGCTCGTATTTAGCTAACAAATCATCGTACAGATCTTGCAACTCTTCAAGGGTAACTGCCCCAGCTGAACCAACCATAGAAAAGGCAAAAGTTACAGCAAGAACAGACGCAATAATTTTTTTACTCATTTTCATTTAATTGTTTTTATTAATTTTTACCCGCCTAAATTTCTTTGAAAAAGTTAAGCGGACAAGGCCATTATCGACCTACCTTAGCCTGAAAATTCAGGCAGTTGGTGAAGGACGTCCATTTTTGCGTCCACCAACTTCATTCGGCTAATAACCGTTTGACCACGTAAAGTTTACTTTATACGTGGGTTAATCCAAATTCTCTGGAGTTTTACCCCCACACCATAACAAAGACAATCTTTGCTTTTTGTTGCCTTTGGCAACTAATCCTCGTTTGGTGTGGGGGTGTAGTTTTCGACCTCCACCTGCCCAAGATTCTCTAAAGAATTTTGGGTAGGTAAATCCAGAGAATGGATTGCCAATAATTGTTTGATACTTTCTATCTTTTCCATCGCTTGAAGACAATCTCCGGCTTTTAAAACCTGGCCTGCCTCTACCAACAAAGACTTGGCTTTCACAATTTCATCAGAAGACCATTGAGACATTATCGCTTCGGAATTGGCAAAATATTCGCCCAATTCAACCAAACTATTGCTCAGATAAGTTGGACAATGGTTTATTTCTTCTGTGGTTTCCATAATAAGAGCCAAAACTTGAGATTGAGTATTTTCCACGGTTTTGGTTAACTCTTGTTTATTGTTTTCTTCTAAATTAATTTTTTCAACTATCGCCCCTAAATCTTTGCTTTTTTCCTGAATGTTTTTTGAAACATCCAAAGCGACCTGTTTTTTATCTATCTTTTTTATTTCCTGAGGCACTAATTCCAAATCCTTGGTAATATTTTTCGCTATGGCGCTAACTTCGGCTTCCTCGTCTTGAACTTTAGCTAAATCCTCCATTCTTGATTTGACAATTTCCAAGCGGACAATCGGTTTTGTTCTTTCAGAAGCAAAGTAAATTTTGGCATCTTGAGTTAATGTCTTAATTGGATATAAAACATCACCCGGCAAAGATGACTGCGCAAAAGCAAACGAGAAAACAAAAAACAAACCCAAGACAGCGGGAACAAACGCCTTTTGATATTTATGAATAAATTCAAAACCAGCCAATTTTACTTTTGGCTTTTCCACAAAGACCTCTGGTTGCTTCGCTTCTAAAATATGGGCTTTAAGCCAAACAGCCCAATCTGAGTTAGGCTTTATTTTCTTAAATTCACTAAGTTTTTGAATAAGCTCTTTTTCGTCCATTGGCACAATTAACAATTTTTTAGTTCTCTATTACTGAAGACGACAAAAACACTAAAATGTTACAGTAAATGGTGTAATTCTCGCATTCGCGAAAGATTCTTCCCTGCCCGCCGTAGCTTTTTTATCCACCGAAGCTTTAGCGGAGGTGGAAGCGAAGGCGGGGGCCTCACGGCCTCAGAATGACAAAAAAGAAAATTATCATCCTGAGTCCGCCAACTGGCGGACGAAGTGACGAAGGATCTCTGAACTGACAATGAAGTTGTCATCCTGAGGAACGAAGTGACGAAGGATCTCTGGGTTTATCCCAGATACATCAGTGTAATTCTCGCATTCGCGAGAGATTCTTCGGCCTCACGGCCTCAGAATGACAGAGGGACAAGCGAGAGATTCTTCCTTGTCCGCCGTAGCTTTTTTATCCACCGAAGCTTTAGCGGAGGTGGAAGCGAAGGCGGGCTTGCCCGCCAAAGCCTGCGGCTTCAGGTAGCGGTCAGGCAGACGAATTGATATGAAATAGATGAACAATAGAAGGTAAAAGTCATAAAATCTTAATTTACAATTTCTAATTTACAATTTTCATTGAATTTACCCGCCTACCTTGCTCCCGCCTGCTTCGAATCGCGAAGCGAATCGGGCAAGGTCGCAAGGCGAAGCGGGCAGGCCCGCCTGCCAATTTTCAAACTGGCAGCGTAGCTGTCATTGCGAGGCCAAAGGCCGTGGCAATCCCAAAGAAAATAAGATTGCTTCGCTCATTTGCTAATTCGCTCGCAATGACATATCATTGAATCATTGATTGGTCATTGAAAATTGGTCATTGGTTATTTAATTGCTCTTTGAGCGCTTCTAACGCCCTATGCAATAATACCCTCACATTTCCTTCTCTTTTTTTCAAAATCTGGGCGATTTCTTGATTTGATAAATCTTCTACATACCGCCAAATAATAACATCGGCATAAAGCGGATTAATGGCTTTTAAAGCTTTTTTTATTCTTTCCATCTCCATATTTAATTCTATCATCTCTTCAAAAACGGGTTTTAGCGATTTAAAATCAGCCAATTCCCCCAAGCCGTCCAAGGACAAAGGATTTTTATTCTTTTGGCGGTAAAAATCAATTATTTGATTTCTGGCTATTTGAAAAAGGAACGCTCGTGGGTTAGAAATTGTTTTTTTACTCTTTTTTTGCAAATCATTTCGCAAAGAGATATTTTGCCAAAATTTCAAAAAAACCAAAGACGTTAAGTCTTGAGCGGTTTCTGAAGAATCCACCCTTAAATAAATAAAGCGGAAAACTTTATCTATATTTTGGTCGTAAAACTTTGAAAATTCGTTTCTATCCATAACAAACAACATTTAGATTATCTCAAGGCCAAAGGCCATAAGATTGCTTCGTCGTCCCCCCCTCTTTTTTGGGAAGGGCTCCTCACGATAACAGGCAAAGAGAGAATTTGTATTTGGAACGAAGTTGTCATCCTGAGCTGAAAATGACAAAGAATTTTGGGACGTCCGACGTCGTTAATTTTAATTAGTGTGATTCTCGCATTCGCGAGAGATTCTTCGGCCTTACGGCCTCAGAATGACAGGAGAGGAAATTGTCATCCTGAGTCCGCCAACTGGCGGACGAAGTGACGAAGGATCTCTGAACTTGTTTCAGGTACATTAGTGAATTTCTCGCATTCGCGAGAGATTCTTCCCTGCCCGCCGTAGCTTTTTTATCCACCGAAGCTTTAGCGGAGGTGGAAGCGAAGGCGGGCTTGCCCGCCATAGCCTGCGGCTTCAGGCGCTGGCGAAGGCAGGGGCCTTACGGCCTCAGAATGACAGGAACAATTTAACAATGAAACAATTTAACAATGGCCTTGCCTAATTTTTCCGGATCATGGCGCAATAATGGCCCTTTTCTCAATAAACGGGCAAAAATTACTTTTGGCTTTTTCCAAGCGCTTAATAATTGCCGATTATACTTTACTAATTCGGCTTTTTCCTTCTTGTATTGTTTTAAATACAATGGCTTGGGCTTTTCAATATTGACCAAAAAATAATCAATCACATTTTTGCCGAGGTATTTTTCTATGGTAGCAAAAAAATCCTCAGCAGTAAAATGGTTTGTTTCCCCGAATTTCGTCATTATATTAGAAATGTAAATCTTTTTCGCCTGAGATTTCTGAATCGCCTCTTTAATCCCTTTGACTAAAAAATTTGGGATAATGCTCGTATAGAGATCTCCTGGACCGATAATAATTAAATCCGCTTCTTTTATTGCTTCAAGCGCTTCTTTATTTGCTTTTGGCTTTGGATTCAAAAAGACCTCTTTGATAAAAAGACGGCCATCGTGTTTGGGAACATCTATATTAGATTCACCCACCACTAAAAAATTATTCTCCAGTCGGGCAAAAAGACGAGTATAATCCAAAGTTACGGGGATAACTTTTCCTTTAATTCCCAAAATTTTCCCCGCTTCCTTGACTGCCTGATTAAAATCTCCGGTAATTCTTTCTAGAGCCGTCAGAAAAAGATTGCCAAAACTATGGCCTTTTAATCCGACGCCGTTAGAAAAACGATAATTAAATAAATCAGCCAAAATTTGGCTTTCAGAAGAAAGGGCGACTAAAGCTCTCCTTAAATCACCTGGCGGCAAAATTCCAAACTCTTCCCGTAAAATTCCTGAAGAGCCGCCGTCATCTGCCATCGTGACA
>JBAZEU010000018.1:0-3556 GCA_041653755.1 Minisyncoccota bacterium
GACAGATCAGAAAAAAGAGCCGAGGCATTAGCCATAATGTCCGTTGCGAATCCTTCCGGCAATGTAATAAGACTTAAAAACATATTGTTGTATAATTCAAATGCTTCCTGCCCCGGCAGGAGGCTTTTTTTGCCTCTATTTGCCTTTCGGCATTAAGCCTATCACGCGCTTAATGACATAAAAAGCGAGAGGAATACCGATCGCCAAAGCGACGACGGTAAGCGTGCCGGCATCACCAAACTGCGAGGTGATATTCGCGGTCAACGCCGATCCCAAAGTAGCAGGAACTGTGATCATTTAAATATTTTTTGGTTTGTATTTTCGACTTTTATTTGCCTTTCGGCATTAAGCCTATCACGCGCTTAATGACATAAAAAGCGAGAGGAATACCGATCGCCAAAGCGACAAAGCCAAGCGTTCCGGCATCTGCAAACTGCGTGGTGATATTCCCAAGCAAGAGATCCTTTAAACCTTCAACTTCTCCGACGGTAACTGGTAATGTGAACATTAAATAATCTTTTTATTCGATCGACCTTTATAATCATAATTATAACATTAAGGCAAGAATCTATCAAAAAGCGCGGCTAAAAAGCCTATAATAAAAGCCCACACTACCGCGCCCCAAACTATGCTTTCGGTCATAAGCGTCCAATTATTAAATATCTCATTAAGCTCAATCATCTCTCTTAATATCAATTTTTAAACGCCTATCCTCTTTGAAAACATAATCAAAAATTGACATCACGCTTCCGATCGCAACCTGCCAGAAAAAGAAATAGATCACTCCGTAAAACATTAAACTATAAAAATATTCAAAATCCATTTTATTGTTTTATTTTAATGCCTCTTAAAAAGATGTATATCCCGGAGAAAAGTAAAATAGAAAAGATCCAAAATAAAAAAATACTATTCACCATCTCGCCAGAAGTGAAGCCATTATAAGTCGGAAGATCGTTTAAGCCTCCGGAACAGATCATCTTACTGAATTGATAATCTCCAATGCCCGGATTAAGATCGACTGGTTCTGAAAAATCGCAATTCATTTTTGTTTAAATCTCTTTTTTCGACAATTGGCTAAAAGAGATTTTACACTTTTTTTTCGGAAAAGTCAAGAAATTGAGGCTTAAAATTGACTTCAGACGCGCTCTATCTTTTCGCCTTGATGATTATGCCTTGCCGGCGACCTTTTTTTTGGTTCTCTATTCATTAAAATATTTATCAATACGGCTTTGAACTCTTAATTTATTAAAATATTCATCAATATCTTGAACTCTTAAACCTCGCTCTTTTAAAGATTTTTGATGAATCCATTTAGAGATTTTCTCTAAAAGCTTTAATTCTTTTTCAGTCATTTTTGCTTCCACTTTTTTTCGATTTTTTTAACCTTTCAACCTTGTTTTTAAAGACTTTGCTTGTTTCCATAGATCAAGCTTTACTACGAAACGGAAAGGAAACCCCCTCTTGCCCCTGTTAGGGGCAAGTATATCCCCCTTGGTCTTTTTAATAAAAGCCCCAAAATCTAACAACCTGTAGATAACTCAAAATAGCCCTGTTAGAATCAAGGTTATTTTAATGTCGGCAAGGCATAATTATCAAGGCGAAAAGATAGCGCGCGTCTGAAGTCAATTTTAAGCCTCGTTTTTTTGAAAAAATGAGGTTTTACCTCAATTTATGCCCGGTATCTTCCGAATCAACCAGTTAATCATCTTATAAGCTAAAATAGCGCCCTCTACGACCAAGATTATCGCAAAGACCGCGATTATAGTGGCAACCGGTAAAATAAAGTCCACGGCTTCGAGATAATTACTCGCTGAAGCAATCGCATTTGAAACATTGCTTGATAAAGAAACATCAGGAAGCAAAGTGATCGGCGAGATTATAGCCTTCACCACTCCGTATAAAAGATAGAGGATTGCTGTCGTGATCATATTTCGAGGTTAGTAATTCTTTTAAAAAGCCAAAGCGCGAATATAAACCAAAGGCAAAAAGAAATGCCAGTCTTTAAAGGCTCAAACACGGTGCTTATTTCATCAGATCCGGCAAGCTCAAAAGAGGCTGTGCCACCCGAAAGCCCGGACAACTCATTTTTTATAATATTAAAATATCCGATTGGCGGTTTATTTTCTATTGGCGCGAGCAATCCTGTAAAATTATTGACACTCTGCGCGGACGGCACAAACAGATAATTTAAAAGTGTCTGAAAAGAGCTTGTGATCCATTGAGTTAATTGGCAAACAAGATCTGTCGGTCCGCACTCTACTACCGGTGGGGCTTCCGGCGGTAAAGTTCCACTACCATAAACATTATCTATTGTAAATACCACCGTATCGGAAACGGCGACAAGGGTTTCTCCAGCATATATTTCCGCTTTGGCTTTCCACTCTTCATCTGTCAAAACATTTCTTTTCTGAAGAAAATAATCGGTTCCAACTCCGCCGTCTAAAAAGAAATAATCGCTATACAAAAAATCTCCGTCTGCCAATCCGTAGCTAACAAAGATCGTATAGAACGGCGGATCTTGGACGACAAGAGGCATTGAATAATCTAAAATCCAATTATCGAAATCTTGAATGGTTGTAGTCTCTACCGGATAAGTCAAAGAGACTTCCGGCAGGGCCTCTCCTCCATCAATTTGATAAAAGAAATCAGCGACTTGTGTATCGGCGACATCATTTATCGTTGCGAATCCGGGCACAACATCAGTCGCGCTTCCCAAAGTATAATGAGAAACCCCCTCGTGTGAATAAAATTGGACACCGAGAGCAGTTAGAGTAAAAAGATTATTCGGGCAATTTTCTCCGGTAAGATAATTCGCGGCGAGATGAGCAACCCACAATCCTGTTTCGGTATCGTAATCGTAAGAGTTTGGCGATTCCATAACTGGAAAAAAGAAACCCCCTAACGGATAACCGTATCCTAAAACAATCTCTTTTTGAAAAGCGATCGGATCGTCGATGTTAGGTAAAATGTAAAAATAAAAATCGTGGGCTTCGTCGCAAGTAATACTGACACCCTCGTCTAATATTTGTGCTACCGTTCCGTAGCCTGTATATGTTTCACTTTGCGTCGAGTAATCTAATTGCTCTGACGCACCACTTGTTGCTTTAACTATTTTACTATTAAAAACCGTTAAAAAAAGAACTGCTAATAATAAGACTCTAATCTTGCCAATTTTTCGGATCATAAAAATATTTTAACTCTTCCGGCTTTTTAGGCGTTAGTTTAAAAAATAAAAGACAAAGGAGAGTTAAAGGAATACCGATCGCCATAATAATTAAAAAGTTGTAAATCATCTTCTAATCCTCGCAATCGCACTTATCTTCGACCCCAAGATTAACCATAATTTTAATTTATCTTTTTATCGCCCCGATGACGACCTCGATCACGACTGCGGCTAAAACGACACCGATAATCAAAGTCGTATATGATGACAGATCAGAAAAAAGAGCCGAGGCATTAGCCATAATGTCCGTTGCGAATCCTTCCGGCAATGTAATAAGACTTAAAAACATATTGTTGTATAATTCAAATGCTTCCTGCCCCGGCAGGAGGCTTT
>JBAZEU010000019.1:0-2704 GCA_041653755.1 Minisyncoccota bacterium
AGGAGCTGCCACCATGACAGAGCAGCCGGTAAAGATTGTTAATCCATTTACAACTATCTATGATGTCACCGACCAAACCCCATTAGACCAAGTGCCACCCGAATATTGGAAGCAAAAACAAGCAAAAAAAGACGAAAAAGAAGAAGCAGAGAAACTAAAAACCGAGATAGAGCTTTTCAGTAAAAACCCTGAATGTGAAAAAAAGCTAATGGAACAAGCACATACCACCATAAGCAAATTTGACGATCATATAATAAGAATAGTGTTCCACGTTGGATTATCTACATATTTTAAACCTCTAAACTTAGGATTAAAAGCTGAAAGTGGAAGCGGTAAATCCTACAGCACAGTTGAAACCCTAAAATTCCTGCCAAATGAAGATATAGAAGAAATAGGCAGCCAATCCCCTAAAGTCATTAGTCACCAAAACGGAATAAGGAAATCAAAAGACGGCAAAATTTTAGACGAAGAAAAAGAACCACAAAAACCATTACAAAAAGATTTCAAAGATCCAACATTAGGTTGGGGCGATGCAGAGAGAAAAGAGTTTTTTGAAGCAGAGAAACTATACAAAGAGCAAAAAGCCAAATGGGATAAAGATATTCGTGAAAGTTACTATGAAGTAGATTTACGTAATAAAACCCTAGTTTTTCTTGAATCAGTCAACCTTGAAACATTTAAAATGTTTAAAACAATGAGCCACGATGGCGAGTACATAGATCACAAATATGTCGATGATAGAGGAACAGTACATATTACTCGACTTATCGGCGCACCCGCCATGATTTTTAACTCAGTTGATAGCTCATACGTTGAAGAATTTGCTACCAGAACATTATCAGCAACACCAAGCATAAGAGCAGAAAAAATAGCTGAGTCAATGGATATATCAAACAAAAAAAGCGCCTACCCCTGGGATTTTGAAACTGAACCATTTAACCGAAAAGTCATAAAAGAATACATAAGGAAAATCAAAACTTACCTAAAACAAGGAAACATAAGGGTTGCTGTTCCTTTTGTTGATATAAAAGAGTCATTCAGTAATACTGCAATACGCGATATGCGCGATTTTAACAAATTTTTAGAGTTAGTACCTAGTTATGCAATTTTTAAAATGTTCCAGCGACCCATCATAATGATCGCTGGTAAACGTTATTTATTACCAACTATTCAAGATGCAATAGACGCAAAAAGTACATACGATGCAATCTTAGAAACAACTAAAACAAGCACAGACTATAGAGTTATTGAATTTTATAATACAGTTGTTAAAAACACAAAAGGATTATCGGCTGAAGATTTAACTGATAGGTATAATAAAGAAAAGAAACGCCCGTTATCAGTCAAAAGAATACGAGAATGGCTTAAACGATTAGAAGATATTGGATACGTAGATATAAGAGAAGCAACCGAGCGCAATGAAAAAGGGTATATTGATCGTAGATTTAACGCATATTATCCGTTAAAAAATGCGCCAAATACGGCGATTGTAGATTTCGCCACAGATTTAAAGCCAATTTTAGAAAAAGGCTTTAAAAAATGGTTAGAAAATACGCCGATACA
The DNA here is from genome assembly GCA_041653755.1 of Minisyncoccota bacterium. Classification (GTDB taxonomy): domain Bacteria; phylum Patescibacteriota; class Minisyncoccia; order UBA6257; family UBA9933; genus JBAZEU01. The sequence continues at coordinate 1,564 of JBAZEU010000019.1, forward strand.
AACCGATGTTCCTCCAATTATTTTAAATATTGATGGCACTGCAAACCAAATTACAATAGAAGAAATAAAAGATATAATTATTAATAATAAAAAAACGGGGAGTAATATAGACGGCACATATTCTAACCCTATATCTATCCCTATTGAAGAAAATAAGCCTGATAATACGCCGATTCAAGAAATCGCCGTAAACGGCGCATTTACTAAATGGTTAGAATATGAGCGTATCCCTAGACAAGGCGGTAGGACCTGCTCAAGTGTTGATAATGGCGGTTACGATTGCACATTAGAAGCGGAATATAATCTAAACGGAAATCTCTATTGTGTTGAATGCTTCAAAAAACGCGTTAAAGAAAATGCAGAGAACGGTTTTGGGGTAAGAGAAAAAGAACGTAAGGAGGATGCTTAATTTGGAGTCTGTATGCCTTCTTAAGTGTCCTCAATGCGGCTCTGAAAAACATTTCAAAGATGGGATGCGGAAGCTGGCTAATGGCGCGGAAACTCAGCGTTATCTTTGCCGGAAATGTGGCTTTAGGTATATCGCCCCATGTTATGACAGTTTAAATAATATCAGCAATGATTTAGCCGACAGCCAAATAAGCGCACGAAGGGCGAAAAATTTGAGCGCCACACAGCGACATAAATTCTGTGTGGGAGAGATAAAAAAAGTAGATGCAGACACCAAAGGCTTACTGACACAGTTCTACGCATACCTAGAAAAAGAAGCATTCAGCGCAGAATCCGACTATGTTGATAAAGTAAAACATCTTGCAGTTTTAGGCGCTAACTTACGAGATCCAGAACACGTTAAAACCATCATAGGCCAAATGAAACGACAAGACGGAACCCCATTAAAGAACGGTACAAAGATGCTCTATTCTTACGCTTATGACTCTATGGTGAAAATGCTTAAGCTATCGTGGGAAATTCCCCATTACCACCAAGAAGATTTCGACCCGTTTGTACCTGACGAAACCGAATTAGACGCATTAATTAACGCCGCAAAATCTAAGCTATTAGCGACCTATCTTCAAGCATTAAAAGAAACTTTTGCAGATCCCGGCGAAGCATTAAGAATCAAATGGTTAGACGTTGACTCCAACCGACAAACTATAAGTATCCGTTATCCTGTCAAACACCC
>JBAZEU010000020.1:0-2654 GCA_041653755.1 Minisyncoccota bacterium
TCAAAATTCCAATGTCAGAAATTCAAAAGAAAGACTGGTTATTGACCATATCAACCGAAACTCGCTGGTTAATCGCAGGGCGAATCTGCGAATTGCGACGGGTTTGCAGAACGCGAGGAACCGGGTGAAAATAAATAAAAAGTGCAGCTCGATTTATAAGGGCATTTGCTGGAGCAAACATCATAAGAAATGGGCGGTGCAAATAAATGATAGAAAAACAAGCATCCATCTTGGCTATTTCACAGATGAAATCGAGGCCGCAAGGGTTTACGACGCGGCTGCGAAGAAGTACCATAAAGAATTCGCGTGTCTGAATTTTCCCCCGCCGGATAAAAAAGGATTAAAAAATCTGATTAAATATTGGTTTCACCGCAGAGCACGCAAAGACCGCAGAGAATTTTTAACCGCGGATTATAAGGATTCTATAAATTAACTTCGTGTTTCTTCGTGGTCTTCGTGGTGGATAGAAGGATATTTCTTATTTAAGTTCCGTTAAAAAAGTTGTGTAACCTTTAATTCCTTTTATGAGTTTTTCTCGGTTATCCTTCGGTAAATAAAAATACTCGGTTAAAAACTCTGCCTTTTTAGCATGTTTGAGTATATTAATATAACTTGAACGATCGCCGTTTTTGTATGTAGAATTGTCGTTTTCTTCCCATACAACCAGAGCAGTTATGATATTTTTGTCTGTACCGGCCCCGTTCAGCAGCCAAAATTTGAACAGGTCTTTTTCGATATTGTCGATATTTTTCTTGAACTCAATAAAAACTTTCTTTTTGCCCCTGCCCTCGAAGAAAAAGTCGAATTTTTTATTACTAACCAGTGGGTTATCATCTTTAGGACTGTAGGGGGCATTACAGACTTTATCATTTAAAAATTGCATCGTCCACCAAGCAAATACTCTATCGGAAAAACTGGAACTCCTTATTCTGTTGTTACTTTTATCTTTTTTGTAGTGCTCGTCGAAAAAGGCGAGCAAAGATTTTTCCGAAAGTTCTCCATATTTTTTTAGAAAAGTTTTCGTTGGTCCGTTTTCTTTTTCATATTTATCTTTCATTTCTTTAAGTTTTTTAAATTCCATTTCCTTGTCCTTTTTTATATGTAAAAGAATCATTTACCACGAAGGGCACGAAGGTGCACGAAGAGTTATTAAAAATATATTTACCTTCGTGGTTCAAAAGAAACAATTCATTTTTCCGACTTTTGTTTTTGTTGCCATTTGCCCTTAACCAGTGCGGCAACTCCAACAAGAATACTAAATGCCATTGCAACATAACTGTTAACAATATTTATCACAACTGCACGGTCAAAGCCATACAAAGCAAGAGCTGTAACGGCCAGTGCCATAGGCAAGCGGACCGAACCACGGAATAATTGTATGTCACCAATTAGACGGTAAATAACGCAGAACAAAATTACTCCCATAATAACAATTGGGATAAGAATAAACGGGTCGCCATATTTATCGATATGTTCCGGCATCTTTAACCTCTGAAACAGATAAATTTATTTTTACCACGAAGGGCACGAAGGTGCACGAAGGCTTACTTAAAATATATTTTTCTTCGTGGTTCTCTGTGTTCTTCGTGGTTTCTTATAATACAAATCTTTTAATGCCGTCTTTGAGTCTTGTAACATTAAAATTTATCAGCAAACCCGTTTTGACTTTAGCTAATTTCATATATGTTAAAATTTGTGCTTCATGTATTTTCAATAATTTGTCAACAGCTTTAAGTTCAACAATTAATTCATCTTCGAAAAGTATGTCCACACGATAGCCGCAGTCCAGTCTCGCGCCTTTGTAACCTATCGGCAACTCTTTTTCGATATAGTGATGAGTCAGACCGGCACAAACCAACTCATAGGATAAACACCGCTGATAAGCAGATTCCAGAAGGCCCGGACCTAATTGTTTATGAACCTCAAGAGCGCAACCAATGACTTTTCCGGATAATTCATCAAATTCCATATATCCCGCCTTAAAGAACAATAATTTTTGAATTTTACCACGAAGGGCACGAAGGGGCACGAAGATTTATATTGGTTAGTTTTCTTCACGTTAACGGCTAAATTAACGACGTAACCCCGCCACATCCCGATAAAAGACAATCGGGAATAATGGCGGGGCTAAATAAAAACAACTACGCCCCCCTCGGCTGGCCGAGGGGCTAAATATAAAAGAGAAATCCACGGCAAAGGTCCGTGGGCGGTTAAAACCTTGACTTTTGGGGGTGTCCGGTGTACTTTTCTTTGATTATCAGTGAAATCTGTGTTAATCCGTGTCAAAGAATAGGAGCAGTTAGTGAGAGTTTTATCTGGGATACAGCCATCGGGCAAGCTGCATATCGGCAACTACTTCGGCGCGATGCGCCAGCATCTGCAACTGCAGGCTGAGAACGAGGCGTTCTATTTCATAGCGGACTATCACGCGCTGACCAGCGGGCCGAAGCCGGAACTGCTTTCGCAGAGAATTATCGACGTGGCGATGGATTATCTGGCCTTAGGCCTTGACCCTGAAAGAACCGTTTTCTGGCGGCAGTCGGACGTGCCGGAAATCACCGAACTTGCGTGGATTCTTTCGTGCGTTACGCCGATGGGCCTGTTGCAGCGATGCACAGGCTATAAGGACAAGGTCGCGCAGGGCATCAGCCCCA